>JASFYT010000120.1:0-18700 GCA_045047085.1 Rhizobiaceae bacterium | reverse complement strand
ATTTGACATCAACAATCGCGCCAAGATAACCTCCTTAAAAGGTATCTTGAATCATATTTTAACTGATTTGGGAATCCGGTTTGTCAACAGCTCCTAGGTCCTGACCCATATGATCAAAAATGGAATACTCCTAATAATAGCAGGCTTTATCATGGCCTTCGTCTACCCATCATTTCAAACAAAACTATCCGGTGAGGAACTGATAACCGCCCCAGTATACGAGCGCATCAACGGCGGGGTCTGGGTGCCGCACATGGTAACATTGAAGGAGGCCAATAATCCGATAAAAGTCAGACTAAAGGGAGAATTTCTTCCCGGAAGTCCCTATTTAGGGAACTCGGTATCCTTCAAGGTAAAGATCGCAGGACAACATGGGACATTGTTGGATGAAACAGTAAAAATGTTCGTCAATTTTGATGATCGTCGCGTTGAAGACACTGATGGTCTGGAGGTCTATTTTTCCCATACCCCACTATTCATAGTTAACGTTCCGGGAGATTACGCCATCAATGTGCAAATGGAAGGCGAAGTAGATTTTAGCCTCTCCAAGGTAGTCGTCACCGTATTGAGCAACGCGATAGTTCCCGATACGAGGTTCCGCATATCGGGAATAATTGCAATAGCCTTCGGTGTAATCTTATTCGTTCGTTGTAGAAAAAACGGGCGAAACAACAAATCCCCGGCGACAGAAACAACACCTGCCCAGGTTGATCCACCAAAATCGGTCGAAAAACCGGTAAAAAAGAAAATCAGATGGGGCCGTAACGCCGATTTGGATTAAACACCGCGCGTTTCCAGTTCATAGACTTCACTGCGTTCCATCCAAACAGCTTCTTTTTCTGCCATTGCATTTTCGGTTGTAACGCGCATTTTGGTTAGCTTTTCTGCATCGTCTGGATGGTTTTCAAATATGCCCGGAGTTGCAAGCTTCACATCGATCTTGTCGATCTTCTCTTTCAATCCCTCCATCTCTTTTTCGATTTGTAAAATCTCTTTTCGCAATGGCGCAAAGACCTTGCGTTGTTCGGCTGCTTTCTTCCGTCGTTCGGCCTGAGATTGTTTGGGTTGTTTCTGGGACTTCGAAGAATTGGAAGCCTTTGCGCCTTTTAAAATCAAGGTGCGATAGGCATCCATATCGTCTTCGTACGGGCGCACTTCGCCTTCACCAACAATCCACAAACGGTCCAC
Source organism: Rhizobiaceae bacterium (assembly GCA_045047085.1). Lineage (GTDB taxonomy): Bacteria > Pseudomonadota > Alphaproteobacteria > Rhizobiales > Rhizobiaceae. The sequence goes on along the minus strand of JASFYT010000120.1, from coordinate 17,512 downwards.
ACTGGCATCAATCAAATGTCGGTCATGGCTGATCAAAACAACTGCGCCGGTATATGCATTCAAGGCATGAACCAAAGCCTCACGTGTATCCATATCAAGGTGGTTGGTTGGTTCATCAAGAATGAGCAAATTTGGTCCTTCAAACACGATCAAACCCAATAACAGGCGGGCTTTTTCCCCACCTGAAAGACTTTTTGCTTTTGTATCCATCCGGTTGATATCAAGCCCCATCCGGGCAACACGAGAACGTACCTTTGCCTCCGGTTCATGTGGCATCAGGGCGCGAACATGCTCCACGGGAGTTTCATCCTCGCGCAAATCATCCATCTGGTGCTGGGCAAAAACGGCAATTTTCAGTTTGTCCGCTTTGACAATTTCACCACTAACACACGGCAGCTGATTGGAGAGCAATTTGGCGAAGGTAGATTTACCATTACCATTGGCACCCAAAAGCGCGATGCGGTCATCCGTATCAATATTGAGGTTCAAATTTTGTAATATCGGATTACCGGCTTCATAGCCACATTTCACGCCTTCAAGCTTGATAATGGGGGAGGCGGCGCGTTTTACGGGGTTCGGGAAATTTATTGGTGCCACATGCTCTTTGCGGAGCGCCGAAATCGGCTGCATTTTTTCAAGCGCTTTAAGGCGGGATTGCGCTTGTTTCGCTTTACTCGCCTTGGCGCGGAAACGGTCCACAAACGCCTGCATATGGTCCATGCGTGCCTGTTGTTTCACACGGGCTTTATCCTGCAAAATCTGTTGTTCTGCCCGTTGCCGCTCAAAATTATCATAGCTGCCGCGATAGAATTTGAGTTTCATATCCTCCAAATGCACAATGGAATTCACCGCGTTATTGAGCAAATCCCTATCGTGACTAATGATCAAAACTGTGCCGGTATAGCGAGCCACAAATGCCTCCAGCCATAACGTGCCTTCAAGATCAAGATAGTTGGTCGGCTCATCAAGTAGCAACACGTCTGGTCTGGCAAAAAGCACAGCCGCCAATGCTACCCTCATACGCCAACCGCCGGAAAATGAGGATGCAGGGCGCGCTTGTGCTGCATTGTCAAACCGCAAACCGGCAAGAATTTCCGCTGCACGCGCTTCCGCCGAATGGGCGTCAATATCGTTCAGTCGTAATTGAATATCGGCAATGCGGCCCGGATCAGTTGCTGTTTCTGCTTCCGCCATTAATTCGACCCGCTCGGTATCGGCAGCAAGCACGATTTCCAGCAGCGATTGCTCCGTTCCCGGCGCTTCCTGTGCCACCCGGCCAAGCCGCAATCCTTTAGGAATGGTGATGGACCCGGTTTCACTATGATGATCTCCGGAAATCACATTAAACAATGTGGTTTTGCCAGAGCCGTTGCGCCCCACAAGCCCGGCCTTCGCTCCACTTGGAATGGAAACGCTGGCATTTACGAGTAATGGGCGACCGGCAATCCGCACGGTCAAGTCTGTAATTGTAAGCATGGGAGGGGTTTTGGCCTTATGGCGCTCGGTATGCAAGCCCAAAATGCAAGTTTAGTGGCACATCTTGCTGTTTCCTGCCTTTCGCACTTGCAGCAAACCGGTTACACCGCTATATACCGCCTCAAATTCCTCCTTAAACGTAATTATTAAAGGCAGTAAAAAATGGCGATCGAACGTACATTTTCAATGATCAAACCGGACGCAACTAGGCGCAACCTTACCGGTGCAATCACTCAAAAACTAGAAGAAGCAGGCCTTAGCATCGTTGCTTCTCGCCGCGTATGGATGAGCCTGCGTCAGGCAGAAGCTTTTTACGCAGTCCACAAAGATCGTCCTTTCTTCGGTGAACTGACAGAATTCATGTCATCTGCCCCAACCGTTGTTCAGGTTCTTGAAGGCGAAAACGCCATCCTGAAAAACCGCGAAATCATGGGCGCAACAAACCCATCCGATGCTGCCGAAGGCACGATCCGTAAAGAATTTGCATTGTCACTGGGCGAAAACTCGGTACACGGCTCAGATGCTCCTGAAACAGCAGCAGAAGAAATTGCCTTCTGGTTCGCCGGAACCGACATCGTCGGCTAGTTTTAAGCACATTTAGTCAAAGAAAAACCGGGGTCTTGCCCCGGTTTTTTTATGCCTGAAAACAGGCAGCCACAACTTCTAAGCAGCGCTAGTTTTGCTGTCCAGAAAAGACCGTTTCACATACCATGCATCAAAATCGGTGTAAGCTTTGAACGCGCGTACATAACCTTTTGAAAACAGCAAGTTGTCAATTTTTTCCTGCAGATCTGTAAAATTATGTTCGACCGTCAATACGGTCGGCCCATATTCTTCGAAATTAAAATTCTTTAGAATTTCATACTCGCTACCCTCTGTATCAACGGACATATAATCGATAGGGGATGAATCAAAATGCTCTACAAAAACATCATTAAGAGAAATTGTTTTCACTTTAACAACGGAGCCGCCGGAATTTCTCGCACTTGTATTTCCGGGCATACTCGCTTTATCACTTTCGCGGAAATCCGAAAGTGTTGATAGAACGCCGTGGTCTGAGACAAAAAAGTCGAGCTCTTGGCCGGTTTTCGTCCAGATACAATCAAAAAGCAGGGTGGTATCAGGTCTGTTGGCTTTTAATTTCTCATGCCACTGTGGGCTTGGCTCCGCCAAAACTCCGGTCCATTTAAATTCATGTTCCAGCGTATGGGAATTTGAAAGGCTAAGACCATCCGTTGCCCCGAACTCCAAAAACTTTCCTTCCATTTTGCCGTCCAAAATCCAAAACACAAACAAATCCTGAAAGAGTTGTGCTTTTGAAATTCCGGCTTGTTGCATAATGAACGAATATAAACGATAAAATCCCCCGTCAGTATCCTGGGCGGCAACGGTTTTTGTAAGGGCGTAAAAGCTCGGCAAAGACTGAGTTTTGGCAGTTAACATCTTGATGTGTTCAGCCATGACTTCCATTTTTTCCAAAACTGCCGGCTGAATTTGAATGTCTTCTTCGCTCATACTCAATGCTCCAATTAATTTCGACGGTCATTCAACGAATCTAAATAGTACGAGTATACCCTTGCGCCAAAATCCCCTCAATCCAGCTTGTAATTTCCGTGTTTCTATTTTGGATAGAGCAAATTTGTGATTCCATAATCGGAGATTTTTGCCTCGGTATTGAAGCGATTTCAATAAGATAACCCTGCTGTTTGATTCAAATAAGTATCGCTCTTCAACTGTTTTAACAGGAAGTGTGCCACATCAGCTCTGGAAATTTTCAATGCCAGTCCTTTCGGTGAATTGCCGGAAAACCCGTGTTGATAATTTCCCGTTACAGGTCCATCGGTAAAGGCTGCCGGGCGCACGATTGTCCAGTCAACATCAGATTTGCGAACTGAATTTTCCTGAATGTTATGGTCCGCCATTGCCGGGCGCAGCAACATGCCAAACATAATATTTTTCCAGAAGAAATTGAGGTTTCCAACACTGTCACCTGCGCCCAATGTAGATTGACAAATGAATCTGCTCACACCGTGCGCCTTCATACCCCGTAAGATATTTTCGGTGCCTTTTGATCTGACAATTCCATTGCGCCCGGCGCCGAGTGTACACATAACTGCGTCTTGTCCTTTAATAGCTGAAGCGACGGCTTTTTCGTCCAAAACGTCTCCTTGAAATATCGATAGGTTAGCGTGTTGTTCGCCCTCAAACTTTCCACTGCGGGTAAATGCCGTGACCTTATAGCCAGCGTTCAATGCTTGAGCGACAAGCACCCGTCCGATAGTTCCTGTTGCTCCAAATATAATAATTTTCATTTTCTTTCCTTACTTGACATGGTGTAAATTGACATTGTGACAAGTAGGTAGTACTTTACATCATGTCAAGTAGCAAAGCAGATACCAAATCACGAATTTTTGAAGCCACATGGAAGTTGATGGAAGACAGCCCCGGGCAGAGCGTCCGCATGTCAGATATCGCCAAGGCAGCGGGGATTTCCCGCCAAGCGCTCTATCTGCATTTTACTGACCGCTCTGATTTGTTGATCGCCACCACCCAATACATGGACGAGAAACTGGGGATCGGAGATCAGTTAAAGTCCACACGCGAAGCTTCCAGTGGCAAATTAAGATTACGCGAATTCATTGCAGTCATGGGGCATCATTTCCCCAACATCCAAGGCGTGGCTCGAGCATTGCTTGCGATCAAAGATACAGACGATGCGGCCCGCGCGGCATGGGATGAACGCATGGGAGCAATTCGCGAGGGCTGCGAAGCTGCAATCACAATGCTTGAAGCAGAAGGAAATCTCAAAGATGGCTTGAGCAGGGAGGTTGCAACCGACCTTCTATGGGTGCTGCTATCATTCCAAAACTGGGACCAGCTAACAAACCAGTGTGGCTGGAGCACTCAGGAATATATAACTCATATTCAAAAACAGGCAGAACACAGTTTCGTTGTGCATTGATTGTTTCTCTTCGTAGCATTTTCATGGGCATAAATATCCCAACTGTTGAAATCACCTATTCGCTCATTCATTGTGGCTGCAACGCAAACCTCACAACGCCAATCCATGAGAGCTATGCCCCATGACAACAGATCAAATGCTTCTTTTCAGCCTCTTCGGTGGGGTGTTTGTTATGCTTTTGTGGGGGCGCTGGCGTTATGATCTGATTGCATTTTCCGCCCTGTTGATTGCACTGGTTCTGGGGCTGGTGGAAACCAAGGATGCGTTCTCAGGTTTTGGCCATCCAGCCACCATCATCGTGGCTCTGGTTCTGGTGGTCTCGCGTGGATTGTTGAATTCCGGTGCGATTGATCTTATCACCCGCAATATCATCGATACGGGCCGCTCGGTCGGCGCGCATATCTCGATCATGAGCGGCACCGGTGCGATACTTTCTGCCTTTATGAACAATGTGGCGGCACTCGCATTGTTGATGCCAGTAGATGTTCAGGCATCGCAAAAAGCCGGACGTAGCCCCCGCATTACTCTAATGCCGCTGTCATTTGCGACCATTCTTGGTGGCTTGGTGACCCTCATCGGCACGCCGCCCAATATCATTATCGCTTCATTCCGCGAGCGCACAACGGGCGAACCTTTCGCCATGTTTGATTTTGCGCCTGTTGGTCTGGTCTGCGCGATTGTAGGCATCGCATTCGTCGCTTTCGGCGGTTGGCGACTGATTCCCCATAACGATGATCAAAAGGATTCAGCCAAGGAATTAATGAATCTGGAAGGTTATGTTGCAGAACTGGTAATCCCTGAAAAGTCTAAAACCGTCGGCATGAAGGTAAAAGACCTTTACGGTGATGCCGATGAGAACGACATTTTAATATTGGGCGTGGTACGCAATGGCAGGCGTCGCAGTGGCTTCGGTGCAACCATAGAGTTGCGAGCCAATGACATGCTGGTGGTGGAAGCCACGGCCGAAAACATCGACCGCTTTCGCGGAACATTAAGCCTCGAATTCTTCGGCGAAAAACCCACTGACAGCGCCGCAGTAGGTGATATGGAATTGATGGAAGTGGTGGTTCCGGCAGATTCGCGCATTGTTGGTCGCTCAGCCATTTCCTTGCGCATGCGCGCCCGTCGTGGCGTCTCCCTGCTCGGGGTTTCAAGGCAGGGCAGGCGCTTCCAAAAACGGGTGCGTCATCTTGATATTAAGGCAGGTGATATCCTACTCCTCATCGGTCCTGCCGATAGCCTGCCGGACGTCGTCAATTGGCTGGGTCTGTTGCCGCTCGCCAAACGTGGCTTGAACGTCACCCAGCATACACGCGCGTGGTTGGCCGTGGGCATTTTTGCCGCTGCAATTGCTGTGGCAAGTTTCGGCATGCTGTATTTGGCAACGGCACTCGCCATCGTTGTTGCTGCTTATGTCTATATGGATATTGTGCCCATCCGCAGCGTCTATGATCACATCGAATGGCCGGTGATTGTCTTGCTGGGAAGCATGATCCCGCTAGGTGTAGCCTTGGAAAATTCAGGTGGTACGGAATTAATCGCCAACGAGATCGTAGACCTCACAGCAGGTCTTGCCCCGGCCATCATTCTGACCGTATTAATGGTCGTCGTGATGACCCTGTCGGACGTGCTAAACAATACCGCCACAGCAGTAATTGGCGCACCAATCGCACTCGATATCGCTAACAAATTGCAGGTTAATCCAGACCCATTCTTGATGGCGGTTGCTATCGCCGCATCCTGCGCGTTCCTCACACCAATCGGTCATAAAAATAACACCTTGATCATGGGGCCGGGGGGATACTCATTCGGAGACTATTGGCGCATGGGCCTGCCACTGGAAATTTTAGTCATCGGCGTAGCTGTTCCAATGATCCTGCTAGTCTGGCCACTCTAATCGCGTTACCAGCGCCACCACGATTGATCACATAATGGATTACTCAAATGGGGAATTGTGATAGGCGGACTCCCCTTCTTAATGTCTAATCGTTTCCAATAACTTGAGGGCGACATAATTTCTAAAGGAGTTAGTTCCTCAGTGCCGTTCAACCTGCTGCGCAGGTCCCTATCATAAGATAAGACCGGGTTAATCGCTCCATTATCAAACAACTTGTACTCAGAGACAATTTTGCAGTCATTTTTTTTGTTATGTTTTTTGAGTAATGAAGTGCTCAGTTTTGTTACTTTAGATTTAAGAGGTTCTGGATTGAACCTGCAAAAGAGGGTCTCCTCCCAACTAATATGTTGGTCCAATTTCTTCTGGTCACGAATGTCATTATATTCGTCTATCACTGTAGGGCAGAGCCAAAATGCGATTGAATCCGCATAAAGGAAAAGCCTAACTAGTGCTATCTTCTCTTCCCTAGTTTTGTCATAAATTTTTGGTTCAGTACAATGTTCGAGTGCAGAGATGAGATATGTAAAACACTGAGAATCTAAACCTATGTTTATATTAGATTTCGACATTTCTGATTTGCCTAATTGGTTGTCATTGAATTATTGCAACAGCCTGTAGTATTTCTACACGTTGTTAATAAGGCCTCTAATCTTCCCACTTGGAAAGCGCATGATCATCTTCATCTTTTGCAGCGACCCATTCTCCGGTATCGCCGCTTATCAGATGTTCTTTTTTCCAGAAAGGCGCGTGGGTTTTTAGATAATCCATCAAGAAATTCGCACCATCGAAAGCTGCCTGACGATGGGAACTGGCTGCAATTACCAGCACAATATTTTCGCCAGGCTTGATCTTGCCGTATCGATGGATGGCCACCAGACCACACAAATCCCAGCGCTCAATGGCCTGCTCGGCAAAGCGTTTGATTTCTGCGTTGGCCATGCCCGGATAGTGCTCCAGTTCTAACGCTGCAAGCGTGCCCGATTCATCGCGGCACAGGCCTGAGAATGTCACCACCGCACCGATGTCACCACGTTCTTCTGTCAACTTTGCAATCTCGGCAGAAATATCGAAGTCTTCAACTTGTATACGAATTTCTGGAATGGTTCTGTCGGCCACAATCAGCCGCCTGTCATCGGTGGAAATATCGCGATTTCCTTCACACCAGCGAGACTGGTTTCGCGGTCATTCACGTGTTCCTTGTCAAGCGCTATACGAACCACATCAGGGTGTTCCAAAGCCGCTTCAAACTCTTCACCACGCGATTTAAGCCACTCTAACAAAGATGCAACCGTATCAACGCTATCAGGCAAAATGACATCTTCCTCACCTGTACCGATGCGCTCTCTAATCCACGAAAAATACACAAGTTTCATTGAATTCTAGTCCACAAAATGGCGGATACCCGCCCGACAATAATCATACCCAGTATAGAGGGTAATAACGGCTGCGAACCACAGCAAGCCTATACCAATTTCGGTATTATAGGGCAGCACTTTGTCGCCAGCAGGGCCGGTCAGCAAAAATCCGATTGCCACCATCTGGGCACCGGTTTTCCACTTGGCGATTTGGGTGACGGGCACGCTGACTTTTAGTTCCGCCAGATATTCACGCAAGCCGGAGACCAGAATTTCCCTGCATAAAATGATGATAGCAGCCCAGATTGTCCATCCGGCAATGGTGCCGTCCGCTGCCAGCAATAAAAGACATGCGGCCACAAGTAATTTATCGGCAATCGGGTCCAGCATGGCACCAAAACGTGAACTTTGCTTCCAGATTCGCGCCAGATAACCGTCAAAGAAGTCAGAAATCGTGGCAGCCACATAGATACCAAATGCCCACCACCGCATTGCATCAGAGCCATTCAGCCGCCCCTCCACGAAAAAGCAAAGTACAATTAATGGCACCGCAATAATACGGCCATAGGTGAGCATATTCGGAATGCTCATAAATTTACTATATCTGGGTCTTGGCATGGGCGACATAATCAAAGAAAGCCCTATTTGTGGGCAGATTTCAACCAGTGATTGGCAAGCTGGGTAAATTAAAAGAGATTATACCAATCTGCCGCATCCGAAACTATCCATTCTCGTTAAAATGATCGTAAACCGTCTTGGCAATTTGCGCCGAAATACCATCGACTGCCTTCAAATCCGTAAGCGCGGCACGACTGACTGCCTTCGCCGTGCCAAAATGATGCAACAGTGCGCGCTTGCGTCCGGGGCCAATGCCGGAAATCTCGTCCAAGGGGTTTTTAACCATTGCCTTCTTGCGCCGAGCACGGTGTGAGCCGATAGCAAAACGGTGTGCCTCATCGCGTAATCGCTGAACGAAATATAAAACCGGATCGCGCTGGGGTAACATGAACGATGGTCTGCCATGGATGAAGAATTTCTCCAGCCCCGCATCGCGCTCCGGCCCTTTTGCGATGCCGACGAGTGGAACCACCCCTTCAAGGTCCAGTTCCTTCATCACACCGCGCACCGCATTAAGCTGACCAAGGCCACCATCGATCAATAGCAAATCGGGCCAGGGCGGGATGGATAGTAACTCCGGTGCGTCCTCATCGCTATCCTCACCACGGCCCTCAACATGATTAGGAAGGCCATACTCCTTCACAAGCCTGGAAAATCGCCGGGTCAGCACTTCGCGCATCATGCCGTAATCATCACCGGGAACCAGATCTTCAGACTTGATATTGAACTTGCGGTATTGGTTTTTCACAAAGCCTTCTGCACCCGCAACAATCATGCCACCGACAGCATTGGTACCCATAATGTGAGAGTTATCATAAACTTCAATACGTTTAGGGGTACGTGGCAAATCAAAGGCCTCACGTACACCCTCCAGCAGGATTTTCTGGGTAGAAGTCTCCGCCAATTGCCGCCCAAGCGCTTCACGGGCGTTGGTTGCTACGTGCTCCACCAGCTCGCGTTTTTCGCCGCGCTGGGGAATGTGGAAAGCAACCTTGTGACCGGCACGGGTAGAAAGCGCGTCGCTCAGCAATTCCCGTTCATCGATTTCGTGCGAAAGCATCACCAGACGAGGACAGGGCTTATCATCATAAAACTGACTGATAAATGCTCCCAAAACCTCATTTGGTTCGAGGCTTTTATCCGCTCGGGGAAAATAAGATCGATTGCCCCAGTTTTGCCCTGTACGGAAAAAGAACACCTGAATACAGTTCATCCCGCCTTTTTGTTCAATGGCAAAAACATCAGCTTCATCTACCGTATGAGGGTTGATGCCCTGGTGAGATTGCACCTGTGACAGGGCAGATATCCGGTCGCGATACATGGCAGCGGTCTCAAAATCCAGCGCCTCGGAAGCTTTCTGCATTTGGCCGGAAAGTTGAGTCTGGATATCGGAACTTTTACCTTTGAGAAATCGCTTTGCATCCTGCACCAACCGAGCATAATTTTCATTGGAAATTTCGCCAGTACAAGGGCCGGAACAACGTTTGATCTGATAAAGTAGGCAGGGCCTCGAGCGGGCGTCAAAAACACTATCAGAGCAGGTGCGAACCAAAAACACACGCTGCATCGCATTGATCGTACGATTGACGGAACCAGCGGATGCAAACGGCCCGAAATAATCACGATGCTTGGCCCGCGCACCTCTATGCTTGAACACGCCGGGGGAGGCATGATCATCAGTAATTACGATATAGGGAAAGCTCTTATCATCACGCAGCAATACATTGAAACGTGGCCGCAAGCGTTTGATAAGGTTTGCTTCAAGCAACAGTGCCTCAGTCTCGGTATGAGTTGTGATAAATTCCATATTGACCGTATCAAGGATCATCTTGGCAATGCGGTTGGTGTGCCCACCCATCTTTGCGTAGGAGGCAACGCGCTTCTTTAGGTTACGTGCCTTGCCCACATAAAGAACATCGCCCGCCTTATTAAACATGCGATAAACACCGGGAGAATTCGGCAATTTTTTGACAAAATTCCCGATGACTTCAACACCCGACAAACCCTCATTTGGGACGACCGTTTCTTCCCATACGAGTTTGCCCACACCTTTGGTAGTGGCGGCAAGATCAGGTTTTTTTGTTGGCGTGTCATTCATGGGTTTAAGAATGCCGGATTCGGCCCTGCTGTTTCAAGCAATATTTTGTTACTCCTGACCAATAATGTCAGGAGTTTGCCAAATTAGATGCTGCCCACCGTCAAGCGCAATCATCTGGCCGGTGATAGAAGGCGTGTCATAGAGATAACGAATGGTGATGCCAAACTCTTCAAGGTCCGGTCCTTTTTTCAAAGGCAAAGCATCAATCTGTTGCTGAAAGTCAGCAGAACTTTGACGTTGATTTGCCAGCGTTGGTCCAGGGCCGATTGCATTCACCCGAATACGTGGTGCAAATTGCTGCGCCATGGTTTGCGTCGCGGTCCAAAGAGCAGACTTTGACAATGTATAAGAAAAGAACCGTGGGTTCGGTCGCAATACCCGCTGGTCAATCATGTTGACAACCAGACCATGTTTCAGATTTTTCTGTGAAGCCATGCACTCCGTTAGAATTGCAGGTGTTTTAACATGGATTGCGAAATGATCATCAAACAGCTTTTCGTTAAAGGAAACAGCGCTATCCGGTTCAAAAATAGAGGCATTATTGACCATCAAACTGATCGGGCCAAGGGCCTGTTGCGCCGCTTTAAACAGTGAGCGTGTAGCATCTCCATCACGCAAGTCAGCCCTCAGAGCGCATGTTTTACCGCCCAGTTCTTCAACAAGCTTTTGTGCAGCATCAGAATCATCTGCATAATGAACAGCAACAGCAAAGCTGTTTGCCACCAAATCCCTGACAATTGCTTCGCCAATGCGTTTGGAACCGCCGGTAACCAATGCAGTTTTTGTGTGATGTGCCATAGCCTATCAATACACGAATGCCAGATAGACATAAACACAATAGGCAATTGTCATTGCCGCGCCTTTTTTGAAATCAATTAGTTTTTTGAAATGTGCTAGCAACACCAGCAAAATGGTGGAACCAAGCATTACCCACATATCCAGCCCGATAATATGATCGGTAACTATGATGGGCTTGATGGTCACTGTGATGCCCATAATGGCGGCAATATTAAAAATATTGGAACCCACCACATTGCCCAGCGCAACGGAAGAGCTCTTGCGAATACTGGCCATTAAAGTGGTTGAAAGTTCGGGCAGGGACGTGCCAATCGCCAAAATGGTCAGGCCGATCACTTCATCGGGTACGTGCCATGATTTGGCGATGCTTGTGGCCGCATTGACGGTGAATTCGGCTCCAACAGGAAGAGCCGCAATCCCGGCCACAAGCAGACCGCCAATAATCCATCCGCTGGTTGGAATACCGCTAACCTCGTCGTAATAATCTGAGGCTTGAACAGCATCAGCCCGCGCCTTTTTAGCTGCACGTAGCTGATCATACAAAAACATGCACAAAAGACCGAGCAAAATTAACCCGTCCCAGCGCTCCAATGATCCTTTAGCCATCATCCCCATGAAAATAATGGTGATAGCCAGCATAATCACTAAATTCTTGCTGATGCCTTCTTCATTGCACAGGATTGCCATGGTCATCGCAGGAAGACCCAGTACCAACATGACATTGGTAATGTTCGAGCCCACCACATTGCCCAGCGCGATACCACCAGCACCGTCGAGAACCGCGCCAACAGAAATAAACAGTTCCGGTGCCGAAGTGCCGAAGGATACGATGGTAAGACCGATGATCAGAGGTGGAATTTGTAGTTTCTCAGCAAGACCAACTGCCCCACGCACTAATAATTCACCGCCAACTAGAAGCAGTGTCAGTCCAATTGCTAACCATAAATAATCTGACATCAATCGCCGTCCAGCAGATCGCCAATGCCGCCGAGAATGGAGCCTTCACCCACGTTGCGCCCGCCACCTTTGGGGGCTGCTGCCAGCATACGTCCGGCAAGACGTGAGAAGGGCAGGGATTGTATCCACACTTTGCCCGGCCCACGCAATTTGGCAAAGAACACACCTTCACCGCCAAAAATCATCGATTTAATCGAACCGGCACGAACCACATCAAAATCAATGTCGCCGGTATAGGCGGCAACACAGCCCGTATCCACATGCAATTCTTCGCCCGGTGCAAGGGTGCGCTCAAGGGTGGTGCCCCCCACATGAACAAAGGCCCATCCATCGCCCTCAAGACTTTGCATGATAAACCCTTCACCGCCAAAAAGCCCGGTCAGCATTCGTTTTTGAAAGGAAATTCCGATGGAAACGCCTTTTGCCGCACATAAAAACGCATCCTTTTGGCAAACCAGCCTGCCATCAACCTCATCAAGTTTGATGGCCAGAACGTGGCCGGGATAGGGAGAGGCAAAACCCACCCGAGCCTTACCATTGCCGTGATGGGTGAAGACGGTGGTGAACAGGCTTTCACCAGTAATCACCCGCTTTCCGGCACCAATAAGCTTATCCATAAAACTGTTGCCTTCTTGCTCGGAACCATCGCCAAATATGGTTGTCATTTCGATGGCGGGGTCTTTGAACATCATGGAACCAGCTTCAGCAATTGCGGATTCTCCCGGATCAAGTTCAATTTCGACAAACTGCATTTCCGCACCTTTGATTTCAAAATCAACATCATCGGAAACACTATCACTTCGTGTATGTCGGGTACTCTGAATATTGGGAACCGATCCAAATACCATTTTTTTCTCCTCATGAAGGGTAAGCTATTCTGCCCTGTAAATAGGAACTGGAAGACCATTTACCAGCTTTTTGCTCAACGAACTATCGGTTGATTCTAGCTTTAAATGCTATCACTTATTGAGCGAGCGTTACGGGCGAACCGTGCGGCAATAACCATCATGGACTTTCCACGGGTCAAGGCCGGTCACGCAAAACTCTACATTCCAGCCATATCCTGCAAATCCCTGACCTTCTTCGATCAGATAATGAACCTTGCGGGTTACGCCATTGGAAAGATTCGCATAAGCGTGGCAGTAGCGACGATCGATGGAGGATTCTTCAAAACCTTGATGGCCATGACCGTGCGGGCGGGAAATCGAATCCACGTAAAGTCCGCGATGCCAAGTACGATCTTCAGCGGCATTGAAGCGACCTGATATTCGCTGCAAAACTTTATCATCGGTGCATTCTGGGAAGCTGTAGGCGGCTGCCTCGGTAGGTTGCAGAATTGTCGAAAACCCAATTACAATAACAAAGGTTGAGATGAGCTTTATCATGGAATTTGCCTCGCCTGAAAATACATCTGATTTGCGAGCCAATTTGGCTGCTGGGGCCTCCACTGTCAATTACTATGCGATGGATGACACAGAATTATCGCAATTTGCAGCTGGAAACTCCTTTGAAAAAATGATCCGGTTTCCGCTCATCCGGATAGCGCCACTAGCCAGCAGCGCGAGCGATTTTGGGTAAAGCACATGTTCAGCAGCAAGAACCCGCGCGGATAAATCCTCTTCATTATCTTCAGGCAACACGGGGACGCAGGCTTGAGCTATGATTGGACCATCATCAAGGGTCGCCGTCACAATATGAACGGTACACCCATGCAACCTTACCCCGTGTTCAAGGGCGCGGTGATGGGTATCAAGGCCTTTGAAGGTGGGTAAAAGGCTTGGATGGATGTTGAGGATTCGGCCAGCAAACCGGTGGACAAAATCGTCAGATAAAATACGCATGAAGCCAGCCAGACAAATATAGGCTGGTTCATCACGCGCCAACTCATCGCCGAGCGCTTTTTCATAATCTGCCTGCGCATCAAAGGAAGCACGTTCGACAACCACCGTTTCAATGCCATTGGCACGTGCGATCTCAAGACCGCCTGCTGATGCTTTATTGGAAATAACCTTGGAGATAATTGCGGGGTAATCCGGCTCCATGGTCGCAGCAATCAAAGCCGCCATGTTAGACCCTCGCCCGGAAATCAGGACCGCAACGCGCTTGCGCTTGGAAAGCGCGGAAGTCCGATTTGGTGTGGTGTTCATAGGCCCAAGTTTCCCTCAAATAACACTGCATCCCCGTCACGAACGACCAATTGGCCTAACTCAAAGGCATTTTCCCCATTGGTTTTGAAAATCTCCAACACTTGATTTTTGGCACCAGCAGATACCACCACCACCATGCCGACACCGCAATTAAAGGTGCGAAGCATTTCAAGATCCTCAACGTCGCCAGCCTTTTGCAGCCATGAGAATACCGCAGGAGGATTGATCGCACCAAGATCGACGCTTGCCGCAAGATGATCGGGCAACACCCGCGGAATATTTTCAACAAACCCACCACCGGTAATATGAGCCAGCGCTTTGACCTCGCCTGTATCTCTGATGGCCGCCAGAACAGATTTCACATAAATCCGTGTCGGTTCAAGCAAGGCTTGCCCCAGTGAAATTTCCGGCGCAAAAGGGGCCGGAGACTGCCAAGAGAGTTTTTCCACTTCGACAATCTTGCGAACCAGCGAGAACCCATTCGAATGCACGCCCGATGAGCCAAGGCCCAGTATCACGTCTCCTGCGGCAAGCTCGGTCGGTAAAAGCGAGCCACGTTCCACTGCGCCTACCGCAAATCCAGCCAAATCATAATCATCACCGCTGTACATGCCGGGCATTTCCGCCGTTTCGCCACCAATCAGTGCCGCACCTGCCTGACGGCACCCTTCAGCAATACCCTCAATGATGGTTTTTCCCTGTTCGACATCCAGTTTCCCGGTAGCAAAATAGTCGAGAAAGAATAGAGGCTCTGCACCTTGCACGATCAAATCATTGACGCACATGGCCACAAGATCAATACCGACCGTATCATGGCAATCGGCATCGATTGCGATATTCAGCTTGGTGCCTACACCATCATTTGCAGCTACCAGAATAGGATCTTTAAAGCCTGCAGCACGCAGATCAAACAATCCGCCAAAACCGCCGATTTCAGTATCAGAACCCGCACGCTTGGTCGATTTCACGACAGGCTTGATCGCTTCCACCAATGCGTTACCTGCTTCGATATCCACCCCCGCCTTGGCGTAGCTCAGTCTATTGTGACCTTTTTGTTCGTCAATACTCATTGTGGTGGGTTCCAACCAAGTTCGCCAATTAATTCACAATTAAGGCATATACGCGAGCCTGCTTTATCTACAAGCCCAAAGGGGATTGTAGCGGGCTTTTCCCGCTGATTTTATATTGCGAAGCCGTTATTTGAGGCTATATAGTAACAATATTACACGGAGTCGCAAAAACGGCTCCCTTCATGCAAATAACGGGAGGGTGCCTTGAAAGACGATTTTGCTCGAAAATTCAGGATACAGCTGATTTTCTGGATAGCATCCTTCATATTTTTCCTGTTTTTCCTCTGGGTGTTTTCCGACATTCTTCTTCCCTTTGTGGCGGGCATGGCGCTTGCCTATTTTCTTGACCCCGTTGCCGACTGGTTACAGCGGCTGGGCACCAACCGCCTTGTCGCAACAGTGATCATCATGGTTTGCTTTGTGGTAATTTTTGTCCTGTTTTTGATGATCCTGATTCCTATTCTGGGTAGCCAAATCAGCGGGTTTCTTGCCCGTTTGCCTCATCTTGTTACTCAATTGCAGGGGCTTGTCGCTTCAAGCGAAAGTACATGGTTACGTGATGTCATCGGCATTGAAGGTAAATCCTTGCAGGATAACCTTGGTGAACTGATGAAGCAGGGCGCCACGTGGCTTTCTGCTTTGCTGCAAAAAGTGTGGAGTTCCGGCAAGGCACTGATCAATGTGATTTCACTGTTGATTGTGACCCCCGTTGTCGCCTTTTATCTACTATATGATTGGGACAACATGACCAAAAAGATCGACGATCTGTTACCACGCGATCACAGTGAGACCATTCGCACCATACTCAAGGATATTGATGGGGTTGTCGCAGGGTTCGTTCGTGGGCAGGGAACTCTTTGCCTGATATTGGGCCTCTTTTACGGCATTGCCCTGACGATTATCGGACTGAATTTCGGCTTGTTGATTGGCCTTTTTGCAGGTCTGATATCGTTCATTCCGTTTGTAGGGTCTATAACCGGACTGATTTTATCTCTGGGTGTGGCGCTGGTACAATTCTGGCCTGAATATGGGGTAATCATCGCTGTTGCGCTGGTCTATGGGTTTGGCCAGTTCATGGAAGGTAATGTGTTGCAGCCCAAACTGGTGGGCGAAAGCATTGGCCTTCACCCGGTTTGGTTGATGTTTGCCCTGTTTGCTTTCGGATCGCTGTTTGGATTTACCGGCATGTTGATTGCCGTTCCTGCCGCCGCAGCAATTGGTGTAATTATTCGCTTTTTTCTGGATCGCTATTTGCAAAGTGAGTTCTATCGGGGTCATAATAGCCCATAGTTTGTAATAAACGAGTATCAAGTGCCTGACATGAACAATCAAATTCCTTTCACCTTGCCTGTCGAGGATGCCAGAGCGCGTGAAGATTTGATCGAAAGTTCGGCCAATCTTACCGCCATTGAGATGATTGATGCTTGGCCGGATTGGCCGGGAAATGTTGCAATATTGGCTGGTCCCGTGGGTTCTGGAAAATCCCATCTGGCATCGATCTGGGCACAACAGGCCGAAGCAGAAACCTTCAGGATGGAATATCTACGCTCTGAGCATGCTTTGTCCGGAAATTTCCAAAATTACGTGCTGGAAAACGCCGATGCAGGCGGCATTGATGAAACTGCCTTGTTTCACCTGATCAATCAAAGCCGTGCCAATGGTAAATTTCTGCTGATCACCAGCCGCACATGGCCCCAAAGCTGGAAAGTTACCCTGCCGGATTTATCTTCGCGTCTGCGCGGGGCATTTCTGGTGGAATTACTGGAGCCAGACGATCTCCTGCTTGGTCTGGTGATCCATAAATTGTTTGCTGACAGGCAGTTAGAGGTTGATCCTGCTGTGGTAAACTATTTGGTGGTGCGCATGGAGCGATCGCTCGGCGTTGCCGGAAAAATCGTCGAACAACTCGATCACGAGGCGTTGGCGCGGAATACAAAAATCACCAAAGCGCTTGCCGGCAAAGTTCTGCAAGACATGGCGCCAAGCTAGGATCCCGATCCTGATTAACCAAAGCTACATTTCGTCATCAAACTGTCACACTCGCTTGGTCAATTCTTGCTACAATGGCGTAGTTGCAGAATGAGACCCAAGAAAGAGTCAATGAAAAAGAAAGAATGTCGTTAATTTCAGACTT
>JASFYT010000119.1:0-25107 GCA_045047085.1 Rhizobiaceae bacterium | reverse complement strand
CGTGAAAACCAGATCAATATCGGTGGTTCAAGAGATGCTGCCAGCGGACAAATGTTGTCGGGTGACCAAAATATCGTTGATATGGAATTCTCGGTCCTGTTTCAGGTCGTCAGCCCAAATGATTATCTGTTTAATGTAGCCGATCCTGTTGGAATGGTTGCTGAGGTGTCTGAAAGCGCCATGCGTGAAGTAGTTGGCAGACGACCTGCGCAAGATGTCTTCCGTGATGCTCGTGCAGGTATTGCCAATGAAGTGCTGACGATTATTCAGGCTACTCTTGAACAATATGGCGCAGGCTTGCGCGTTAATGCTGTGAACATTCAGGATGTGGCTCCGCCTCGTGAGGTTGCTGACTCCTTTGATGAAGTGCAGCGTGCTGAACAGGATGAAGACCGGTTTGTTGAAGAAGCCAATCGTTATTCCAACCGTATATTGGGTGCTGCACGTGGTGAAGCTGCTCAAATTAATGAAGATGCGGCGGCTTATAAAAACCGTGTTGTTGAAGAAGCCAAGGGTGAGGCCCAGCGTTTTATCTCGGTTTATGACCAATATAAACTGGCTCCTGAAGTAACCCGCAAACGTTTGTTCCTTGAAACCATGGAAACCGTGCTGAAAAGCTCCAACAAGGTTATTCTGGGTCAGGATGGTGGGCAGGGTGTTGTTCCTTATCTACCTCTTCCTGAAATTCAAAAACGAGCCACTCAGTCAGGAGCATCCAAATGAGCAACCGTATGCCATTCATTCTCGTTGCTCTCGCGATCATCGGGTATCTCGTGCTTAATTCACTCTTTGTCGTGAATGAGCGAAATCAAGCCATCGTCATGCGCTTTGGTGAAATCAAACGCGTTGAAACAGAGCCTGGCCTCTATTTCAAATTGCCATTGACGATGTTCGAAATGGACACGGTTCAGATCGTCGAAGACCGGCTGTTGCGATTCGACCTTCAAAACCTGCGTGTACAGGTTTCCGGTGGTAAATTTTATGACGTTGATGCGTTTCTGATTTACCGTATTGCCAACGCACGACGATTCAGAAGTCAGGTTTCGGGTAGTTTGAGACTTGCTGAGGATCGTCTTCGTACTCGTCTTGATGCTGCTCTTCGTCGGGTCTACGGCCTGCGTGGTTTTGAGGCTGCACTGTCGAAAGAACGTACAGCAATGATGCGTCAGGTGCGTGATGAGCTAATCCCTGCTGTTTCAGAGCTTGGGCTGGAAATCGAAGATGTTCGCATTAAGCGTACAGAATTGACGGCCGAAGTATCTGATCAGACCTTTGCGCGAATGAATGCAGAACGTCTGGCGGAAGCTGAGCGTCTTCGTGCTCGTGGTCAAGAAGCTGCGCGTCGTATCAAGGCGCGTTCGGATCGTGAAGTTGTTGAAATAACAGCCGGCGCCCAGCGTAAAAGTGAGATTTTACGCGGTGAAGGCGAAGGTGAACGCAACGGAATTTTTGCTGATGCGTTTAACCGTGATCCGGAGTTCTTTGAATTCTATCGTTCAATGGCAGCTTACCGTGAAGCATTGGAAGGTACTGATACGACGATGGTTTTATCGCCGAACTCAGATTTCTTCCGTTATTTCACTGATCCGAACGGAAAGGTCCGTTCCTCTGCCAAATAATGAACTTAATGTGATGGCAAGCGCGCAATGAGTGAGCTTGCCATTGCTATCGGTCTGGTACTTGTGTTGGAAGGCCTCATCTATTCGTTGATGCCTGGAAGCATGAAGCGGATGGCCGCGGAATTGCCTCAAATTCCAGATAGCACCCTGCGAATTATGGGCCTTGTCATTATGACTGTTGGTGTGTTTGTGGTTTGGCTGGTCAAAGGATAACCAGTTCATACCGAAGATGACATTGGGGCATAGATTTGAAGCGCAGGGCAACCTGCCCAATGTATAAATAGGAGGGCTGGCTGCAATGGTCGTCTCGATTAAGAGCATTAATTTTTCAAAATTCGCTGCAATTGCTGTTTTGGGTTTGTCGGTGTCCCTGGGTGGTTTTGCGCCTTTGGCCCCACTTTCCAGCGCACAGGCGCAAGGTCCTGTATCCGTTGCAGATATTGCTGAAAACCTGTTGAGTGCGGTAGTGAATATATCCACATCGCAAAAGGTCAAACAAAGACGACCTTCAACTCCTGTTCCTCGGGTGCCGGAAGGGTCTCCTTTTCAGGAATTCTTCGATGAGCTGTTTCCAAATGGACGTCCCGGTCCCAATGGTACTCCCGGTAGAAAACCTAATTCGACCCCCGGTAAACCACCACGCACAGTACAATCTCTCGGTTCCGGGTTTGTGATTGATGCATCTGGCATCATTATCACCAATAACCACGTGATCGCGGAAGCGGATGAAATTACCGTCAATTTTAGCGATGGTACAAAACTGGTTGCGGAGCTTGTTGGCAAGGATGCCAAGACCGATATTGCGGTTTTAAGAGTGAAACCAACTGGCGAACTGAATGCTGTATCGTTCGGCGATTCTGATGCGTCGCGGATCGGTGATTGGGTAATGGCAATTGGTAATCCATTTGGCCTTGGCGGATCTGTTTCGCTTGGCATCGTTTCGGCGATTGGACGTGACATTAATTCAGGACCTTACGATAATTTCATTCAGACCGATGCAGCGATCAACCGGGGAAACTCTGGTGGACCGCTGTTTAATATGGCTGGCGAGGTCATTGGCATTAATACAGCGATTATATCGCCATCGGGTGGCTCAATCGGCATCGGATTTTCCATTCCTTCCAAACTTGCAGCTTCTGTTGTTACGCAATTGCGTGAATATGGCGAAACCAGACGTGGCTGGCTTGGGGTGCAAATCCAGACAGTTTCTGACGAGATTGCCGAAAGTCTGGGGCTTGATAAAGCGTCCGGTGCGCTTGTTAGCGGTGTGGTTCGTGATGGGCCAGCTGAGAAAAGTGGCGTAAAATCCGGCGATATTATTTTGGAATTCGATGGCAAGATAATTCAGACCATGCGTGATTTACCGCGCATCGTTGCGGAAACATCTATTGAAAAAGTTGTTGATGTGCTTGTCCTTCGTCAGGGTAAAGAAGAAACCATTCAGGTTACCCTCGGGCGTCTTGAAGATGGCGAAAAGAAAATCGCATCTGCGGCCAAGGCCAAAAAACCTGATGTACAAGTCGACCCTACAGTGACTGTCGTTGGTATTACTGTTCAGGAACTAACGGATGAAATTCGTGAGGCTGACAAGATCGGGCCTGAAATCAAGGGTGTGATCATCACCAAAGTTGAAGCGGGTAGTCATGCTGAGGAAAAGGGTATTAAGGCCGGTGAAATTGTGGTTCAAGTAGGTCAGGAGCCTGTGGTAAGTGCGCAGGACGTTGCTGATCAGATCAAGCGGTTGAGTAGTGAAGGGCGCAAAAATGCGCTATTGATGGTCTCATCGAAAACCGGCGATATCCGCTTCGTGGTGGTTCGCATTCAAGGCTAAATTCGTTTGAATATGAGGTTTAAAAGGGGCAACGTTAGTTGGCCCTTTTTTTTGAGTTCATTTGACCCATTTTTCAGAACTATTGCTCAAGTTACAAAGTCAGATTGGCGGTAGCCCTGCATATATAATAGTGCTGTCAAATCACCATGGTTTATGCGGTGCTTGGATGCTGCAGCAACCGTTGGTTTTGCGTGCAATGCTACGCCGGTTCCTGCCGATTTAAGCATCGGTAAGTCGTTGGCTCCGTCGCCAACAGCGATGAAATCTGTGGCGGTAAGGTCATGGGTTTTGGCAATATCATTTAGCGCGACTACTTTTGAGTCTGCTCCCAGGATGGGTTCTACAACTTTGCCGGCCAGCACTCCATTTTCTTCGATCAGAATATTTGCCCGATTTTCGTGGAAGCCGATTTGCTCTGCCACCTTGGCAGTAAACGAGGTGAATCCACCTGAAACGAGCGCCGTATATGCTCCATTGTTCCTCATTGTCTGGACCAGCGTTTTGCCGCCTGATGCAAGGGTGATTTTTTCCTCGATTACCTGATTGATGATCGCGACGTTCAGACCAGCCAGCATCGCAACGCGTTCGCGCATGGAAGTATCGAAATTCAGTTCGCCGTTCATGGTACGGATTGTAATTGCCGCTACCTTTTCATACACACCGGCAAAAATTGCCAGCTCATCGATGCATTCCTGATCGATCATGGTGGAATCCATGTCGGCTATCAGCGCTTTTTTGCGGCGTGTCTCTATAACTTGAATGGTCAGGTCGATAGGAGCATTTGCGATGACAGCGCTTATTTGTTGCCTTGCCTGATCACAATTAGTATTTGATGGCAAAGGAATGTCGCAGGCAATGCCATCTGCCAGCCAGTATAGCTGCGAAGCGCCAATTGATTCAGCTGCCTGTTCTCCGATTTGCTGGTCAAGAACGGGATTATTCGGGTTGGCGATCAGGGTCGCAACATAAGACATGGGCTGAGAAATCCAGTTCGTGGTAGGAAATTAAATGGATATTGAAGAAAACGTTGTTTTGATAGCTGGCCCGACCGCAAGCGGCAAGAGTGCGTTGGCAATTAAACTGGCGCAGCAGCATGGCGGCGTAGTGGTCAATGCGGATTCGATGCAGATTTATGATGGATTGCGGATCATTACGGCACGGCCGAGTGTCGAAGAGGAGCAAATGTGTGAGCATCGGTTGTTTGGTACTGTTTCTCCCCATCAGGCCTATTCGGTGGCAAGGTGGTTGAAAGATGCAGAGTTTCATTTGAAGGAAATATTGGCATCCGGACGAAAAGTAATTTTTGTCGGTGGTACGGGTTTGTATTTTTCGGCCATGCTCGATGGGCTTTCGCCTATGCCGTCAATTGATGCAGATATCCGCAAGAAGTGGCGCGAACTTTACGATGCTGGCGGTGGTGATCTGCATGGGGAATTGTTGAAACGTGATCCGGAAATGGCAGCGAAACTGAAACCGCTGGATCGCCAACGTATTACTCGGGCACTGGAAGTTTTTGACAGCACCGGAAAGTCTCTTGTTGAATGGCAGAACAAAGCGGCACATAAGGCGTTGCTTGGGGAGATACCCACCAAAAAGTTGCTCATTTTACCGGAGCGGTCGGTGCTGCATGAACGTATCAATGCCCGCTTTCATCGTATGATTGAAGAAGGAGCGATTGAGGAAGTGCAATCTCTGCTAAAAATGGAAGTGGCGAAAAACCTGCCGGTGATGAAAGCGATTGGCGTGCCGCAATTATCAGCATATTTGCGTGACGAAATTTCGCTTGATGAAGCGATCACTCTGGCTCAGGCTGCGTCGCGGCAATATGCAAAACGTCAATACACCTGGTTTCGTAACCAGTTTTCTGACGACTGGGAGGATGGAGCATCGTTCTGACAATCGCCGATGCGCCAACTATCATGGCGAGACAAATAGCATTACGGAATTGAAATCTTGCAACGTTTGGGATTTTCCATAAAGGCGACTGACAATGGCAATGTCTCCCAAACGAACTAAATTTTTTTCACTGAGTGCTACTTCAACGTCCTCAAGTTTGTCAATTTCAACGGGCAAGCTTTGTCTGATTTTTTCTCTGATGTCCGGAACGTTTAAATCATATTGCCTTAAATAGTGTTGATTAATCTCAATACGGATGAACGGCATGACATCTTTGTCCTGCTGCCCGTCATAATTTAGATTTTGCCACACGCTCTCTTTGCCTTGCCCAATACGGAGGGAGGAAAATACACTCCGTACCGCATCTTCATGCTGGCTGTTGTTTTTGAGGTTCGCGAAGAAAATGCCAAGTTCGCCAATGGCGGCGCCTTCCTTGTGGTGCCAGTATATAATTGTGCTGATCTTTCTATTTTCGCCAGTTGTGTAGTCTATTTCGGCGATTGCGTAATCACCATAATTTCTTCGAGAAATCCGACGGATTTCAGGGCGCTTCACCAGCTCAGTTGCCCTTTTCATGTAATATATTTGATCGCTCAAAGCGATGTTAAAAGCTTCATCGGGATTGATATGACCCAACTCTATTTCTCCCGGCAACATCAAATCCGGATCTAGCTGGAAACCCGTTGAATTGATTTCTTTCCGAGCGCGTATCGCCTTAGATATCAACTTTAAAAGAGCCGGAGTCATAATGGTTATGCGTTGATTAAGCGCAAATATTTGCCCGCCTTTGCCGGGCAAACTTATGGCATAGACTTTTGGCGGGCTCGTCAAAAATGGTGAGACATTTGGGATCATTCTCTTTAATAATGGACTAAACAAATCCATATAATCTGGATGTTGGAACTGTAAATACCTAAAATCGGGCGCTTGTACGGTCAGCCAGTGCTCGGGTTTTGAAAATTGGAAAGAACCCACATCAATTGAACTTTTCTCAACAACTATTGAGTTGGATAATTCGATTGTTGAAAGTTGAGATGGGCTAATTGGTTCGGGAGGAATTATGCCGAAAACCCAACGGTCGATCAAATCTGCCACTTGATCTCTATCGGTGTAGGCTTGGTATAAAAATCCGGCAAGCATCACCAATAGGATTGTTTGGGGGAGGTTATAGCCGAAGAGACCCAATGATGGTGTCTCTTCTTCCTCGGGGTGATCGTCCTTCATGTCCGTCATGTGCAGGTTTCCTGCGATTGTTTATATGATCAGGATACATGAAATCCGCGCACATAATTAAATTTGCCGGAAAATAAATCCCGTGATTTGACGATATTCGTTGTCAGGAGGTTTTTTGGCGGCATTCATTCTTTTTTTAAACTCTCGGCGTATGTTTGCCAAAGTCTTAATTGGTAACTTAAAGATGTCGCGGTTTTTTAGTAAGAAGGCAGTGAATTATTTTGTTGCGCTGGAAGCACTCTTTGTGCTCGCGGCAGGCCTGTTGGTGTTTTATGCATACTGGATGAGTTCTTCGGTGGTTGTGCAGCAATATAGCGGCCAATACCATCCCAGTTTGGCGCAAAATTATCTGTTTTACTCGATGTTCTTGCTGCTACTGGCTTTTTTGTGCATCGTTATGATTATTCTTCCAATGATGCGCCGCAGTCAGGATGAAACGGTCAATATCAGCAATCTGGCAAAGTCGTTTGAAAGACAGGCAGTGACCGATGTGCTGACTAATTTGCCAAACCGTCGTTACTTTGAAAGTGCGTTCAATGCCTATCTGAAAGAGTTCAATCAGCAAGATTTATCTTTCGGTCTTCTGGTAATGGATCTCGATCATTTTAAAAAATACAATGATAATTATGGTCATGAGACCGGGGACAGAATACTGAAAATCGTTGCCCGGCGACTGAAGGGCTTAACTCGGGAGCATGATATTGTTGCACGGATTGGTGGAGAAGAATTTGCCGTCATAACACTTTTTGCGACCGATGCTCAGTTGTTGGCGGTGGCAGAACGCTACCGTGCAAATATCAGTGACATTGAGGTGCAGGTGGGAGAAGCTATTCTTCGCCCGACAATCTCGATTGGTATTGCGTCCAATGCTACCCGGCAAAAGAGTATTGAAATCATGTTTTCGGAAGCCGACAAGAAACTTTATGAGGCAAAGCGCAAGGGGCGTAACAGGGTTGCTGCCTAGGGCCGGAATATATCAGTTGACTGAAAACGAAACCGTGACTAGTGTTTGCGCAATTGAAATGGAAGATGTTATGATGATTATTGAAATTCTAGTGGTGATGAGGCGTACACGCGTGACGGGATAAATTCCGTCGCGAGAGCAGCGTGTACGCAAACCGGCTCCCAAAGGGGGCTTTTTTTATGTCCAAATTTTACATCCAATATTGAAGAAATGAAGTGAGCAGAAAAATGGCAAAGCAGATGGAAATGACCGGCGCTGAAATGGTTGTTCAGGCGATGGTCGATAATGGTGTCGATACAATTTTCGGTTATCCGGGCGGCGCTGTGCTTCCAATTTATGACGAGATTTTCCAGCAGGAAGAACTGCAACATATTCTTGTGCGCCACGAACAGGGGGCTGGGCACGCAGCGGAAGGTTATGCTCGCTCGACCGGCAAGGTTGGATGTTTTCTTGTAACTTCGGGGCCGGGGGCAACGAATGCAGTTACACCGCTTCAGGATGCGCTGCTTGATTCAATTCCTTTGGTTTGCATCACTGGACAGGTGCCAACGCCATTGATCGGTTCAGACGCATTTCAGGAGGCTGATACAGTTGGTATTACGCGGCCTTGTACCAAACATAACTGGCTGGTTCGTAACGTTGACGAATTGCCAAATATTCTGCATCAGGCATTTTACGTGGCAAGCCATGGTAGGCCGGGGCCGGTATTGGTCGATATCCCTAAAGATGTGCAATTTGCAACGGGCATTTATACTCCGCCGAGCGAATATAAGGCGACTAGCTATAAACCGCAGACGGCCGGTGATCTTGATGCAATCAAGGAAGCTATTGCATTGATGGCAGGTGCCAAGAAACCTGTTTTCTATACGGGTGGCGGAGTTATCAATTCTGGAACGGAAGCAAGTAAATTGCTGCGTGAACTGGTGGAATTGACTAATTTCCCGATCACCTCGACCTTGTTAGGACTTGGGGCATATCCGGCTAGCGGTGATAATTGGCTCGGTATGTTGGGGATGCACGGCACTTATGAGGCTAATCTTGCGATGCATGATTGCGATGTGATGATCTGCGTTGGTGCGCGTTTTGATGACCGGATTACCGGGCGCCTTGATGCGTTTTCGCCCAATTCAAAGAAAATCCATATCGATATAGATCCTTCTTCCATCAATAAGACTGTGATGGTTGATGTGCCTATTGTTGGTGATGTGGGCAATGTGCTTGAAGATATGGTTCGTCTATGGCGGGCGCAGTCTGACACTCCCTCCAAGGATGACCTTAAAGGCTGGTGGTCAGATATTGAAAGATGGCGCGGGCGCAATTGTCTGGCCTATAAGCCGTCAAAGAGTGTCATCATGCCCCAATTCGCGATCGAACGTCTGTTCGAACTGACCAAGGACCTTGATACCTACATCACTACCGAAGTTGGCCAGCACCAAATGTGGGCAGCGCAGTATTATGGTTTTGAAGAGCCAAATCGTTGGATGACATCTGGCGGTCTCGGCACTATGGGGTATGGCCTTCCTGCGGCCCTTGGTGTTCAGCTTGCGCATCCCGATGCTTTGGTGATCGATATTGCCGGTGATGCATCAGTGCAGATGACGACGCAGGAGATGTCTTCCGCACTTCAACATGGTGCGCCGATCAAAATTTTCATTTTGAATAATCAGTATATGGGTATGGTTCGCCAATGGCAGCAATTGCTGCATGGCAATCGCCTGTCTCATTCGTACAATGAGGCCTTGCCTGATTTTGTTAAACTGGCTGAAGCCTATGGTGGGGTCGGTATCAGGTGCCAAAAACCTGACGAACTGGACGATGCTATTCGTGAAATGATTGCCTGTGACAAGCCGGTATTATTTGATTGCCGGGTTGCCAATATGGCAAATTGTTTCCCGATGATTCCATCAGGCAAAGCACACAATGAAATGTTAATGCCGGATGAAGCCAATGATGAAACTATCGCTTCAGCTATAGACCACAAGGATAAATCGCTTGTCTAGCCTTTCTGAATCTTCAGGACCAAAACTGGCCGATTACGGGCTGCTAATATTGCTTGCGGTGATATTTGGTGCCAGTTTCGTTTTGACCAGCGTCTCGGTGCAGGAAATATCGGTGATTGTGGTGGTTGCCACAAGGTTGGCGATTGCAACTATCATTCTTTACGGCGCGATGGTGATGGCGAAGCAGTCATTGCCGAAATTCGGACCGATCTGGTGGGTGATTGCAGCGGCAGCTCTGCTTGGCAGTGCGGCGCCGTTTTTCTTGATCTCATGGGCTCAGGAGACGGTTGATGCCGGTCTTGCTGCTATTTTGATGGCGGTGATGCCTCTGATGACATTGGTTCTAGCGCATATTTTTACGCAGGATGAAAAGCTGAACT
This sequence comes from Rhizobiaceae bacterium, assembly GCA_045047085.1. Taxonomy (GTDB): domain Bacteria; phylum Pseudomonadota; class Alphaproteobacteria; order Rhizobiales; family Rhizobiaceae. The sequence continues at coordinate 15,184 of JASFYT010000119.1, read as the reverse complement.
TTGTTAAAGTGGTTGGTTTTTTGTTTGGTGTTTTTGGTGTGGTCATACTGATTGGTTTTGAAAAACTCGGTACGCTTGGGGACGATGCGGTTCGTCAATATGCGCTGATTGCGGCGGCTACCTGCTATGCAGGCAATGCGGTGATTACTAAGAAGCTTTTGGGAATTCCAAGACGTGCAGCGGCAACCGCTTTGGTGGGTACTGCGTGTTTGATGGTGTTGCCTGCGTGTTTCCTTATTGGTGAGATACCTGAGGTGACGCCGTCGAATATAGCAATCCTTTCGACCATTGGGTTGGCGATTTTTCCAACTGCGATCGGCACATTGCTGATCTTTGAAATTGTCGACCGGCAAGGAGCTGCATTTCTTAGCCAAATCAATTTTCTGGTCCCCATCGCCGGTGTGATCTGGGGCATATTATTGCTGTCGGAAAGGTTGCCGTCCAATGCTTGGCTGGCATTGCTGATCATTCTTATCGGCGTGGTAATTGCCCGTCTCAAGTTTAATCCATTCAACAAGAACGCTCCAAAGAGGGCAATTAAGGACAAGTCATGAGCACTCATAAACAAGCGACAGGCTCTGCCTATTTCATTGTTCCGGAAACCGAAAAACCAAGAACGCATGTTCTGGCTATATTGGTGGATAATGAACCGGGTGTGTTGGCGCGTGTCATCGGGCTTTTCTCCGGACGTGGCTATAATATCGAAAGCCTGAGCGTATCGGAAACTGGCGATGAGAAGCGTCGTTCGCGCATCACCATCGTTTCAAGCGGAACGCTGCATGTGCTTGATCAAATCAGGAAACAGCTGGAGCGCATGGTGCCGGTTCACAAGGTTGTGGATTTGACCCTGACTGCTGAAATTAACGGCCACGACAAACCTTTGGAACGTGAATTGGCACTGGTGAAAGTTGCTGGGACCGGTGAACATCGTATGGAAGCCATGCGCCTTGCGGATGCATTTCGTGCCCGTGTGATTGATGCAACGAGCGAGCATTTCACATTCGAGATCACTGGACGCACCAATACGGTCAACCAGTTTGTCGCAATCATGGAGCCGATTGGCCTCGTGGAAGTTTGCCGTACTGGCGTGACTTCTGTCAGTCGCGGCAAGGACGGAATGTAGTAGGTCTAAGGTAAGCAATTCAGCTTGACGCAGTTCCAATTTAGGTCAATAATGCTGACCTAAATTGGAACTTGGCAATGAGTATTGAAATCTTTCTGGCTTTGGCGGGATTTTCCTTTGTTTCCTCGATTACCCCGGGGCCTAACAATCTAATGTTGCTTGCTTCCGGCGTGAACTACGGGTTCCGCCGCACAATCCCTCATATGCTTGGTATTTCGGCGGGCTTTGCTTTCATGCTGGCCTGTGTCGGGCTTGGTTTGGCGCAATTGTTGTTGCATGCGCCGCTGGTTTACACAGGACTGAAAATTGCGGGCGGGGCTTATCTGCTTTATCTGGCGTATCGCATTGCAACGTCCGGACCGCTTGAAGCTGGTGATGGTGATAGCGACCCGATGACTTTTCTGCAGACTTCGGCATTTCAATGGGTTAATCCCAAAGCGTGGGTGATGGCTGTTACGGCGATGACGGCCTATACAAACTCGCAGGACTATCTTTTTTCCGTGGCAATAATTGTTGTGGTTTTCACACTGATTAATCTACCGAGCGTATCGATTTGGTGCGTGTTTGGCACCGGAATGCGCGGGTTTCTTTCCGATGAAAAACGATTGAAGATTTTTAATATCACAATGGCGGTTTTATTGGTCATTTCGCTATGGCCAATGCTGGCATGATATGACGAATCGTGGCAGGTAAATTGAATGGAATTTTCAGTTGATCAGGATCAGGCCCTCCTAGAGGTCTCGCGGTGGTTGAAGAACCCTGACAGGCCGATTTTCCGGCTGTTTGGCTACGCAGGAACGGGCAAGACGACGCTTGCCAGACATCTGGCCGAAGGGGTGGATGGCGACGTGCTTTTTGCCGCTTTCACCGGCAAGGCAGCTCAGGTGCTGCGCTCGAAAGGTGCCAAGAAAGCCTCTACCATTCACTCGTTGATTTATCGTCCGCGCGGCGAAGAAGCGGTTGAGGATGAGGATACTGGCAAAACCAACGTGTTGCCGATGTTTTCGCTGAACCGTTCCAGTCCGGTTTCAAAAGCTGACCTCATTATCATCGATGAGTGCTCCATGGTTGATGAAGAATTGGGGCGCGATTTATTATCCTTCGGCACACCGGTTCTGGTGCTTGGTGATCCGGGGCAATTGCCGCCGATTTCCGGTGGTGGATTTTTTACCGAACATGAGCCGGACTTCTTGCTTGAGGAAGTGCATCGTCAAGCACGTGATAATCCAATTATCGATTTGGCCCAAACTGTACGTGAAGGCGGTGAACTTTCGCATGGTCGTTATGGGGATTCTCGTGTCATTCATAAGAATGATGTGGATCAGATTGAAGTTCTGGAAGCTGATCAGGTGCTGGTCGGGATCAACCGCACGAGGCGTCGCTACAATCAACGCTTGCGCGAGTTGAAAGACTTTGAAGGGCCAATTCCTGCCGCCGGAGATAAGCTGGTTTGTTTGCGTAACGACAACGCAAAGGGGCTGCTCAATGGTTCGTTGTGGCAGGTGATCAGTGCGCCGCGCTCGGTGAAGCCAGCGATGAGTTTGCTTATTCGTTCGGAAGATGAAGGGCTTGATCAGGTTTCTGCGAAGGTGAAAGTTCTTAAAGCGGTGTTTGAAACGCCGGATGTTGAAGTGCCTTGGCAGCTTCGTCGTCGGCACGATGAATTTGATTATGGCTATGCGTTGACAGTGCATAAATCGCAAGGGTCCCAGTGGGACAACGTTTATCTGTTTGACGAGAGCTATGCTTTTCGCGAGCATAAGCAGCGCTGGCTTTATACAGCGATTACCCGCGCAGCAGAACGCATTACCATTGTGAAATAGGGGGTGTGAAATAGGTGAGGTTTGTCATGGAAAAAAGAACAGTTCTATCGGTGAATTTGAATGCCATTGCGATGTTGCGCAATCGGCGCGACTTGCCATGGCCGAACCTTATTGATCTTGGCCGTATCGCGCTTGATGCGGGAGCAGGGGGGCTGACGGTTCATCCGCGCCCGGATCAGCGCCATATCCGGTTTTCCGATGTGCCTGAAATCAGAGCCTTGCTCGATGATGATGCGCCGGAGGCCGAATATAATATTGAAGGCTATCCCACCGACGAATTTTTAGATTTGGTTGAAGCTAATCAGCCGGAGCAGGTGACGCTGGTGCCAGATGATCCTTCGCAGGCAACGTCTGATCATGGTTGGGAATTCGTCAATCAGGGAAACTATTTGCGTCCGATTGTAGCGCGGCTAAAAGATTCAGGTTTTCGGGTGGCGTTGTTTTGTGACCCGGATGCGCGCGAGGATGAGATTCGCGCCGCAGCTGATTCTGGCACGGATCGACTAGAGCTATTTACCGGTCCTTATGGGGCGTCTTATGACAATGCTGAGGTGCGTTCAAAATGCCTCAATGATCTGGAGCGCACGGCGGGTTTTGCAAAGAAGCATGGTCTTGAATTGAATGCCGGGCATGATTTGACTGTCGATAATTTGCCGGCTCTTATGAAGCGTGTGCCGGGAATTTCAGAGGTTTCGATTGGCCATGGCCTGACCGCCGATGCATTGCAATTTGGCATGGCTGAAGCTGTTCAACGATTTTTGGATGCGCTTGAGAGATAGCAATTACCCAGATTATTACCAGTCTAGAAATAAATTTTTGCTGTATGGGTGTTTTCCTATGTGGAAGTAATAGGGTTAACTCAAATATTATTTTCTATACGAAAGCTGTGAAGTACAAATATATTTTTGTATATTTGCAATTTAATTTCGACTTACTTGTCCTATGAAAACCTGGTGGTTTGCCCATTTTTCTGGAAAAATAACACGGTTAACCAATTCATAATAAAATTCGCTAATTATTGATATTGCGACTGTTTGGGTTGGATTGACCCAATAGCATGAGGCCCACGGTCGATCTGGTTTCAAACCAATTACCTTTTAAATCTTTAAATCGTTTGGATGCTGAGTATTGACGTTGGCGGGTGGGTCGCTGAAATTTCTGCATTTGGACAAAATTTCGACCAATACTGGTCGCTTCGGGGTGTCTTATGTTCTTCAATAAATCAATTATCTATAAATTGGCGTTGCCGGTTCCGGTCATTATTCTTTTATGTTTGGCGGTTGCCTGGTTCGTAATTCCAAAAGTCGTCGGTGACAATGCGATCAAAACGGCAACTCAATCAGCGCTACAGACGGCCAATCAATTTAAGATCATTCGTGGCTACTATACCAAGAACGTCATTGCCAAGGCAAAAGCTGATGGCAATTTGAAGCCCTCCATCGACCACGCTGGTAAGCCTGGTACAATTCCGCTGCCTGCGACATTAATACATGATCTGAGTAAACTTCTTTCCAAGGAGCAGACAACCATGGCGCTATACAGCGCCTTTCCGTTTCCCAACAGAAAAAACCGCAAATTGGATGATTTCAAAAAAAGCGCCTGGGAGTTTTTGAGCAAAAACCCAGATGAAGTATTCAAACGCAGGGAAGTCCATGGCGGCAAAACTGTCATGCGGGTAGCTATTGCAGACAAGATGTCTGCCGAGGGCTGTGTCAATTGCCATAACGCTCACCCACAAACACCAAAAAACGACTGGAAATTGGATGATGTGCGTGGTGTATTGGAGATTGATGCAGATATAACGGCGCCATTGGCTGCTGCAATGGACCTCAAGAACAGCATTCTCATTGGAATCTTTATTGCTGGTCTTGCTATATTTGCCATTGTGATTGCCGGTGCGCGTGCAATTTCAAGACCCATCAAGCAGATCACAGGAATAATGGGCAAAGTTGCCGATGGTGATTTGACAAATGACGTTCCCTATCTTGATCGCATGGATGAAGTTGGTCATATGGCTAAAGCATTGTCTGTGTTTAAAGAAAACATTCTTCACGGCAAGGAACTTGAGGATGAGCAGGCCGAACAAGAAAAACTCCGAAAATCTGAACAGGAGGATCAGTTGGCCCTTGATCAAACGTCCGCATCGGAGCGTCAAATGGTGAATACAAGTTTCGGAAAGGCAATGGCAGCCATTTCTGATAAGGATTTGTCGTATCGAATTACCGATGCATTCCCGAGCGACTATCAGTCGATGAAGGATGATTTTAACACCGCAATTGAGCAACTGTCTTCAACCATCCAGCAGATTGGCGATGAGTTATCCCAAATCAATTCTGGTTCCAAAGAAATCAATGCCGCGGCGGATAATCTTGCCAGACGAACGGAGCGTCAGGCCTCGACGGTTCAGGAAATTGCCTCTTCAGTTGATGAAACTTCATCAGCAATGCGCACGTCAACCGAGCGTGCAAATGAAGTTAGTGGTCTTGTTGTTGCGACGAAAAACAATGCGGAGGAATCTGGTGAGGTTGTTAAAGATGCCGTGGCAGCCATGCTTAAGATTGAAAACTCAGCGAAGGAAATTGCCAATATCATTGGTGTGATTGACGAAATATCCTTCCAAACCAATCTACTGGCGCTCAATGCCGGTGTTGAGGCCGCACGGGCCGGAGATGCCGGGCGGGGGTTTGCTGTTGTTGCGACCGAGGTTCGTGAACTGGCTCAGCGCTCTGCAGATGCGGCTAAGGAGATCAAGACTTTGATCACCACATCTGGAACGGATGTTAAAGCAGGGGCTGCTTTGGTTAATCAGACAGGAGAAGCGCTCGCTCGCATTGTTTCAGAAGTGAAAAATGTCAGTGAGCATGTCACGGCGATGACTGAAGCGGCACGTGAACAGGCAGCCGGGCTTCAGGAAATCAATGATGCTGTTAATGCCATTGATTCCGGTACACAACAAAATGCTGCTGTAGCTGAACAGTCTTCTGCCGCAAGTCAAACTTTGGCGAGCAGAGTGGCAAATATTGATGGCATGTTGAATGCTTTCAATACCAATAGCTCCTTAACAAAACCTACGTTGGTACAAGATGTTGGTGAGAAACAAAAGGAAGCAAGTTAGTCAATAGAACCTGTTGATTTTCTGGTGGACTTTCAAGACGTATAACCAGTCTGCATGAATCTATCGCCACCAATTCATTTTGCTGGGTTGGTGGCGAGGTTGTTTTGTCAGTGTTGCTTTAAGGCACGTCAAATCCAAGCTTGTCATTCCCGTCGAAGGTTGAAAGCAAGGCAGGTGGGAGACGTGTGCGGTAGTATTGCGTGCATTTTATTTCGTACATTTCACGGTTTTTCCTTGCTGTAATTTTTTCTCTACTATAGCGTGCAGCCGAACCGTACCGTACGGTACTTTCAGGAATTGCAAGTAAATGCCAGAGGTGCTTTCCACCATCCAACCTCGAACTAATGAGGTGAACTTTTCCAAACGTCAGCAGGAAGTGCTTTCGGCTGTTCTGGATTTGATGGTTCGTGAAAGCGGTGCATTGACTATGGAGCGGGTGGCAAAGAGCGCCAGTTGTTCCAAGGAAACTCTCTATAAATGGTTTGGCGACCGGCAAGGTCTGTTGACTGCGACCGTTCAGTGGCAGGCTTCGAAAGTTCGCATCGCGCCGATAGATGGTAGCAGCCTGGATGAAGCGACTTTGCGGGATGCGCTGGTGCGCTTTGCACGGGACTGGCTGATGGTTCTTACCAGTGATGTTTCGATCGCACTCAACCGGATGGCAATCTCGCATTCGGGAAGTGCCTCGTCGGATCTGGGTTCTATTGTACTACAGAATGGCCCGTTTGCCATGCGCCGTCGGCTACTACCCGTGTTGGTAATGGGGCGCGATGCCGGGCATTTGGAATTTCTACATGGCGCGGAAGCATTTAGTTGTTTTTTCGGGCTTGTGGTACGGGACATTCAAATTCGGGTTTTGCTGGGCGAAGACGTGTCGCTCAATGATGCCCAAATAAAAACGGAAGCTGAAAATGCGACCAAACAATTTTTTGCCCTCTACGGGAAAAAAGACAAACTTAAATCAACCAAGTGAAAGGATACTCCAATGCGGGTTTACTATGATCGCGATGCCGATCTCAATCTTATCAAAGGCAAGAATGTTGTCATCATCGGTTACGGTTCTCAGGGACGTGCGCATGCGCTGAACCTGAAAGATTCCGGCGCTGAAAATGTCATCGTTGCATTGCGCGAAGGCTCAGCCACAGCTGCGAAAGCTGAAGCTGATGGATTTGTCGTTAAATCTGTTGCTGAGGCAGCAAAAACTGCTGATCTGATGATGATGGCGGCACCTGATGAGTTGCAGGCCGATATCTATAAGGACCATATTGCCGGCAATATCCGTGATGGTGCAGCCATTGCTTTTGCTCATGGGTTGAATATCCACTTTGCCCTCATTGAAGCGAGATCTACTTTGGATGTGATCATGATCGCGCCAAAAGGTCCGGGCCATACGGTTCGCGGTGAATATCAAAAAGGCGGCGGGGTTCCTTGCCTGATCGCTGTTGATCAGGATGCTTCCGGCAATGCGTTGGAACTTGGTCTTTCATACGCTTGTGGCGTTGGTGGCGGCCGTTCGGGCATCATCGAAACTACGTTCCGTGAAGAGTGCGAAACCGATTTATTTGGTGAACAGGTTGTGCTTTGCGGTGGTCTTGTTGAATTGATCCGGGCAGGTTTTGAAACCCTTGTCGAAGGTGGTTACGCTCCTGAAATGGCATATTTCGAATGCCTGCACGAAGTAAAACTGATTGTTGATCTGATTTATGAAGGCGGTATCGCCAACATGAACTATTCAATCTCCAACACCGCTGAATGGGGTGAATATGTTTCTGGTCCACGCATCATCACTGCAGAAACTAAAAAAGAGATGAAACGCGTTCTGACAGATATTCAGAATGGCAAATTCACTTCCGACTGGATGCAGGAATATCGCGCCGGTGCATCTCGCTTTAAAGCAATTCGCCGTAATAACGATAGTCACCAGATCGAAGAAGTTGGCGAAAAACTTCGCGGCATGATGCCCTGGATCAAAGGCAATGCACTGGTTGATAAAGAACGCAACTAGTAGCACTTAATAAGAAGGCCGCGATGATATCGCGGCCTTCAATCTGTTCACCTTGGTCAAGCATCCTAGTGGTGGTGACCACCCCAATGCTTGTGGCGATGGCGTTTATAGCCGTGACGGTGCCAGTGGGAATGACCTCCACGGCGATAACGCACCCGTGGCGGCGTGATGTAGATGCGTGGGCGACGGTAATGACGCCGGTGATTATGGCGGTAGTAGCGACGGTGAACTTTCACGACATCGCTGTTTTTGGTTATTTCAATAGGAGCTGTGATTCGCATAGCAACGTTTGCGTTGGCTGTGCTGGTGCCGATCAACGCGGTGAAGGCGACCATAATCGCCAAAACTACCGAAGATAATAGTGTTTTCATGGGTTCGTTTCCTCCAGCCAAAATGAATGTATCACTTTGATTTTTGTTTGCCCCCTTTATATGTATTTACTTTACTATGAGAAAATAGGCAAGATTATGGTTATTGCCGGACGAAACACAATGATTGTATTCACCTTGTTTTTTATTTTCATTGGGAACTAAAAGATATTCCATGCCTGTACGAATTGCCACTTTTAACGTTGAAAACCTGACCCAGCGGTTTGTTTTCTCAGCTCCGAAGGTGATCCACTCGCGCGCAGGCAGTGTACGTGCTCATTTGCGCAGGCTTGAGGCATCGCAACTGAAATCCTATACGCTGGATACTATGCAACTGACCGCGAGGGCGATTACAGATACTGGCGCCGATATTGTTTGTTTGCAGGAAGTTGATAGTCTTGAAACGCTAAAGGCGTTTGAGTGGAACTTTCTTTCCGACATTCCCGGTGGGCGATATAGCCAAATTCATTTAATTGAAGGCAATGATGGGCGCGGAATTGATGTGGCGTTGATTGCGCGCAAACGGACTGCCGACGGTAAGGCAATAGAAATATCCGGTGTTAAAAGTCATGCGGAATTTACTTATTATCAACTTGGGCTGGCTCGAAATTCTCCACTTGCTATTGCTTTGGAAGAGTTAGACTTATTGCCCAATGAGCGCGTTTTCAGGCGTGATTGTCTGGAGGTGAATCTGCTTATTGGTGGGCAAAATTTGACTCTGTTTGTGGTCCATTTGAAGTCTATGGGAGCTTATAGCAACGATCTAAATGGGCGTCTCTATACGATGCCGGTGAGATTGGCAGAGAGCCTTGCCATCCGGCAGATTATTGAACAAAAATTTCAACGTGAAGTGGCACAACAAAATTGGTTGGTCTGCGGAGACCTCAACGATTACCAAAGCCGTCTTGCAATTGGCACGGAGATAAGTGGTGTTCGTGATTTTTCATTGTCAGAAGAGAAAACATGCGGGTTTGACCCTTTGATTGAACAAGGTTTCTCCCAAAACCTTGTTGCTGGACGACCTGTTGATAATCAATGGACACTATATTATTCAAGAGAGCCTTCTGAGGCGGCAGATGTTCGCCATTTGGTGCAGTTGGATTACATTTTGGCATCGCCCTTTCTGGCAGAGGTCAACAAGCGTGCCATTCCCGATATCATTCGTAATGGCCAGCCTTTTCGTACGATCTTTCCTCCCGGCCAAGAGGTGGAGCGCTATGCCCGTACCGGCTGGAACATGCCAAAAGCATCGGACCATTGTCCTGTTGCGGTGACGCTGGAAATGATATGATTCGGAAATTCCAGAATCCGGAGAAAAAAATTGCTGTCACTTTTTGAAATTGCATCGCTGTTGTTGGCGATTTCTGCGGCATTTGGCTGGATCAATCACATGTTCATTCATCTGCCTCACACGATCGGTTTGTTGGTAATGGCCGTTACTTCTTCAGTTGTGCTGCTAGTGGCCAGTTATTATTTCCCGGCACTGGGCATTATTGAGGTGGTGCAGCAGGCCATAGGCCAGATTGATTTTTATTCTACCGTCATGGAAGGGATGCTTGCCTTCCTGCTGTTTGCCGGTGCACTGCATGTGGATTATGAATTTCTAAAAGATCAAAAATGGCCGATTGGCATTATGGCGACTTTCGGTGTTGTGATTTCTACCTTTGTTGTTGGAACCGGATTTTGGTATCTGGCGCAGATATTTGGTTTGGAATTACCATATATTTGGGCTCTGGTGTTTGGGGCGTTGATTTCGCCGACCGATCCGGTTGCCGTATTGAGCCTGCTAAAATCGATCAATGTCCCCCATTCGTTGGAAGCAAAAATCGCTGGTGAATCACTGTTCAATGATGGTGTCGGTGTGGTGGTTTTCACGATCATTGTTGCGGTGGCTGTGGGTGGATCAACCCATGGTGGCGGTGAAATTGACGCGTTGCATGTGGCGCAGCTGTTCTTTGTAGAAGCTGGTGGTGGTGCTTTGCTCGGCTTGGTTACAGGGTGGATTGCCTATCGGGCGATGGCAGCGATTGATGAATATACCCTGGAAATCTTGATTACCCTCGGGGTGGTATCAGCTACTTATGCCCTGGCTATTCGCCTGCATATCTCCGGTCCGATTGCGGTAGTGATAACCGGTCTGCTTGTGGGTAATCGAGGCGCGCGACTTGGGATGAGTGAAATCACGCGGCTGCACCTGTTCAAGTTTTGGGAATTAATCGATGAAATTTTGAATTCGGTTTTGTTCCTATTGATCGGATTGGAAGTTTTAATCGTATCGTTCGATCCTTCCTTTGGTTGGTTGGTGGTCTGGTCGGTCCCGTTGGTGCTTTGTGGAAGGCTGATATCGGTATCCATACCGATATTTACGCTTTCGGTCTGGTTGAAATTCACCAAAGGGGCTATTCCGGTTCTCACTTGGGGAGGACTGCGTGGTGGGATATCCGTAGCGTTGGCTCTGTCTTTACCAAATAACGAATTCAAGCCAATGATATTAATGGCGACCTACGCTGTAGTTCTATTTTCAGTGATTATACAAGGACTGAGCGTGCGTACGGTGATTAGTAAAACCGTCGACCCTAAATTACTCTAGGGTCAGGACACTAGGTTCTGAATTTAGTCCCCAAAAGACAGAGTCGGCAATCTACTAGCCTGCCAAATTAGCTAGGGGCAAACCGACTCTGTCTTTTGCTTTGATCAATGTTGGGTTGAACAAAAGCACCAGCCATATTTCAACTTATAAGTGCGTATTTTAAAAACGCAACCATTTTTGTTTCCAAGCTTATCTATATTTGCTGAATAGTATTGCAAATATTTGTTTGTCACGGGTGCTGTATCTACTCGCAATTGGAAATTTTTACGGTTAGAATTTTTCCTATGTGATACCGGAGGCATTTGAAAAATATGGCAGAATTTTACGATATTGAAACGTTGGCTTTGCATGCGGGGCAAGTGCCCGATAGTGATCACGGTTCACGGGCTGTGCCGATCCATCAAACGACTTCTTATGTGTTTAAAGATGCTAACCATGCGGCAGCGCTGTTTAATATGGAGCAGGGCGGGCATTTATACTCGCGTATTTCCAACCCAACTGTAGCTGTCCTGGAACAGCGACTTGCAGCACTGGAGGGGGGAGCTGCCTGCGTTGCGACGGCTTCGGGGATGGCTGCACTACACATGGCGGCAACCATGTTGGTCAGTGCCGGTGATCACATTGTTTCAACGTCTCAGCTTTATGGCGCGAATATCAATTTGTTGAAGAATACCTTGCCGAGATTTGGGGTAGAAACCAGCTTTGTGGCGTCTCGTGATCTGGATGCAATTAGGGCGGCGATTAAAGAGAATACCAAATTTATTTTTGCCGAGTTGATCGGCAATCCGGGTCTGGATGTGCTGGATCTTGAGGCGGTGGCAAAAATTGCCGATGAAGCTGGTATTCCACTGATGATTGATGCCACTTTCAACACTCCCTATCTTTGCAAACCGCTGGACTATGGCGCGAACATTATCATTCAATCTGTCACTAAATGGCTGGGTGGCCACGGGATTGCCATTGGCGGTGCGGTGATTGATGGAGGCAATTTTAATTGGGGGCGTAATGACAAATTTCCGACCTTGACCAGCCCCCATTATGCACTGGATGGCATTGTGTTTTGGGAAGAATTTGGTCCGGTAGCTCTTGCTATGCGAATGCGGGCCGAGGGCATGTATAATTTTGGAGCTGCCCTCAGCCCAACCAATGCGTTTCATTTGTTGCAGGGAATTGAAACCCTGCCACTGCGCATGGAAAAGCATATGGAGAATACCAAGGCGCTGCTTAAATATCTCACTAATCACGAAGCGGTTGAATGGGTCCGCCACCCGTTGCTTGAAGACCATCCGGACCATGAACTGGCCGGTAAACTCATGCCCAAAGGGGCGGGGTCTGTCATTGTGTTTGGTGTGAAGGGCGGCCGCAAAGGTGGCACTGCCTTCATGGAAAATCTCAATTTAGCATCCCATCTGGCCAATGTGGGAGACGCAAAAACTTTGGTTATTCATCCAGCTTCCACTACTCATTCACACATTTCTGCTGAGGATATGAAAGCTGGAGGTCTATCGGATGATTTGATCCGGTTATCGGTGGGGCTTGAAAATATCAATGATATTATTGCTGATTTTGACCGGGGTCTGAAAGCTGCTTCCCGTGCTGGAGGCCTAAAAGCGGCTTCGCTCGCGGGAGATAAGTGATGCAATTTGAAGTCAATGGTTCGAAAGTTTTTGCTTCAACTGGTGGGCGCGAGCATACCGAAGGTCAGCCATGGGTGCTGTTTTTACATGGGGCAGGAAACTGCCATCTTACATGGACGCAGCAAGTGCGTTCGTTTGCCTATAATGGATACAATGTCCTAGCCCCGGATATGCCGGGACATAACCTTTCTGATGGGGAACCAATTTTCGGTATTGAAGCACAGGCGGAATGGTTGATCGGGGTGATGGATGCACTGAATATCGACCAAGCGCATCTGGTGGGGCATTCCCAAGGGGGAATTATTGCGCTTGAAGCGGCCATTCTTGCACCGTCGAAAATTGTCAGCATCACCTTTGTTGCAACGGCTGCGGCAATTCCGGCAAACCCTGCGCTTATTGAAATGGCGGAAGAAAATCCAGAGAAGGCCTTTAACCTCATGGTTTCGTGGGGTTCTGGCACTTCTGCTCATACCCATGATAATTCTGTGCCGGGAGTGTCGCTGATTGATGCAGGATTGCGGGTGATGGGGCTTAATGCTCCAGAGGCTTTGGCGACGGATTTGCGTTCGTGCGCAAGTTATGAAAATGGCGTTGCGTCTGCGCAAAAGCTAACTTGCCCAAGCCTTTGCATCTTTGCCAAACTAGACAAGATGACGCCTGTGCGGTCAGGGCGCGTATTGGCAGAAAACCTAACCAATAACGAGTTACATGTTCTTGATGGAGTGGGGCATACCCTGCCTTTGGAAAAGCCACAAGAGGTCAACCAGTTGATCAAGAATTTTTACCTTTCGAATTTCAAGTGAGATAATATGAATTCAGTTTCTTCAATTAAAAAAGTGTGTGTTATTGGTGCCGGCACGATGGGGGCAGGCATTGCCGCTCAGGTGGCTAATGCAGGGCTGGAAGTGTTGCTTTTGGATATTGTCGGCGATAGTGAACGAAATTCGGTGGTTCAAGCGGCAGTTGCGCGTATCGAGAAATCTGATCCACCGCTGCTGATGTTGCCGGAGAATATTGGACGCATTGAGATTGGCAATATTGAAGATGATCTCGCGAAAGTTGTAGGATGTGACTGGGTGGTTGAGGCGATTGTCGAGCGACTTGATATCAAGCGCACGCTATATCGCAACTTGCTGCCTCATTTGAAGGAAGGGGCTTTGGTTTCTTCGAATACGTCAACCATTCCTATTTCTCTATTGATGGAAGATATGTCGGAACAGTTGCGTCGCCAGTTCTGCATCACCCACTTTTTCAATCCCGTTCGCTACATGCGGTTGCTGGAACTGGTGAAGGGCGAAGACACCAGTTCTGAAGTTATGGCCACACTGTCTGAGTTTTGTGAGCGCATTCTTGGTAAGGGCGTTGTGGAATGTCGCGATACTCCCGGATTTCTGGGCAACCGGGTCGGTGTATTTGCTATGCAGGCCGCGATTTATGAGGCTACGCGTTTGGGCCTCAGGGTTGAAGAAGCTGATGCCTTGTTCGGGCGTCCCATGGGGATACCAAAAACCGGAGCGTTTGCGCTCTATGATCTGATTGGCCTTGATCTTATGGCTGACGTAGTGCGTTCGCTGCGTTCGATTTTACCGGAGGGCGATGCTTTTCATAAAATTGGTGCGGAAAGCGACATCATCAACGGACAAATTGCCAATGGTTTTACAGGTAATAAGGGCAAGGGTGGATTTTACAAAGAGGAAGGTGGCGAACGGTTCAGTTTGAATTTGGAAACTTCGGAATGGCAGGCACGCGCGAATGATCTACCCAAGCTTGCAAAGGAAGGTGAAGTGGAGGGGCTTTCTGCGCTGATAAAAGGCGATGACAAGCTCAACGAATTTGCATGGAATGTGCTGGCTCACATTTTTACCTATTCTGCCAGCCTTGTGCCTGATGTGACTAAATCTCCTCAGGACATCGATGACGCCATGAAGCTTGGTTATAACTGGGTGCATGGACCGTTTGAAATGATGGATATCCTGGGAACGGATATACTGGTTGACCGAATGGAGCGTGAGGGTTGGAATATTCCTAAATTCCTTCGAGAGGCCAAAGGTCAGTCTTTTTATACCGTTGAAGATGGTCATTTGAGTGTGCTGCATCATGATGGCTCCTATCATTCTGTGAAGCTCCCTGATGGTGTTGTGCGCTTTTCGATGATGCGCCGCACACTTGATCCGGTGTTTGAAAATAAGGGTGCCAGCCTGTTTCATCTGGATAGTGGGGAGCGGCTGGTTGAATTTCACACCAAGGCCAATGCGTTGGATGCTGATTGTATGGCGGTGATTGCCATGGCAGCTAGCGATCCGGGGCCGGGTATTATCATCCATAATGATGCGCAGCATTTTTCTGCCGGAGTGAACCTCGAACATTTTCTCACATTGATCAAGGCTCAAGATTGGTCGAGTATTGATGGTTTTTTGAGTGATTTCCAGGAGGCGGTTTCTGCGTTGTTATATTGTGATGCACCTGCGATAGGTTCGCCGTCTGGTCTGGCATTGGGCGGCGGTTATGAAGTGCTGGCACACT
>JASFYT010000118.1:0-23322 GCA_045047085.1 Rhizobiaceae bacterium | reverse complement strand
AAATTCCAATACCAACCAGTTCCATTGAAAGGGAGAAAGTATAATGAAACTTACAAGAAGAGTGTTTATGTCGATGGCCAGCGGCCTTGCGGTGCTGACCGCAGGTTTTGCAGCCCCGTCTATTGCAGCCGATATGCCGGCACCATTTGATAAACCGGGTGAAGTAAAAATCGCACTGGTACGCTACCTGTCTACGGGCGATTTTTTTCAGGCCTACCTCTCTGGCGTGGAAGCACAAGCCAAGGCGCTCGGGGTTGATTTGCGAGTGTTTGACAGCCGTCAGGATGCAGCCCTTCAAGCTGATATGGTCGATCAGGCCATTGCTCTTGGGGTTCAGGGTATCATTGTCCAGCATGGCCTGACAGAATCCATGCAGGCCTCCGTTCAACGCGCACTTGATGCCGGGATCAAGGTTGTGGCCTTTGATGTTAACGTCAAGAACCCTGCTGTACCACAGGTAGAGCAATCTGACCGTGACTTGGCGCGTCTGGCACTTGAGCAGGCAATCAAGGACAATGGCGATAGCTTCAAAGCCGGATATGTTTATGTGCCGGGTATTGCACCGCTTGACCGTCGTGATGAAACCTGGATGAAGTTCAAGAAAAAGTATTCGGGCATCAACGAAAAAGCCGTATTTGGTACACTTGATAATCCTATTGCCAACTCAGTTGCCAATCAGGCCCGCTCGGTATTGCAGGCCAATCCAGATATCACTGTGATGTTTGCGCCTTACGACGAATTTGCCAAGGGTGTGAAGATTGCTGTTGATGAAGCTGGTCTCACCGATCAGATCAAGATTTACTCGGCTGATGTTTCCACCGCCGATATTTCTGCCATGCGTGAATCAGGCAGCGCCTGGGTTGCAACTGCTGCGACAAATCCCGCTGTTGTGGGCGAAGTCTCTGTGCGTACGCTGGCCATGCTGCTTGCGGGTGAAAATCCAGGGCATAATGTGATTATTCCGCCAACGTTGATTACACAGAAGTCTCTCAACGATCAGGATATCAAGAACATGGAAGACCTATCAGCTAAGCTGCCGCAGTTTGCTCATGCTGCTGTTTCTGTTCCATCATGGATGCCTTTGCCACCGCGCTAAGTAGTGCAAAATTATAGGTTTTGGCGGGGCAAGCTCCGCCAAAACCCCGACCCATTCGCCAATCACTGCGCCGATAGGGGCATAAACCGCCGCAAGCCGAAGGCCGGAACCAAGCGATGGCAGGGCTGAGGGAATGCGGATTCGTCGCATGATCTGGGTTTTGGTCGCGCCCATGGTTTGGGCTAGATCAAGGAGGTTGCTGTCCACCCGCTTCAGGCCATCATAAAATGATGAGGTGATTGGAAAGTAGATGATGAGCACGATCATCGCGATATTTCCGCCAATGCCATATCCCAACCAGAGGGTTAAAATGGGTGCCAGCGCGAAAACTGGTACGGCTTGGATAAAACCAGCAGGGGTAAAAAGAGGCGTCGCGCTCTGTAGGTGATACTGCAAGACCAATACCCGTAAGAACGCCGAGTACCACACCAATTGCCAATCCCCCAATGACCTCAATTGCCGTTATAATTGCATGTTCGCCAATGAGTGTGTGACTGTTATAGACAGCAGAAAACACACGTAATGAAGAAAGCAAAATAAAGTGCGGAGCGTCGGTTACCCAGACAATGACTTGCTAGAGCGTCACTCCGAATATTCCCGACCATAACCCTTTGCTCAAAATTCTATTGGTCAATGACAGTTAAAGTTCTTGTCTTAACTTATCTATCCTGGAGTGGAAATTACTGGTGATGGAACTGTGGTTCTCATGCAACCCATTTTTCACAAGATGACGCCCAGCCGAGAACACATCTTGCACCAGATTGTCATCGCCTGCAAAAACCCAGCCATCCAGCAATTTATCACCATCCAAACCAGTTGTATGAATTGATGTCATGTCGATGGTTAACAAGTCTGCCAATTTCCCAACAGCGATTTGACCGCAATTGCGACCCATCGCCTGAGCACTACCTTTGGAAACCTCTTCGAATAAGTTTCGACCAACGGAAACGTCACCATTGACCAGAACAGCGCGTGTCCTGTCGCGAAGGCGTTGCGAATATTCCAGTGTCCGCAGTTCTTCTGAGAGCGAAATTCGTATATTTGAATCTGAACCCAGTCCAATAAGACCTGCAGATTCAAGATACCGGGTCGCTTTAAATATGCCGTCACCCAGATTACTTTCGGTGATAGGACAAAGGCCAACCACTGCACCTGTATTTGCAAGTTTACTGATTTCATTTTCGTTCATGTGAGTTGCATGGATCAAACACCAGCGTTGATCGACCGGATTATTATCCAGCAACCATTGAACCGGGCGGGCGCCATAAGCCTCAATCACATCATCAACTTCAACAGTCTGTTCAGCCACATGGATGTGGACAGGTTCATTGGGCAACAGAGTATGAACCCATTTCAAATCTTCCTTTGAAACAGCCCGCAACGAATGCGGAGCAACCCCGACCTTGCTGTCTGCATTCAGTTTAGTGATAGAATTTCGGGCAGAACCTATCAGTTTTTCATATAGATCGCGGGTGCAACCAAATCTGGATTGTCCAGTCGATAGGGGGCTGTCGTCGAGCCCGCCACGGCGATAAAGTACGGGCAATAGTGTTAACCCAATTCCCGATGTTTCTGCGGCGGCAATTATCCGATTGCCCATTTCTGCCGGATCGTCATACGGAATACCCTCGGCCTGATGATGCAAATAGTGGAATTCACCACTCGCGGCATAACCAGCTTCCAGCATCTCCATCTGAACAAAAGTTGTGATTGCCTCTATGTCCTCAGGCGACAGGATATCTGCAAATCGGAACATCAATTCGCGCCATGTCCAAAAGTTATCTCTGGCAGCGGAACGGTATTCAGTCAAACCTGCCATAGCTCGCTGAAATGCATGGCTGTGCAGGTTTGAAGGAGCAGGCAGCAGGGCGCGACCGGTAAGAACAACATCATTTATCTGCGAAGCAACATCCGTCTCGATTTTCACAATCGTACCATTGTCACAAATTATTACGCGGACATTCTTTGCCCAGCCAGTGGCCAACAGTGCATGTTCGGCAAACAGGGTTCCAACAAACTTCATTCAAATATCCTTCTTGACGCTACCTGTATATACATGTCATCCTAGCAACAATAACAATCTATGGAAAGCCTGAATGACTGGCCTCTTATGCCTTTGTAGCAACATCGCTTCGATGCAGCAAAATGATCAACCTCACGGTTTAATTGCCAATGGTTGCGTGGTGATCAAAAACGGTAAAATTCTTTGGGTCGGGCCGCTGGTGGACCTCCCGAATGACTATCGTGATGCCCCCCAAAAGGAATATGGTGACCGGCTAATTACTCCCGCTCTGATTGATTGTCACACCCATATTGTTTATGGCGGTGACCGCTCCGGCGAATTCGAAATGCGCCTTGAAGGGGCGACCTACGAGGAAGTGGCGCGCGCTGGTGGTGGTATTGTTTCAACAGTTAAGGCTACTCGGGCGGCAAGCGAAGAAGAGTTGCTTGCAAGCGCATTAAAACGTCTGGATATGTTGCTTGCTGATGGGGTTGGTACCGTCGAAGTTAAATCCGGTTACGGTCTCAATATCGAGAGCGAACTCACCATGTTGCGCGTGGCACGTCGGCTCGGCAAAGAACGCTCGGTTCATGTTAAAACCACATTCCTTGGCGCCCACGCCCTTCCGACCGAATTTAAGGGCAGGTCAGATGAATATATCGATCTGGTCTGCAACGAAATGTTGCCTGCCGCAGCCAATGAAGGATTGGTCGATGCGGTCGATGGGTTTTGTGAGGGGATTGGCTTTTCACGAGATCAAATTGAACGTGTATTCAAGGTTGCACGCGAATTGGACTTGCCCATAAAGCTTCATGCTGAGCAATTGAGCAATCTGGGTGGTGCCGCACTTGCTGCCGAATATGGTGCGTTATCCGCCGATCATTTGGAGTATCTCGATCAGGCTGGTATCGACGCCATGGCTGAAAGTGGCAGCGTTGCCGTGCTGCTACCGGGGGCATTTTACACCCTCGGCGAGACCCAATTGCCGCCGGTCGAAAGCCTTATCAAAGCAGGTGTGCCAATTGCCATTGCAACAGATTTTAACCCCGGCTCCTCACCACTTGGTTCTGTGCTTCTTGCCATGAATATGGCATGCACATTATTCCGTCTCACGCCTGAGCAGGCATTGACCGGTGTAACCCGCAATGCGGCGCGAGCGCTGGGAATGAGCGACGGGCGCGGAACTATCCAATCCGGTCAACCCGCTGATATTGCAATTTGGGATGTGAAAACACCCGCTGAATTATCCTATGTGATTGGTCATCGACCACTTCATGCACGAATTCATGGAGGTGAAATTGTCTGATATAATCAAACTCATTCCCGGGCAGGTTGACCTCGCAGTACTGGAACAAATTTTTCGATCAGACGCTTCAATACAGCTCGATCAAAATGTTAAACCGGCTGTTGATACTGCCGTTGAAATAGTCCGCCGCGCCGCCAACGGCAAGGATGCCGTTTATGGCGTGAATACCGGATTTGGCAAGCTCGCTTCCGTTGCAATTCCGCCGGAGGATACTGCGACATTGCAGCGTAATTTAATCCTGTCCCATTGCAGCGGCGTTGGTGATGCTCTGCCAAATTCTATTGTGCGGCTGACCATGGTATTAAAAGTAATGTCACTGGCCCGCGGCGCATCTGGCGTGCGCTGGCAGGTGATTGAATTGCTACAGGCAATGATCAATAAAGGTGTCATGCCCGTCATTCCGGCGCAAGGATCAGTTGGTGCATCCGGCGATTTAGCTCCTCTTGCCCATATGAGTTCGGTAATGATCGGCGAGGGCAGGGCGAAGTTTAATGGAACCGTCATGACCGGTGCTCAAGCATTGGCGGCCGCAGAATTAACGCCTGCGGTTCTTGGACCAAAGGAAGGTCTTGGCCTGATCAACGGAACGCAGGTCTCCACCGCTTTAGCCCTTGCCGGGTTGTTTGATGCATGGCAAATGGCCATGACTACACTGGTGACAGCCAGTCTTTCCACCGACGCAATGATGGGGTCCACGGCACCTTTAACTCCAGAATTACATGCTTTGCGAGGACATAAGGGGCAGATAGATGCAGCCATCGCCATGCGCAAAATGCTCAGCGGATCGCAAATTCGCGAATCCCACCGGGACGATGATGAGCGGGTTCAAGATCCCTATTGCATAAGGTGTCAGCCACAAGTGGTCGGGGCGGTAATCGACCTGTTGCGCGATCAGGCGCGCATGTTGGAAATTGAAGCAAATGCAGTCACCGATAATCCTTTGATCATCGCAAGTAGCGGCAAAATTATTTCAGGCGGGAATTTTCACGCAGAACCCGTAGCATTTGCCGCCGACATCATGGCGCTGGCGATTGCAGAAATCGGTTCGATATCTCAACGACGCATCGCGTTGTTGGTTGATCCGGTATTGAGTTATGGCTTACCAGCATTTTTAACCCCAAAGCCGGGGTTAAATTCAGGTTTCATGATTGCCGAAGTCACAGCGGCGGCATTGATGAGCGAGAATAAGCAAAAGGCGGCTCCCTGTTCTGTTGATTCAACTCCCACTTCCGCCAATCAGGAAGACCATGTCTCCATGGCCTGTCACGGCGCGAGACGACTATTGGCCATGAATGATAATCTTGGGAGAATTCTTGGTATTGAGTTGATGGTAGCTGTTCAGGGAGTGGGCTTTCGCGCACCCCTGAAAACCAGCGATTTTTTGCAAAATGTTATTGTTGAAACCCGCAAATTCATTCCGCAATTACAAGATGACCGGGAACTGACAGAGGATATTGAAAACGCCGCCAATCTCGTGCGCTCCGATAGCCTTCTGGCTGGCCTGGCTTCGGATGCCTTACCTAAAATCAAAGGTGTCGCATGAACGTTGTTGAAGTTCATCAGGCCGATGGCCCCATCGTTTTAGGCCTGCCCCATACGGGTACCTTTGTGCCGGAAGACATCAAGAGCAAGCTTAATCCTAATGGCTTGCTTCTGGCCGATACGGATTGGCATGTGCACCGGCTTTATGACGGTTTGCTCGCCAATGCTTCAACGGTTCGCGCCACCTTTCATCGTTATGTCATCGATGCCAATCGTGACCCCGCCGGTGTCAGCCTCTATCCCGGGCAAAATACCACTGGTTTGGTTCCGTCAACCGATTTTGACAACAAGCCGATCTGGATAGATGGTGCTGAGCCAACTGAAGGTGATATTGCGTTACGGCTCGAAAAATTTCACAAGTCCTATCACGAAGCGCTGAAAGCCGAGCTTGAGCGAGTGCGAGATATTCACGGCGTTGCAATCCTTTATGATTGCCATTCAATCCGCTCTCAATGCCCATTCTTGTTTGATGGCGTGTTGCCTGATTTCAATATTGGTGACAATGAAGGCACTACTTGCGATCCATCCCTCACCAATGCCGTAAGTGACGCGTGTGCTGAGGCGCCCCAATATCGAAATATCATCAATGGTCGTTTCAAAGGGGGCTGGACTACACGCCATTATGGACGGTCAGATCAAGGCATTCATGCTATCCAGATGGAACTTGCGCAGAGCACACATTTGGCGTCAGAGACGACACCGTTTTCGTATGATGAATTAAAAGCAGAACAATTACGAATTGTGCTTGCAGATATCCTTGAGCGTCTTGAAACTTTGGCGCTTAACAAACCCAACTTCGGAAGATAACCATGATCGACAGACTTAAAAACAGCCGCTCCGTAAAATCGCCCCATGGATCAGAACTTTCTGCAAAAAGCTGGCTTACCGAAGCGCCAATGCGCATGTTAATGAACAATCTGGATGCAGAAGTGGCGGAAAATCCACAAGAATTGGTGGTCTATGGCGGCATTGGTCGGGCGGCACGAACATGGCAGGATTTTGATCGGATTGTTTCAAGCCTCAAATCACTTGAAGAAGACGAAACTTTGCTGGTTCAATCAGGCAAACCAGTCGGAGTTTTTCGCACCCATAAAGATGCCCCTCGCGTTCTGATAGCCAATTCCAATTTGGTGCCTCATTGGGCGAATTGGGACCATTTTTCGGAGTTGGATCGCAAGGGTCTGATGATGTACGGCCAGATGACAGCAGGTTCCTGGATTTATATCGGTACTCAGGGAATTGTTCAGGGCACCTATGAAACGTTTGTGGAGGCTGGACGCCAGCATTATGGGGGCGATCTTAAAGGCAAATGGATTCTCACCGGCGGGCTTGGTGGTATGGGCGGCGCGCAACCTCTTGCTGCCGTAATGGCAGGAGCCTGTTGTCTTGCAGTCGAATGCAACGCAGATAGCATTGATATGCGTTTGCGCACAAAATATCTGGACGAGAAAACCGATAGCATCGACGAAGCATTGGAAATGATTGAGCGTTGGGCCAAGGCTGGTGAGGCGAAATCTGTCGGGCTTTTGGGTAACGCTGCGGATGTATTTCCGGAACTTTATAAACGTGGGGTTAAACCTCATATGGTAACGGATCAAACCTCTGCACATGACCCGGTCAATGGTTATTTGCCGATCGGTTGGACAATGGGCGAGTGGCGCGAGAAGCGTGAAAGCGATCCAAAGGCGGTAGAAAAAGCAGCGCGTGCATCCATGAAAATTCATGTGGCAGCGATGGTTGATTTCTGGAATTCCGGTGTCCCAACGTTCGATTATGGTAATAATATCAGGCAAATGGCCAAGGAAGAGGGACTGGAAAATGCTTTTGCATTTCCAGGTTTTGTACCTGCATATATCAGACCGCTGTTTTGTCGGGGCATTGGGCCTTTCCGCTGGGTGGCTCTTTCTGGTGATCCGGAGGATATTTATAAGACCGATGCCAAGGTAAAGGAACTGATCCCAGATGATACACATTTGCATGAATGGCTGGATATGGCGCGGGAGCGAATTTCGTTCCAGGGCCTGCCTTCTCGCATTTGCTGGGTAGGGCTTGGACAACGCCATCGTTTGGGATTGGCCTTTAATGAGATGGTTAAAAGTGGAGAACTCTCTGCGCCGGTGGTGATTGGTCGCGATCATCTGGATTCTGGTTCTGTGGCGTCACCCAACCGGGAAACTGAAGCGATGAAAGACGGTTCTGATGCCGTGTCCGATTGGCCGTTACTCAACGCATTGTTGAATACGGCATCTGGTGCAACATGGGTTTCACTCCATCACGGCGGCGGTGTTGGTATGGGGTTTTCGCAACACGCAGGCATGGTAATTGTTGCCGATGGCACCGATGATGCAAAACGACGTTTGGAGCGGGTTTTGTGGAATGATCCAGCCACCGGTGTCATGCGTCATGCTGATGCGGGTTATGAAAGCGCCATTGAATGCGCCAAAGAAAATCAACTCAATCTTCCGGGAATTCTAGACGTTTGAGTTTACAAAGGCGGAGCGCTTCGATGAACGGGCCTGCACCACTTTATGAAGTTGTGAAGCATCACATCACTGATGGGATTGTTTCTGGCGATTTTGTGCCGGGAACAAAACTACCGTCAGAAAGTGAGCTGGTGGATGCCCTTTCCGTCTCGCGCATGACAGTAAATCGGGCGCTGAGAGAACTCACCCGCGACGGAGTAATCTTCCGCATGCAAGGCGTGGGATCATTTGTCAGCGAGGCGAGCCCGACACCGTCATTGGCCGAAGCACGCGACATAAGGGACATTATTGCTGAACGCGGTGGAAATCACACCTGCAAGGTATTGCAGGCAGAAATTGTGGATGCTGACACAGAAGTAAGTGAGCTTTTTCAACAGGAAGAGCCTGTAAATGTGCAGCGAGTGGTACTATTGCACTATGAGGACCATCATCCCTTACAACTGGAAGTTAGATATGTCCTGAAGGATTTTGCTCCACATTTGTTTGAGCAGGACCTCACCAAAACATCTCTATATCAATATTTGCAATCCATCGCACCGCTCTCGGAGCTGGAGCATGTAGTGGAGGCCTCAATACCCGATGAGTTTGAACAGAAAAATCTTGGTTTGAGTGAAAGCCAACCTGTCCTGCGAATTAGACGACGAACGTGGGTTGGGCGCAAAGTGGTGACCCTCGGGTATTTCTCCCATCCTGGAGAAAGTTATTGTGTGTCGGTCCGTGTTCGGCCCTCTGACTTCAAAAAATAAGGCTTCTTAGGAGCCAGGATAACTTCGTGGTATGCATTGAATTAGGTGAACTGGAATAGTTCAGTGCACACAAAACCTGAATTTCTCTTTTTTATTCGATGAACTATGCCAGGAATTGGTTTGCCGGTTTTGGTGGTTATAATGTTGCCAACAAAGTTTAGTTCCTCTATGGCGGTTTAGTCACGTCATTGAATTTAAGGAAATTTAGAGCCCGGCAAGTTCTCATTCATTTGCGTGGTGCAGTTCTGTCGAAACAAAAAGAGTATCCCCTATGCCCAACACATCAAATACAGCCCCATCGCCGGAAGAAAAAGATTTACCCCTGAAAGAGGATATTCGGTTTCTCGGTCGTATTCTTGGCGATGTCGTTCGTGAACTGGAAGGTGACGAAGTTTTCGACCTTGTGGAGACCATACGCAAAAGTTCGATTGCCTATTTGCGTGACGCGGACGCCGATACGAAGGCTGAGTTTGAAAGTATCCTGAATGATCTAACACCAGCGGAGGCCGTTGAAGTTGTGCGCGCTTTCAGCTATTTTTCCCACCTTGCAAACATGGCTGAAGACCAACATCATATTCGCCGTACGCGCGCCCACGAACTTGCAGGTTCTCCAGCACGAAATGGATCGATTGATAAGGCCTTTGAGCGTGCCGCCTCTGAAGGGGTGACGGCAGAAAATTTTATTGAATTTTTCAATGATGCGAATATTGGCGCGGTGCTGACTGCACACCCGACGGAAATCCGACGCCAATCAACGATGCGTCGTGAGATTGCCATGACAGACCTGCTCTCTCAGCGCGACCGTGGCGGTTGGACAGCCAATGAAGACGCCGAAATCAACAATAAGTTGAAACGTGCTGTCATGATACTTTGGCAGACAAACCTGCTGCGTCAGACAAAGCTCGACGTGATTGACGAAGTTACCAATGGCCTCAGCTATTATGATCATAGTTTTTTCAAGGAATTGCCGAAGCTCTACACAACGATTGAAGATGATTTGAGCGCACTCAACGGTGGTTCGGAAACCACTGTAAATTCGTTCTTTAAGATCGGATCCTGGATTGGTGGAGACCGCGATGGCAATCCCTTCGTCAACGCTGATGTCATGGCAAAAACAATGCGAAAGCAAAGTGTTAAGGCAATTGAATTTTATCTGAAACAATTACACAAGCTTGGCGGAGAGTTATCGCTTTCAACACGGATTGTTGACGCCTCAGACGAACTGAAATCTCTCGCAGAACAATCAGGTGATAACTCGTCTCACCGTAAAGCGGAACTTTACCGTCGTGCAATCGTTGGTATGTATAACCGCCTTGCTGCAACTCTGGAGAAAATAGACAAAACAAAATCGTCGAGAACGCCTCTTGCTAAAGCATCACCTTACAAAAACAGCGACCAGCTAATCAACGATCTGGATGTCATTCATACTTCATTGTTAGCAAATACATCAGAGTTGCTAACACGCGGTCGGTTAAGGCATTTACGTCGTGCGGTAGACTGTTTTGGTTTCTATCTGGCAAGTCTCGATATGCGACAAAACTCAGATGTACATGAACGCCTTGTCGGTGAAATGTTTGAGGCGGTTATGCCCGGTACGAATTATGGTTCACTGGACGAAGATGTTCGCGTTGAAATGCTGGTTGCAGAAATGCAAAACAAACGTCTTTTGTTACGCAATGACACAACTTATTCTGAAGAAGCAGTCAAAGAGCTCGGTATTTTTAAGATGGCTGCCAAACTCAAAAAGCAATTTGGCAATAACGCCATTCGCAATTCTATCATTTCAAATACGCAAAGCGCTTCCGATTTGCTTGAACTGGCCGTCATCTTAAAACAAATTGGCCTCGTCTCACCTGAGGGTGAAACATCCATGCATTTGATTCCGCTATTTGAAACCATCGGAGATTTGCAGGCTTGTCCGGAAATCATGGATCGCCTTCTTTCAATCTCGGAGTATCGAAGGCTTGTCGATGCAATGGGCGGCGTACAGGAAATCATGCTTGGTTATTCCGATAGCAATAAGGACGGTGGTTTTATTACGTCCAGCTGGGAACTCTACAAGGCTGAAATCAAACTCATTGAACTATTTAAGAAGCATGGTGTAAAACTGCGCCTGTTCCATGGCAGGGGTGGAACCGTCGGGCGCGGTGGTGGTCCAAGCTATGACGCAATTCTTGCCCAGCCTAATGGCGCTGTAAATGGCCATTTACGCTTAACTGAGCAGGGCGAAATTATCTCCAGTAAATATACTAATCCGCAACTTAGTCGCCGAAACCTCGAAACGCTTGTTGCCGCAACACTGGAGGCTTCTCTCCTGCAAAAAGCCCGGCCCGAACCTGACACGGCATTTCTTGACGCTATGGATGAAATTTCCAATACAGCATTTAAAAAATATCGTGACCTTGTTTATGATGATCCGAACTTTGTTGAGTATTTCTGGAATGCGACCGTTATCAACGAGATTGCCGGCCTCAATATTGGTTCGCGTCCAGCATCACGCAAAAAGACACACGCAGTTGAAGACCTTCGGGCCATTCCTTGGGTTTTCAGTTGGTCACAATGCCGACTTATGGTGCCCGGCTGGTACGGATTTGGCACTGCTGTGAACGCATATATCGAAGCCCATGGTTCAGATGGCCTCGAAACACTTCGGACGATGTTTGCAAAGTGGCAATTTTTTCAGGCACAATTGTCCAATATGGACATGGTGCTTGCAAAAACCAATTTGAGTATTGCAAAGCGTTACGCTGATCTGGTTCCAGACAAGGAATTGGGATCAGCCATATTCAAGAAAATTCAGGATGAATGGCAACTGACGGTCGATATGCTTTTCGAAATTACGGGGCAGGAGAAGTTTCTGCAATCCAATCCACTGCTCGCACGCTCGATCCAAAATCGTTTCCCATATCTTGATCCCATCAATCACATCCAAGTGGAATTGATGCGCAAATATCGCGAGAAAGATGCTGACCAGGATGAAAAGATTTTGCGAGGTATTCAACTTACGATCAACGGTATTTCTGCAGGATTACGCAATAGTGGTTGAGTTTTTAGGGTGTGATCGTCATCAATTCGTATGGAAGGATGACAGAACGGAAATTATCCTTCAAACATTTTGCGCCGATTTTTGAGTTCCCGGGCAACGAACTCAACAAATAATCTCACCCTTACGGAGTTGCGCAAATCGCTATGTAGCAACAACCATATGCTACGATCAGGGTAGGTGTTTGTGCCTGGAACAAGTTGCAAATTGGGGCAGAAAAGCCGTGCATAATAGGGCAGGCTGGTCATGCCCATGCCTTGGGTAGCCAAATGCATTTGCATAATACCCTCCCTGGCTACGTGTCGGATTTCAGCCGCAGGAAATGGCGAGTTTTTCACCCATGCGCGGTCCTCCGCAGGGGTGCCCCAACCAAGCCAAGTTAGTCCCTCGCCTCTGGGGCCAGCATCTGCCACGTGGCGCTTTATATAGTCGGCAGATGCAAATACAGCTGCATGATATTGCAAGACCTTGCGCCCGAGCACATCGTCGGTCACTCCGAATGCCACTCGAACGGAGACATCGGTCTCATTGCGTGCAAGGTCCTCAAATAAATTAGTCACAACGATTTGAAGATCAATGTCCGGATATTCCAGCGCGAAGTTTGCGAAAATCTCTGGCAGGATATTGTAAGCAAGGCTTGGCGGAACGGAGACGCGCACTCGCCCTGAAGCTTCTCGGTCCAGTCCGGTTAAACGCCGCCTTGCATCCATAACTGCCTCTTCCGCACGAACGGCCATCGGCAATAATTCCTCTCCCGCAAGTGTCAGAGAGAGACCATCGATTGATCGGTTGAATAATCTTGCTCCATATGTTTTTTCGAGGCTTTCAAGGTGGCGTGATACCGTTGCATGGGTGGAGCCTAAATGACTGGCCGCCCCGCGAAAACTGCCTTCATTGGCTATAGCCAAGAAATAGGGAAGGTCTGCCCAGTCTGGAAATTCTTTCATAATTGGATTCCTTTTGACGATGCAGTCTATCAATTCTTGGTGATTATGGGGTGGTTAGTTTTCTAACCGCAATGGAGCATTTATAGATATTTTAAAAATAAATAAACCACCTGTTTCTGTTCCATCCGGAGCGCACTGGCTCCCAATTAGAGAAAGCGAGAATAGGCATGACCAAAATAATTGTAGAAGAAACCGTAAACGCATCTGTTTCAGAAGTATGGAAAAGTTGGGATGATTTTGGCGGAATTGCACGTTTTGCACCGAACTTGAAAAACTCATATCTACTTGATGGTAGCACCAAAACCGGACTTGGAGCCAAACGCCATTGCGATATGGCCGACGGCAAGAATTTCCTCAAGGAAGAGATCATCGAATATATCCCTAACGAAAAACTGGTGATTGATATCATTGATGGTTCGATGCCGATGAAGTCCGGCACGGCTACCTTCGATCTGAAATCACTCGGAAAAAATCGTACCAAAGTGACCATGACCATGGATTTTGTTCCAAAATTTGGGGTTGCCGGAAAAGTGATGATGGGCGCTATGAAGCCCGTGTTTCGCAAGCTTCTCCAATCCATGCTGAAGGGCAACGCTGATTATGTGCAATACGGTAAAATTGCCAATCATCAATCAGCATAGATAATTCAATGCTCTACTTCTATGCACTCCTGCTCATGCGTATCTCAAATGTAATTATTTGCACCCAACCCTTTTCTTGGCATAGATTTGGGTTGGGGAGACGCGCACCATCTAGTTTATTGGAAACATGGAAATAACGAAAAAGCGCATCGAATAGCAGAACAAGCAGATGCCTAACTCTGTTTGCCGTTCGATAATGATTTCGCATTGTGCCGTTCACTCAGGGTGACTGCGGATTGACGAACCACCTCTGAAATTTGCAAAAGCTGTTGGGCCAGTGGGTTTGTCTTACGCCAGATCATGCCAATCGTCCGCGATGGTTCCGGCTTTTTAAAGTGAGCTATGGATACAGATGCAAAACTTGTCTCCACTGCAACAGCCATTTCCGGGAGCAATGTGACACCAAGGCCAACGCCTACCATTTGGACAAGAGTTGATAGTGAGCTTGCATCCAGTCCTTTCCACGATTGTGCTGATGGAAGTTTGCAGAACGAAAGGGCCTGGTCACGAAAGCAGTGTCCTTCTTCCAGCAATAGCAGCTTCATTCCTCGTAATTGTTCGTTATTGGGAACAGGATTGTCTTCGTCTTCGCTTGATCGGACCAGAACAAAATTTTCAGTAAACAATGGAACTTCTGTAAACGAAGATTCAGATACCGGTAGAGCAACGATTGCGGTGTCAAGGCGACCTTCTGTTAGCTCTTGTATCAGTTTTGGTGTCAGCGTTTCGCGCACATGAATATCCAGTTCAGCGTTCATCTGGTTGAGGTTACCGATTATTGTCGGCAGCAGATAAGGTGCGATTGTCGGGATTACACCGATGCGTAATCGCCCCTTTAATAGATCCCGCGAGGCACGGGTCAAGTCATCCAACTCTTCAATCGACCGCAGGATATCGCGAACGCGCAAGGCGAACTCTTCTCCGAAGTTGGTCAGCCAAACCTGTCGTGAGCCTCTCTCAAAAAGCATTATACCAAGCGATTGTTCAAGCTCCTTGATTTGCAAGGAAAGTGCAGGCTGAGAGATAGCGCATGCGTCTGCCGCATGCCCAAAATGGCCATGCTGTGCTAATGCTTCAAAATATCGAAGTTGTTTTAGGGTCAAGTTGCTCATAAGGAAAACTTATCGCAACAATCAGAAAAATCAACTTAAACTAATGAGTTTAGTTTGTTAGAATGATTCTAGTTAAGATGCGTCAGTCATGAATTTGGACAGTCTCCCGGAAGGTTCATGAGCATTGCACACGAATCAATTTTAAAACAAAGATCGCAATCGGAAAGAAGTGAACGCCATGACCAATGAGAGCAATAAATGTCCTGTAATGAGCGGTGCCAATGCACAAAAAGCGACCGGGAGCACCGCCAACCAACACTGGTGGCCTAATCAACTAAACCTGAAAATTCTTCACCAGAACTCAGATCTGTCCGATCCCATGGGCGAAGCATTTGACTATGCTGCAGAATTCAAGAGTTTGGACCTTGCGGCATTGAAGAAAGACATCGTCGCGCTAATGACTGATTCACAAGAATGGTGGCCAGCGGATTACGGGCATTATGGTCCATTCTTCATTCGTATGACGTGGCATAGCGCAGGTACTTACCGAACCCACGATGGCCGTGGCGGCGGTGCCTCCGGTTCGCAGCGTTTTGCTCCGCTTAACAGCTGGCCTGACAATGTAAACCTTGATAAGGCGCGGGCATTATTATGGCCGATCAAACAGAAATACGGTAAAAAAATCTCATGGGCCGATCTGCTCATTCTGACCGGAAACTGTGCGCTAGAATCAATGGGCCTCAAAACATTCGGCTTTGGTGGCGGACGTGTAGATATCTGGGAACCAGAAGAAGACATTTACTGGGGACCTGAAACAACATGGCTCGGAGATGAGCGCTATAGTGGCGATCGCGAACTTGCAAACCCTCTCGGTGCTGTTCAGATGGGTCTGATTTATGTGAATCCGCAAGGTCCGAACGGTAACCCTGATCCGCTCGCATCAGCGGTAGATATCCGTGAAACATTCGCGCGCATGGCAATGAATGATGAGGAAACCGTCGCTCTTGTCGCAGGTGGACATACTTTCGGCAAGGCTCATGGTGCGGGTGATCCGGATAAATATGTTGGCCGCGAACCTGAAGCGGCGGGCATCGAAGAACAGGGCCTCGGCTGGAAGAATACTATGGGTACTGGTGTGGGGGATGATACCATCGGTAGTGGCATTGAAGGCCCGTGGACACCAAACCCCACGCAATGGGACAATGGCTTTTTCGATGTTCTGCTCGGCTATGAATGGGAACTTACAAAAAGCCCTGCTGGTGCGAATCAATGGACCCCAACCAAGGATTCTAACCCCAGCACGGCACCTGCAGCTCACGATGCATCCAAACAAGAGCGCCTGTTGATGACCACTGCAGACATGGCTTTGAAGATGGATCCAATTTATGGCCCGATTTCAAAACGGTTCCACGAAAATCCTGAAGAGTTTGCAGACGCCTTTGCCAGAGCATGGTTTAAACTGACCCACCGCGACATGGGACCAATCGCTTGTTATCTTGGCGCCGAGGTGCCAAGCGAGGAGCTTGTTTGGCAGGATCCTGTCCCTGCTGTTGATTATGAATTAATTGACACAAAGGACATTGGCGACCTGAAAACCAAGATTTTGGGCTCAGGACTATCCATTTCCCAATTGGTTTCGACCGCTTGGGCATCAGCTTCAACCTTCCGGGGCGGCGACAAGCGTGGCGGTGCCAATGGCGCACGCATTCGCCTCGCACCACAAAAAGATTGGGCAGTGAATAACCCTTCCCAACTGGCAAACGTTTTGGAGACACTTGAAAATATTCAGAAAGACTTCAGTTCAACCGGCAAACATGTTTCTCTTGCTGACCTGATTGTTCTTGGTGGCTGTGCAGCTGTTGAAAAAGCCGCAAAAAATGCCGGCGAGGAAATTGAGGTTCCATTCACTCCGGGACGTACAGACGCGACTGATGATCAAACGGATGCAGACTCCTTTGCAGTGCTTGAACCAAAAGCCGACGGTTTCCGTAATTATTTGCAGAGCGAACCAAGCACACCGGCAGAAGAACTGCTGGTGGATCGTGCACAATTGCTGACTTTGACAGCTCCGGAGATGACCGTTCTTATTGGTGGTATGCGTGTTCTGGGTACCAATGCAGATGGCTCTAAACACGGCGTATTTACCGATCGGCCTGAAACTTTAAACAATGATTTCTTCGTGAACCTGCTCAGCAGAGACATAAAGTGGGAGCCAACTTCAAAATCACAAGGCGTATTTGAGGGACAGGATCGCACAACAGGTAAAGCCGGAATGACTGGCACCCGTGTCGATCTCCTTTTTGGATCAAATTCCCAACTCCGTGCACTCGCTGAAGTTTATGCAAGTGACGATGGTCAACAAGCGCTTGTGAATGACTTTGTTGCTGCTTGGACCAAGGTGATGAATCTTGATCGCTTCGATCTGGCCTGAGTGCAATGGAATACGGCTCGCTGAGGATGTGTTAAAGATCGATGACATGTTGAACCAGTTTAAAGTCAACAAATCATCGAAGCGCACCTTCTCTGAGGAGGAAAGTGAACCTCAGGCTCGTCTGGCCTCATAATATGAATATCATCGACCCAAAATGGTTGTAGATATCGATAATCAATGAATAAGAAAACCGCCACCATGGGAATTGGGGGCGGTTTTTTATTTGACCATCGATTTAGGCCTTGAGACAGGGTTTTTTGCTGATAGCTATTCCTGATATGGCTCGATTTTCACTTTCTCCATATGATAGCCCACATCTGCCAAAATGGTCGTCAGAGGTTTTGCCTTCAGTTTTCCCGTAATCCAGATCGGGTCATACATTTTATCAAGTGCTATCCCCTTGATTTTGGAGACATATATAATCTGGTTTCCCGGCGGGGAGGGAACATGGATGCAGGCCCCCACATAGGGTACAAGCAAAAATTCAACAATCTTTTCTCCGTCAATTTCCAGAGGCGTAATGTAGCCAGGAATGCGTATTATCTTGCCGTTCAGATCAGAGCGAATAGAAACGCCCTGAGGCTGCGAATAACGTTGAGCCTCATAGACATCAATCATCTCCGCATATTCTTCGTCATTGCCTTCAAAATTCTCTCTTTTCGGAGTGCCAATCGTTGGGCTATTCCCTGGGACAGAAAGTATTTGACCCTTACCTTTCGGCGGTATCAATTCTTCCCAATCTAGAGTTAGAGGCTCAGCCTGCACGGTCTGTAACATCGCAAATGATGCAAGCACCATTGCGAGGAAACCAGCAATATATATTCTCATTCTAGTGCTCCCTAAATGTTGTTTGTAGTTTCATGACCTGACCGTCAATCCATCCGACACGGACATGCGATATGCGCGAAATGCCGGAATAATGCCAGCCAATATTCCGCCAAAGACAATGATCAACAAATATACCATCTCCTGCTGACCCGGTGCTTCAAATTGCAAATACAGTCCGGTTGTTTTTTCAATCCACGCCCAAGTGAGCCCGAGCAGGGCATAGAGTGCAGCCACGCCAACGACCACGCCACAAATTGCCAATGCCGCGGCCTCTGCAACGAACAGGCTGAAGATTTGCAACGGCCTTGCACCAATGGCTCGCAAGATTGCCATCTCACGTCGGCGCTCGTTGAGCGTGCCCAATATGGAAATAATCATACCCAAAAAAGCCGTAAAAACCACCATCGTAGATATGACGATCAACGCCATTTCTGCATTACCGATAATGGCCCAGAGTTGCGCAAAGGCGATGCCGGGCAGAATGGCCGTTACCGGCTCTTCGCGGTAATTATTGATGTAGCGTTGCAGTGAGAATATTCCGATTTTTGATTTCAACCCAATATAGGCAGCCGTCACAACCTTTGGGGCGAGGTCCATTTTTCGAACCAGTTCAGCGCTGACAATGTCGTCGCCTCGCGGTGCTGTACCCGATTGCCAGCCCACATGAATGGCCTCAATCGCTTCAAGAGAAATATGCACTGTGCGATCTACCGGTGTGCCGGTCGGTTCAAGAATTCCAGAAACCCGAAAAGGCTTATCATCGTGCGACGCACCGAACGAAACATCACCTGTGCCATGGGCAACGTTGATGGAATCGCTAACCGCATACCCCAGTGCGGCGGCGACATCGGAGCCGAGAACAGCATCAAACAGGTCCTCAAAGGCAATTCCATTGCCAAAACCTAGCGGGATGTTTCTACGGTATTTATACCGTGAAAAATAGTCTTTAGTTGTGCCCATCACTCTGAACCCTCGATGTGAATCGCCAAGGGAAATTGGAACAAGCCACTCTACTTCCTTCTGGCGTTTAATATCATCGAGCGTTTCAATCGAGATATTGTTCGTCGCATTGCCAATTCTAAAAACCGAATAGAGCAAGAGCTGAACATCTCCTGCTCGCGCACCAACAATCAAATCGGTGCCGGAAATTGTGTTGATGAAACTGGATCGGGCACCAATACGAACTTTCTCCACGCCCAATAATAGCACCACAGATAATGCAATGGATAGGATTGTTAATATAGCGGTCAATCGGCGGTTTAACAGGCTTTGCCATGCCAGACGAATAATGATCATGAGTTCTGCCCCACCTTACCAAAGTGGCAGATGTCTTCCAGATTTATGACCCGGTCGAACCGCTCCGCCAAACGCAAATCATGGCTGACCATTAACAAGCTGGCGCCGGTTCTGGTTTTTTCCGCAAATAATAACTCCATAAAGTCCGCCTGCCGCCCTTCATCCAGGGAGGACGTCGGTTCATCCGCAATTATAATTTCCGGCGCGCCGATAAATGCCCGTGCCGCCGCGACTCTTTGTTGTTGGCCAACGCTGAGATCGCTGGTTTTTTGGCGATCAATTTGTTCAAGCCCAAGGCCGGTCAAAATGCGTTTGGCTTCGGTTTGGCATGACTGTGCTGAATCCCCGACCTGCGCTTTGCGTTTTTTTGAAAAATGCAAAGGGATGAGTACATTATCCAGAATAGACAGATATGGCAGCAGGTTGAACATTTGAAAAATGATACCAAAATGATCGGCGCGAAAGCGGTCGCGCGCCGACCCTGACAATTGGCTAAACGGTTTATCCAGAACAGAAATGCTCCCGCTATCTGGAACCAGTGTCCCGCAAATCATTCCGAGCAAGGTGGATTTGCCGCTGCCCGATGGTCCGGTCAGCAAAACGCTCTCGCCCTTTTTCAGTTCGAACCGGTCAAGCTTCAAGGTGAATGACCCCGGCTGAGAACTCCAGGAAAAAATAATGTCTTCCAACAGGATTGCAGACATGAAACTCAATTCGTAATTGGGGCAATAATGGAAGAGAGGTCGATACTCTTTTCATCCCGCTTGATTTCCAGTACCAATTGTCCGTTGTTTGATATCGCTTCCACTTCAAGCTCTTTTGCTTCGGGGAATAGATCAAAAAATTTCAGGCCGAGATTGGCAAGTGATTGGGGCGATGTGCAGGTGAGGGAATAACTCACGTGAAATTCGGCGTGCCCCTCTTCATCGTCATGATCATCGTGTTTCTTGCCTTCGTGCTCTTCTTCATGTTCCGTTTCAAACTTCGCATCGCTTGCAGTAACAGAGCATCTCGCAGCTACAGGAAAATCAAATATACTCATTGGATCACCAAGCATGGAAAGCGCAGACTGAATGCTCTCTTTTTGGGTTTCATTTTCCGCTTCATGTTCGAAACCAACAATATCGGAACCCGGCGCTTCAAGTTCAAATTGCAGAAGCTTGCCATCCAGCGCAATCTTCAATTGGCTAACACCGTGTTCATGCGCCCCATGCTGGCGTTCGGTCTCGGCAGCCAGTGTCGCGGGGAAAAGGAGAGAGAGGGCAGATGCAATAACAAGATACTTTTTAGCAGACATTTCTAAGATTCCTTTTTGAGTAAATAGGTAAATTTGTCCTCAGGCGTTGGTGCAGTCAGGACAAAGGCCGACCAGTTCAACCAACCCGTAGTCGAGTTTAAACTGACTCCGCTTCGCGGTTTTTGAAATCAACGCTGAAATGGTATCGCTGGCAAGTTCCGCCACCCGCTTGCAGGATGAACAAAAAAGCAATTGCGGATTGTGACACGCATCTTCAGTGGTGCAGGCGACATAAGCATTGATCGACTGAACCCGGTGAACCAGTCCCAATTCCATGAGCGTATCAAGTGCCCGGTAAACCTGCACGGGTTGTAGGCGTTTTCCATTCTCTGCCATGCGTTCAACGATCTCATAAGCACTCGCCGCCCGGTGGTCTTGCAAAAGCGCTTCTAAAACACGCACCTGATTTGCTCCGAATTTTCTACCGGCATCTTTAGCAAGTTTATAGGCGCGCGTTTTTGCGTTTTCGATGCAATCGTGATGTTGATGTTTGATCTCGGGAAAGAGGTTGGGCATTAGACAACTCCTGTTTATCCGCAGGTCTGTGTAAGTTGCCGTATCCTTATGATGAGCAAATATCGATGTCAACATATTTGTAATATAATTACATTACGAATTTGAGACTATCGTATTGTTTCTACGTGAAACCACTGATATTTCTGATCGCCTCAAGAAGGCAGGTGTTGAAATTCACGCGCCGCCACTGCTAAAGTCTGCTGGAGGCATATTTGCCTATGCCCGCGATATGGACGAAAATCTCATCGAGATTTTGCGGCCTCCCCGGCAAATTCGCATTATCAACTTGGGGTCACGACCCTGACTTCATACTTGAAGGACAAAGCCCATGGCCGACATAACACTTTTTGGAAATCGACATAGCGGCCACTCCTATAAGGTGAGACTGTTTCTTGCTTTGACAAATACACCGCATAGTTATGAAACCATCGACTTGATGCAACCTCGCGCTGAGCGGTCTGCCCATTTCCGCGAGAATGCCCGGTATAATGAAGTGCCTCTGTTAATCGTGGATGGGCAGTCATTTGTGCAATCCAATGCGATACTTTTATATCTGGCTGAAAAATTCGGGACGATGGATGGCGGCACAGCGCAACCTCAGGTGGTTGAATGGCTGATGTGGGAACAGAGCCGTATAGGTTCATCCCTTCCCAATTTGCGTTTTGAACGCAAGTTTAAAAATAACACCGACCCGGCCGTATTATCCTGGCTGGAGGGGCGTTTGCGTGATGATCTTGACGTGTTGAAAAACCATTTGGCCGAGGGAACTGGCTTCATGGTCGCAGATGAACCGACAATTGCCGATTGCGCGACTGCCGGATATCTGTATTGGCTGGATGATGCCGGATTTGAGATTGAGGATTGGCCACAAATCAGCGCATGGTTGACGCGAATGAGCCAGCTTGAAGGCTGGCAGCATCCTGATATGTTAATGGTATGAAGGCTAAACCTTCAATCAAACCTTGACGAAAATCAACTCGGCAATTTTACCGTGGTCATAGACCCACGCTTCAGTGTCTTCTCTGGGAAAAATATAGTCTGGAGGGCAGGCGACTGGGTCTAAATCTTCCAAATACAAAATCATATCATCCATCGCGACGGAGAATTTATCGGCGGCATCTCTATCCCCGATCATTTCTTCAAATTCACGGATAAAGTCACTATCGGGTTCTCTTCCACTTAGTAGGCGCATTCTTCACTCCAGGCGATTCGTTAGAATCACAGACTGAACCCAAATGGTAACTAGGGAGTTAATGCATGATTGTGTCGGGAAGAACAAAAAATGTCCTCCCGGTAGGGGCGTTAACCGGGAGGACATGCTGGCTAGCAGATGACTATTGGAAAGCATGCTAGCCAGCATTTAGGAATTTGTTTCGAAGCAAGTGTTCCTGCTCCTTGACCCTAATTTAAGGGATGATTTGTTTGACAGGTGTGCATTCTGTCACACATCGAATCTCAAATTTTTTTACACCTTGTTTTCTAAAAAACCAGCGCACTTTTGTTCACAAACCCGTATGAAGTCTGGCCTTAGCCCGGTAAATGGGTAATATCGCCAAAATTGAAATCAGGATGGACCACCCAATGTTTGCATCATTTTTCCCTAATCCGAGATTGTTTTTCCCAGCCCTTATCCTCTGGTCAGCCATATCCGTGGCCATCTGGTATTCAGTAGGAGCAGATATCGGGGAGTATTTTGGGTTCAAGATTGTGGCGGCTGATTCACAAATTGTTGGGCTGCATTATTTCTGGTCGCAGAGTTTTTTGTGGTTCGACATATATTTCCTGTTTTTTGTAGTAAGTTTTGCAGCGCTTTGGATGTGGGCTTTTCCCCATAAATGGCAACTCTGGTCGATACTGGTCTCTTCATTCATTTTATTTTCCACCTATTTTTCGGTTCAGGTTTCTGTGGCGTTGAACAATTGGCGCCGTCCGTTTTTTGACTCAATTCAGAATGCCCTGTCTGATTCATCCACCACAACGGCCACTGATCTCTATGTATTGATGCTGATATTTTTAAAAATCGCCTTCATGTGGATTGGTGTATATGTGGTGACCAAATTCGTTGTCAGTCATTATATCTTCCGCTGGCGCACCGC
>JASFYT010000117.1:0-14371 GCA_045047085.1 Rhizobiaceae bacterium | reverse complement strand
TGGGCTGTTAGCGGCTATTGTATGCAAGGGGCGAGGGTGAAATAGGTGAACAACCCAAGCACATCACCCCTTACTGCAGTGAGGGATAACGTGGGGGACGGAAAGTTAATAAATCAAATTAAACCAGTTAAAACAACTACTTGCAAGTATTTTTGGCGGACAGACAGTCCGACACTTAATCAACTTATCTTGTTGTAATTATTGCCTTATTATAGAATGTATTCTAAACATACCACATTACGTACCACCATACAGGCAAAGAACGTGGCGTGTTTTATTAGCTAAAGATTTCTCTAAACCACAACAATGCCGCCTCACCTTCCTTTTTCACTACATCATTAACATGGCGACTGTGCCTAATGCCATTTCGAAGTTCGGCGAGTTGGTCAAACTTGGTGACTAAAGCTTCCTTGCTACCGAACATATCACTGAATTTATCCCAAAGAGGTTTTGCCGTGATGATATCCTGAATCTCACGAAGATCGCTAAACTCCATTTTACCGGCAAAAGTAAGATACCTTTCCGTATCAAAAATTGCAGATTTCTTTTTTGCCTTCTGCAAACGTTCTTCAATTCGTTGCTTTACGTGGCTAGGAACCCTATCAAAATCATTTGCTAATCGTTCCGAAATATCCTTCCGTAATTGCAATTCTACTTTTTCAACATCAACGTCCAATTCCCGAAGTTGCGGAGATAAATCAAGCCTTTCTTTAATTAGGAGGCTTTCAATTGCGTTTTTTATTGTCTTTTGGCGCTCTGCAATAAAATCAGAAAAATCGTCAACGGTGAATGGATCGCGCATCAATATATCAAATGCGCTTGGTGAAATAAAGTGGCTTTCCAGAATGCCGCGAACAGTGTTCTCGCCGTTTTTTTCGATCCATTTTGGTAAGTATTCGTTTGGTAGTTTATCGCCAATTACATTTCTGTTGGTATCGGCGGACAATGGTGTTCTATTTAGGATTGTGTGTATCCTGTTTCCCACCAAATTCTTATTTCCCCATGATGCTGGAACAATATGGTGATCATCAAGGTCGTCATGCAAAGGCACAGAACCAGTAACCCAGTCCCTTGCTCCTTGGATAATCAATAAATTGAAAATGCCGTTGTAAATTGAAGACCCGCGTTTTGTTTCTTTAGTTAAATCAATTCCTTGGAAGCCATTTTTAAATTCACGGATGAACGAAGGCTCTGCTTGATCATCCGTGATCCACCCTTTGACATCAAGATAGTCTCGCGCACTTGTGGATTCGACTGAGCCAGAATACCGGTTCATAAAAATAGACGCCCAATACCAGTGGCGTATTTTCCGTTCAGCATCCAACTGCCCTTCTTTTGGGCTTTTCTTTGCAAAAGCTTCAAGTGCAGCAAATGCTGGAAGTATAGAAACATATGGAAGATATTTTGAAGAAATAACACCGTACTCTTGTGGGTGGCGTATTCTTTTAATCGTCGCCTCAAGTGCGCCAACAGACCGCTGCCACAGATCATTGAAATCTTCGGTGTCCTTAACAAGAATTTCTTTTCGCCGCGTTCCATCCGGATCACGCACTGGCTTCTCCTGCCCCGGCAATAGAAAGTATAAATACTTGGGAGAGCAATAACCTTGCCGCAAGATCGACATTACTTGAAGAATATACACGTTCATCTTGTCGCTATTTGCAAATTCAAGCCTTGAGGCCGCATCCCTCCACATATGCTTTAACTGCAAGCCACGCGGTTTCAACAATGCATTGATTAAATCAAAAATGTCCAGACGGATACCTTTGCTGTTTATTTGCGTGAAGATGTCACAAACCTTGTCGATGGCCAAATCACGATCCAGCTCAATATACGAAATTTGATACTGTCCGGTAATATCTCGAAGGTGCTCGCCAAACGCCTTTGCATTGTCGGCATGTTGATTTGCTATCTTATCGTCACCGTTTTCACCTGATTTACCCCGCCAATACTTTTCATAATCCTGAACCCAATTGGCCAGCTCCCACCCATCAGAACTGATAATTGACAATGGGAAAAAATGCTCTTGAAACTGTTTTTCACGATCAAGCATTAACTGTTCGGTTCGCCTTGATACCCAGTCATAATTAAACGCCAGATCGTATTCTTCTGCCATAAATTTATCCACTTTTATTGAATAAATCGCAGGTTTGCTTCGGCTTGGCAGTTCTTTATCCGGCGCAAAGAATGCGTAATACATAGCTGTAAGCCGTTGCTGGCCATCGAGCACAATATATTCGGGGTTCTCCTGCCCATTGAACGCATAAATAGGCTCGCAAGACAGGGTTTCAAAGTTATCCTTTGATCCCTTCCACAACAGCAGGCTACCGATGTAGTAATCAAGGAATATTGAACGCATGAGGTCACGAATATCCCACGGCTTCCATTCAAATTCTCGTTGGAAATCGGGAACCAGATATCGGCCCTCTCGCAATCGGCCAATCAATGTGTTCAAACTGACATGATCAGGTTTTTGGGCGTTCTTCATACCACCACCTCCGCATCTGGGTTTCCGGCGGCAAGCGCGTTCATGTAGGCGAGGCAAAGGTCGCGGGAACGGTAGCTGCCGTAGCTGGCCGTTTCCTCGCGCTCGACAATCGGGAATGTTGAATAGATATAGCGCACATCATCGCGGTCGGTGATGCCGTAGAGGTGGAAAAACACCGCATCTAGTTTGGCACGCAGGGTCAGGCGGCGCTCGGCATCCCAGATGAATGGCGGTTTGACGTCCCCATTTTTATCCACATACCCCATATCACGGGCAAAGGGGGCCATGTCATGGGCGGTATAGGTCAGCTCCAGCACCGCCGCGCGGATGATCTCGGCGGCAGTTTTGGGGCCGAATTTTGTTTG
This sequence comes from Rhizobiaceae bacterium, assembly GCA_045047085.1. GTDB lineage: Bacteria > Pseudomonadota > Alphaproteobacteria > Rhizobiales > Rhizobiaceae. Next base: position 11,518 of record JASFYT010000117.1, on the reverse strand, counting down.
CTCGAATTGTTCGGGCGGGATGACGGGGAGTTGTTCAACTATGAACCAGTTCAGGTGTTGCCCTTGTATTTTCTGACGCGCAACAAAATCAAAAACAACTGAATTTAGATTCCCAAGAATAAGGGCTGCATCATCATTAGAAAGATGAAGTGAATCCGCGTCCTCACCTATGATTAGTGGTAAAGTATTGCCAACACCGGATAACGGAATAAATGACGCAATCATTGATCTTACATTTGTTGAGGCGGTAACGTCTTTGAAAGCTAAATAGTTTTTAACTCCTTCAGCGGAAATGTCATTTTTACTAACCCAAAACTGTGGATCAGGCACCCAATCTGGGTTTTCGTGCTGTTCATCAGTTGCTGCAAGCTGCTGCGCGGGGCGATGTTGATTTTCAGGGTTAATCACCACGCTTGCGGCACGGTGGTCATAGGCTTGCACCATTTTACCCTCGTATAACGGCAGCCAATCCCCCGTTGCACTGCCAAACACATTGCCGCCCATCGGGTATGCCCCTTCCTGCTCCTCCAACTCACCCCTTGTTCTAAATAGGCCGGAATCATTGGTCATGTGGAACATGGTCGCATATTTCACCGGCCATGCCTTCACCACCTCAGAACCTGATCTGTCCACAAGGATCGGCAGGCGTTCGTAGATGGCGGTGGTCAGGTCGGCGTCGCGGCGGGTTCTGAAAATCGGGGCTGTGCCGGTGTTGGGGTTTACGCGGGCGAAATCATCTGCGCTTAGGGCGAAACATTTATCGGGGTCATCCAGCTCTACCACATTATGCAGATAAAATGCGCATTGGGCGGGGGCTGAAAATGCCTGCGGGCTGGCAACAAAGACACAAAATTTGAAAGAAGCATGAACATCAGGGAAGAACACCTTTTTGTTTTCAAAATCATACAGCGCCTTTAGCCGCCCACCAGTGGACACGCCTTTGAAAAACTTCGAGGCGGTTTTATCCGATGCGATGCCCGATGGCACCAGCAGGCCGATAATTCCGTTTGGTTTCACCACGGTCATCGCCCGCTCAACAAACAACGAATACAGGTTGATATCGCCACCTGACAACAGCGGGTAATCCCCGCCCTTGCGGGCCATACGGGTGCCATCGGCGGCGCGTTTTGAGGCCTTTTCAAAATCTGCTGCCAGCGGATCGCCCACCTCTTCCAGTTCCGAAATCATCCGCTTGCGGTCCGAGGCGCGTTGCGCGTGCGCAATCTCGGGTAGGCGCTCTGCGAACCATTCAATCTGTTGTAATTTCATCCGGTCCCAAGGCGGGTTGCCCACCACCGCGTCAAACCCACCATTCAGGCTTTCGTCATTCCAGTCGGCCCAAATGCCAGGAAACGTGACCTGCCAGTTCATGAAATTTTCTTCGGATATAAGCACTCTCGCCTGCTCGAAAATATCCGCGAACAGCTCGAATTTTTCTTCGGCCGACATTTTCCCTTTCATGCGGTCCACTTCGGCGGTTTTCTTTGGCCGCTTCAATTTTCTTTTGCCTGTTACAATATCAATCGGATCACCAAACGTGCCGTCAAAGAAGCTATTGATCGCAGCTTTCTGCGGCTTGCCTTTGATGTTCAGCCAGTCCAGCGCATGGATCAGCGATAGCAGCGCATCCAGCGGCGCGACCTCACGCTCGATCTGACCAAATACCTTGGCCGAACGGTGCGCCTCGGCAATCTCGGCATCCGTCAGGTTTTCGATCAACTGCATCTTGGCCGCACTTTCCAGCGCCTCCTTGATTGGCTGATCCAGCAACAGTGGGCTGCCATAGACCTTGGCCTTGTCCACCCCTGCCCCAACCCATGACCCAAACAGGCTGTCGCCACATCTTAGATGGTGATCAAGGAACGAAAGAGGTGCGCCAACAGTAAATGTGTGGAGCCACAGCGCCACCTTGGCCAGCTCCACCGCCATCGGGTTTTTATCAACGCCGTAGATACAGCGTTTCAGCACCATCCGGCGAATAATGTGTCTGTCGTCCAACTGGTCCTCGTCAATGGTCCAGTTGCGCTTCTCCGCGTTGTTCAGGATGGTATTGCGGATAACCTCGATGCGTTCGGCCAAGGGGGAAATGTAATCGCCCCAGTCTTCGGGAACATTCAGTTCCGTTTCGGCCATTGTCGTGATGACCTGATCCGCCAGATAATCAACAAGGCTAACAAGAAAATGCCCAGATCCCATTGCAGGGTCACATACCTTTAGTTCAAGGATTTCTGCGGCGGGGTCCATTCCCTTGAGAATTCCCATTCTGCGATCATTAGATTTGTTGCCTTTGGCCAATTCGGTGACCTGTTCTGAAAACGCAATTTTCCGTGCCTCGACAAGCGGCTCTAACGTTTCAGACAGAATAAGTTGCACAAGATCATCAGGGGTATAATAGCTGCCCGACCCTTTGCGGGCAAAAATATTTGGCCGCACGTCAACGCTGCCATCTTCAACGACGACTTCGTACTCCAGCAAGCGTTCATAGATCGAACCAAGCTGTTGCACCGAGAGATTACGATAGTTGATATACTTGCGGCCATCATCCGTTTGCTCAAACGATAAGGCATCAATGACATTTGCCATCACGTCATCAGGGATGCGGATATTTGTAAGGATCGGGTTGCGCTCCTGATTGAACAGCCCGCCGTTATAAGGTGGTAAGCCAATCGAGCTGTCGCCCTGATCAATAGCAATGAATAAATCGCTCATCGCGCCCCAATAGCGTGATGCAGTATCCGAAAAAACATCGTTGTCGTCTTTGCGCGTGCCAACCGTCAGCCGCACATTGTCGCGAAGCCCGTAATCATCATAACGGCTGTCCTTGACCGGCAAAAGGTCGCGATCTTCTGCATAGAGAATGAAAAGAAGGCGGTATAGCAAGATCAATGCGCCTTCGCGCACATCTTGCAGGTCGGCATCGGGTGCCGCGCTGATAATGGCCTTTACAAGGTCAGGGAATACTTGGCTAAAAACCTTATTAGATAAGTCATCCGCGACCCGCTTTTCGTAAAACCTACCCTCTTCAATCGCTTTTTCATGGAATGTGCGCGGGTCCACACCCGACGCCACAAATGCATCACGCTGAAATATCAGGATGAACACTTTCAGCCAGTGCCTGCGATCTTCCTCATTAAGAGCAAACGATCCGTCATTGTGGCCAGACAGGTTTAGGATTTGGGCCAGATCAATTTCAAAAAACTGTTCTGAAACCGATCGCGCGCCTGAAAAGTACAACCTCCATTTTGCGCCATTTGTCAAAATCCCCCAACGCAGGTTGCCTTGGGTTACATCGTCAATTCGACGCAAATATCGTAACATTTGCGATGAGGGGGCGGTTTCTTCACCGCGCTTGCCAGAACGGCGGTCAAGAGGGCGCAACCATCGCTTGGATTCAACAACAGCACGGCCAAATTTGTATCGCTTCCACTCTTCGCTAAAGCTGTTCGCCTTGCTTTTCTGATCGGCATTTTCAAAAAGCAGCCCATCAGGCACATCGTCTCGGCCTTTCGGGGAAAGATTTTGCTGACGCAAAAAATCGTTCCAACCAAGTGCATTTAGGACAAGCCAAATCAAATCATCTTCTGTTTGTGTTTCATTGGGCGTTTGATCTGTGGGGAACTTTGCAAAAATATCGACCAACTGTTCTGCTATTTGATCAATGTACAGATCAGACACCAAATCCCATTCAGGCATCCCCTGAATAGATTCAGTTAGAAAATCTGATGTAAATAAACTACCTTGGCTCGCCAATTCTCTGCCCAAAATATACGTCCCTCTTTTTTACACTTCTAACGAGCACTCAACGATTCTTCATCCGTCAATTTCGCCTAATAATTGGATCAACGGCATAGCCGTTACACCTTCCTTAAGCTGGAATGTTTCATCCCCGCCATAGACCACAATCCTTCGCGCTGGCTTCAGATCATCACAAGCAATGTGAAAGCCTTTCGTTAACTTCGGTGCCGTCGTCTTCTTTATTTCTACCGCCCAGATTTCATGCCCAAAATCCAACACCAAATCAATCTCGGCCCCTGCCGCCGTGCGATAGAAATATGGGTGCACAGAGGCAGGCAGAGCAGATACAATATTTTCGATCACATATCCCTCCCAACTATCCCCTAATTTTGGGTTTCCTAGCAAAGATTCAAAATTTGGTATCTGCAATAAAGCATGCAATATCCCACTGTCGCGCAGGTAAACCTTAGGCGATTTCACCAACCGCTTGCCAACATTTGCGTGCCAAGGCTGCAAGCGGCGAACCAGCAACAAATCAACCAGTAGATCAAGATAGTTTGTGATCGTCTTATTATCCACCTCAAGACTACGGGCCAGATTGGCCGAGTTCAGTAGACCGCCATGCAAATGTGCCAGCATGGTCCAGAAACGCCGCAGTCGTTCGGCTGAAATCCTTGGGCCAAATTCTGGAACATCACGTTCAAGGTAGGTGCGGATAAAATTACCGCGCCATATGTCGCTCAATCGGTCGCTTTTACTGAGGAAACTATCAGGATAGCCACCACGCCACCAAAGCTGTTGCAACATATCACCACCGACTTCTCGTGCATTTAGCGGAAACATTTCAGAATACGAAATACGCCCAGCGAGGCTTTCACCAGATTGGCGCAACAAATCAATGGCCGCTGACCCAAGGATAAGGAACTGGCCTGCTTTTCGGCCAGCGCGTCTGTTTTCATCAATCACACCGCGCATTTCCTGAAATATTTCAGGGGCTTTGTGAATTTCGTCCAGCACAATCAATTTATCCCTGTGTTGGCGCAGGTAATAGCCAGCATCAGAAAGCTTTGCCCGATCTCGCTCCGACTCTAAATCCAGATAGACGGATGGGCGCGTGCTAGCGATCTCATGCGCCAATGTAGTCTTGCCAACTTGCCTTGGGCCAAGGATTGCTACTGCTGGAAAGTTTTCCAGCAACTCGACAATTTCGTGGTATTTCTCTCTTTTTATCATCCTTGCATTATTGGACTTACAATCCAATAATGCAAGGATTGTTTTGGGGTCGCCGCTATAATTTCCTATCGACTAGAACAGCCTTCATCTCCACTGCTTTCAGCCCGCTTACATCATTTCGAGCGCTATCCCCAACAAATACGACTCCACCCTCTGGCAGGGTCGCTTTTTGCTAACATGTTGATGGATTTCCGGCTCTGGCTTTTGAAACCCCACCTCATACGAAAAAAACAACGGTATCCGATATCCTTGGTATAGCTACGAAAACTTCACACCATAAGGTGCTGCTAAATAAGAAGAAATGCAAATCAATCATAGATATCTATGTAATCACCCAATACAAAATATCTAATTCAAGCTCCTTGCCCGACACGCCCAGCTCCTCGATCAGATAGCCGCCATTCCAGTAAACTGTGCGCTGCAAACGCTCCCCCCCGTCAGTTTCAAACAAACAACGCAGATTTTGCCTATCACCCCAGACCGCCGCTATAGCTTTCATGCCAACAGCTTTAGGAAGTCGTGAAACCTTTTCGTATTCCCTGATAACGATCCCCGCTTCACGCGATGCCTGATAGCTCATTGTGATGCCGTTTTCTGGCTCGATATTCTCCGACATGGGAATACCATTTTCAGTTGCCGTTTCGGCAATCAAGGCGCGTATTTCAGCATAACCACGTTTACCCATTGGCCGGATCGTCAATATCTGATCCGCCCCGCGACGATCCACCAGCAAATGCAGTTCATATTTGCCGTCACGATTATGCAGGCCCATGATATAATCATGCTCGGCCAGCGGGGCGTTATCATCGTAGCCGTCAAAGGCTTTCCAGACAAAGGATAATGCGGCCTCGGGAGCTTTATCCTCGTCATCCTGTTCGCCGTAAGGAATGATAAAATAGTAAACTTCAGTTTTACACAATCCGCCCCGCCAAGCCACTTGCCAGCGATAGGCATAATCTAAAACATCATCCAGTTCGGGCTGCGAGTTGTCACCAAAGCGTCGAGCCGCATAGACCAATACCGCGTCTTTCCACAGCCCTTTTACAAGCTCGCGCAATTGCTCTTGGGTCGTGGCGCGTTTTTCCTTCATCAAGCGGATGATCGGTCGTAATGGGCGGATTTGTTCTATCATAATCCCAGTCCTTCTGAATGGTGGTTTTCGGTTATTTCAAACGCCTCTCGGCGTCCTTCGCTAATCTCAAGCTCTCGTGCAGTTTCAGCTCCAGCGCCTCGTAATTCTCTGCATCGTTCAGCAACCCGTTCAAGGCTGCTGCCAATGACATTTGTGATCGCAGCAACCGCGCCATGCAGGCGGTCAGCAAATCCAGCCGCTGCGTCATCAAATCGGTCGAGCGCTGTTCCAATCCGCGCAATTCGCTTGCTGATATTTCCGAGATTTTCACCAACCGCTCGACGTAGCCCAGCAATTCGCGTTCCAATGCCGTCAGAGGTGTTTGGGTCATCTATTCCCCCACTTTCAGGCAGGTCACTGAACGTCCCGATAGTGTGCATGTTCTCAGCTTCGTTATCGTGGGGTCCAAGATCAGATAGGTCTGCCCCTCGTGAATAATTCTCTGAATCCCGTAACTCTGCATCTGCCAGTTCCGGTTCAAATCGGCCATCTTCCAGCTCCAGAGAAATGTCAGACCCAGCAAGGTCAAGATCAGCATCAACGCTGCCCCCGTCAGCATCCAAGGCGAAAACCGGATCAAGCGCCTGACCCTCGTCAAGTGATCTTGCCAAGCCTTCTGGCTCCAATGCAGAAAAGTGCGGGTATCGGTCTCGATTGTATTCTGCGCGTCTTGCGCATTGATCTTCAAATCGCGCCTGAAGCTCTCCAAGCTCGATTGCATCAAGGCGGCGTGCTCCTCCCTGATCTGCTCCAAGTCCGCGTTCAGTCTCTCGCTCAAGCGTGTTTTCGGCTTGCCAGTCATCATGGAATATTTCTCCTTTCAAGCGCCAACGCTCGTCGGTTTCTGGGTCTTTAACGGTGATGTATTTTGCGCCCGCGCGAGGGATTTCAAATCCTGCATCCGTTAGGGCATCCAACATCTCGGCTCGATCTTGGATCAGACCCACAGATATCTGATCTACGATCCAGCCGTGCAGCGATTCTCGGCTGTGGGCGCGCTCTGATGCCTCAATCACGGTTTTTGCCTCTAGCGCCCGCTCAATATCCATTGGGTCAGCCCAGCCGTGTTCCTTGTTCATCAAGTCACGCAAACTGTCGAAATGCTTCTGATATCCGGGCGGCGCAATGTTCAGGCTCTTGCCTGTGGTCAGCTCCATGCGTGGGGTGCAGAAGTGTAGCTCAACTCGGTCTTCGTGGCTGTGGCGCACCCAAAGGCATTCGTATTGCTCACCGTCCAAACCAGCAAAAGCCAGCGCCTCAAAAGCATCCATCACCTGCTGCTGATCGTCCTCGCTGGGGGCGTCATTATCTGCAAAACTGATCACACCAGCGCGATAGCTCCACTGATGGCGGCAAGCGTCGATCAGTTCAATCATGCGGTCAGAGTTTCCGCGCAAAACCTCCGGCAATGGATCGCGCGTCACCATTTCCGGTGTGCCGTGTTCATCGCGGATCAGGTCTCGGTTGTTGTCATAGGCCAGCACTTCACGGGCGGTCAGATAATCGACAGGCCCCGCGCCGCCGCCCTTGCCGTTGCTGAACATCTTGATCAGCATTTGGCGAGCTTGCTGATCTGGGCCAACTGGCGCTCAATCGCCACCAGTTGCGCGGCAACCTTCAGCGCGTCAATGTCAGCCACATGCCCTGCCTTAACCGCCCGATTGAGCCATCGCGCAATCTGATTGAGATTGCCGCCAACGCGCCCAACCGCTAGCACCAAGGACGGATCAACGCGCGGTGGGGTCTTGCGGCGGCGCGGATTCACATAGCCCAAAGCCTCGCGCAACAACTGGGCAACAGGCACACCAGCCAGTGCCGCCTTGCCGCGCAATTCGGCCTTCTCTGCAATGGTGCAGCGAAAGACAAACGTGTCGGTCAACGGCTCTTTCTTAGGGTGCTTGCGCCCGTGGTTGGGGTTCGAAGGGGAGGCTTGCCGTCCCTCGCATGGCCCCGTGGAAGAAGCGCCAGCGTATGACATGGGTCGCCTTGCTGATTGCTTAGGCGACAAGGCGGTCTTGCTCATTGGCGACCTCATGTCCCAGCCTGTATTTCGCGAACAATGCGGCTGTTCAGCGTTTGGGGAAGCGGTCTACCGTTTGCTTTTTCGCATTGCTTTGATTTCTCAAATTCGCGCTTCTTGTTTATTTCTTCATCTTTATGTTTATCTGATTCTCGTCTTGTCTCGTGTGGGGGCTGGGTGGAGTCACCCTGCCCCCACCCAGTCGGCACCGTGCCGCCACCCTGATCAAAACAGGCGAACGGGCTTTCACGGGCCTCTATCGCTTCCGCTTCAACCAGCCCCATTAGCACATGTTCAAACTCCCGTTTCACGTTGCTACCATGTGCAAGATACTCACGCTTCAAAACGGGGATAAGGCTCCCAAATCCAAAGCCAACCTTCGCAAGAAATTGACGAAGCTCCTCAACAATCTCGGCACCGTGTTCACTGCCTTTTTTGAAACGATGCGCCCGACACAAACATCCTAGAACAAATTCGGCAATCGAGTTTCGGGTTATGTCCGTTGTTGGAAATGTGCCCGCGATATAGTCATTGGCAAGGCTGGCCACGCGGCTGCGATTTTCGGGGCAATTTTTCTTATAAAACCATTGAGTTATACGGATAAATTCTTCATCCCAATCGTATTCAATCAACCCAACCTTTATTAAGCGTTCAACAATGCCTCGAATATGACTTTCATCCACCCCTGCTTCTCGCGCATAATAACTAAGGGGGTAATGAAACAGCCCAGCATAGTTCGCCTGCCCGCTAAGATGGGCTGTGAAATACACGTTGCGTTCAGAGCAACTGTCTAAACTTCGAAACCGCTTTGAGGTCAGTAATGATGTGTTGATTTGCGCGAATGTTTTATTTGCCATGAAGACATGCCTTTCCTCTTGGCTCAGGCGCAATGCCAAACCATTTTATCCATAAAATCTGGTGATGTTCAGTTAAATTGAAATCTCTGGTTGACTTTTTAGCACTGAATTCGGCAGATAAATCTCTGATTTACTCTACAATTCATACTATCGACTTAGGCAACATTACCTGTCTCAACGCGGTTTGCCTCGATCCAAGAATTCAGGTCCAAGCCGTGGTATTTCACTCGCCTACCAAATTTTATATAACTAGGCCCTGTTCGGCGGTGCCGCCATTGTGCCCGTTTGTCTTTGGATGCGATGATATTTAATTCTTCATCAGTGTCATCATAGATGCGTTCGTTTTCAAAAACCGTGTTCTGCATAAGATACCCTTCGATGTTAACCTGTTATGTTGATTATCATTGGGTTTTCTTCGAGCTATGGATAGCGACATTTGGTTGGCGGTTATTATTTAAGGGCCAACACTAGCCAAGGTTTGAGATCAGGACGGCGTGTCTTTGCGCCATCTAACAGCTTTGCTCGCAGGGTCATCTCCGTAAGAGGCAAATCGAGAGCAAGCGGAGGGTGACATCCTGATTGTTCGGCCCGCTCCTTAAGGTAAACGAGCATTATATGTGGTAACACCAACTGATATTGCCTCCACTTACGTTCAAGAGTACGAACACTTATATCTAGCATCGGCTTTGGCCATTCTTTGAGATTATCGGGGTCATCGTGCCTACGTAAAAACGAGGAAAACCCTGACAGTTCCTCAAATGCTTCTTTTTTGCTAATCCCATCACGCCACATAAGCGACACTACGCGACCTAACGGGGCAATATCTTGAGCATAAATATCGTGGTATTTTATAGTTATATCGCGGGCATACATTCGTGGGCGTTCAAAGCTAAGGAGATGTTGCAACAGCTCACTTTTCTTTGTCACCGAAAATTGATCGTAATTTGATTTCACCCATGTAATAAAATGATCCGCTAGCAGTCCCGTATATAGGTCTTGAAAATTAATTTTTTGACCTTCCGCTGTAACAAGGGATTTCATCGCGAGCCACGATGCCGTTTCTTTGTCGATAAAACACATGTCAGTGACACGCGCCGAATATTGAAGCCTTTCAGAATTCATTGGACACACACCACATATTCTGACCAACGCAACATCAACTCCCGCCGTCTTTCCAACAAATCTGATCTCGCATAAGCACGCTCGACGTCTGAACCGACTTTGTGTGCCAAGCTCATCTCGGCAATTTCCCGTGATGCTGAAGTGTTTTCACTGACCCAATCCTTGAAGGTTGACCGGAACCCGTGAACAGTCACCCCTTCGATTTTCATGCGCCGCAACAACATCAGCATCGCCATGTTGGACATTGGCTTGTGTCGCTTCTGCCCTTCAAAAACGACCTCTGATTTGAATGCCTTGAGCGGTTCAATAATAGCCAGCATTTCAGGTGTCAGTGGGATACGGTGCTCTTCATCTGCTTTCATTCGCTCGGCAGGCACGGTCCACAGGTGCGTATCGAAATCAAACTCTTCCCACCGTACCAACAGGACCTCGCTGGTGCGGCTGGCCGTTAGGCAGGTGAACATCAGCGCCTTGGCTGCCATCGCATCTTTGGTCGCCAGTTCCGCGTAGAAAGCAGGCACATCCCTCCAATGCATAGCCTTGTGGTGTTTTACCTTCTGTTTGACTTGGGGCAGCACCCGCGCGTCACGGATCGTCGTCACTGGGTTTTCACCATCACGAAAGCCTTTGGATTTTGCGACATCCAAAACAGCCTTCATCCGTTGTGCAAGACGCTTGGCCGTTTCGTGCTTCGCCGTCCATATGGGAAGAAGCACTTGCATGATTTCCGGCTGGCCAACTTCGGAAACAGGCAAGCGCCCAATCTTAGGGAATGCATATTCTGCTAGCGTGTTAATCCATTGCTGCCCGTGCTTAGGGTTCTTCCAAGTCGGCAGGCGCTCAATGTGGACCTGCCTTGCGATTTCCTCAAAGCAAGGAATCTCCTGCCTGCCATTGTAACGAGGGTTGATACCTTGCTTTGCCATCCGACGGTATTCCAACGCGCGATCCCGTGCTTGGTTCAACGTGACGATATCTGCACCACCAAGACCAAAGTCAGTGCGCAGGGGTTTTCCTTCTCTGTTGCGCTGCCCTTTGACCGTAACGCGCACAATCCAGCGCCGCGCCCCTGACGGATCAACGACCAGATACAAACCGCTGCCATCCCCGTGACGACCCGCGCCAAGTGTTCGAACAAGGTTCTTTGTCAGTTTGCCGCTATGATAAGCCATTTAAAATACCACATTATATACCACGCAATGAATAGAAACCAATATAATCGAATAGGAATGGAAAGCAACAATGAATGGCAATGCCTCATATAAAACAGCGCTTTAGGCTACTGAGTGGCATTGAATGTAAGTGAGTAAAAGTGGTGGCTGGCGGACAGACAGGGATTCGAACCCTGGAGACGGTCTCCCGCCTACACACTTTCCAGGCGTGCGCCTTCGACCACTCGGCCACCTGTCCGTTGGGCTG
>JASFYT010000116.1:0-16427 GCA_045047085.1 Rhizobiaceae bacterium | reverse complement strand
TATCAGGTTCCAAAAGCGGTTCAGGCGGCCAATAAGTTGGTCAACCGTGATAAGGTTTTTGCGATGCTTTCGTCGCTTGGAACACCTCATAATATTGCAGCATTTAAGTTGATGGACCCGAAAGGTATTCCAAATATTTCGCCGCTGTCAGCGGCACGTCAAATGTTGCAGGAACCGTTGGCAACTCACTATGCAGGCACATCATCTTATTATGATCAAATGCGAGTGGCGGTTAAATGGATGAAGGCCAATAAAGGGTCTACCACCGTTTGCACCATGTATCTTCCAACCGATTTCGGAAAAGAAATCCAGCTTGGCTCGAAAGAAGAAGCCGAAGCATCAGGCATTAAATTTGCCGCCGAAACCACGCATAAGCCGGATGATGCCGATTTTGCAGGCGCGCTTGGCAAATTGAAAGCTGCCGGTTGTAATCTTATCACCATGGCGCTTGGTGTTCGCCAAACCATCACGGTGTTAGGAACCGCAAAGAAAATGGGCCTTACAGGTATTAGTTTCATGGGGGCCTCTGCATCATTCCATACTGTGATTGCTAAAGTTCCGGGTGGTATTACCGAAGGGTTCTATGCAGCGTCTGGTTGGCAGGATTTGGAAGCACGCGCCGGCGAACCTGAGGTTGGTGCTTGGATCAAAGCTTACACAAGTGCAACTGGAGAGAAGTTTCCGGGCACTGGCGCTCTGCTGGGCCGCTCTGCTGCTGAACTGATTGTGCGTGGCTTGGAAGCTGCTGGCAAAGACCTGACGCACGAGTCTTTTCAGGCCGGGATGGAATCTTTGTCTTTTGAAGACAAAATTTCTGGCACCGCGGTAAAAATGGGCCCGGGTGACCACCTTGCCGCAGATACGGTGTTCATTTCACAGATTGATGGTGGTTCATGGAAAACATTGGACACATCAAAAATGTAATATGGCTCAAACCATTTGAATGAAATTCAGACCGGGCCTTGAAAAGGGGCCGGTCTTTTCGTTAAATTGCGACGAATGAAATCAGGAGATTGTGAATGAGCGTTGTGAGATATGAGGTCGCGGAAGCCGTTGCAACAATCACGCTAAACCGGCCTGAGGCGATGAATTCGTTTAATCGTGTCCTGCGTTCTGAATTGCTTGATACCGTCAGCAAAGCAGAAGCAGACGAGAATGTACGCATCGTCATTTTGCGCGGGGAGGGTCGCGGGTTTTGTGCCGGGGCTGATCTAACCGAGGAGCGCTATCAGCCCGTGGATGTACAGCTTGAGACTGAGTATAAGCCGATCCTGTTGGCGATCACTGAGAGCCAAAAAATCTATATTGCCAGCGTGGCGGGAGCTGCGGCTGGTATAGGTTCTGCGCTGGCGATGAGTTGCGATATGGTTTTTATGTCAAAGGAAGCTTATATCTATCTGGCGTTTGCAGCGATTGGGCTGATTCCCGACGGGGGCTCGAATTGGCATCTACTCAATGCGCTCGGCTATAGGAGGGCGTTTGAGGCAATAGTGGAAGGGCGAAAAATTTCGGCGGATGAGTGTTTGAAACTGGGTATTGCCAATGCGGTGGTGCCTCTTGATGAATTGCAGGACTACACCAATCAACGTGCTGAAAAGCTGGCGAGAGGTGCGCCGCTGGCGCAGGCTGCGGTGAAGCGAATTTTGCGCAAGGCCGGTTCGCTTTCTCTTTCTGAAACCATGACAATGGAAGCTGGTGAGCAGGGCGCGTTGATTGCCAGCGAAGATTTTAAGGGTGCAGTGAAAGCTTTTTTTGAAAAACGTAAACCGGAATTTTCCGGTAAATAGTAAATGACTGGAAATTTGAATGATCGACCTTGAAGGTAAGACTGCGACCCAGTTGGGAGCGTTAATTGAATCAGGTGAACTGGACCCGGTTGAATTGACACAACATTATCTCGATGCCATTGGGGCATCTGAACATAGTGCGAATATATATGTTCGTACAACGCCTGAACGTGCGTTGAGCGAAGCGGCATCGGCCAGAGATCGCGCAAAACGCGGAACTCGTAAAAGCAAGCTTGATGGGGTGCCGGTTTCGTGGAAAGATTTGTTCGATACGGCGGGGATAGAAACGGAAGCTGGATCACAATTGCTGGCTGGGCGCATCCCGGAAAAGGATTGCGAAGTGTTGCGCCGGGCGACAGAGGCCGGGTGTATTTGCCTTGGCAAAACTCACATGTCGGAACTTGCTTTTTCAGGCCTTGGGGTTAATCCGCGAACTGCGACGTCGCCAAATCGTTATGATCCGGCACGGGCACCAGGTGGTTCGTCATCAGGAGCAGCGGCAAGTGTTGCCTATGATCTTGCTCCTATCGGCATTGGTTCTGATACAGGTGGTTCGGTGCGTCTGCCATCGGGTTGGAATGGTCTGGTTGGTTTGAAAACAACCCATGGTCTGGTTTCAACGGATGGAGTTGTGCCGCTTTGCCGTGGGTTTGACACGGTAGGGCCATTAGCTCGGAGCGTTGAAGATGCTGCACTGATGCATGAAATACTATCGGGGAACTCCGTTGATTTTGATGATATTCCTGACCTTTCTGATTGTCGCTTTTTAGTATGCGAATCTACGTTTCTTGATGAGTGCGAGCCGCAGCAGTTGGAAGCTTTTGAAACAGCCGTTGCTAAACTTGAAAATGCGGGCGCAAAAATTAGCCGTGGGTTGATACCGGAAGTTGATGAAGTTTTGGCACTGGCGAAATATCTCTTCACCTTTGAAGCCTATCGGGAATGGGGTGCGGAAATTGAAGCGCATCCTGATGCTGTATTTGAACCAGTTAAAAAGCGGTTTATGGGCGGGAAATCAGTGACACAGAATGAGTATCTGGCTGCACAACAAAAAATGATGGAAATTCGCACCAAATATGACGCCCGCGCCTTGGGTTTTGATGCTGTGCTTGCTCCAACTACTGCAAATGGCCCACCTGTTACTCAGAAGCTGTTGGCGGATATTGATTATTTCTGGGATGCAAACCTGTTGGCGTTACGCAATACGCGGATTGGCAATTTACTTGGTCTTTGCGGGCTGACCTTGCCGACCACAACGGATGCGGCCGGGTTAATGTTCCTTGGTAAACCGAATTCTGACGAACGTTTACTACAGTTAGGTCTGGCTTGCGAGAGTGTTGTTGTAGCGTAATTACTTTTGGGACTTGCCTGCAATATAGGTTTGTTTGATTGCGCGATCATCTCCCATAATCATCAATGCGAAGAGAACATCATGGATTGATTGGGAGAGGGTGTGGCGCTCCTTCATGATTGGTGTTGCCTGCGGATCGAGCACGACAAGATCAGCATAGCTGCCAACATTGAGGGTGCCAATTTCATTTTCCAAGCCCAATATTCGTGCATTGCCTAATGTTGATCCATAAAATGCATCGAAAGCGCTGATGCGCTCGCCTGCTAGCTGGGAAACAATATATGCATCGCGCATGGTTTCGAGCATGGAATATCCGGTTCCGCCACCAATATCTGAACCCATCGCAATTTTTACATTCGCCTTGCGGGTCGCGTGATATCTGAACAGGCCGGAGCCGAGGAAATTGTTTGAAGTCGGGCAGTGTACAATCGCCGAGCCGCTTTCTGAAAGGCAGGAAAGTTCGCGTTCGTTCAAATGAACACCGTGGGCAAACAATGCCTTTTTGCCTAGTAATGCTACTTGATCATAGACATCAGTATAATCTTTGCTGTCCGGGAAATCCTTCCTTACGCTGGCGATTTCAGCGTTGTTTTCTGATAGGTGTGTTTGCATCCATGTATCAGGAAACTCTTTGAACAAAGCCCCCGCGACTTCCAATTGCGCTTGAGTGGAGGTAACAGCAAAACGCGGGGTTACAGCATAACCGAGGCGTCCCTTTCCAGCCCACTTTTTGATCAGAGCTTTTGAATCATCGTAAGCGCTTGTGGCTGTGTCCATCAGGGCTTTGGGTGCATTTCTGTCCATCATGGTCTTGCCAGATATCAGCGCCATATCGCGTGTATCCGCCTCGTTGAATAATGCATCAAGAGCTACTGGATGGATGGTTGAAAAAGCAACACAAGACGTTGTACCGTTGCGAGCAAGCTCATCAAGGAAGAATGCCGCTGCCGCTGATGCGATATCTTTATCACCATAGCGCTGCTCTTCGATGAAAGTATAACGGTTGAGCCAGTCGAGGAGATCTTTTCCGAATGCAGCAATCATCCTATATTGCGGAAAATGCAGGTGGGCGTCGATGAAACCTGGCATAATCAGACAATCCGGGTAGCTTTTGATCGGCACAGATTTGTATTCTGCGGGGAGATCAATGGCATTTCCGCGCCAAACGATTAGCCCTTCATCCAGCACCAAGGAGCCTTTGGTGATATGGGTATAAGGTTCTTCATCGCCTAGACTTGGGTCAGAAGTGAACTCCAGAAATTGTCCGTTTATAATTTGCATAATTATCCATCGACAGGTTGGTTTTTGCGTTGTGTTCGATTTGGATTAGTTTAACTTGTTGGTCTAATAGATGCACACTTTTTCTCGGAGACAAGAATGAAAACTAGAGCTGCTGTGGCGTTTGAAGCTGGTAAACCGTTGGAAATTTGTGATGTTGACCTTGAAGGTCCCCGCGCAGGTGAAGTGCTGGTGGAAATTAAAGCTACCGGCATTTGTCATACGGATGAATTCACTAAATCGGGCGCTGATCCTGAAGGAATATTTCCAGCGATTCTTGGCCATGAAGGTGCTGGTGTGGTGATGGAAATTGGTGCTGGTGTGACATCGCTGAAGGTCGGTGATCACGTCATTCCGCTTTATACACCTGAGTGCCGCGAGTGCGAATATTGCCTCAATCCAAAAACTAATTTGTGTCAGTCTATCCGCACCACACAAGGGGCCGGATTGATGCCAGATGGGTCGAGCCGCTTCTCAATCAATGGCAAACCGATCTTCCATTATATGGGAACGTCGACCTTTGCCAATCATACGGTTGTGCCGGAAATTGCCCTTGCAAAGGTCAATCCTGACGCGCCTTTCGACAAGATTTGCTATATTGGTTGCGGTGTTACTACGGGCATTGGTGCAGTTATCAACACGGCTAAGGTTGAGGTTGGTTCAAACGTTGTAGTCTTTGGCCTCGGCGGTATCGGGCTGAATGTTATTCAGGGTGCGAAGCTTGCCGGCGCCAACATGATTGTCGGGGTGGATATGAACCCGGACAAAAAAGCATGGGGCGAGAAATTCGGCATGACCCATTTCGTCAATCCAAAAGAAGTTGGTGAAGATGATCTGGTCAACCACATTGTGGAGCTTACAGCCGGTGGTGCTGATTATTCCTTCGAGTGCATTGGTAATGTGAAAGTTATGCGTGCTGCACTTGAGTGTACCCATAAAGGGTGGGGCGAATCCATTATCATCGGTGTTGCTGGTGCTGGGCAGGAAATTTCGACGCGGCCATTCCAATTGGTGACCGGCCGATCTTGGCGTGGTTCTGCTTTTGGTGGCGCACGCGGCCGGACGGATGTGCCAAAAATTGTTGATTGGTATATGGAAGGTAAGATCCAGATTGATCCGATGATTACGCACATTCTCAAACTGGAAGATATCAACAAAGGTTTTGATATGATGCATTCCGGCGAGAGCATTCGAAGCGTGGTGGTGTTTTAGGCCATCTCTGATTCCTTAATTTATATTGATGCTGATGCTTGCCCGGTGAAGGATGAAACCTTTCGGGTCGCAGAGCGCTATGGCCTCAAAACCTTCGTTGTTTCCAACGGTGGTATGCGGCCTTCGCGTGACCCGATGATTGAGAGCGTGGTGGTGGCGGCTGGTGCCGATGTTGCCGATGATTGGATAGCAGAGCGCTGCGGCGAAGGCGATGTGGTGATTACTGCTGATATTCCTCTGGCCAAACGTTGCATTGATGCGGGTGCCGAAGTATTGGGACCGACTGGCAAGTTGTTTTCGAAAGAAAATATTGGAATGGCTTTGGCTGTGCGCGATCTCAATCAACAATTGCGAGAGAGCGGCGAGATTAAGGGTTATAACGCTCCATTTTCCCGAAGAGATCGCTCGGAGTTTCTTAATGTACTCGACAGGTTGATAAGCAAACTTGTCAGATAAAATAAAGGTGACTGAAATGAAAACCATCTCTACCGCAAAATCTCATGGGGGCATTCAGGGCGTTTATTCGCACGCATCTACCGCCTGCAATTGCGATATGACATTTGCGGTATTTGTGCCGCCTCAGGCTGCAGAGCGGCCATGCCCGGTATTGTGGTACATGTCCGGTCTTACGTGTAGCCATGCCAATGTGATGGATAAGGGCGAATATCGTGCAGCGGCAGCAGAACATGGGATCATCATCGTTTGCCCGGATACTTCGCCGCGCGGGGATGATGTGCCGGACGAAACTGACAATTGGCAGTTTGGTCAAGGTGCCGGATTTTACCTCGATGCGACGCAAGAGCCATTCAACAAGCACTATAATATGTATTCCTATATTACGTCGGAGTTGACGGTGATTATTGCTTCAAAATTTAATGTGAATATGTCGAAGCAAGGAATTTTTGGCCATTCCATGGGTGGCCACGGAGCGCTGACGATTGCACTTAAAGACCCGCAACGCTTCGCTTCTGTATCCGCATTTGCGCCAATTGCTGAACCTAGTAAAGCGGACTGGTCCGTTGGTGCGCTGGAAAAATACCTTGGCGCTGACCAGAGCAAGTGGCGTGACTATGATATTTGCATGCTGCTTGAAGACGGGCATAAATTGTCTGAAATTCTGGTGGATCAGGGAGCAAATGACGACCATCTGGAACGGCTTGGGCCTGATGCTCTTATAACTGCATGCAAGAAAGCCGGTGTGAAGCTGACCCATAACATGCGTGAGGGCTACGACCACTCCTATTTCTTCGTTTCAAGCTTTTTGGCATCGCAAATTGCATGGCATGCGGAGCGTCTTAACAAGGCATAAGTTTTCGGCTGGTATTTGAGCGATTTCGGGTTTATCCTCCACGAATATTTTGCGAGTGCGGAGGAGCACATCGCTGCACGAACGCTGGAGGAAAATATGGCGAAGAAGAGCACAACAACATCTGAGGTCCTGCGTCCGTGGTTGAATTCATATCCGGATATCATTCCCCATGAAATAGCCGAGCTGGAACATGCATCGGTTGCTGATTTGCTGGAAGAGTCCTGTCGGAAATTTTCTTCGCGCCCGGCATTTTCCTGCATGGGCAAGACCATAACATACGGCGAATTGCTAGCGCATTCTGACCGAGTTGGCGCTTGGTTGCAGGGCCAGGGGCTGGTAAAAGGGGACAGGGTGGCAATAATGATGCCGAATGTTCTTCAATATCCGATTATATTGATCGGTATTTTGCGGGCCGGACTAACGGTTGTGAATGTTAATCCACTCTACACACCACGCGAATTGAAACACCAGTTATCCGATAGCGGAGCGAAGGCGATTTTCGTTTTGGAAAATTTTGCCCATACATATCAGGAAGTGGCTGATTCAGTTCCTACTGAACATGTGGTTGTTACAAAAATGGGCGATATGCTTGGCGGATTAAAGGGCACAATTGTTAATGTCGTGGTGAAACACGTTAAAAAAATGGTGCCGGATTGGTCTATTCCAGGCTATGTGAGCTTGAAAGATGTTTTCGGCAATGGCGGCAAACCTTTCAGGACCACCCAAACGGGGCATGATGACTACGCCTTTCTGCAATATACCGGGGGCACAACTGGGGTCTCGAAGGGGGCTGCTCTCACCAATAGAAATGTACTGTCCAACGCTGCACAGAATGAATTGTGGTTGCAGGTTCTGGATTCCGGGAAGGGATTGCCAGATCAGGCGATCTATATTTGCGCGCTACCACTCTATCATATTTTTGCCCTGACTGTGAATGCTATCATGGGAATGAATGTGGGTGCGCATAATGTGCTTATTCCCAATCCGCGTGATATTCCGGGCTTTGTGAAAGAAATGGCCAAATGGAAATTCCATGTGTTTCCAGGGCTCAATACACTGTTCAATGGATTGTTGAACAATGAGGAGTTTCGCAAACTTGATTTCAGTGAATTGCTGCTTTCGCTTGGTGGTGGTATGGCGGTGCAACGCCCTGTTGCTGAGCGCTGGAAGGAAGTTACCGGATGTAATATTTCGGAAGGTTATGGCCTGTCGGAAACCTCGCCGGTTGCCACTGCCAATCGGTTTGATCAAACTGAATTTTCTGGCACTATCGGCTTACCTCTGCCTTCCACTGATATTGTTATTCGTGATGATGATGGTAAGGACCTACCTCTTGGAGACGTGGGTGAAATTTGTATTCGCGGGCCTCAGGTAATGGCCGGTTACTGGCAGCGCGATGATGAGACTGCCAATGTGATGACGGAAGATAATTTCTTCAAATCTGGCGATATGGGCTTTATGAATGAGGCCGGGCAAACTACGATTGTTGATCGTAAAAAAGATATGATTTTAGTGTCTGGTTTCAATGTTTATCCCAATGAAATCGAGGAAGTAGCGGCTAGCCATGAAGGGATTCTTGAGGCTGCGGCGATTGGTATCGCGGATGATCATTCTGGCGAAGTAGTGAAATTGTTTGTGGTGAAGGCTGATACCAATTTGACCGAGCAGGACGTGCGTGACTGGTGTGCAAAAAACCTCACAAATTACAAACGCCCAAAGCACATCGAGTTCCGTGATGAACTACCAAAAACCAATGTGGGCAAAATCCTTCGCCGCGAATTGCGTGACGAATAGGCGGGAACAACCGGCTGATTATTCAGCCGGTTCACCCAGTGCCGTGCTTTTCGCTTTTGCTGATTTTGGGTTCTTCAATGCGTCCAGCAAATCGGCTTTTTCTTTCCACATCTTTTCTACTGATGCTTCTTTCACCGGGCCATAGCCGCGTACTTTCGATGGCAGGCTTGCGAGGGCCGTAATGGTTGTCCGGCTTTTCTTGTCCAGACGGTTGATGAGGTCAACCATCAGATTGTCATAGTCGGTAATGAGCTGACGCTCCATTTTGCGTTCTTCGGAATATCCGAAGATATCAAATGTGCCGCCGCGCAGGCTCTTCATTTTTGCCAGAACTTTGAATAGCTTGAGCGTCCACGGGCCAAATTCTTTTTTCTCCGGTCGCCCATTAGGGCCCTTCTCGCCGCCAATCAATGGTGGGGCGAGGTGATAGGTAATATTGTAATTGCCCTCGAACGTTTCGGCGATTTGTTTTTCAAATGTGCCATCGGAATGGAGGCGTGCAACTTCATATTCGTCTTTATATGAAAGCAATTTGAAATAGTTGCGGGCGATGGCGTTGGTTAGATCCAGTTTTCGGCCGAGTTTTGCTTCGGCTTCTTTGGCGTGTGCGACAAGACCCAGATATTTGTCGGCGAGTTTCTTATCCTGATACTCGGTTAGGAATTTTGCACGTTTATTGATGATGTCTTCGAGGTTATCAGGTTCGCTTGGCTCTGTTTTTGCGCCTTGCAAAATTTCTGCTGCTTCATCGGGATTGGCGGCAAACCGGCGGCCCCAGAGGAAAGCAGTTTTATTGGCTTTGACCGCAACACCGTTGAGCTCGATAGCGCGCTCAATCGATTGGCGGCTGATCGGCAGCAGGCCTTTTTGACAGGCAAAACCGACCATCATGATATTGGTTGAAATTGTATCACCGCAGACCAGTTCAGCTAGTCTGGTGAACTCCACCATGCCGGGATCATCCATTGTGTATTGTTTGATTGCATCAACCACTGTTTGCTCACGGAAATCGAAATCACCGTCGAAAACAAAGTTTGAAACCGGGTTTAAATGGGTGTTGATCACCGCGTGTGTGGTGTCATTGGCATAAAGGGCTATAGAATTCTGGTCTGAGGCTACCACTGTATCAGCTGCAAGCAGAAGGTTCGTTTCGCCGGTGATGATGCGCGGGGAGGATACCAAGTCTGCGGATGGTGCCATGCGCACGTGGCTGAGGACTGCACCGCCTTTTTGCGCCAAACCCGCCATATCAAGCATGATAACGGCTTTGTCTTCCAGATGGGCCGCCATGCTCAGGATCGCGCCGATGGTTAAAACACCGGTGCCGCCGACGCCGGTGATGGCAATGTTGAAAACATGATCCAATGGCAGAGTTTTTGGCTCTGGTAGTGCATCGTCTCGTACTTTTGGTAATTCCGGACGACGCAGTGTACCACCATTGACGGTGACGAAGGAGGGACAGAATCCGTTGACGCAGGAGAAATCCTTATTGCAAGAGGACTGGTTGATTTTCCGTTTTCGGCCGAACTCTGTCTCCAGTGGTTCGATGGAAATACAGTTTGATTGCACCGAACAGTCGCCGCAGCCCTCGCACACCAGGGGGTTGATCAATACATGTTTGTTGGGTGTTTCGGCAAGGCCACGCTTGCGGCGACGGCGCAGTTCTGTGGCGCAGGTCTGATCATAAATGATCGCCGTGCAGCCTTCGACCTGACGCAGATGTTTTTGCACTTCGTCCAGATGTTCGCGCGAACGCATGTGAATGCCATCGGTGAACATGGCACGGGGGTAACGGTCAGGATCATCGGATACCAACCAGATTTCTTTGACGCCTTCCGATCTTAACTGATGGGAAATTTTTGGAGGGCTGAGATCACCATCATGTTGCTGGCCACCGGTCATGGCGACCGCATCATTATATAAAATTTTGTAGGTGATATTGGCCCCGGAGGCGACGGCTTGACGAATGGCCATTGAGCCGGAATGGAAATAGGTGCCATCTCCGAGATTGATGAATACGTGTTTTTCGTCGGTGAATGGTGCAATACCGGTCCAGCTTATGCCTTCCCCGCCCATATGGGTGAATGTTTCGGTATGCCTGCCCATCCAGATAGACATGAAATGACAACCAATGCCTGCCATGGCACGACTACCGTCGGGAACCTTGGTCGAGGTGTTGTGGGGGCAACCGGAGCAAAAATGGGGCGTGCGGACGATCGGCGCGCTATGTGCTAGCCTTATCTTGCTGCGCTCTTCAAAGTGGTCCAGTTTTGCCTTGATACGCCTTTTTAGGGCAGCGGGCAGTTTGAGTTTTAACAGACGGGCCGCGATGACACGAAGTGCAATGCCAGAACTGATTTCATCATGCAATGAAAGGATTTTATCGCCATTTTCATCATATTTTCCGATGACACGAGGGCGCTGTTTTTCAGGTAGATTGAACAATTGATCCTTGAGTTGGCCTTCGATTATCTCGCGGCGCTCTTCGACAACCAGAATTTCTTCAAGGCCTGTCGCAAACTCGCGAATGCCGACCGGCTCCAATGGCCATGGCATGCGGACCTTGTAGAGGCGGATGCCGAGTTCGTCTGCGTTTTTTTCATCAATACCCAACTGACGCAGGGCCTCGCGAACATTCTCATAGGCTTTGCCGGAGGAAACGATACCAAAACGTGGCTTTTTGCTGTCATAGGTCAGCAGATTGATGTTGTTTGCCCGGGCAAAAGCGAGGGCTGCAAAAATCTTTTTGTCTTGAAGCCGAGCATCCTGGTCTAAAATACCATCAGGCCACCGGAAATTCAGGCCATCTGCAGGCAATTCAAAATCAGTGGGAATGACAAATTCACGGTCTTCGCCAGCAAGATCGATCACGCCGGTGGTTTCAATCGTATCGGCAATAACTTTATAGCCAACCCAGCAACCAGAGTAGCGTGACATGGCAATGCCAAGCAAGCCAAGCTCGATGAATTCATGCACACTGGATGGAAACAGCATGGGCATAGAAGCGGCGATGAAGCCATGATCTGACTGGTGAGCAACGGTAGATGAACGGGCTTGGTGGTCGTCACCTGCAAGGCACAATACACCGCCATGGGGCGAGGTTCCGCCAGCGTTTCCGTGTTTGAACACATCGCCTGACCGGTCAACGCCGGGGCCTTTGCCATACCACAGTCCCACAACACCATCTTTTCGTGCACCGGGGGAGAGGGCAAGCTGTTGTGCCCCCCAAATGGCTGTGGCTGCCAAATCTTCGTTCACGCCGGGTTGGAAAACAATATCGTGGGCGTCGAGGTATTTTTTTGCACTTTTTAGCGCGAAGTCATAGCCACCAATGGGAGAGCCGCGATAACCGGAGATGAAGGCGCCGGTGTTTAGACCGGCTTTTTTGTCGCGGCGCATTTGCACCATGGGCAGGCGAACTAAGGCCTGTGTGCCATTCATGAATACCTTGCCGGATGTGGCTGTGTACTTATCCTCCAGCGAAACAAGTTTTTCAGTGCTTCCAACAGGTTCAATTTTGCCCATCGTTAGGCCCTCCATGCCCGGTAAATATTTGATTCTATTATGCGCTATTTGGTAAAAATTTACAGTTCAAAAATGCGACATTATTAGAAATTGAAAAATTTGAACTGTAGGCGTATGAATTCAGCTGAATTGTTATTGTTTAAATCGAGACCTGATATGTCCAAATTTCTTGTTGCCGCCCTTTATAAATTTGTATCCTTGCCGGATTTTAAAGACCTGCAAGCGCCTATTCTTGCCAAATGTCTGGATGAAGGTGTGATGGGTACGCTGCTTCTGGCCGAAGAGGGAATAAACGGCACGATTGCCGGGTCGGAGACTGGTGTTCGCAACGTACTTGCTTATTTGCGCGAAGAAGCTCGTTTGATCGACCTTGATCATAAGGAAAGCTGGGCAGAAGGCGAAAATCCATTTTATCGCATGAAGGTGCGTTTGAAGAGGGAAATCGTTACGCTTGGTGTGGCGGGAGTAAGTCCAACCAATGAGGTTGGTGAATATGTGAATCCGGAAGACTGGAATGCGCTGCTTGAAGATCCGGATGTGGTGGTGATTGATACGCGAAATGATTATGAGGTTTCTATCGGCACCTTTAAGGGCGCTATTGATCCCAAAACTGTTTCATTTAGAGAGTTTCCGGCTTGGTTTCGAGCGCAGAAACAACTGCATAATAAACCAAAAATTGCGATGTTTTGCACAGGCGGTATTCGCTGTGAAAAATCCACCTCTTTTCTAATATCTGAGGGTTTTGATGATGTTTATCATCTGAATGGTGGTATTTTGAAATATCTGGAAACGGTGCCGGAGGATGAGAGCCTTTGGGAAGGGGAGTGTTTTGTTTTTGATCAGCGGGTTAGTGTTGGTCATGGGCTGAAGCCGGGCCCCTATGATCTCTGCCACGCCTGTCGTCATCCGATTACCGAAGAAGACAAACAATCGAAGCATTATCTTGCAGGTGTTTCTTGTCCCAGATGCCATGACAAGATGAGCTCCGACCAGCGCAAACGCTTTACTGAGCGGCAGCACCAGATTGATCTGGCAAAGGCGAGGGGCGAAACCCATATTGCGGCTGATCAAAGCGCACAGAAATTGCGTAAAAAGCAGGCGATGGAAGAACATGCGTTGCGATCCAATGGCCGATAAACCCATCCTTTATTCATTCCGGCGCTGCCCTTATGCAATACGGGCGCGGCTGGCTATTGCCGCCAGCGGTGTGGCGTGCGAATTGCGCGAAATAGTGCTGCGCGACAAGGCGCCAGAATTTTTGGAAGCATCTCCCAAGGCGACTGTTCCTGTTCTGGTTGATGATGGTCGGGTGATTGAGGAGAGCCTTGATATCGTATTTTGGGCGCTGGAGCACAATGACCCAGAGAATTGGCTTGCGCCTGATATTGGTACTCTGGAAGAGATGCAATCACTCATTGCCGAAGGGGACGGACCGTTCAAGGATCATCTG
The DNA here is from genome assembly GCA_045047085.1 of Rhizobiaceae bacterium. Lineage (GTDB taxonomy): Bacteria > Pseudomonadota > Alphaproteobacteria > Rhizobiales > Rhizobiaceae. Next base: position 2,721 of record JASFYT010000116.1, on the reverse strand, counting down.
GATCGTTATAAATATGCCAGCCGCCATGAGGATGTAAATTCCGACGATGAGCGTGATGCAGCTGGTATGTATCTTTTTAAGCTGGATCAATTGTTGAGTGAGCGTGCCTATTTGTTTGGAATTCGCATCTCGCTTGCTGATATGACGCTTGCACCGTTTGTACGCCAGTTTGCCAATGTGGATCGCGAATGGTTTGACGCGCAACCTTGGCCAAATTTGTTGCGTTGGCTAACTGATTTTCTTGAAAGCGAGCGCTTTCAATCTATCATGGAAAAGTACCCTAAGTGGCAAGTGGGTGATCCATTGACAGTATTTCCATCAAACTAGTTTAAGACGGGGCCAGACCGCGCATGCGTTCAGAGCGGCGTCTTAGCAGTTCCAGCACTGTTAACAGAACAATCGAGATTGCTACCAGAATGGTGGCGACCGCCAGAATTGTTGGCGAGATTTGTTCGCGGATGCCGGAGAACATTTGGCGCGGGATCGTTCGCTGATCGACGTCGGCGAGGAAAATAACTGCTACGACTTCATCCATTGATGTGATGAAAGCAAACAGTGCGCCAGAGATCATACCCGGCAGGATTAACGGCATGATGACTTTTCGGAATGTGGTCCAGCCATTGGCGCCCATGCCTTGGGATGCGCGGATTAGCGAGCGATCGAAGCCTGACAGCGTCGCTGTTACCGTGATGATGACGAAGGGAATACCCAAAGTTGTGTGGGCTAGTATGACGCCAGGAAAGGTTTTTGCGAGGCCCACATCTGAATAGAAAAAGAACATGCCAGTTGCGGTGATGACCAGCGGCACAATCATTGGTGAGATCAGCAGGCCGGTGATCAATCCACGATAGGGCATTTCAGGACGGGATAGGCCGAGCGCTGCTAGTGTTCCAAGGCTCGTGGCCAAAATGGTAGCGAAAAAGGCGATGAAAAATGAGTTACGCATGGCGCGTACCCACTGGGCATTGTTCCACATATCGCTATACCATGCGTTGCCCTCGGCATCGGGGTTGGTCATGCCGTTGTGGAAAATATCTTCATACCAGCGCATCGAATATGCCGCGGGATCAAAGGACATCATGCCATCGGTGAAGGTGAAATAGGGTTCTACGTTAAATGATAATGGTATGATGATCAGTATCGGAGTGATCAGGAACACGAATATGAACGTGCAAATGGTCAGGAAAGTGTACTGCCAGACGCGATCAAGGGTTGAGGCGAAAGGGGGCAGTTCTTTCATGAAGAATAGCGGCGTTCCAAACAATGCAAAGAAGCCGATTAGCACCGATATGCGGCCAGTGATCAACAGGACCAGCGCACAGGCGATGATGAAGGCGATGTGATGTTTCTTTAAGTTCATAAAGTTCATTGCGCCGTTACCCGAAGCTTAATTTGTCGATGCCGACAAGTTTGTTGTAGACCCAGTAGAGTACCAGAACGGTCACCAGCAAGATCGTGCCAAGTGCAGCCCCAAGGCTCCAATTCAAGGAGCTTTTGATGTGATAAGCAATCAAATTGGAAATCAGCAGGCCATCTTCACCGCCGACGAGGGCAGGGGTGATGTAATAGCCAATGGCCAGAATGAATACGAGCAGGGTACCAGCAGCAATCCCCGGTAAGGTGAGCGGGAAATAGACCCTGCGATAAGCTGTAAACGGTGTTGCGCCCATGGAGCGGGCTGCGCGCATATAGCTTGGTGGGATAGTCTTCATTACTGAAAATAGCGGCAGGATCATAAAGGGCAGCAATATGTGCACCATGGCAATGATCGTGCCAGTCTGGTTATAAATCATCTGGATGCGGCCATCATCGGAGACGAGGCCGATAGAGACCAGAATATTATTGAGGATGCCTTGGGTTTGCAGGATCGCAATCCATGCGGTGGTTCGAACCAGTAGGGATGTCCAGAACGGTAGCAGCACCAAAATCATCAGCAGATTGGAAGTTCTAAGCGGCAAGATCGATAGCAGGTAAGATACAGGAAAGGCAATGAGCAGGCATAAGAAAGTAATGATTGCCGATAGTTTTAAGGTCTTGAAAAAGTTGGATACGTAAATCTGGTAGAGCTTTTCAGCAGCAATAATATTGCCGTCATCATCGAATTTATGGTCGAGAGCGGCAAGATAAAAGGCTATGGTATAATCGCGCGAAACCCGTTTAAGATTGCGCCAGATCAGTTCATTATCCCACTTTTTATCGATCTTGATCAGAGCCTCTTTATAGGGGCCTTCGGTGACCTTAGAGAGTTTTCTTGAAGTGGATGTGAACAGGCTTCTTGTACCGGGAATGGCATAGTTCATGCGGGTTGCGAGGTTGCCAACGGTCTTGCCAATTTCGCGTTTCTTGCGAGCGTTCTGCATGTCCTTGACGAACAGTTCCAGAGTAGCTTCGTTGGGGAAACCTTTGCCGTCCCAATCCTGAATGGCTACGGCGAAATTGGGTAATACGTTTGAACCGGCTGGATTATGTACCGAGCGGAACAGCATTTGGCCAATGGGTATGACGAAACTGATGACCAGAAATAAAACCAGCGGTACGGTTAGCATGAATGCTCTTGTGCGCTGTTGTTTGGTGGTTTTGGCCAGTTTTTCTTTGAGGGGAACGCCATCGCTTGTGACCAACACATCGGCAGATGCGTCGCTAATGTTCTTTTGATCAAGTGTTGTGCTGGTCATATGGTGTGGTTCCCGAAAATGAGTGGAGATGCGCAAATTTGCGCAT
>JASFYT010000115.1:0-18683 GCA_045047085.1 Rhizobiaceae bacterium | reverse complement strand
GGCTCTGGCTCTGGCTCTGGCTCTGGCTCTGGCTCTGGCTCTGGCTCTGGCTCTGGCTCTGGCTCTGGCTCTGGCTCTGGCTCTGGCTCTGGCTCTGGAGGGAGCTCAACTTCAGCAACCATGTCTGTGTCAACCGCTTCTTGTAAAACAGTTGGTTCTTTTGCTTCAACAGCAGTTTCTTCAACCGCAACCTTAACAGGCTCTGAAATCACCTCTTCAGGTGTATCAGAAGGAGTTTCTTCCTTCTTTTTCCTGCCAAACCCAAAGGAAAATATGCGTTTTAACAGGCCGGGTTTCTTATCAGCCATGCACATTGTCCTTTAGCAATTCACCATTGATGATTTTTCCATCATGATCGTTTAGCGAAACGTCGAGGAACATGCCCGGCTGAATATCTCCGCCCACGACTTTCACAGTCGTAAAATCTTCCATACGTCCTCTTTGATTACGCTCCATTAGTAGCCTCACATGCTGACCGGTTTTTGCATCAAGGTGACGCGCCAAAACCACGTCGCCTTTTTCACGCAACAGTTTTGCCCGCGCTTTGATCAAAGGGCGTTCCAGTTGCGGCATCCGCGCAGCAGGCGTTCCCTGTCGCGGAGAGAACGGAAATATATGCAAATAAGTGAGACCGCATTGGTCAATAATATCGAGTGAATTTTCAAAATGCACATCCGTTTCGGTCGGGAAACCGGCAATGATGTCCGCCCCGAAAACCATATCGGGCCGAAGCTCCCGCACCGAATGGCAAAACTCAATCGTATGCTCACGACTGTGCCGTCGTGCCATGCGTTTCAAAATCAGATTATCCCCGTGTTGCAGGGATAAATGGAGATGTGGCATGAAACGTTTTTCGCCGGCAATTACATCCATCAAGGGTTCATCCACCTCAATGGAATCAATCGAAGAAAGCCGCAAGCGCGTAAGATCAGGCACATTGGCAAAGATCGATTGCACTAAATTTCCAAGGCTCGGCGCGCCCGGCAAATCAGCCCCATAAGATGTGGTATCGACGCCGGTCAGCACCACTTCATGATAGCCATTACCTACCAGTTTCTTGATTTGTTCAACCACTTCGCCCATAGGCACGGAACGTGAATTGCCACGACCAAACGGAATAATACAAAACGTACAACGATGATCACAGCCATTTTGCACCTGCACGAAGGCACGCGCATGGCCATCAATACTATCCACCATGTGGGACGCGGTTTCGCGCACGCTCATAATATCGTTGACGCGGATTTTCTCGCTATCGTTCACACCAAAATCAGGTAGAGCGCGATAGGCATTAACCTGCAATTTATCCTCATTGCCAATAACCAGATCAACCTCGCCCATATCACCAAAGGTTTCAGCCTCGGTTTGCGCCGCACATCCTGATACAATGATGCGCGCATTGGGGTTTTCGCGCCTAGCCCGGCGAATGGCCTGCTTGGCCTGACGCACCGCTTCGCCGGTCACAGCACAAGTATTGACCAAAACTGCCCCGCCGGACAATTCATCAAGCCCGGCTTCGCGCGCTTTATTCAGCATCACCTCGGATTCGTAGGCATTCAATCTGCAACCAAAAGTCAGCACTTCTAGAGATGGTTTTTTACTCATCTCAGGAAGCCTCATCATCACGGGTGAAATCGCCTGTTTCCGGATCAAACTCACCCGAAAATTCAAATTCCACTGGCCCGGTCATCTGCACATGGTTTTCGCGATCCCATTCGATGGTCAAATCACCGCCTGGCACAGTGATCGTGACTTTGCGTTCGGATAATTCTTTACGCACGGCACAAACCAGCGTGGCACAGGCAGCCGAGCCGCAAGCTTCAGTAAGGCCAACACCACGTTCCCATGTTCTGATTTTGATATGGGTTGGCGAAAATACCTGCGCGACAGAGATATTTGCCCGATCCGGAAATACCGGATGATTTTCAAGCATCGGCCCAAAACGGTCCAGATCATAATCCCAAACGTCTTTACTGACCCAAAACACCGCATGGGGATTGCCCATATTGGCAACACTTGGCGTATGCAGGACTGGCGCATCAATCGGCCCAATTTGTAATTCTATTCCAGTTGTATCTTCAAAATACTCTTCCAGCGGTATATCTTCCCAGCCAAAATGCGGCACACCCATATCAACGGTGATGGTATCGTCCGAATTTGTGGTTGCATATAAAAGCCCCGGCAAAGTGCGAAACACCCATTCAGGTTTTTCCTCTTCCCGGTTTAGCCATGCCACCACACAGCGCGTGCCGTTTCCACACGCACCAGCCTCAGAACCATCACAGTTCAATATCCGGATGGCAAAATCTTCTTCTTTGCCACTAGCATCACGAATTTCCATAATCTGGTCAAAAGGGATTGCCGCTTCAAGGCTCAGCGCAATGGCAGCAGCAGCGGTAATTTTATCCGCACGACCACGCATATCGGCAACAATAATCTTGTTGCCGAGGCCATTCATTTTATAAAAAGGCGCTAAATTACCCAAAACCCACCTCAAAGGCACCCACGTACCAAACAGATTGCCAAATTATGTGTCAAATTGTGCCAGTTATTACAAAAAGAACCGACTGCATCCGCTTCCATACTGAAAAAAGCGACCATTTGCAAAACCTCTTTGCATGGTTCGTCTCCCAGATAGTCATGAAACTACTTTTTGTTAACCCATAGTTAACTTTGCTCTACCGAATTCAACTCACTCCACCCAAAATCCCCACCCAAACGGTCGAATTGTTCATTTCTGGCACGTTAACTGCTTGGTGAATGTCCAAACGAGCAAACTATCTCGAATTATAGCAATAAGGACCCGAGTATGCGTGATCAAACCGTAGGCAACATCATTTCAGACTGGAAGGATCATTATCCTTCGCTTTTTGGCAAGCATTCGTTGATTTTGAAGCATACCATTCATAAGTCCAAACTTTTCACCGACAAGGCTCTGGTTGATCTGTTGGAAAACGCGCCGCGCGAAAATTATCACGTCACTACCATGGACAAGCGCGTTCAAAACCCAACCTTCAAGCGTGAAGGTCAGTTTGGTGATTTGAGTGGCAAGAAAATTCTCGAAGCAGTTCGCAAAGGCAATATCTGGATCAATTTGCAGAATCCTCAGGAAATCCGCTCCGAATATGGCGAATTGCTCGCAGATATTTACGGCGAATTCGAAAATCGCGTACCGGGCTTTAAAAGCTATAAACACAAAATGACGATCCTGATTTCTTCACCAAACCTCAAAGTAAAATATCACATGGACGTTCCAGGCCAGTCACTTTGGCAAATCCGGGGCAAGAAAAAAGTTTATATATATCCGGCAGAACCACCATTCCTGCCACAACAAGCAATTGAAAAACTGGCCATCAACGAAGCCCATGAGACGGACCTTGAGTTTCAAAACTGGTTTGATGATTACGCCGATATTTACGAACTAACCCCGGGCCAGATGGCTCATTGGCCGCTCAATCGCCCGCACCGGGTTGAAAATCACGATTGCCTCAACGTTTCTTTGACGACTGAACACTGGACCAATGAGCTGCGCAACCATTATGCGGTTAATTTCGGCAATGCCATGTTACGTAAACTAGGCATCAACCATCTATCACAGAACACTTCCGGTCTTGGCCTCTATGCAAAAGCTGCAATTACCGCAGCAACAAAGATCACGGGCATCCAGAAGAAACGTACCAAACCCTATGTGATTGATTTTCAAGTGGACCCCAGCGCGCCCGATAGCGTGCTGGATATCCCGTCATTTGAATACAGCAAATAAGGACAAGATGATGCAGCATTCCCAGCGCGTAGAGGTAAGTACAGCCGCTTCAGTTCTAAGCGGATTATCTGGCCGTTCGAAGTCACCTGCCACAGACAACACCCAACGAAAACAAAGCAAAGTCGACGTCGCTTTGGTGACAAACATGGAAGCTTTTCGCCAGCTTAAGTCAAATTGGCTGTCCCTTGAAGCAAATAGCTCCGGCGCGATATTCTTCCAGTCATGGCACTGGAATGATCATTTTATTACCCATTCGGCAAAGAACCCCGATTTCACACCCTTCATTCTTACTGCTTCAAAATTGGGTCGGCTTGTCGCTACCCTGCCCATGGCAATTCATCATTCCAAGGGTTGCCGCCTTTTAACGGGTCTGAGCGAACCCTATCAGCAATATACCGACATGCTGTGCGAACAGGGTATTGATCCCAAAAGCGTATTTAAACAATGGTTACCCCTGATCAAATCCGCCGGCGTCGATTATATGCATCTGGGACAGGTACGCGAAGACAGCACCCTTGCCCGGGCCATAAAAGGCATTGTGAAACCATCAGGTGAAAACGATGCAGCCCCCTTTGTGCAATTGTCTGAATGGGCTAACTTTGAGGATTACTTTAAATCTATAAAACTCAAAACCCGCAAAAACATGCGCAACGCCCGCAATCGTCTGGAAAAAACGGCGTCCATCAGTCACGAAGTCCATACGGAGGGCCAAGGCTTGGGCGAGATCATTGATCGCACCTTCGAAGCCCGCGAAGCTTGGCTGGAACGCATGGGCCTTACCTCCCGCGCTTTCAGCGATGCCGATTTTGTCCGATTTCTCAGCCGTTTCAAATCAGATAAAAAAGACCCTGATCTGAAAGTTATGGCCACCAGCCTGAAGCACGGTAAGCACGCGATTGCCGATCAGTGGGGCTTTATCCATAAAAACCGCTATTATGCATTCATTGCCGGTTGGGATGAAAAATACGAACAATCATCACCTGGAAAACTCCATCTGGGAGCAATCATCGAGGAATGCTATAAAAATGGCATCGTTGCAGCTGATTTCATGATCCCTGCTGTGCCTTATAAGGCCACTTGGGCAAAAAATGCAGTTGGCGTTCAGGATTACGTCCTGCCCCTGACCACAAAGGGTTATCTGTTCAACAATCTATGGCTCAATTTCCTGCGACCTCTGGCAAAAACCATCGCCTATAAGTTGTCGCCAGAAATGCGTGCAAAGATTTTCAAATTGCTGGATCGTGACGCGGATTAGCCTTGCGTCCGTATCCTCTAAATTTTATTGACATTTAACACCAAACCCTGTTTATAGCCCTCATCTCATAGTAGATGTAAGAAACACCAATGCCCATCGGGGCACGACAAGCTGCTAAGCAGCCAGATCAGACCTCGAAAGCAAACATCCGACAGCGCGTAGCGCCCTCGGATGCATTTTTGGTTTTTTTGCATTTGCGCGGGGAACCACACCTTCTTTCACAAGGGAAAGAGGAAAGGATTTGCGATGTTTGAATCATTATCAGATAGACTGAGCGGCATTTTTGACGGGCTGACTAAACGGGGTGCCTTGTCAGAAAAAGACGTTAATGCAGCATTACGCGAAATCCGTCAGGCTTTGATTGAAGCTGATGTGGCATTGGAAGTAGTCCGCGAATTCACTGATAAAATCCGCGAACAGGCTGTTGGCGCAAGCGTCGTCAAATCCGTCACACCCGGCCAGATGGTCGTAAAAATCGTCCATGATGAATTGGTAGCCATGCTTGGCACCGAGGCTGAACCCGTAAGTTTAGCCGCAGCAGCACCCGTTACCATTATGATGGTTGGCCTGCAGGGGTCAGGTAAAACCACCACCTCCGGCAAGCTCGCCCTGCGCCTCACCGAGCGTGACCGTAAAAAGGTTTTGATGGCATCACTCGATGTGCGCCGCCCGGCAGCTCAAGAGCAGCTTCGCCAGCTCGGCGTTCAGACCAATGTCGAAACCCTTCCAATCATTGAAGGCCAGTCACCGGTCGATATCGCAAAACGCGCCATTCAGGCAGCAAAACTTGGCGGCTACGACGTAATCATCCTTGATACTGCTGGTCGCACCCATATTGATGAACCGCTTATGATGGAAATGGCGGAGATCAAAGCGGCCACCAACCCGCATGAAGTTTTGCTGGTAGCAGATTCCCTCACCGGTCAGGACGCGGTCAATCTGGCCCAGAGTTTCGACGAGCGCGTCAATATCACCGGCATTGTGCTAACCCGTATCGATGGCGATGGCCGTGGTGGTGCGGCCCTTTCCATGCGCGCCGTCACCGGCAAGCCGATCAAACTGATGGGCACCGGCGAAAAAATGGATGCACTGGAAGATTTCCATCCATCCCGCATCGCCGACCGTATTTTGGGCATGGGCGACATTGTTTCGCTGGTGGAAAAGGCTTCTGAAACCATTGATGCTGAAAAAGCTGCTGCGATGGCCAAACGCATGCAGAAAGGCCTGTTCGATCTCAACGACCTTTCAGCTCAGCTGGACCAGATGAAAAACCTTGGCGGCATGGGTGGTATTATGAGTCTGTTGCCCGGCATTGGAAAAATGAAAAAGCAGATTGCGGCCGCAGGAATGGATGATTCCATTTTCGACCGTCAACAAGCAATTATTTCTTCTATGACGAAAAAAGAGCGCAAGGTTCCGAAAATTCTCAATGCCAGCCGCAAAAAACGCGTGGCTGCCGGTTCTGGCACCAGCGTTCAGGAAATCAACAAACTCCTGAAAATGCACCGTCAGATGGGTGATATGATGCGTAAAATGGGTAAAAAAGGCGGCATGGGTGGCATGATGAGCGCCCTTGGCGGTGGTGGAATGGGTGGCATGCCCGGTTTAGGTGGCATGGGCGGTGGCATGATGAACAAAATGATGGGTGGCGGCGCTGGAATGCCTGACCTTTCTAAAATGGACCCCAAACAACTTGAACAAATGGCCAAGCAGATGGGCAATGTTCCTGGTCTTCCTAGCCCAGGTGACAAGAAAAAATGACCGAACAATTTGATGCATTAGAAGAGCTTGCCCGTCATCGCACTTCCATCGATAATTTCGATGCGGCCCTCATTCATATATTGGCTGAACGCTTTCGCAAGACCAAACAGGTTGGCGTTCTCAAAGCCAAACACAATTTGCCCCCTTCCGATAAGGGGCGCGAGAAATCCCAGATTGAAAACCTTCGCGAACTTGCGAAAAAATCTGATCTGGATCCCGACTTTGCTGAAAAATTCCTCGAATTCATAATCAAGGAAGTCATTCAGCATCATAATCAGGCGCGAAGCTAACTTCCCGCCTAAACCAAACACTGGAGAAACATACCATGGCCACTAAGATTCGTCTCGCTCGCGGGGGTTCCAAGAAACGCCCGTTTTATTCAATTGTTGCAGCTGATGTGCGCGCACCGCGCGATGGCCGCTTCATCGAAAAATTGGGTACTTTCAACCCATTGCTCGCTAAAGACAACGAAATGCGCGTTAGCATGAAAGAAGAGCGCATCAAACATTGGTTATCCGAGGGCGCTCAGCCTACGGACCGCGTTCTGCGTCTTTTGGACGAAGCCGGCATCATGAAACGTGAAGCTCGCAACAATCCAAAGAAAGCTCTGCCTGGAGAGAAAGCTCAGGAACGCATCGAAGAAAAGAAACAAAAACAAGAAGAAGCAGCTGCTGCAGCAAAGGCAGCCGAAGAAGAAGCAAAAGCTGCTGCTGCGGCTCCTGCAGAGGAAGCTCCAGCTGAAGCGCCTGCCGAAGAAGCCAGCGAAGAAACAAAATCTGAATAGTCTATTCTGGTTCCATGTTATAAACGGGCGGCAATTGCTGCCCGTTTTTTATTTAAGTGATGCTTATGATCAAACATGAAAATCCGGTCCTTATGGCCAAAATTGGTGCTCCCCACGGTGTCAGAGGAGAAGTGCGCGTAAAAAGCTTCACCGACGACCCTCTCGCACTGAGTGATTACGGCCCGCTTTTTGATGAGAGCGGTAATAAATTCACCATCACAAATTCACGTGCGGCCAAAAACGTCATCATCGCTCGCTTCAAGGAAATCACTACCAGGGAAGCCGCTGAAGCACTGACAAATTGCGAATTATTCATTGAACGCAATGCTTTGCCGAAAATCGATGACGAGGATGAATTCTATCTCTCCGATCTGATCGGTATGAAAGCGCAGGATTCGAATGGAAAAATCATCGGCATGGTCAGGGATGTGCCCAATTTCGGCGCAGAAGACTTGCTCGAAATCACGCCGGTAAATGCCGAAGGCCGCTCCAACGGGCAGTCATATTTCCTGCCCTTTACCAAAAAAGTGGTGCCAAAAATTGATACCAAAATCGGCGTGGTCACCATTCTGCCGCCCGAAGAGGTAATAGTGGAGAACGAAGAAAAGTGACCTTCCGCGCTTCAATCATCACCCTTTATCCAGAAATGTTTCCCGGTCCATTGGGGTGCTCGCTGGCAGGCCGGGCGCTGAATGATGAAAAATGGTCCCTCGATCTCACTCAACTGCGTGATTTTGGCGAAGGCAAGCATTCACGTGTTGATGATACTCCCGCAGGTGGCGGTGCTGGAATGGTGTTAAAGGCCGATGTGCTTGGCAAAGCCATCGATGCCGCCTCCCCCGCCGATGATCCAAGGCCACGCCTGCTAATGTCTCCTCGCGGCAAACCTTTGCAACAATCTCAGGTGCGCGAATTGGCCGAAGGGCCGGGTGCAGTAATCATCTGTGGCCGTTTCGAAGGGGTCGATGAACGCATCATCAAAGCGCGCAATTTGCAGGAAGTTTCCATCGGCGACTATATCCTTTCTGGCGGTGAACCGGCAGCAATCATCCTGCTTGATGCCATTATCCGCTTGCTCCCGGGCGTCATGGGAAACGACCTTTCCGGTGATACGGAGAGTTTTGAAACCGGCCTGCTCGAACACCCTCACTACACCCGCCCGCAAGAGTTTGAGGGTCGCACAATCCCTGAAGTTCTTACCTCCGGCAACCACAAAGCCATTGCAGAATGGCAACAACAGCGCGCCGAAGAGTTAACCCGCGCTATTCGCCCGGATTTATGGGAGAAATTTCGCAAAAAAGATTCCTATTAAGAGTCGACATTTGCCCCAAATTGGCCTATGTGAGCGAAGAATTTTCCGAAAAACCGGAATGATAAGTGTACCGACCGGGTCAAACCCAATTTTTTGGGCCCAACAATTTGGGAGACCATCCGGCGTAAGAAAAGCGGGTTGCCGCAACGAATTCTTACGCTAAAGCATGAAAGTGCGGCCGCTCTTCGCTTGTAACAACAAAATGACCGGCAAAGACAGCAAACTGAGCCCTGGCCGGATCTGATAAACAAAGGTTTTGATCGATGAATATTATAGAACAGCTTGAAGCTGAAGAAGCAGCACGTGTTTCCGAAAAACGTGTACTCCCACCATTTGAGCCCGGCGATACAGTTCGTGTGCTTGTGCGTGTGACCGAGGGCACCAGAACCCGTATTCAGGCCTATGAAGGCGTTTGCATCGCCAAATCAGGCGGCGGCATTAACGGTGCTTTCACCGTTCGCAAAATCTCCTATGGCGAAGGCGTGGAACGGGTGTTCCCAATGTTTTCTCCATTGGTTGAAGGCGTTGAAGTAATCCGTCGCGGTAAAGTACGTCGTGCAAAACTCTATTATCTACGTGATCGTCGCGGTAAATCGGCCCGTATTATTGAAAATGTTGGCATTCGCGCCAAAAAACTCAATGACGCAGAGCGTCAGGCTATCGCCGACGAAAAAGCAAAGATTGAGGCTGAAAAAATTGCAGCAGCCGAAGCTTTGGCCGTTGAAAAAGCAGCAGAAGATGCAGCAGCCGCAAAAGCTGAAGCAGAAACAGCTGCCACAGCAGCAGCTGAAGAAAAAGCAAAAGAATAACAGTTCGGTTTATCACTCACTTGCGAGTGGTCCCAGATTGCACATTAAGGCGACCCTGTAAAATACGAGGTCGCCTTTTTTAATTCCCTCACCTGCCGACCCCACTTGCTTGCCCCACTTGCTTGCTTTGCAGAAAATATCCTTTTATATCTCCTCTATTCGCGGCTCGACTGCGTTGTTCCTTGGGGCACTGGGAGAAATCTATGACGCGACACATCGCAATTTCATTACAACTGGGAATGGCAAAAGTAGCACTGGTTGCCAACTTATGTGCCTTGGCAGTCCTCGCTCCCATGCCCGTCAATGCTCAATCCACCCAAGCAACGCCTGAGATAACAACCGAACCATTGGCAACGCCGGCTATTCCCCAATTAGCGCCCATGGCTGAGGCCATCAAAACCCGCCTTGCCAGCGCGATTGCCAATGCCAGAACCAAAGCGTTAAAAGCACGAATTACCAAAATTGATGAATATTATGCCAACACCGATTTTGCGCCAATCTGGATCACCGATAACCGCATTTCCAAAAAGGGAATTGCCGCCATTGAAGCACTTCTTGGTGCAGCCAATGACGGATTGACCATTGCCGACTACGGTAATACCAGTCTTGCAGAGATGTCTGGTGCCACGCAAATGAACGATCTGGCAACGCTGGAAGTATCCATCTCCACCTCCATTCTCTCCTATGCCCAGCATATGAGCGCCGGGCGTCTCGATCCGAGTAAAGTCAATCGCGAAATCGCCATTTATCCGAAGAAAACTTCAGCAGAAGTAGTACTGCATCATCTTCGAGGAACCTCAAATTTAAAAATATTCCTGCGACTTCTAGCGCCACATACACCACGCTATGAACGCTTGCGCGAGGCCCTATCCAACTACCGCAGGATAGAAAAAGCGGGTGGATGGACGCTTATTCCCAAGGGCGAAGTGCTAAAAGCAGGCATGGAAGATGAGCGCGTGCCAATCCTGCGCGCCAGATTGATCGAAGCAAACACTTTAGAAGCAAGCAGCCTCACCAATCCGGAAACACCAAACCTTTTCGGTGAAACTCTGGTAGATGCCGTCAAAACATTTCAGGAACGTCATGGGCTGGCCATTGATGGCGCCATTGGACCGCAAACCCTTGCCCAGTTCAATGTTTCTGTCACAGACCGCATCCGCACCATGGAACTTAACATGGAACGCAACCGTTGGTTGCAAAACGATTTCGGTGATTACCACGTATTTGCCAATTTGGCAGATCAGGTGGTCAAACTGGTGAAAAACGGCAAAACCGTCCATGCCGAAGTCATTCAGGTTGGCCAGACTTACCACCGAACCCCGGTGTTTTCCGATGAAATGGAACGGGTAGAACTCAACCCCTATTGGAACGTACCTGTATCAATTGCGGTCAATGAATATTTGCCCAAACTAAAGTCCAACCCCAGCTATCTAAATAGCATTGGCTTGCAGGTATTACGCAGCGGTAAAGTAGTCAGCCCACATTCTATTCCGTGGTCAAGCTATCGCCGTGGCCGCTTCCCGGTCCGTTTGCGCCAGCCTCCCGGACCAAAAAACGCTTTGGGTCGAGTGAAATTCATGTTCCCGAACAAATACAGCGTTTACATGCACGACACCCCGTCCAAGCATCGGTTTAATTCAGCTTCACGTTTTTTCAGCCATGGCTGCCTGCGTTTGAAAGACCCGTTGAAAATGGCCGAGTTCATCCTCGGAGCCCAAGGCTATGATCGCAAGAGAATTGATCGCATTATCGCAGGTAGGAAACACACCGTCGTAAAGCTAAAGGAAAAAATCCCTGTTCACGTGGTCTACCTCACCGCATGGGTCAATAAGGATGGCAGCGTCAATTTTAGAAAAGACGTCTATGGCCGCGATAAAATTCTGGCCAAGGCCCTGACAAAAGTTCGTGGGATTTAAGCAGGCGACAGCAATTTCATATGGGCTCTCCGCGATGCAGCCTTGTCAAAAGCCCTGCTGACCATCCAACGCCACCCCGCAAAGGGTTGGCGCGTGGGCGAAATGGCTAACTTGGCCGGCATGTCACGCGCCTCCTTTAGAAAAAGTTGATGTACCAAAAGCTTGACCTGATGGGCACTCAGGTGCATATCAATCCATTGAGTTAGCAAGTTAAGTTAGGGTTCGGCTATGGCCAAGACACTTTATGATAAAATCTGGGATGACCATCTGATTGAAACTCAGGAAGATGGAACTTCTCTTTTGTATATTGATCGCCATTTGATCCATGAAGTGACCAGCGCTCAGGCTTTTGAAGGCTTGCGCATGACTGGCCGCAAAGTACATTCACCGGACAAAACCCTGGCCGTAGTGGATCACAACATATCCACGGCAAAAGACCGTACGGGCGTCGGGCGTTATATGAACGAAGAAAGCATCAATCAAATTGATGCTTTGGGCAAAAATACCAAAGAATTTGGTATTGAGTACTATTCCGAAACAGACAAACGTCAGGGCGTGGTGCATATTATCGGCCCGGAACAAGGTTTTACCCTGCCCGGCATGACCATTGTATGCGGCGATAGCCATACTTCCACCCATGGCGCATTCGGTTCGCTTGCCCATGGTATCGGCACTTCCGAGGTCGAGCACGTATTGGCAACCCAAACACTGATCCAGAAAAAAGCTAAAAATATGCTGGTTCGGGTTGATGGCGAAATTCCTGAAGGCATTGCAGCAAAAGATATCATCCTTGCCATTATCGGCGAAATCGGAACTGCGGGCGGCACTGGCCACGTGGTAGAATTCGCAGGCGAAGCCATCCGCGCCCTTTCCATGGAAGGACGCATGACCGTTTGCAATATGACCATTGAAGGCGGCGCACGTGCTGGCATGATTGCCCCGGACGAAAAGACATTTGAATATATCAAAGGCAAGCCAAGAGCACCAAAAGGCGAAGCCTTTGATCAGGCCGTTGAATATTGGAAAAACCTCTACACTGACGAAGGCGCCCATTTCGATAAAGTCGTCGTATTGGATGCAGCGAACCTGCCACCAATCGTCAGCTGGGGTTCATCACCTGAAGATGTGGTGTCGGTTACCGGCAAAGTACCGGACCCTGCAAAAATCGATGACGAACACGTTCGCGCATCCAAATTCCGTGCATTGGAATATATGGGGCTGACCCCCGGCACGCCCATACAGGACATAAAAATTGACCGCGTATTCGTCGGTTCCTGTACCAATGGCCGCATCGAAGATTTACGCGAAGTGGCAAAAATCGTTGAGGGCAAACAGGTATCTGATCACGTGGATGCCATGGTCGTACCCGGTTCCGGTCTGGTCAAGGAACAGGCAGAGGCCGAAGGCCTCGACAAGGTTTTCATCGCTGCCGGTTTTGACTGGCGCGAGCCCGGCTGTTCCATGTGTCTGGCCATGAATAATGATCGATTGAAACCCAAAGAACGCTGCGCTTCCACTTCAAACCGCAATTTTGAGGGCCGTCAGGGCTTTAAGGGCCGGACCCATCTGGTATCACCTGCCATGGCGGGCGCTGCTGCAATTGCCGGGCATTTCGTGGATATCCGCACTTGGAAGTGAAATAGAGCAGGTCTAGCTCAATCTGACTTAGCTTAGGTGGCGAAGAGCCACCCGGCGCTAGCTGCGCCGCCCATCCGGAGGGCTCATGCGAAAGCATGGATACGCCCGTGAGAACAAAAAGGCGGAGCTATATTATGGCTGGAAAGATCGTTCGCTGGGGTATAATTTCTACAGCCAATATTGGCATGGAAAAAGTGACCCCGGGCATTATGAAATCAGCCCATTCCAAGGTCACCGCGATTTGTTCCAGAAGTCTGGAAACCGCAAAGGCCGCAGCCGCAGAACTCGGTATTGAAAAAGCCTATGGTTCTTATGAGGAAATGCTGGCTGATCCCGATATCGATGCCGTTTATAACCCCCTGCCAAACCATTTACATGTGGAACTAACTCTGGCTGCCGCCAAAGCCGGTAAACACGTATTGTGCGAAAAACCCATGTCGATGGATGTGGCGGATGCAGAGCGTTTGCGCGATGCACCCAAAGACATCATAATTTCTGAAGCTTTCATGGTGCGTTATCACCCCCAATGGTTGCGCGCCCGAGAAATCATCCGCTCCGGCGAACTTGGCGAAATCCGTTCAGTCAACGCAGTCTTTACTTATTTCAATGACGACCCAGAAAATGTACGCAATCAGGCGGATATTGGCGGCGGCGCAATCATGGATATTGGTTGCTATCCGGTAACCGCCGGACGGTTTTTCTTCGAAGGGGAACCAAGGCGCGTTGTGACTCTGGTGGATCGGGATCCAAATTTCAAAACTGATCGTTTCTCCAGTACCATTGCCGATTTTGGCAATGGCAAACAATTGGCCTTTACCATTTCCACCCAGGCCGTGCCGACCCAGCGTTTTGAAATCATTGGCACCAAAGCTCGTATTGAAATGACGATAGCAGTTAACGCACCTGCCGATCAGCCAACAGCCATCATCATCGACCATGGCCTCAACCTCGACGGATCACTGACCCGCCGCGAAATCATTCCGGCCTGCGACCAATATGGCGAACAGGCGGAAGCCTTCGCTCTGGCAGTATTGGGCGAAAAACCACTTGAATACGGCGTTGAAGATGCAATTCTTTCCATGCGCATCCTTGATGCAATCTTCAAAAGCGAAAAATCGGGCACCTGGGAACAGGTCTAGCGCAACTCCCATGCCCCTGATGTTGTCGATTATTTCCGTCTTATCCAGTTTTTGTCGTTTCTTGACCCTAGCCATGGAACAGATTTGGATAAATCTATGGTAAAGGCCCATCAAAGTTCATGCAATCTGTTGCTAAGAACCATTCACGGTTGATTTGAACACGTCAAATACGACAACGCCCTACACAAGATGAATAGGACAACCAATGATCAAAACCCAACCAACAGCCAGCCATTTCATTAACGGCGCTTATGTTGAGGATGACACAGGCAGCGTGATTGACGTGATCTATCCAGCCAGTGGAAAAAGCATTGCGCGGGTTCATTCTGCGACCCCGTCGATCATCGAACAAGCCCTGTCGGCAGCCCAGGCCTCTCAGGCTGCATGGGCCGCAAAGACCGGAACTGAACGAGGTCGGGTTCTACGCCGCGCTGCTGATATCATACGCGAAAAAAATCGCGAACTGTCTGAGCTTGAAACCTTCGATACCGGCAAACCCTTGCAGGAAACCCTCATTGCGGACGCAACCAGCGCTGCCGACGCATTGGAATATTTTGGAGGTTTGGCAGCAACTCTCACCGGAGAACACATTCCGCTTGGTGGTGATTTTGCCTATACAATTCGGGAACCTCTTGGCCTGTGTGTCGGAATTGGCGCATGGAATTACCCGACACAAATCGCCTGCTGGAAAGCAGCACCGGCACTTGCATGTGGCAATGCATTCATCTTCAAACCATCTGAGACAACACCCCTTTGCGCTTTGAAAATCGCCGAGATTATGATCGAGGCGGGCCTGCCTGCTGGACTGTTCAATGTTATTCAGGGCTACGGCGATGTGGGTGCAGCCCTTGTCAACGATAGTCGTGTTGCAAAAGTCTCGCTCACGGGTTCCGTTCCCACAGGTCGCCGCGTTTATGCAGCTGCCGCAGAGGGAATGAAGCATGTCACCATGGAACTTGGTGGTAAATCACCAATCCTGGTTTTTTCTGACTCAAGTCTGGATGATGCAGTAAGTGCTGCAATCAATGGAAACTTCTATTCCTCAGGTCAGGTCTGCTCAAATGGCACCCGTGTCTTTGTTCAAAAACCAATACTTAAGGCCTTCCTCAAAGCCTTGAAATTCCGTGTAGAAAAGGCAACCATCGGCGATCCGATGGATGAAGCAACGAATTTCGGCCCGATGACTTCCCAGGCCCAATTGGACAAAGTGCTTGGTTATATCGAAAAAGGACAGGCAGAGGGTGCGGAAATAATCACCGGCGGTAAACGCATCGACCGCGAGGGATTTTTTATTGAACCGACAATTTTTACCAACGTCACAGATATTATGACCATCGCCCGTGAGGAGATATTCGGCCCGGTAATGTCTGTGCTTGCATTCGACGATGAGGAAGAAGTCCTCGCCCGTGCGAACAATACCGAGTTTGGCCTTGCCGCTGCTGTCTTCACTCAGGATTTAACCCGCGCTCACCGCGTGGTATCAAAGCTCGAAGCTGGTATTTGCTGGATCAACAATTACAATCTAACGCCTGTAGAAATTCCCTTTGGAGGCTCAAAAGCATCAGGCATTGGCCGCGAAAACGCCAAGCAGGCAATCGAAAACTATTCGCAGGCAAAAACCGTATATGTCGGCATGACGCCCGTTGAAGCAGCGTTTTAACCATCACACCCACTAAAAAATGAGCCATAGCTCAGAAAACCCTTCACGGTTAGGAGCACAGTCAAGCTTCCCGAATTCCAATGAAATTGTTGCGGCTTCAGCTACCTGATTTGAATATTTGCGGGAAAAGAATTTTCCAGCACATAGCGAGCATTTGGGATGTCGTTGCTCAAAGCACGCTCCCTTGCCTTTTCCATATCATGCCCTTGGTCGAGCCACCGACCAATCAATCGTTCTTCCAGAACATCAAACTCAGGATTAATGAAAATTGATTCATCCCACAGCGCCTTCAAACCTGACCAGGGGCGCTGGTCAATGAGCAGGTAGTTTCCTTCGACAATCAATATCTGATCGCTCTTGGTTACGACATCAGCTTCAGCAATAGACAAATCCCTGTCACGATCAAAAATTGGAAATGCGACGTGGTCTTCTTCACCGGCCAGACGGTTGATTAGTTGTACAAACCCGGCAATGTCGAATGTTTCGGGCGCTCCTTTTTTCGCCAATAGTCCAAGCGACGACAGCACCTCATTATCCAGATGAAATCCATCCATCGGAATAATTTTCGAGCGTAGGCCCTGAGCAGCCAGTCGCGTATTTAGAGCAGTTGCAAATGTCGATTTTCCCGCTCCAGGCGGGCCAGCAATTGATACGATATAGCGATTTTTGTCACTTGCTCGCTCTATAATTCTATCGGCAATGTCTTCAATGCGCATCAGGCTGCACGAGCTTCCGCTGGAGGCTCTTTGGCTCCGGTCATGAAGGATACCGCATCGGACATCGAATATTCTTTTGGATCAATCACACACAAACGGCTGCCGAGACGGTGAACATGGATGCGATCAGCCACTTCAAATACGTGCGGCATATTATGTGAAATCAATATAATTGGAATTCCACGCGAACGCACATCCTGAATAAGTTCCAGAACCCGTCGTGATTCTTTAACACCAAGTGCTGCTGTGGGCTCATCCATTATTATGACCTTGGAACCAAACGCTGCAGCTCGGGCAACCGCAACACCTTGACGTTGCCCCCCGGAGAGAGTTTCCACCGGTTGGCTGATATTCTGGATTGTAAGCAAACCAAGTTCCGAGAGTTTCTCACGGGCAAGTTTTTCCATCATTTTATGGTCCAGTTTACGGAACACCCTTCCCAGAATACCGGGCTTTCTAATCTCCCTGCCAAGAAACATATTGTCTGATATCGACAGGGCTGGAGAAAGTGCCAGATTTTGATAAACCGTTTCAATGCCGGCATTTCGCGCATCGTCGGGCGAGCGAAAATTAATGACCTCGCCGTCCAGTTCGATCGTCCCGTGGTCTGGCATTATGGCACCAGAAAGTGCCTTGATCAAAGTAGATTTTCCCGCCCCATTGTCACCGATTATGCCAAGTACTTCGCCGGGATAAAGATCAATATCGGCGCCGTTCATCGCAACCACGGTACCGTAGCGCTTCATCAATCCACGCGCTCTTAATATAGGTTGAATATTACTCATCGTGTTGCCCTGCGCAGCCATTGATCGAGTGCGACGGCAATAAGAACAAGATTTCCAGCGGCAAACATTTGCCAATAATCATCTACACCGGCCAAAGAGAGACCCGTATTAAAGACCCCGACAATCATGGCACCAAGGACAGAACCTGGAATTGAACCACGGCCGCCAAAAAGAGACGTGCCGCCGATTACCACAGCGGTAATGCTTCCCAGATTGACGTCTACAAATGAGACTGGCGAAACAGAACCAACGCGGCCAATGGAAATCCACGCGCCAAATCCGCAAATTAGACCGGCTACTGCATAGACCGAGATCAGCGTTCTTTTGGTACGAATGCCTGAAAGTAACGCCGCATCAGGATCATCACCGATGGCATGAACATGCCTGCCCCAAGCAGTGTGTGTAAGGATATACCAAAATAACAGGGCCAACAGGATAAGTGCGATACCACCAAATGTTATAGTAGCGCCGTAAGCTTTGAACCCGTTGCCGAACCACAGCAAAAGCGGGGCGTTGGCTTCGATGTCAGCATTTCGGACAGATTCTGAATGAGAATACCAAAGCTTGAGCGCGGTAAATACGCTTAACGTACCGAGCGTTACGATGAATGGAGGCAGGCGAACAATGGTGACCAATACGCCGTTTATCCACCCCATTATTGCACCGACTGTCATACCAGCAGCAATAGCAAGCGGAACGGGCACCCCCGAATGCACCGCGAGATTACCCATGACAAGCGCGGAAACAACGAGGATGGCTCCAACAGACAGATCAATACCCGCCGTCAAAATGATAAGCGTCTGGGCGATTGCAATCACGCCGATTACAGTTACTTGCTGCAGAACCAGACTTAGGACATAGGGAGAAAGGAAACGCGGTGCAATTGAGCCGAATGCCAGAACGCTGATAATCAAAACACAAGCGGGAATAAGGGTAGGATACGCATGCAGATTGGCTCGAATACGGGCAATCAGCGTATGGTCATCGCGTTCAAATGTCGCCACAGCATCGTCAACTTCGTTGAGGTCTTGTTCAAAATCAGATTTGGATTTTATTGATGCCGTCCGGTCGTTCATTGGGACTCATTCCCTAAAGCGTTAGTGAGTATATATGCCAGTTTGACAAAGGGCGGCAATATTGCCGCC
>JASFYT010000114.1:0-17939 GCA_045047085.1 Rhizobiaceae bacterium | reverse complement strand
TAATCTGTTCTTCCGTGAACCGTCAACGCTTCATTCGTTAGTCTCATTCGTTGTGAAGGATTCTACATTAAAGTGGAGGAGTTTTAAGGGAGCAGATCATGAGCAACAAAAGTCCCCGTGCCACCAAGGCACAACCATCTGTAATATAAAAAAAATTTGGTAGCGGGAGAGGGACTTGAACCCCCGATACGCGGATTATGATTTTTGCTGAGTTGCTCCGCGATCCTTCCCGTATATGGTCAATCCGATGCATTAACTATTTGATACCATTAACGATTGACCTCCAAATCATTGCAGAGTGCATCATTCTACCACATCCAAACTCTCTCCCAATGGCTCCCGGACGGAACCCACCACCAGCGCACATTTGCCTGCAAACCAGAGTTTACCTAGTTCTTTGCGAAGGTAGCTAATGGCAGGAATGAGCCCTTCTCCAACGATTGAACCGACTGAAAATCGGGTAGATTGGTCCATTGCGATCAGCTGGGGAGGTGGGTGTCTAGAAAACTAGATGCAAGTCACCGCCTATAGACCAATCGCCAACCGAATGCCGTAGCCAATGGTGGTTAAAGTTAGAAACCCAAACACCCAAAGGCCCACAAACCACAGCCATTTTTTGTAAAGCGGGGAATCATTGTCCATTAATGATAGCCCTCGCCGGGCTTAACTTTGCCACGGAATATCCAGTAGGAATAGCCGGTATAGGCCAGAATTAACGGCAAGAATATCACCGCGCCAATAAGCATGAAACCTAGACTGGCATCAGGAGCTGCGGCGTCGGCGACTGTCACTGCGCGCGGCACGACATAAGGAAAAATACTAATGCCAAGCCCCGCATAAGACAGAACAAAAAGGCCAAGGGTTAAGGGGAATGGGCGATAGTCGCGCTGGTGCTTTAGATTTACATATATCCGCCACGCCAGTATCGTGGCTAAGATCGGCACGGGTGACAGATAGAGAAATGTTGGCATCTCAAACCAACGCGCATAAATCTCTGGCGATAGGAACGGCGTCCATAGGCTGACAATCCCAATGAGAATAAAAACGGTCAGCATTAAGGGAAGGGAAAGTCTATAAAGCCGCGCTCGCAAATCACCTTCGGTTTTCATGATCAGCCACATCGCACCCAAAAACGCGTAACCAATGACAAGCGATAGGCCGGTAAAGAGACTAAATGGCGTTAGCCAGTCAAACCAGCCACCACCATAGGCGCGGCCCTCGACCTCAATCCCTTGGACAAAGGCACCTAGCACGATGCCTTGCGAGAACGTCACCAGGAGCGATCCGCCAAAAAATCCGGCGTCCCATATTATTTCGTGCTTGGGATCACGCCAACGAAATTCAAATGATACGCCCCTGAATACAAGCCCGAATAACATGGCGAGGATGGGCGCATACAACGCCGACATCACAATTGAATAGGCAAGAGGAAATGCTGCAAGCAGGCCACCGCCACCGAGCACCAGCCATGTTTCATTTCCATCCCAAACGGGTGCAACAGTATTCATGGCCGTGCTGCGCTCTTCACCCTTCTTGAAGAACGGGTATAAAATACCAATGCCAAGATCAAACCCGTCAAGGATCACATAGATCAAAACGGTAAGCGCCAGGAGCCCGGCCCAAATTGTTGGAAGGTCAAACATCAGTGATCCTCCGGACTTGTTTGAGATGAAATGACGCTATCAAAACCGGCCGGGTGATCACTGGCCATGGGAGATTGTCCTGCTGTTGGCGGGGCCATCATCATGCGTAAGATATAATAAATACCAAAACCAAACACGACGAAATAGATGATCACAAAAAGAGCGAGAGATGTCGCAACAGCCGGTGTTTCGATTGGCGACACCGAATTACTCGTTCTGAGCAAACCATAGACCGTATAGGGTTGACGCCCGACTTCTGTGACTGTCCATCCGGCAATGACCGCGATAAACCCCGACGGTGCCATCGCCACCACAAGCTTGTGAAATAAGGGTGTTGTAAAAAGCTTCTTGCGCCAGCGAAGCCATAGACTTAACAGGCCAGTGAGCGCCATAAGCGTCCCAAGCCCAACCATGATCCGAAAAGCCCAAAATACGATAAACGAATTTGGGCGATCTTCTTTCGGGAAATCTTTAAGCCCGATGATTTCTCCATCGGCATGATGGGTCAGGATAAGCGAGCCGAGCTTCGGAATTTCGATGGCGTATTTTGTTTCTTCAGCTTCCATATCGGGAATACCAAACAAGATTAGGGGAGCGCCCTTTTGGGTCTCAAAATGACCTTCCATTGCGGCTACTTTTGCAGGTTGGTACTCCAGCGTATTCAGACCATGCACATCGCCAACTGCAATTTGCAATGGCGCAACAATCGCGGCCATCCACATGGCCATTGAAAACATCACCCGTGCGCCCTCGCTTGTTTTGTCACGAAGTAGATGCCATGCGCCGACGGCGCCAACAACAAAGGCCGTTGTCAGATAGGCCGCAATAACCATATGTGTGAGGCGATAGGGGAATGACGGATTGAATATTATTTTCAGCCAGTCTTCCGGAACGAATTGCCCGACTTCATTGATGCTATAGCCAACTGGTGTTTGCATCCAACTATTCGCGGACAATATCCAGAACGCGGAAAAAAACGTCCCGATAGCCACCATCAGGGTGGCCGCAAAATGCAATTTTTTTCCAACCTTTGTCAGACCAAAGAGCATTATGCCGAGAAAACCTGCTTCCAGGAAAAAAGCAGACAACACTTCATATGCAAGAAGCGGTCCCAGAATTGGACCAGTTTTGTCCGAAAACTCAGCCCAATTGGTTCCGAACTCATAGGACATGACAATGCCAGATACGACACCCATTGCAAAAACGACGGCAAAAATCTTGATCCAGTATTTGAATAGCCGGATATAAACCTGCTTGCCGGTTTTAAGCCATAGTCCTTCAAGAACTGCCAGGTAACTGGCAAGGCCGATCGTAAATGACGGAAATAGTATATGAACGCCGATCGTCCACGAGAACTGCAGACGGGCTAATAGCAGGGCCGTAGTATCCAGGGTATCCATAAAACTTCCCCGATTGAATTTCTGACTGAATTATGACGATCAGTTACTCACAGCGCCAAGTGAGTTACTTTATCACAGTTCTAAACTCGGCAATACATAACAAACTTAAGTTGCTTTTGCCAGTATTATTAGTGATGCAGGAAGTTGTAATTCTAATCGGAATCCATAACTTGCTTAACACTCTTTAGAATCTGCAACAAAATAAAATTGTTGAGTTCATTGAGTAATTATGACCGCACTTAGCTTAGCTTTGCTGTGGTTTTAGTTTACTCCCCGCGTCGCCATTTTGTCAAATATAGGGCGTACGGTGAAACCCAATTCCGCGATGCACTCTGTGTGGGTTGAAAATGTCGGTAGAATCGCTGCGCACTGACCGCCGCCGACGAGTCCAGGTAGGGTATCGAGGCTGGTTGCGTGTATGGCTTCGATTTGTGTTAAAAGGAGCGAGCGGAAAATGCCTGATCAGGCTGGCCGTTGGAGATCCAAAAACGGGAATGGATGAGAACTGAACATGTGATCCACGAAAACCGCAGGGACCAAGCCCCCTACGTTTTAGCTACCCTTCGATCGAAAAGTGAACGACAGCTTCGTCGGGCTAAACTGACACCTTGATCCAGCTTAGCTACGATAAGGTTACAGCGCTCATCCCGTCCACAAAACTGGTGCCGCCGATTTTTCGTCGTAGTTTCGGTTTAATGTACTGAGCAAAAGACAAATAGAACTGGGATAGTTTGCATTACCCCATCCTTTTAGTTTCACACCGTTTCACGCATACGCAAGCTGCCGAAATGCCCCCCAAACGGAACCCTGAAACGACCCCGGTCACTATCTTATGTATCTGGTATGAGAAAGATTTTGACCACAAAAACACTTGATTCACTCAGGCCCGCGACCACCCTCGGTACGAGGTACGGAATGCCAAGACTATGGGGCTTCTGGTCCGCGTGTCGGCCTCCGGATCGAAATTTTTTACTACTCAGGACGCGTCAATGGCAAACGCATTCGGAGAAAAATTGACTCCTACCCCGCAGTGTCACTGAGAGATGCACGCAAAAAGGTTCGGAAAATTCAGCGCGACATCGATTTTGGCACACTTGATCAAATCAAGCCTGAACCTGAAATGGCAAAATCAACCTTGGGTGAAATCGTTCCACAGTTCATCAAGCTTTATGCGAAGCCCAACAGCAAGGACGGGAAGGGCACGCAAAGCGTGCTTCGCAAGTTTGAAGGCCTGTACAAAAAGCCGATCGATGAGATCAAACGTGGTGATATTGTTCGTGTGTTCGATGGCATTGTGGCAAATGGTACACCAACACGGGCGAACAGGGCGCTGGCTGCAATCAAAAAACTGAAGAACTGATGTGTTGATCGCGACCTACAATCGATACAATTATTTGAATGAGAAACGTGAGGCGTTGGGGCTATGGGCCGAACATTTAAAACTGATAGTTCAGGAGAATAAAATTGCCTCCCTTGGAGATTAAAACTGAATTCTTCCTGGGGCCGATAGATGCGTTTCATCTGGTTGGGAAAGAAAGTTTTGGTGAATCTTGGGACTCAGAGTTCATCCAAGATCCAAATAGGGACGAACATAGGGTTGCACTGAAAAACCTGCGTCAGGCCCTTCGATCTGGTCAAGTTGCCGCACATTGGTCTACTATGGATTTCGAGCAGTACCAAGATTTACGCCCACAAGACGCGGATCAAGAGTTTTTCAGCATTCGACTTACTGAGGATAAAGTGTTTCACCAAGGTGCGAATGATCTGGTCTACTGCCGTATTCATTCAGAACAATTACGCGCTTCCTCGTTGGCGGCGAGGCACAATTGACGACGCCAACCCAACTTGACACGAACAGATGCTATACATGGTTGGTTGAGATTTTTTCAGATCCAGAATTTCATGGAACGAGTGAACAGCTCCGAAAAAAAGCCAAGATCAAATTTGTTAAACTATCCGACTTTGGTTTTAAGGAGGCTCGGAGCCGCGCTATTAGCGCCACCGGTAGAGAAGACTTGGCAAAACCCGGGCGGCGAAAAAATCAAATCGGAAACTAAACTGATTTCCTTCAAATTTTATAGACGCTCGAATGTGTCTACTTTTGTTTCATGAACTGGCCACTCGGGATTTCTGGTCCCTACAGCCACGAATGGAAGGAAAGATCGAATGGAACTAACAACTGGCCAACCGGCCCTCATAAATCGCGCAGGTCTTGTGCGCCTCGGCATCACAGTCAGTAAATCCACGATATACAGATGGGAGGCCCTTGGGCGGTTCCCCAGACACATCAGAATGGCCGGAACCAGTGTTGCTTGGCTTATGCCTGAAATCGAACAATGGCCGTTTGATCAGGCCGCTGAGCGTATCAATCACCATTACGCTGAATTCTAATCGAGGGGCGTAACGGCCCCTCACCCCCGTTAATTGTTGTTCGCATTCACGCGCCCGAAGACGCGAGCAGTCGCGTTCTGACCTACCGTCACGATGCGATAAAAATGGCTGGCCAATCAATAAGCTTTTACGTTTGCCCGGGTCCATCAACCACCAAGCTGGGTATGGCGAGCAGTTTATTCCACTGCTCTACTGCGATTCGACCCCAATCAAAAAACGCCCCGAGCCCCTCAAGATCAATGGCAGAAGCTACAGTTCCAAAACCCAAGTTCTGGATATGAGACATAAGGCGCATGATCGGATCAAGGTGTTAAAAAAATACCGCCTTAAGCTTGAGCGAACTACCCGTCAGTTGATGCGGGACAATAAGGCATGGGCGCCGGACAGGTCCTCTCGTGTATTCGCAATGGTTGCCGGGTTGCACGAAGCTCGTGCGTCACTAGATAAGATCGCTAGCGTGATTTGGAGCAGCCCGTACTTTCAGGATAAATACCCTGACAATGTTGATGCCCTACATGCTGAAATTTCTCGGATCATGAGCAAGATTGGAGGTGCGTCATGAGCGGCAAAGAAACGTTCGTCCCCCTGTCTAGCATCAAAGCACGCAAGGTTGAGTGGTTTTGGGAACCGCTCATACCATTCGGTATGATCACCATCATGGAGGGTGACCCCGGCGAGGGTAAGTCGTTTCTCGCGATGCATCTAGCGGCGATAGCCATGATGCAGTCTGGTATCTGGAGCAGTGTGCTTCAAACTTGCTCAGGTTGTTGCATAACCAATTGAACTGATTTGGGATTGGGGCGTCATCTCGTTTCAGGTTGGTCCAACCAGCTTCATTCAAGCGCAGTGTTTTTGAATCCCAACTGAAACGCTGGTAGTTGGGGTGATATTGAGAATCATTGGGTTTATTGGGGCGGCAAAGATCGAGGACCTTTCTGCAGAACACGTCACTATGTTTGAAGAACAGTCCTCCGACGTACCAAGCCAATCACACTGACAATGGATACATATGACACTGCAATGGAAGCAATGCCCAACATGGACGCAGACAGCCACCATTGCCACAAATGCCCCTGTCCCTTGTAGAATAATAAAGTAGCAATGGTGAGCGCGGTTAGAGGGAAGGTGAGCGACCATAACGTAATAGATATCGGGACCAGAACCAGCCTGCGCCAATGGGGCAAGAATACAGCAAACAAGAAAAGAGAGGTGTAAATCAGCGCGTAAGATAGCGTATCAATTTCACCGTTTTTTAGTTCATATAAAGCAATGAATAAAATTGCGGGTGGAGAAAGAACGATCGCCAGAGAGGGCATTAATTGTGGTGGTAAAAAATCTTCAAATATCATTCGGTGAAACAATGCAGCAAATACAAACACCCACAACACACCGCCCACGGAAAAGAACAGCCAACAAATATCTGCATAACCAAGCGGCACACCAGCGATGGGAACTACGGCATTTCCCACAATCGGGAATAACCATGCAGGAGAAATATTCGTGCGTTCCTGATGGTTGAAAATCCAGCGTCCCGTTAATACCACTGCAAAATAAAGATTGAACGGAGCAGAAAACAACCAAAGCCATGTGGAAAATTCAACATTATACGGACGCATGCCAATGGATAACAACAACCCGCTCAGCGGAATGAGAGGAAAGAAAACCAACTTGCTACTATCACCAAAGCTCGACTTGATACTTGCAGGAACCCGGACAGTTTTGAGAATGAAAAGCAGTACCATCACTAAAAATATCACAAACGATAAGGCAACCAGAATTTCACCAATGATTGGGGTTGCGCCTAAAACTGCGCTGGATATTCGCCAGGAAATCCCCAATCCGGCAACCCCCATGACCGGAGCAAAATAGGCGGGGGTGAGACCAGCCAATATCCAGTTATTTTCGGTACGGGTCAAAATTTTATATCCGATATCTGGAAGCGCTTAGCGCACCAATTCAGGAAGCCATGTGGCAAGGGAGGGGAAAGCCCAGATTAATGCAGCCACAACCAATATCAAAATTAAATAAGGAATGGAGCCGATGAAAATGTCCGTCAGGGTAACATCCGGGTCCGGCACACTACCCTTCACGGTGTAGACCAACAACCCAAAGGGCGGCGTCAACAACCCAGCTTCGATGATGAGGATCGCAAAAATCGCAAATGCGAGAGGGTTAAACCCGGTCGCCAACACCAGAGGAACAAAAATTGGCACCGTAAGCAAAATAATTGAAACTGAATCAATCAACATGCCCAACAATAGCCAGATGATGGCAATGACGAGCACTAGCATGAATGGACTGAACCCCAAATCATTGAAGAAGTTCTGGATGATATTGACGATACCACCAAAGGCCAGCAATTTGGAATACATGCTTGCGGTAATCAGCAGGAATATGATTGGGGCCGTGGTTTTGCCAGCATCATAAATTGCTTGCAGCAATCCCGGACCACGCATTCCTTTGGCAATGCCCAGAAGCAGTGCGCCCATCACACCAAATGCAGATGCTTCAGTGGGGGTGAACAATCCACCCCAAATACCACCAATCACCAACCCGATCAGGGACAGAATTCCGAGACCACCAAAGAGTTCTCTTCGGCGTTCCTGCGGCGTGGATTCATGGGTGTCTGACAAATCGATTGTGGGTGCCACTTCCGGGTTGCGGATCGCACGAATAACCGAGTAGGCGGCAAAAAAGAATGCCAGTATAAGCCCCGGAACAACCCCCGCCACAAACAGCGCTCCAACCGACATTTCGGTTAGAATTCCCCAAACAATCAACAAAATGCTTGGCGGGATTAACATGCCCAGACATGCACTTCCGGCAACTGCACCCAGAGCATATCTCTTGTCATATCCAAATCGGCGCATTTCAGGGTAGGCGACACGGCTAAAGGTAGCAGCCGACGCGACCGATACACCAGTCACTGCCGCAAATACGGCATTGCCAGCGACCGTTGCCACCGACAGCCTGCCCGGCAGCCGTGCTAATCCACGATCGCATATGCGATATAAATCGGTTGCAGCTCCAGATTTTGCGACGATGTCTCCCATCAAAACAAACAACGGGATGACAGCAAACACCTGATTTCGAACGGAATCATAAGCCGCAGAACTTATGATTGAGAGGGCCGCCTCAGAATTTCCGAGAATGAGATAAACTCCCAATCCAGCAATCAACCCAAGCGATGTTCCAATATGGATACCCATAAGGATCATCACCAACAGCGCGCCCAACAAGGCTAAAACAATGTCAGAACCCAATTTCTATTCTCCCGGCTTTATTGTGATCTGCATTAGTTTCCCACCGTGTGGGGCTTGCCCGTAAGGATGCGAAAAATTTGCCATGCGAAAATTATCGCAGATAGAATTGCCATCACAAAAACAATCGCGCGAATCGGATAGGTGGGAACACGCAAAGCTCCTTCACCCTCATATTCTCCGATCTGCCAAGCCTGAATCAAAGGATCAAACGAGCCGAGGGCCAATGCAACAAAAAAGGCAATTCCAATGCAACAAGTGAGAATTTCGATAAAGTTTCGAGCCATTGGGCCCACAGCCTCCATCACCATTGATGTTCGCAACATGGCTCCGATCATGATGGCCAGAGGAATTTGTAGAAACGTAATAGCCACCACGGAATTTTTTACGATCTCGGGTGTTCCAAGCAAGGGATGGTTAAATACGGCCCGCCCAATGACGTCCACACAAATGATCGCAGCAATCACCAGCACCCATCCAGAAGAAATGATGTGCAATACCTTGGCGGTGTATGAGAGTTTATGCTCGACCATACTTAATTATCCCTCCCTGAACCCAATAGGTGACAAACCAGTCACGTTCATCCACCTCAGTAATACAAATAAGACGCCAAATTGCAACCAATGTTTATCAAATGATAACTTTGCGAATATCACAGATCTTCCACCCTCGTTCAAAAGGGGATATCTGTGTTACAGAGCTGTTTTCAACAGGAAAACGACTCTCCACTAACCTTGACAAACCCTTATTTAAAGTGCGATCAATAGTGATTGGTGGCCAAACAATACAATATTTGAACAGGCAAATTGGGAAGAGAAAGTTCTTCAGGGTGAATTCATACAAATTTTCGCGCCATCAATTTATTGCTATTGTTCAAAAATTTGGAGGAGACAAAATCTGATGAGAATGTTGAATAAATTTCTTACCACCGCTATTGTTAGCGTAGGCGTATTAGGAGCTGGCGCACATGGCGCGCTTGCCGACAACATTACCTTGCGCATTGGCGCAGGGCATCCCGTTGGACCAACGGTTTATGTAAATGTTGTAGATGAATTTTTTGTACCGGAAGTGAAACGCCGGGTCGAAGCAGAAACCGATCACACCATCACATTTGTTGAAGCATATGGCGGCGCAATTGCCGGTGTTGCCGAGACACTTGAAGCCGTTCAAACCGGACTTTTGGATATCGGTGCATATTGTTTCTGCTTTGAACCTGCAAAATTGTTTTTGCACAATTTTCCTTATTATGCACCATTCGGTCCACAGGATTCCGAGCAGTCCATGGAAATCACACGTCGTGTTTATGACCGAGTTCCAGCACTTACCGAAATTTTCGAAAAGAGTTACGGACAGATGTTGCTTGGCCTTAGTGGCTGGGACAATTATCATCTCGGAACCACCAAACCATGGAAAACCATCGCTGATTTGAAAGACGTAAAAATCGGCGGGGCAGGGCCAAATCTGCCCTGGCTCAAATATGTTGGCGCCGTACCGGTACAGTCAACTTTGCCTGAGGGTTATCTTGCACTTTCAACTGGCGTTTATGATGGCTGGCTGATGTTCCCATCCGCATATTATGGTTTTAAATTCTATGAGCCAGCACCCGTATATACAATGATTGGCTTTGGGCCAATGGCTGTAATCGGTCTGACAATGGGCACAAAATCTTTCAACCGGCTGCCCAAGGACGTACAGAAAATCATCCTTGAAGTCGGTCGCGAATATGAAATTCAGTCCGGCATCTCAAACAATAAGAAACAAGAAATCGGTCTTGCCAAATTGAAAGAAGCAGGTGCTACCCTTCAATCAATATCTGAAGAGACTCGCACCGCATGGGCAACATCCCTCGCCGGTTTTCCAACGGAGCAGGCAAAAGAAGCCGAAAGCCGCGGGTTACCGGGTATGGAAGTTATGAAAACTTACCTGGAGGAAGTGAATAAAGCCGGCGTGAAGTGGTCTTACAAATATTCAATCAAGTAGTCTGTAAGGAAACTTTTTACAGATCAAAAAACAACACAGACGGCGCTTATGCAGGCGCCGTTATTTTTTTTGGGCACCCATTTTCTTTTTTAAAAACCGCGGCGCCATCTCCAGATAGCTTTCAATGTCATAGATCAGGGTTTCTGTTAAATCATCTGGTGTGGGAAGATTGTAAATCCATTTACGAACCGCCCGGTAAAAAAACTGCCCATGTAGGCTCCACACCATTTCCATTTCTTCAGTGGAAATCGGCACCTGCAAAATGTCCGGCAAATTATGTTCGGCACGAAGTTCAGAACATATTGGGCTGAGAATACGCTCTTCAAGCACCGCTAGATAGCGCTCATTTATGCCAACATCGCGAAGTCCGGAGAACATAAAAATCCGCACCCATTCATAGTTGGAAACCGCCGATTGGTATTCCGTATAAAAGGTGTGCAAACGCTTTGACAAAGGAAACGAACGATCCAATATCAAAGAGGTCCATTCCGGTTTCAAGCGGCCCAGATAAACTTCCTGATAAACCCGCTCAATCAGGCTCTCCTTATTGGGGAAATATCTGTAAAGCAGCGGCTGGGTTACGCCGAGCCTTTTTGCCAGATCGCGGGTGCGTCCTTCAAAGCCAACCTCGGCAAAAAATCTGATGGCCTCTTCGACGATCAGCTTTTCGCGGTCGCTGGGTTGCAAACGCAATCGATGTTCCGGCTTGTTTTCCTGACCCGGCAAATTTTTACTCTTTGATTTCGCCGTCAAATCTTGTCTCCAGAAATTGGTGATCTCAAACCAATCAGGATCACTCACAAAGCATCAAGTAAGGCAGATCGAATGAATCATCAACGAAAAATTCAGGAATTCAAACCCTAATTAATTTTGTGTACTGTAATGCGGTTTGGGCTGGCAGTATTAAAAGTGAGTGATGTCCCACGTTTCTTTGATAATCGAACCGCTTTCTTTGATAACCACTTTCACCGGACAACGCCAAGCCAGTTGTTCGCGAACAAGTGCTATTTCCTCTTCGGTATTGTTTGTTGTTCCGCGAATAGTCAAACGAACTTCCGGAAATGGAACTTTGATAGCTTCCGCACCAAAAATCCCGCGTGTATCACACACACCAACCACATCAACTTCCATGCCTTCGATAGAAATGTTGTGCTCGGAACCAATTTTATTGATGATAACATTGGTGCACCCGGCGAGCGATGCCAGCATATATTCCAATGGTTGCGCGCCCTCATCGTTGCCGTGATTGCTCGGTGGCTCATCGATGATGATTTCAAAATCCCGCACTGATACTTTGGTCAATGTGGGTGTTGGGCAAACCGCTTTTGTACGGAATATTGCTTTGCCGCCACCGCCCCATGCGGGTTTTGCTTGTTCAGTCATATCTTCCTCCAATATTGTTTGTGGTAGGTTTGAACCTATATTTTGCCCAAAGCTGTGAGAATTCGTTCAGGTGTAAGTGGTGTCGTACGAAGCGTCGCACCCAGCGGGTGAAGTGCATCGTTCACAGCATTGAGCACAACCGCTCCAGCTGCCGCTGTTCCCGCTTCACCAACGCCCTTTGCCCCCAGCGGGGTCATGTTGGTAGGTGTCTCACAATGCGCGATATGTATGTCCGGCATTTCATTGGCAAGCGGCGCTAAATAGTCGGCCATGGTCGCGCTCATCAATTGGCCCTCGGGGGAATATAGACATTCTTCAAACAAAACACCGCCCAGCCCATGGACCACACCGCCTCTGATTTGTTCGTCAACTAATTGGCGATTGAGAATAATACCGCAATCTTCCACCACCCAGTGATCAAGCAATTTCACAATGCCGGTTTCCACATCCACTTCCAGATAGGAAGCCTGAATGCCGTTGGTAAAATCAAACGGCGTTCCCTGAGGTACATAATGGCGGGTGACGGACAATTGTGGATGATAGTCAGCGGGTAACGTATCCGGCCTGAAATAAGCAATACGGCCTAATTCTGGCAGACTGATTACAGCCCGCTTGGTAGCAATATCGATGACTTCTCCATCGACGATATCAAAATTGCTCGCATCTCCCTGCAATATAACCGCAGCAATTTCCAACAAGTTTTCTTTCAGCGCGAGGGCTGCATTCATTACGGTCGATCCACCAATGCCCGCACCGCGCGAGGCCCATGTGGCGCCACCATAGGGCGTGTGTTCCGTATCCCCGGTAATGACATCGACATGATCGATATCCACACCCAGATAAGTCGCAGCAACCTGTGCCATAACGGTTTCAGTGCCTTGCCCCTGTTCGGTGACACTGACAGCGATGCGAATTTTTCCGGACGGTTCCAGCTTCATAAAACACCCGTCTTGCGATGATATCCGTGCCCCGCCAACCCCGTAAAATGCAGGTCCGGGATTTGTTATTTCAATAAATGCACCGATACCAATGCCGCGATAAATTCCGCGCTTGCGCAACTCTGCCTGCTCCGTACGAAGCGCCTGATAGTCCATCAGATTTTCAAGTTTATTGAGGCACTCTTCATGCGACAGGCGCTCTAGAATATAACCACCCGCTGTTTTCAGCGGATACATATCCTGCGTCGTAACGTTGCGACGGCGAATTTCAAACGGGTCCATATTCAACTTCTTTGCAGCCAAATCCACCAGATGTTCGGTGGTGGTTACCCCAATTGGATGACCAACCGCGCGATACTGACAGGTAGGTGCTTTGTTCTGAAACAGCACTGTCAGCTTGCCATCATAGTGAGGCATTTTGTAGGGCGCACCCATGAGACGCAGAGCCTGATTCCCCTCCATCGCACTGGTGCGTGGATAGACAGAAAAAGGACCAATACCTGTGGCGTCATCCACCTGCATGGCGAGGATATCACCCTCTTTGGTGAGTGCCATACGAGCGTGAACCTTATGTTCGCGCAGATGGATATCGGACAGGAATGACTCCATCCTGTCCGCAATAAACTTCACCGGACGCCCAATACGGATGGAGGCGGCAACAGCTGCCATCTCCTCACCATAGACATGCAATTTCATTCCAAACGAACCGCCCACATCAGGTGATA
The DNA here is from genome assembly GCA_045047085.1 of Rhizobiaceae bacterium. Taxonomy (GTDB): domain Bacteria; phylum Pseudomonadota; class Alphaproteobacteria; order Rhizobiales; family Rhizobiaceae. The sequence continues at coordinate 4,219 of JASFYT010000114.1, read as the reverse complement.
TCACCCGCACATTTTCTTCAGACAAATTGAAGTGACGCGCAAAAATATCCTGCATTTGATAAGGCGTTTGGGTAGAATGATAAGCTGTTAGTTTCTGCATCGAGGGATCGAAGTCGGCGACAATGCTGCGTGGCTCCAGCGTCAGTCCGGTCTGCCTGCCCAGTTCCAACGTATCCTCGATAATGATATCAGCATTGGCGAACGCATCCGTTGAATCGCCTGCCGTTAATTCCATCACAAAGGCTTCATTGGAATCATATTCTGGATGTACCAGCGGGCCATCTGTGGAGCGACTGTTGTCGATCCCGACCACCGCCGGCAACTCTTGCCATTCAATATCAATGAGTTCGAGAGCATCTTCTGCAATGGCTCTGGTTTCAGCAACGACGGCAACCACTGCCTCCCCATTCCAACGCGCCCGACCGTTTGCCAATGGAAGCTGCTCAGGCGAGCGTAGTCCTGGGAAATGATCAAGCTTGCCGACCCACGGCGTGCAGATATCAGTGATGTCAGCAGCCGTAAAAACATCCACAACACCGGGAAGGTTTTTCGCTTCCTCCACTTCGATGTTTAATATTTCGGCATGAGCATACGGACTGCGAAAAAATGCGATATGGGCAAGATTGGCAAAGGCAATATCGTCAACAAACTTTCCCCGCCCATGTGCGTGACGAATAGCATTGCGGCGCGGTTTATCCTGACCAACAAATTGTGTATGGCGTTCGATATTTTCATATGGACCACTCATTTTTCACCCTCGAGGCCTGAAATCTCATGCGCCGTTTTCCAGATAGCGTCCACAATCGCTTCATAGCCGGTGCAACGACAAAAGTTGCCAGAAATATGTTCGCGAATTTCGTTCCTGTCCGGCCTTGGTGTCGTGTTGATCAGGTCACGCGCAGCAAGTAACATGCCGCCAGTGCAAAACCCACATTGCAGTGCGTTTCTCTTGGCGAAGTTATCACGCAATGCTTCCATCAGTGGATCGTCATCAAACCCCTGACTAGTCTCAACTTCTGCTCCCTCCAACTGGATTGCAAAAATCAAACATGAACGTACGGTCTTGCCGTCAACCACCACATTGCAGGCACCGCAAGACCCCTGTTCACACCCGATATGAGTTGCTGTCAGCCCCATTTGGTTGCGCAGCATATCCACAAGTGATGTGCGAGGAGATACATCCTGCTCCTCTTGTCGGCCATTCAGTTTGAAGGAAAGCGCACAACGAGGATCCATCAGCTGATCCCGTCATAAATTTTAGTAAGCATTCGGCGCGTCAGCACCTTGGTGAGCTGTTTCTTTGTTGCTTCGCTATTGTATAAATCTGCAAAGAACTCGATCTCACCAGCCACGATATCGCTAACGGATACGATTGTTTCTGGTGAAAGGCTCGCACCCTCCAAAGCTTCCGCAGCATTTGTGGCCAGCACTGCACAATCAGAAATAGCGAAATACGCTAGCTGCGCACCGGTTATACGGCCGTCTTCGAGCGTCAAAACGAACGCGCCACCGGAAATTGCATAATCGCCAGAGCGCCGTGAAATCTCGTGGAACTCATGAATTTGATTGGAACCAATTTCAGGTATCTCAACGGCGACCAGCAATTCATTTTCGGAAAGTGCCGTGAAATAGGTGCCTTGAAAAAAGTCCAACGCCGGAATTTTTCGCTGGCCATCATTGGATTCCACGATGATCACGGCATTAAGAGCTAACATGCAGGCTGGCAATTCAGATGCAGGATCAGCCAGCGCAAGGGAACCACCAATCGTCCCTCGATTACGGATTGCGTCATGAGCAATGTAAGGGATGGCCTGACACAGAAGCGGCGCAGATTTAGCCACCAAATCGTGGTTTAGAATATCAACATAGCGACATCCCGCTCCAATAGTCAGAACGCCATTGCTCAATTCGATGGTTTGCAATTCAGAAATTGCGGAAATATCGATCAGTGTTTCGGGGTTGGCCATACGAAGTGCCATCGTTGGCACAAGGCTTTGTCCACCTGCCAATATTTGCGCATCTTCCCCCAACTCCTCAAGCAGAGAAACTGCGTCCTGTGTGCTTTTGGCACGAACATATTGGAACAAATTTGGCTTCACAGAGCATTTCCAAAATTTCTTATTTATCTACTGATAATCTATATCAATAGAAAGGTTAGCGTCAACTCCTACCCTGAAAATTTCCAGAATCCGTTGGTCCTCCGGCCGCTGGCACTTCATATAGTTATAGGAGTTTCCGGAAAACTGAATTGCAGGAAACAAACTTGTCGAGACCAATCGACCAGATTTGCTTCTCGATATTTTGTCAGGGGAACCCCATATGAAACCCGGCCACAAGATGAAAGCAATTTGCCACCAAATATTCCGTGAACCACTCCGCGTTTTCTGATTTAGGGTATTCTATTATCCTCTTAGATATTGGATCACAAAATGCCAGTGCTGCATTCACATTATTCCACCGCACAAAATCAGATGAAGTGCGAGAAATCATCGAGATATATAGAAACATAAACAATTGCCTTGGGCTAAACACGAACTACAGCCTTTAAATGATGCTTTAGTTTTGCTGGTTTTATCAGCCTTGGTAGGCTCAGGAAGCACTTCGGGGGCCTGCATGTAATTGTCGGAGCAATACTAGACCACAGTAGCGGCGGCGAAGTGCTGTCGCGGGCGGCGTAAAAACCGGCCACTTATACCCTTTCGTTTTTCGGGAGGGATTGAGGATTTTTACTGTGGAGATTTACTGTGGAGATTTACTTACGAGTTCGCCGTTCCCATTTTCATGATGGGATGAGCGGCCGTGCCATTGCACGGGTTTTTGGGATCAGCCGTGATAGTGTTGCGAAGATGCTGGCCTATTCTGAACCGCCTGGTTACCAACGTTCTGCTCCTATCAAACGCCCCAAGCTGGACGGGTTCACAGACCAGATTGACCAATGGTTGACAGATGACAAAAAACGATCGCGTAAGCAACGGCACACAGCCAGACGCATTTTTGACCGGTTGCGGGTAGAATGCGGTTTCACTGGTGGGGTTGAGCAAGGCTTACTACTTTGCGTTCGATCTGCCCTACAGTGATGCTGGTTATGTAAGAGCTTATCCTGCTGCGAACACAGAATCCTGGCTTGATGGGCATGTACGTGCTTTTGGTTTTTTTGGAGCAGTCCCGCAGTCGGTCCTTTATGATAATGATAGGTGTTTGGTTGCCAGGATCGTGCCTGACATGATCCGTAAGCGAACGCAGCGGTTCAGCGCGATGCTATCCCATTATGTAATTGATGACCGATATGGCCGTCCGGGTAAAGGAAACGATAATGGTAAAGTCGAGGGCCTAGTTGGTTATGCGCGTCGCAACTTCATGGTGCCGATGCCACGGTTTGCTAGTTGGGATGCGTTCAGCGATCATCTTGAGGAACAGTGCTTGCAGCGGCAAAACGATATCCTGCGTGGCCACAAAATCAGTATTGGTGAGCGGCTTGAAGCTGACCTGTCAGCAATGCAAGTATTGCCAGCCACACCGTTTGAAGCTTGTGATTTACAAAGTGTGCAAGTCACGTCCACTTCTGTCGTACGTTATCGCGGCAATGATTATTCTGTACCGGTTGCTTATGGTCACCGGGAAGTCTGGATCAAAGGCTTTGTTGATCGTATCGTCATTGGATGTGCTGCAGAGGTGATTGCAAATCACCCCCGTTCTTACGACACTGGTGATATGGTGTTTAATCCGGTGCATTATCTGTCGTTGATAGAACGCAAGATCATGGCCTTTGATCAGGCCGCACCCTTGCAGGACTGGGAACTCCCAGATGCGTTCAAAAACCATACAGCGATTACTGGAAGCCCGTCAGGGCAAAGCTGGTAAGCGAGAATATGTACAGGTTGCGCTTGCTGGAACGCTTTGAGATGGAAGTTCTGCATGGGGCGCTAAAAGATGCCCTGCGGATGGGCGCAGTTAGCTTTGACTTCAAAGCCATTCCATCCCTCAATAAAATGATGGTGCTGGAACTGGCACGGTGTGAATGGATCGAACGCAGAGAGAATGTGATTGCCCTTGGCCCATCAGGCACAGGAAAAACCCATGTTGCTCTCGCATTAGGGCTTGCAGCTTGCCAGAAGGGCTTGCCGGTGGCCTTTGTAACAGCAATTGCCCTGGTCAATGAATTGATGGAAGCCCGTGACGAGAAACGCCTGTTACGCCGTCAACGGCAATTGGCAAAGGT
>JASFYT010000113.1:0-3546 GCA_045047085.1 Rhizobiaceae bacterium | reverse complement strand
TACATAGCATGCTATGTATATATGGAGAACATTATGAAAACGAAAATTCACGGATTCTTTGGAATAGTGGCGCTGTTATGTGTGCTGAGCTTTTGGATAGGAACCGTAGTTTCCGAAATTTTTGGTAGTCCGGCGGATATCGCCCTTGTTAAGCTGTCCATTCTCAAAGGAATGATGGTGCTTGTTCCTGCAATGGTGCTGGCTGGTGCGTCAGGCTTTTCGATGAAATGGAGAGGGCCTATGGTTGAGCTGAAAAAGCGGCGGATGAAAATCATTGCAGCCAATGGGGTGCTAATTCTTTTGCCCTTAGCGTTCTTTCTCAGCAATCGCGCTCAGATAGGGGACTTTGATGCATGGTTCTATGGCGTGCAAATTGTTGAATTGCTGGCGGGTGCCACCAATATCAGCCTGCTTTCCCTCAATATGAGGGATGGCATTATGAGCGTCAGAAAAAGGCGGGCAAAGGCTGGCTAGTTCAGCAGCGCCAGACTCTGATTGCGTTTTTTAAGCAATGCATCAATGCGGTCGCGCTCCAGTTTGAAGGAGGCTAATTCTTTGCCTTTCAGAATTTTGCCATTTGGCAGGCGGATGCGCATGGGGTTTACCTTATTGCCATTCACCTTCACCTCATAGTGGAGATGTGGACCGGTTGAGAGGCCTGTTGAGCCCACCGAGCCAATGACTTGCCCTTGACGAACACGAACACCTGGCCTTATGCCCTTGGCGATTCTGCTTTGGTGGGAATATGAGGTTTTATAGCCATTGGTGTGGCGAATGACCGTTTGTCGGCCATTGCCGCCGTTCCAGCCTGCTTTTTCGATCACGCCATTGCCTGCGGCAAGAATCTTTGTGCCGCGGGGTGCCGCCCAATCTACGCCGCCGTGCAGCCTGCGCACACGTGCTACTGGATGGTAGCGCATGCCGAAGGGGGAGGTGAAGCGGCCATTGGGGACTGGTTTGCGTAGCAGGAACTTTTTGGCGCTTTTGCCCTCCATGTCATAATAATCGATCCGGTCTGTCTTGGTATCGCGGAAACGGTAGTAGCGTCGCTCAACTCCGTTCAATTTGATCGCCGTAAAAAGAATTTCAGAATTTTTGGTCGGCCTGTCTTGCCCCTCTTCGAGCGAAACAAACACGGATAAACTATCAGCTGGTGCTATCCGGGATTTGAAATCCACATCGAAAGCGAATATTTTTATCAATATACCTGCAAGATCTTGGGTCAGGCCTTCTGAAAGGGCTGCACGAAAGATGCCATTATAAGCGGAAGGCAGACTTGCCCGAGAAACTGTGGGGCGGGCGTTGTTTACTGTGGTTTTGATTTCGAGTGTTTTTGGTTCCGTTGCATAGACAAAGCGGTCGCTGTCAGAGCGTGCGACGCTCACCAGATGGGTGTTTGTACGGTAAACACTGATGCGGGCAATTTTGGTGGTCATCTCGTTTTCGCCTAAACGATTTGCCTCAAAAGAAATTTGCAAACTGTCTTTGGCCTTGAGGGAATCTGAACCCAGATCCGATGAAAGCACTTTTGCGATGATTAAAGCTTCAGCCTCATCCATGCCCTCAGTTTCGAGAATGGTGGCAAGTTTTGCATCGGATTTAACGGGAACTGTGCGTTCGAAGTAATGTTTGCCCATATATTCGTTTGGGTTGAGCTTGGCGCGTGTTGTAATGTTTTCCGCAACAATGGTAATGCCGGGGGCTGTGATGAAGCCTGGGGCTTCCATGGAAAAGCGCGTATCATCGAAATAAGACACATAGGCAATGGCTACCGCGCCATCCACAAGGCCCGGGGCAGATTTGCGCACCAGTGCCTCAATGTCCGCGACGTTCTGTTTTGAGTGTTTGGCAATGGATTTGTCATTGAAGGGAAAATCAGTGATTTTGGTAGTTACCTGACTGTCCACATTGGCACCATATATAAAATCGCTGGATTTCGAGCTTAATACGGCCTTGCTGGATTCAGAAAATATCGTCAGCGCATTGAAGGATGGATATTTGAGATTTGTTTTTGGTGCGATAGCAAGGGGTGCTTTAATATGCATGAAAGGGCGCACGGTGATGACATTGCTGTTGCCTTCGGTAGAAACTGTGGAAACCATCATCACATTGGAAACAGACGGAGCAACACTAATGCTGCTGCCGGGGCGATCACCCTTTAACAAGCCAGCGGCAGAGACGCCCATTATCGATTTGTTGTAAGCGACAGCAGGAATGGTTAGTTCTTGTCTGCCGTCCAGGGTCGCAAATAACGCGCCGCCCATAAGGAAGAGCGATGTCAGGCCAACCAGAATGGAACTGGCCAGCCAGCGTATGGAGACCTGACGTCTGTCAGGCTTACGATTGCGGTGATCGGCAGAGAGTGCCGGTAGTTCGCCGAGGGATTGGGAATCAGGGATTGGTTGAAGGGGTTTCATAAATATACTGGCTTTTTATCGTCTTGTTACAATGTTTGAGGGTCAGACACAGCCGATCCCTAGCTAAAGTTCGTTTTTTTGGTGCCGTGAGACTCCCTGAACCGCGAATAATATAACAAGTGTTCAAAAATAAGACGCTTTGTCAAAAAAGAACAACAAATAATTGTTTATCATTTGGTAAAAAACGTACGATTCTGGCCTAAAAGGGGGCTTTTCTGCAGGCAATCCACAATTGCTCCAAAGGTACCGAAAAAAACTTCACTTTTTTTCAAATTGTTTGTTGACAGTTCGCTCGCATGGGGACTATATACCCCAACAACGAGGGCGGCGCGCCGCTGGCGACAACATCGTATGCTCTTGTTAAATCATAATAGAGATTGGCACCTAGTGCTGTTTCTCCTGGTCAAAAGCCCAGCTTTCCTAAGAGGGGCTAGTGACCGAAGATGTAAACTTGTTTGCATCTGTTCTTTGAAAATTGAATATGAAAGAAAGAGAAACGTGGTTGGCGGTTTTCCTGCGGAACACGTAATTAGTTTACTAATTGCGATGTTCAACGAGACTACTGGCGGACACGTTTTTCGAGAATGTTACTAACAAACATGGACTAGGTTTTCGGATTTATTCGAGGATTTAGGAAATGGTGTGTTTATAAAAATGTTCTCGTCAATTCGTTGTTGTTACCTTCGGGTGGCAATGACAAATAATGCGTGACCCTTCATTGTTGGGTAGTGATACACTTCAATGAAGAATTAAAGCCGGATATAAAATCTCAATATCAAACCTGAGAGTTTGATCCTGGCTCAGAACGAACGCTGGCGGCAGGCTTAACACATGCAAGTCGAACGCTCTCTTCGGAGAGAGTGGCAGACGGGTGAGTAACGCGTGGGAATCTACCTAGTGGTAAGGAACAACACAGAGAAATTTGTGCTAATACCTTATACGCCCTGAGGGGGAAAGATTTATCGCCATTAGATGGGCCCGCGTTTGATTAGCTAGTTGGTGAGGTAATGGCTCACCAAGGCGACGATCAATAGCTGGTCTGAGAGGATGATCAGCCACACTGGGACTGAGACACGGCCCAGACTCCTACGGGAGGCAGCAGTGGGGAATATTGGACAATGGGCGCAAG
>JASFYT010000112.1:0-32728 GCA_045047085.1 Rhizobiaceae bacterium | reverse complement strand
CCATCATTGCGAAAATCTCCCAAATCACTCTGGAAATTGAATCAGCAGACAACGGCGTTTTTATGACGAGTTTTTCAACGGAATAGGCTCGGAACAGCCTTTCAGCACCTTGATAATTAATGGCCCTGACGCTAGTTAATCCGCAATTTCTGACCAACGCGGACTACATAGGGGTCGCTCATGCCATTTAGGGATGCGATTTCAGAAATCGTAAGGCCATGTTTCAACCCGATAGCGTAAAGCGTATCACCTGGCTGTACCGTTATCGAAGAAGTAGAAGTTTTAACCGATGAAACTTTTATGACCTTCTTTGCACCCGCATAGGTCGCGGCATTAATCCGCTCCGCAATCAAAAGATCATCGACGGAGAGCCTCCCACCTTCTGAACGTTTCACCCTTTGAACAGAGGCCGTAATAATACGATCGATCTCAGTGACTTCCGGACCATCGTTACTTCCATTAGTACTCGCCACAACGGATGCCTTCTCAGCCTCCTGCTTAAAGGCGGTCTCATTACGAACAACCTGTCCACCATTATCCGTCAACATGGCTCCAATCAGAAACCCGGTAGCAGCAACCACGGTCAGTCCAGACGAGAATTTCGCAAAGTTCAGCATTATAGTCCCTACTCAATACAAACATGGGTTTTCAATACTGACATTTTACGCCAACAGGGTTACCTGCTGGTTAATGACCGGGATCAGGAGTCACCTTAAACACAGCAATATCCCAAATCACACCACTATCCTCGTCACGCACCACTTCTGCTTCAAGTTTGCGCCAACCAAGGGCGTCAATTTTAGTCCAGAGTTTGATGGATGAAGCGGTCCAGTTAGGTTTATCAGGGCGCGGACCAACGGCAGAAATCACCACAAGGCACTCCGCATTTTGCCCATCCACAATGCGCTGCAACTGCTCAACGGAATCCGCTTCATAATACAAAACCTCATTGGCAACGATTACCAAAGGAACAGACTTCAACTCCGCATCAGGAGAATAGGTCGCAAGACTCTCGCAAATGCGCGTAACGGGAATTTTGTCCTCGGCAATATTTTCCAACGCCACATTAGAAATATCCACTGCCACATATTGGTTTATACTACCTTCATCCAGCCAATTGCAAAGATGCCCTTCACCACTGCCCAAATCGATAAGTGGCAAAGCCTCCCCCGCTAAATTACCGTGGATCAGATGAGCAACCCGCTTCAGGCGCACCTGTTCATTGTTGCCGCGAAGGAAGTCCCATTTCCCGGCCACAAATTCCGAATTCCATTTATCGCGCAGCTTGTTCAAAATAAGCACCCTGCCGTTTGGTTCAATTTTAATAAATCGGTTGCTTTGCCAATCATCAAGTCCTAATCCCAAGTTACACTACGAGAAACCGGGTAATCATGTCACAAATTCGTTTGTTTTTTTATGAAGATAAAAACATCGCCAAGGCCATTGGCGATTTATTATTTGAGCGCTTCGATGAAGGCGAATTTCCTGTCTCGGTGTTCGAGACTAGTGAAGATACCAACATTTGGGCCATATCCCTTTATGTGGAAAAGGAAGACGCAAAAAGAATCGAAAATGAGGTTCAAGAATATCTCGCTTTATGCGGTTATCCCAACACATTCGAACACGAAATAATCGAAGAAACCGACTGGGTTACGAAAACCCTGCAAGACCTCGCACCCGTGCGAGCCGGACGGTTCATCGTTCACGGCAGTCACGATAACGATATTCCAAAATCCCATGAACATTCAATAATCATCGATGCAGGTCAGGCATTCGGAACAGGCCATCACGGCACCACTGCCGGTTGTCTCGATATGTTGGGAGAATGCCTGAAACGGCAGAACTATAAAAACGCACTGGATATGGGCACCGGTTCCGGCGTATTGGCAATCGCATTGGCAAAGGCCCGCCCGATAAACATTTTGGCCAGCGACATTGATCCAATTGCCACTAAAACCGCCCGTGACAATACCGTTATCAACAGCGTTGCGAACCAAATTAATTGCATCACCGCGACCGGGTTCAATCATCGGGGGTTTGCGGATGCAGCACCGTTTGATCTGGTTATTGCCAACATTTTGGCCCGTCCGTTGCAAGATTTGGCCCACCCCATGAGCGCCTATCTTGCACCCCGCGCAACAGTTATTTTATCAGGCTTATTGCCCCATCAAAAATCGAGAATATGTGCCACTTACCGCCTTCAGGGATTGAGGCTGGAAAAAGCCCATATTCGTGATAGCTGGCTAACCCTAGTTCTCACAAAATAAAAGGAGCGGAAAATTCCCGCTCCTTCAACAATCATTCCATTATCCCATAAAATCGGGACTATCCGGTTCTACAGATAAGGAAAAGGTGTAGTAGCTGTTTTTGTAAGCTCTTTACGAGAATACCCGGCCTGCGCAAGATCTTCGTCAGAAAGTGTGAGCAAATTTGCATAGATGTGGCCACGAATACTACCTTCGCGAGCATCAATCATTTTTTTCAGGCCGTTGCGTGTAGCAACTCCGATATCGCCAAATAAAGACATGCCGTTTTCCTTTTGGTTCAGCTGCAAAATGTTTCACAACACTTGAACTAGACATATGGTGCAGTGCAAAAAATTTCAACCACCAGAACTGTCATACCAGCATTGTCAAATACGCATGGGTAACTGTAGGATATCATTAAGGTTTTCTAATGGCTTGCTCTGAATGCCTCCAATTGGATAAAAGAGGTTTTAACTGAGCTATATTTGCAAAAGAACTGGATACGTCATGTTTCAATCCTTCACCTCCCAATCAAACGGAAATAACAGCGCCGAGAGATTGAAAGCCCTGCGCATTGCGATGAGCAACGCTGGAGTTGACGTATTCTTGGTTCCCCATTGCGACGAATATCAGAATGAGTATTTACCACGCGGCGCGGAGCGACTGTCATGGCTAACTGGTTTCACTGGCTCAGCAGGCTTTGCCGTCATCACCCACAAGGAAGCGGCATTATTCGTCGATGGTCGCTACACTGTGCAAGCAGAGGAGCAAACGGATGCGGCTCATATTACTCGAGAAGATCTGGTCGCATTACCGCCAGAAAAGTGGCTAAAAGAGAATTTGAAGAACGACGAAACCATCGGTATTGATCCATGGCTAACCACCCACGGCACTCAAAAAAAGTTGGATGAGGCAATTGAAAAATCCGGTTGCTCACTCAAACCTATCGATAATCTGATCGATGAAATCTGGCAGGATCAACCGGCAGAACCGCTTGAATCAGCATACATTCATGAATTGGAGAACGCTGGTAAGCTCGCTCTTCAAAAAATTGAAGAACTAAAACAGGAATTGCTCGATACAGATATTGATGCTTGCCTCATCACAGATCCAACATCAATTTGCTGGCTGTTTAATATTCGGGGTGCAGACGTAGAGCATGTACCACTAACGCTTGCTCGATGCATATTACGAGCCGACGGCTTCCCGCTTCTGTTCATCGACAAGCGCAAGTTATCGCGCGAATTGGAAGCCTATCTGACGCAAATTGCTGATCTCCATGCTCCGTCCCATCTTGAAGAGGAATTGGCAGACCTTTCAAACAAAGCCCGCATCCAGATCGACCCCGCCTCTGTCCCGGTGTTTCTGACCAATATCATTGAAGCAAATGATGGAAAAATCATCAGCAAGCGTGACCCGGTTATCCTTCCCCGCGCCACAAAAAACGAAACCGAGATCAAAGGCAGTCGCAGCGCCCATTTGCGTGATGGCGTAGCCCTTTCAAAGTTTCTCTATTGGCTTGATCAGCAAGCACCGGGAACCATCAGTGAAGTAGATGCCGCCACCCACCTGGAAGAAATCCGCACCGAATACGCCCGATCTGTTGGTTCTGAACTGCTGGATATTTCGTTCGACACAATCTCCGCCAGCGCGGGCAACAGCGCCCTGCCTCATTACCGGGTGTCAGAAGAAAGCAATTTAACATTGGGTGATGGTTCTATCTATCTAGTTGATTCCGGTGCCCAATATATTGATGGCACTACTGATATCACCAGAACCATTCCGATCGGTACTCCCAGCGACATCATGATCCGGGATAATACTCTCGTCCTGAAGGGCCATATCAACATTGCATTGGCACGCTTCCCCGCTGGCACCAGAGGTCAGGATATCGACATTTTGGCCCGAAACGCACTTTGGCAGGAAGGCAAGGATTTTGCCCATGGCACCGGTCACGGCGTCGGATCATATCTCTCGGTACATGAAGGTCCGCAGAATATATCAAAACGCGGTGTTCAAGAATTACTACCCGGCATGATCGTTTCAAATGAGCCGGGTTACTATGTCGTCGGAGAATACGGCATCCGCATTGAAAACCTCGTGCTGGTTCATGAGGAAGAAGAAATCGAAGGCGGCAACACTCCGATGAGAGGGTTTGAAACCCTATCCATGGCCCCAATCGATTTGCGACTGATCGACCCGAGCATCATGAACGACTATGAAATCCACTGGCTCAACACCTATCACAACTGGGTAAATAGCATGCTGGCTGAATACCTCGATAAAGATGAGCACCAATGGCTAGACCACGCCACCCGCCCGGTTTCTCGCGAATTACCCGCAGCTTCCGCCTAAAGCCCAAAATTACGCAGAACAACCAATACCACCATGCCTGTTATCATAGAAAAGATTGGTGACAGGCGAAAACAGGCAAACACAGTTACCACCATCGCAATAAATTCCGCCGGGCCATTGGTCAGAGCTGGAGGAACAACAATTGCCGTAATCACTGCGGCAGGAACAGCAGAAAGAGCTGCATCCACCCTCGGCGGAATGAATTTAAAGCGCGACAACAATACATGCCCACCCATCCGCGTCATGTAAGTGACAATCGCCAGCACCACGATAAGCATCCAGATATTATCGCCAAAATCAGTAACATTCAAAAAATCAAACATCACCTTTCTCCGTGGGTTTGATAATTATTATAGCCGCCGCAATACCACACAATGTTCCCAGAGAAATATGCCATGGTGGCCCAACCAGTTGATAGAACACAGCCGAACCGATGCCGCTTGCCACAACGATTGGCAACCAATTCGGTCGTTTGCGAAACCCCATCATCATGACCATGAAATAGATAGGTAAAATCATATCGACACCAAGCGCCTGCGGGTTCTCAATCAACGATCCGAAAACGGCACCAATATAGGTGAAAACTATCCAGAACACATATTGAATACCAGCAAATCCGAAATAGTAGGACGCCATGAGCTTTTGTTGCGAGGCCCGCTGTTCAGAGGCGGCAAACATTGGGTCAGCCAACAAGAAGAATGCAAAATATTTTTGAAAAAAGGAAAACTGCCCCATGCTTCGCCCCAGCGAAGCTGAATAAAGGATGTGGCGGAAGTTGACGGCAAAAACACCCACAACAATCGACCAAGCCGGAGCGTGATAGCCGTGGATTTCCAAAAACACGAATTGGCTGGCGCCGGCAAACATGGTGGCGCTGGAAAGCATAATTTCAAACAGGCTCAACCCGGCTTTGGTGGCCGTCGCCCCAAAAACCAAAGCAAAGGCACACACAGCCGGAATAACCGACATAGTGTCACGAAACCCGTCAACAATTTCTTTGCTCATTTTGGACAAAATCAAATCTCAACCTGAATGAAATTAGTCTAACTATCAAACCGAACGCACCCGGTTTTGCAAGGTAAAACAACAGTAGAAAACAGGCCATTTATCAGCGTCCAATCAATGCGAACCAGCCATCCTCATCAAGCGTATCAACTCCCAGATCAACCGCCTTTTTCAGCTTTGAACCAGCACCTGGACCAGCCACTACCAGATCAGTTTTTTTAGATACAGAGCCGGAAACCTTGGCCCCCAGACGTTCGGCCATTGCCTTGGCTTCATCCCGGGTCATTTGTTCAAGAGAACCTGTAAAAACAATCGTCTTGCCGGAAACAGGAGAATCAGATTGCGCCACCTCCGGAGCAATAAGTTCAAGTTCCTGCAACAGCGCATCAAAAACTTTCACATTCCCCGGCTCCGCAAAAAATTCCTGTAGACTAGCTGCAACCGTATCGCCAATACCGTCTACAGCGGTGAGTTCCAGCCAGGCTTCGCTCTCAGGCCCATCCATTGCCTGCATAGCCAAGGATATTGCCTCCGCATCGCCGTAAACTTTCGCCATATCCTTAGCCGTCTGTTGGCCCACATGGCGAATACCAAGACCGAACATAAAACGATGCAGTTCAATTTTTCGCTTGGCATCAATAGCATCAAGCAGTTTAGCTGCACTGGTTGCGCCCCAACCTTCACGGTCTTTCAGTTTTTTCAACGACCGAGCATCTCGTTCCCGTAGAGTAAAGATATCAGCGGCATTCGTCACCAGACCATCATCATAAAACGCTTCAACCTGCTTAACGCCGAAACCTTCAATATCAAATGCATTGCGCGAAACAAAATGCCTCAGTCGTTCCTTCGCCTGCGCTGGACAAACCAAGCCACCGCTACAGCGGCGCACGCTGTCAGCCCGACCGGTTTTTTCATTGATTTCCCGAACCGCATGACTGCCACAGGCTGGACAAATTTTCGGATAGTCAAACGGCTCTGAATTTTTATCTCTTTTATCTAAATCTACATCCAGAATTTGCGGAATAACGTCGCCCGCACGTTGTATCTGTACGGTATCGCCAATGCGCAAATCCTTGCCCGAACGAATTTCCTCGCCATCATTACCGATGCCCGCGATATAATCCTGATTATGCAGCGTTGCGTTGGTAACCATCACGCCGCCCACATTAATCGGTTTCAGCCGCGCTACCGGCGTCAATGCACCAGTACGCCCCACCTGAATGTCTATCCCCAGCAATGTCGTCCATGCTTTTTCTGCCGGAAATTTATGCGCTATCGCCCAGCGCGGAAAGCGCGAAACAAATCCCAGACGCTCCTGCAGGCCAAGATCATTCACCTTATAAACCACTCCGTCGATATCATAAGGCAGCGAGGAACGCTCGGTTTCAATCCGGTGATAATGGGTAATCAACGCTTCGATCTCATCAAATGTATCCATTAGCGGATTGATCTGAAACCCCCACTGGGCCATTTGCTCCACCATGCCCATTTGGGTATCCGATGGCATGGCGCTCATCTCCCCCCACGCATAGGCAAAAAACTTCAAAGGACGTGAGGCCGTAACAGCACTATCAAGTTGGCGCAATGAGCCCGCAGCCGTATTGCGTGGATTCACATATAAAGGCTTTCCCTGCGCTTCCATGCGCGCATTTAATGCAGCAAATGCTTTGTGGGTCAGGTACACCTCACCACGAATTTCAACCACATCTGGAATATTCTCACCATTCAGCACAGCAGGAATATCAGTAATTGTACGGGCATTCTCAGTTACATTCTCGCCGGTTGAACCATCCCCCCTAGTTGCCGCAATCTTCAGTTTCCCCTGTTCGTACCGCAGTGAAAGGGACAAACCATCGATCTTCGGTTCAGCCGTCATCGATAAAACCGTGTCGTCACCCAGTTTCAGAAAGCGCCGTATCCGTGCATCAAACTCACGCACATCTTCATCGCTAAACGCATTATCCAGCGATAACATGGGAATCGCGTGCGCAACCTTTTCAAACTTATCAAGAACGGCAAAACCCACCCGCGATGAAGGGCTATCCTCACGCACAAGCTCTGGAAAAAGTTGCTCGATCGCCAGATTACGGCGACGCAATTTGTCGTATTCAGCGTCAGAAATTTCCGGTGCATCTTCAGCATAATAACGCTCGTCATGACGTGCAATCTCAGCAGCCAGCCGTTTCAGCTCGGCCTTGGCCAATGCCTCGTCAAGCTCATCTACTGAAACGTTGGCTTTGTCCATTATAAATCTCGCGCTCATCGATTCCGTTATTTAAAACCGTTACCAAAACCAGCCATCAGAGCAAGAGTTATTTCCCTTTGATCAAAGCAATCATCGAACGCGTAATGCGGCTATATCTTTTATGTTCCCGCTTATCGAACTGCGCTTGTCGCCTATGGTGCCGCACAATGAGAGGGGCAATTTTTCGTTTAATTGAGGCTCCCCAATCATTGCATTTCTTCGCTGTTTTTCCCCTGCTGCGCTTGAAACCGCGCTCTACTTTATGCGCCGCATCCACAGCAATACTGCCATGCTTACGCTCGTGTTTTCTAACTTCACGCATAAATTTGTCCCAGTTTTTTCTGGTTTTGGGACTGGCCCGATTATAGTTACGCCATTTGGGATAGGTATAAACCAGCGAAACGATCACATCGATATTGCTCACCTTACAATTTTTTCTTGATGCTCGCACCTTAATGTTCTTGAAATTAAATTTAACTTTCGTTGTGGCAATAGCATGGCGAGTTTTAGAAACTCTTGTGCCTGTTTTCATGAGATTTAAAACAGTTTGAGCACCTGATTTCCCCCGAACAGAATAATACTTCACCTTTTCGTGGACAATCACTCGAGCTTGCACGCTCGAGAGGCTCACACTCACAAACAAGGTTGAAAAAATCAGAAATATTCCACTTTTAATAAGTATATTATACATAAACCGCCCCCTAAAGTAGTAATACTCCATAGATAACAACCAAATAAAAATAATCCAAGCTATATTTGTTTAATTGTTTATATTCTGGGCCAAAAGTTGATTTGCCGCCGCTCTTGCTTCGTCGGAGATGGATGCACCTGATAGCATACGGGCGATTTCTTCCTCCCGAATATCATCCAAAATCGGTTCAACCGACGTGGTTACATGGCCGGCTTTTTTGTCCGACTGTTTCGAGATCAAAAAATGATGATCTGCGCGCGCAGCCACTTGCGGAGCATGGGTGACGGACAACACCTGTACGCCGCTGGAAAGGCGGGCAAGCCTTTGACCTATTGCATCTGCCACAGCACCACCAACACCCGTATCAATTTCGTCAAAAACCAGTGTCGGCACAGTGCCCTTATCAAAAATCGCCACCTTCAGAGATAGTAAAAAGCGCGATAGCTCGCCACCCGATGCGACTTTAGCAATCGGGCCGGCCTTTGTGCCGGGATTGGTTCGTACCCAAAATTCGAGATCATCTATACCGCTGGAACCGGCAACATCCCGGGATGAATTTTGCTCCACAATGAATTCGGCCGCTTCAAGTTTCAACGATGGGAATTCTTCCATCACTCGCTTGCAAAGCTGCTCCCCGGCTATTTTGCGCTTCTTGCTCAATTCTTCTGCAAGTTTGAAATATTTCTGCTCCAACTCCCTACACTTCGCCAAAAGCGCATCAACTTTTTCTTCCCCCGCATCAAGATCAGCAAGATCTTCGCGCATTTTGACGGCAAGATCAGGCAGGTTTTCAACCGCCACGGAATATTTTCGCGATGCTGCCCGAAGAGCAAAGAGACGTTCCTCCACATGCTCCAGTTCGGCCGGGTCAAACTCACTGTCACGGCGAGCAACTGCCAGACTGTCTTGCGCCGAATATAGCGCATTCAGCGCCTGATCCAGTGCTTCAACTGTTTCATCAAGCAACCCCGGCACCTGCTCCTGCTTTTGCACCAAACGACGCGTCAGGCTGGAAAGCGTTGGTATAGGCGAAGCCCTACCCGATAAAATATCATGAGCTTCCGACAAATCAGTAGTGATCTGTTCTATCCCCATCATGCTCCGGCGGTATTCATCTAGTTTTGTCTCTTCGCCCGGTTCAGGAGCCAGTTTTTCAAGTTCAGCACATGAGGAGCGCAGATAATCTCCTTCGCGTTGGGCTGCTTCGATTTTTGCCTGAAAAACATCAAGTTCATGAAGAACCTTACGCCAGCCCTTCCATGATTTTGAAACCAATTCTGCCTTTTGCTCCAACCCGCCAAAGGCATCAATCACCAGCCTGTGGGTCGAAGGCTCCAGCATGGCGCGATCATCATGCTGGCCATGTATTTCGACCAACATCTTCCCCAACTGCCGAAGTAGTTTGGCCGACACAGCAGTATCATTGATAAATGCACGTGTCCGCCCATCGCCTGCCTGCATCCTTCGAAGGATAAGACTATCCTCGTCCGGAAGATCGTTTTCACGGCAGAACTCTCGGGCTGGGTGGGATTGAGAAAGCTCGAATACCGCAGTGATACTGCCTTGCTCTTCGCCATTTCTCACAAGACCGCCGTCACCGCGCGCTCCAAGTGCCAAAGACAAACCATCCAGTAATATGGATTTCCCAGCCCCAGTCTCACCAGTTAACACCGATAAACCGTCAATGAATTCCAAATCCAGACGCTCAATCAAAACAATATTACGAATTGAGAGCTGCGATAGCATACGGGTTTTGACCTAAGATGTTTTCTTGATTTTTCGGCCAGCTTTTGAAAGCCATGAGCCTTTATTTTCCTGCGGCTCCAGCCCGCCTTTTTGTAGCAGGGCATAGCTGTCTTTATACCATTGGCTTTCTGGGAAATTATGCCCGAGAATCGCCGCTGCCGTTTGCGCTTCACCAGCAAGACCGAGCGAATAATAGCATTCGGTCAAACGTGCCAGTGCCTCTTCCACATGGCGTGTGGTCTGCATGCTCTCAACCACTTTACGGAAGCGGTTTATCGCGCCCAAAAATTCCCGGCGTTCCTGATAATAGCGCCCCACCAACATTTGCTTGCCAGCTAGCTGATCAAGCGTAACGCGCATCTTGGTCTTTGCATCTTCCGCATATTCGCTATCGGGATAATTCTGCACCACTGTATTCATCGCGTTATAGGCATTGCCGGTAACAGTCTGATCCCGGGTGATGTGAGGCATTCTGCGGAAATAGGACATACCAATCAGATATTGTGCATAAGCAGTATCCTTATGCCCGGGATAGAGCTGGATGAACCGCTTTCCAGTGCCAATCGCATCGGAATACTTTCCCTGACGGTAATTAATAAAAGTCGACAAAATCAATGATTTGCGAGAATACTCTGAATACGGATGCTGCTGGTCCAGCTCGGTTAGCCTTTTTGAGGCTTCCTTCAAATCGCCAGCATCCATATTTGCCAGTGCCTGATTATAAAGCACGTCAGCTGGCTGGATATCATCAACGAAATCACTACTAGTGACTTCCGATGTGCTGCAAGATGCAAGCATCAAAGCGCAGGTGACCACAAGCCCGGTGATTACCCGGCCCTTGGCATGTTTTTTATTTACGCGAAATATTGTGATCATTTCCTGCCTGCAAAACATATCAAACTCTACTTAACGCCCATTCGGCCATTTCGGCAGCGATTAGGCCAGCCATATCAAATTAGACCAGCCAGTCGCCAAACTCAATAAAAATCAATTATGCTTATGGTTCTTGATTGCTGCAACATTGTGGCAAAAGCTGGTATCTGCCCCTATTACAGCAAAATGCCGCATAGGATTCGCACAGAAATCAACAGATTTTAATAGGACAATACGCCTTAAATGAATACTGCCGCATAGGCTGGTGCGCTCACTGCAACCAAATCGCCATGGCCAACATTGGATCGAGGACGTGAAGATTCCACATAATCGAATGCATCCTTATCAGACAATAAAGCCTCAAGAGTTAGCGCATTCAATTTATGACCACCACGATAAGAACGGAAGCAACCAATAATCGGAGCACCAGCCAAAGCCAGATCGCCAACAGCATCTAATGCCTTATGACGAACAAACTCGTCAGTGTATCGCAGTCCTTCAGGGTTGATAATCTTGTTATCATCCCCGATTGCAACAGAATTTTCCAACGAAGAACCAAGCGCAAAACCAGCTGCCCACAGCCGTTCCACGTCTTTCATAAAGCCAAAAGTTCTGGCCCTGCTCAATTCCTTAGTAAAGATATCAGCATTCATATCGGAAGCAAATTTCTGCCGCCCGATGATTTCGCTGTCAAAATCGATCTCAACTTCAAAGCGCGAACCTTCATAAGGGATAAACTCACCCCATGATGCACCCATATCAACCCGTACAGGTTTGTTAACCCGAATATAGCAGCGCGTAGCTGTCAAAGATGTCAAACCGCAATTCAAGATAGCATCGACGAAAACTTCGGAGCTTCCGTCCATAACGGGCACTTCCATGCCATCCAATTCAACAATCACGTTATCAACATTCAGTGCGCGCAGAGCAGCCATAAGATGTTCAATCGTCGCCACATGAATGCCTGAAAGATTTCCTAATACGGTGCAAAGATCAGTAGCGCCAACCTGACGCAGCGTCGCTGGCAAATCTGTCGCCTGCCCGCTATCCGCTTCTACTACGCTAAAAATTATGCCTGTATCGGCATCAGCAGGAAGCAAAGTCATCGAAACAGCCTGGCCCGAATGGACCCCAACGCCGTTAAACTCTAGTTTTTCGCTAATCGTAGTCTGGTGTCCCAGTACATCAATCCCCATTAGTCACCCCGCCAATCCGTCCGGTACAAACACTCTCAACATAAGAACCCGAAACCTGTTTTGGTCTGTTACTTATTGTGCCCCGAACATAATTAATCGAAGCTTAATGACCAAATCACGCTTTCTTACCATATGTTACCAACCTTTCGGGGAAATAACGTCTTTTATAGCTTTGTTTTCAACAGGTTAAACCTAAAAACCCCTTTGTTAGGTTTGCAACAAAGGGGTCACATTTCAATTTTTGTACACTAACTAATTGGTTTGACGGCGCAAAAAGGCAGGAATATCCAACTGATCATCCTCAGAAACCAATCGATCACTGGGAATCGTTCGCCCATTGGCATCGAGCTGGCCAGTACGTGGCGCGTATGGATTATCATCCACTCGCGATTGGGGAACAGCAGGTGCCACCGGTGCAACCGGCTTTGGTTCATCCATCACAGCCCTGCTGGGTGCTACAGGTGTACTCAGATGAGAAGCCGGAGGAATTTCACTTGCCATAGGCACAGCATCCGGTGTCACTTCTGGTGCAGGTTTTGCCTGCTCACTAACACCAAAACCCTGTTTCAGTTTTCTCAACAGTCCCATCGGGCCGCGATCATCAGCATGGTTGATTGGATCACCTTTCTTTTCCATCACACTTTCAGCCTTCATTTCAGCCTGTGCGATTGGTGGAAAGTCCTTCACTTCCGGAATTTTTGGAGTTTGGAACACTTTACCGGGGTCCTCTGCAGTAGTTGGCACAAACTCATTTGCAAGCGGCATTAGTTCGCTTTCAAGGGCCGCACCAAACTCATCATCAACAATTGGGTCATTGAAAAGCCCGATGGTTGGTTTGAAAGGCTCAAGCTTCACTCCTTCTTTTTCCACCATGCCTTCCTTTTCCAACATGGTTCTCGGCGTTCCAACAGGTGCTGCGACCGGTGTTGTAGGAATAGCCTTTGTCATACTCAATGGGTTGACTGGCTTTGCAGAAACCGTTGATGCCATGGGAGCCATTGATGATTGACCAATCGGCGTTTGAATTTTCTGGCGCATGCCAATTGCATCCATGGATTGGGTAGCAGAAGAAAGTGCACTAGCAGCCACTCCTTTGTCGATACCGGTAGCAACAACAGATACACGAACCACACCTTCAAGGCTTTCATCAAAGGTAGCACCCAGAATGATGTTGGCTTCTTCGTCGATTTCCTCACGAATACGGGTTGCGGCTTCATCCACCTCAAACAGGGTCAAATCACGACCACCGGTAATGGAAATCAACAAGCCCTGCGCGCCGCGCATGGAGGTCTCGTCAAGCAACGGGTTTGAGATTGCAGCTTCCGCGGCAGCCATTGCCCGGCCTTCGCCACTTGCTTCGCCTGTGCCCATCATGGCTTTGCCCATTTCTCGCATTACGGAGCGAACATCAGCAAAATCAAGATTGATCAGGCCTTCTTTGACCATCAGGTCGGTGATGCATGCAACACCGGAATATAGCACTTGGTCAGCCATGCCAAAAGCATCGGCAAAGCCGGTTTTCTCATTGGCTATGCGAAACAGGTTCTGGTTTGGAATGACAATCAATGTATCCACATTGTCCTGCAATTCCTGAATACCGGCTTCCGCAGTCTTCATACGGCGCGCACCTTCAAAATGAAATGGTTTGGTAACAACACCAACGGTCAGTACGCCCATTTCGCGAGCAGCTCTCGCAACAACAGGAGCAGCACCCGTTCCGGTTCCCCCACCCATACCTGCAGTGACGAACGCCATATGGGTTCCTGTGAGGTAGTCGGCAATCTCGTCAATGCATTCTTCGGCGGCTGCGCGACCAACATCGGGTTGAGATCCAGCGCCTAAGCCCTCGGTTACATCCACACCTAACTGAATGACCTTTTCAGCAGATGACATGCTCAGCGCCTGTGCATCCGTATTTGCGACAACAAATTCAACTTCTTCCAAACCGCCATTGATCATATTATTAACAGCGTTGCCGCCGCCGCCACCAACGCCAAAGACGGTAATTTTTGGTTTCAGCTCTGTGATATCAGGCTTTTTCAAATTGATTGTCATAGTTTCGTCTCCAGTTGGGGTCCGATGGGAAGCACCCACCTTAGAACCGTATAGTTTGCGTTGCCGCCGTAATTAAAAACTCTCTTTTAGCCAATTTCCAAAACGTGAAAATGGGCCACTCTGTGCGCTCATCGAGCTTTTTGATCTGCTCCGATGACCGGAATAATTCTCATATTGTGCAATTTGCGGGTAGATCAACAATCCAACAGCCGTCGAAAATGCTGGTCCCTTTGCT
The DNA here is from genome assembly GCA_045047085.1 of Rhizobiaceae bacterium. GTDB lineage: Bacteria > Pseudomonadota > Alphaproteobacteria > Rhizobiales > Rhizobiaceae. The sequence continues at coordinate 18,081 of JASFYT010000112.1, read as the reverse complement.
GCGGGGGGCATGCCGGAAATACCCAGTGGTCGTCCTAACCGCACGTTGCGCGACAAAACCCGCCGCGCCACTTCACCAAGCCCATTAAGCTGGCTACCGCCGCCCGTTAGTACAAGCCGTTTTCCTACCGCATCTGCAAAGCCAGATTTGGCCAATCGGTCACGAATCATTTCCAGCGTTTCTTCAACCCGTGGACGAATAATCCGGTTCAAATGACTGAGAGGCACCTGAGTTGGAATATCCTGATCGTCTTCAGCCACCTGAGGGATGGACACCATCGCATTGGCATCTTCTGTACCATTCAGCACAGAGCCGTGGAGAACTTTCAGTTTTTCCGCATCATCAAGGCGTGTGGAAAGGCCGCGTGCCAGATCCATCGTCACATGATTGCCACCAATTCCAATTGCATCGGCAAAGACGAAGCGACCATCCATAAAGATTGATAACGTTGTGGTGCCGCCGCCAATATCGATGCAGGCACAACCCATCTGGGCCTCATCTTCAACCAAAGCTGCCAGACCCGCTGCATAAGGTGTCGCCACCATCGCTTCAACCGACAAATGCGCACGGTTGATGCAAAGTTCGAGATTGCGTAATGGAGCGTTTTCAGCCGTGACCACATGCATATTGACGCCAAGACGATCACCCATCATGCCACGCGGCTGAATAATACCGTGATCACCATCCAGCGAATAGCCGATAGGAAGCGAATGAACCACTGAGCGATCAGGCGCCAAAGCATGTTCGGCTCCAACCCGCAAAACCTGCGCAATGTCTTTATCTTCAACCGCATAACCATCGAGCGAAATATCAGCCGAGAAAGCCTCACTGATGAGGCGACCAGAGGATACGTTCATAATCAGAGATTCGACCATAATGCCAGCCATGCGTTCGGCCCCATCAACAGCATGACGGATCGCTTGTTCAGCTGCATCAAGATCAACAATAACGCCGCTTTTAATACCACGAGAGCGTTGGTGGCCAATACCCAGAATTTCGATCGTATGACTGCGCCCGGCCAAAACCAGACCATCTTCACGAGGATCAAGCCTTGCAATCAGACAACAAATTTTCGATGTGCCAATATCAAGTACGCTTACAACAACCGAACGTTTGCTCGGCAAAGACTTCATGCGCGGCAAAAACCCATCACGGGAAAGCAGACTCATATCTTCCCCCCCCCATAGCGCGCTTTATGCAGCGCCTTTTTCATTGTTTGCAATTGTTCATCATGTACCAGCTTGCGCTCGTTTGAACTCTGCTGGGAAAGTCGAATAGTAAACCGATCGGGCAAACGCATATCTACTACTTCAAGGTCGCGGGCAAGAATGTCCCGTTCGCCTTGCAATTGGTAAAGCGCATCAAGGGCATCTGCAGTACCGTTTTCAGGCAACATCACTTTTATGCCGCCAGCCATGGTCAGATCCCAACGCCGGTCCGCCACCCTCACATAAGCGATTGATAGGGCGCTAAGTGAAGGATAATCGCCAATGATTTTAAAAAATTCTTGCGCTGCAACATTAGCACCACGCCCAACGATATACGGCAAACGCGTATATTCAGGATGTGCTGTCAGTTCAGCCAGATCGCTCAAAACCGTACCGTCGCCTGAAACAAGTTTGACCTTGCCGTCAATTTGCCAAATGGCAAACGGGACATGCTCCACGATATCAATGGCGAGCGTATCAGGGTAGATTTTTGAAACCTTGCTTTCTTTCACCCAGGAAATTTCGGTAATCGCCTCGCGTGCCGCGCGCGCGTTAAGATCCATCAAAGGAATATTTAAATCACCACCCAATTGCTTGCGAATATCGCTCAATTGGACGTGGGTAGCACCATGCATATTGATGTGCTTGATGACAAATCCCGCACCCGATGTAACGTCTGCAATGCGGATCGGAGAACTGCTCGTCCAGCCAAAAAAGCCGCTGATCGCAGCAACGATTATCCCGACGCCAATCCACAAGAAGCGAGGTACGGAAAAACCTTCCTCGCCGATGTGAGACATCATTCGCAACGGTTTGCGCAGAACACGCGGAAGCACAAGCCGACGCCGCGCTGATTGCACACTTTCAGCCGGTTGCTCACCATTCTTGCTGTGAAAAGCCTCAGGGCCTAACGATTGCAAGTTGCGTCCTCCACCATCCATGTCACCAATTCTTCAAATGTATGGCCAGCATGTGCGGCCAGTTCGGGTAATAATGAGGTTGGGGTCATGCCCGGCTGGGTATTTACTTCCAGCCAAATCAATTCACCGCTTCCCATTAAGCCATCATCAAGACGGAAATCCGAGCGAGAAACACCCCGACATCCGATCACTTCATGAGCTTTGAGGGACAGTGTCTGTATCTTTTGGTAAATATTTGGTAAACATTTCGCCGGACATTCGTGTTTTAGGGCGTTCTCACCATATTTCGCGTCAAAATCGTAAAAGCTTGGCCCGTCCTGAATGATTTCGGTCACTCCAAGGGCCACATTACCCATCACAGCACAGGTTAATTCACGTCCAGCGACATATTTTTCCACCATGATTCGGTCACCATAGGGCCATTCATCAGAATATAATTCTTGCGGTGGGGACTCCATATCTTCCCGTACAATCAGGATACCAAGCGACGATCCTTCATTCACCGGTTTGACCACGTATGGCGGCTTCATAACGTGCTTTTCTGCCGCTTCAAGCCGGTGCATCACCAATGAAGGAGCAACCGGAATACCAGCGGATTTGGCCACTCTTTTTGAGAGCTCTTTATCCATCGCAAGTGAGGAAGCAAGAACGCCGGAATGGGTATAAGGGATTTCCAAATATTCAAGGACCCCCTGAATAGTCCCATCTTCACCATATGGACCGTGCAGCGCATTAAAAGCCACGTCTGGCTTCAGCTCGGCCAAATGATTGGAAATGTTCCGCGTCACATCAACTTCGGTGACCTTGTAGCCAGCATTACGCAAGCCTTGTGCACAGTCTTTGCCGGAAGACAGGGAAACTTCACGTTCAGAGGAAAATCCTCCAAGAAGCACTGCAACATGTTTCGCAGCCATAGGGCATCCTTTCAAAGACAGAAATGCGCTCTTCAACCGCCCCCATCCGGAGCCACCAAAGAGTGCCCGTGGAATTCCTTCCACTCACATTAATCGTGCTTACCTGCCTGTAACTGGATACTCAGAACGTGTGTTATTTAAGACAACAACACGCGCCGGAAGCGCTCGGTTTTCCGATGTCAGCTTCCTAAGTTTAGAATCCAAAATTCGCGAACCACCGCAAATCAAATCACTTACTCAAATCTTACATTCAACTTTGCGTCCGGCTTCAAATCTCCCGATACGCTTGATCTCCCATTGTAGGGAAATTCCTGAATTTTCCATTACTTTTGTGCGAACGGTTTCGCCCAATTGTTCCAAATCATATGCGCTAGCATTACCCGTATTGATCATGAAATTGCAATGCAATTCGCTCATTTGAGCGCCACCAATTTCAAACCCGCGCAGACCGGCTTCATCAACCAGTTTCCATGAGCTATGACCCTCAGGATTTTTAAAGGTTGAACCACCGGTTTTTTCGCGAATTGGCTGAACGGTTTCGCGGTGATGCTGCACCGCGTCCATGGCTTTTTGAATATCGGCCTTGTCCTGAGGTTCACCTTCCATCAGGCAAGAAGTGAATATCAGCCCGGTGTCAGCCTCACTGTGGCGATAACTATACCCCATATCACCGTGGCTGAGCGTATGCTTTTTGCCTTGGCGATCAAGAGCTGCAACTTCTCTCACACGGTTGGTAGTCTCAGTACCATTAGCCCCGGCATTCATACGAAGCGCACCGCCAATACCACCGGGAATTCCATGATAAAATTCGAACCCACCAAACCCAAATTCCAGAGCCTTTGCCGCAAGCCGCTTATCTTGCACCGCAGCACCGACCCGAAGCGCGGTTGAACCTTCTGCTTCTACAAAACCAAACCCTTTGGCCGAGAGCCGAATAACAACCCCTTCGATACCACCATCACGCACCAGTAGATTGGAGCCAACACCGATAATAGTAATTGGAATTTCGGCAGGCAATTTCCGCAAAAACAGCGCAAGATCATCCTCATCCACGGGCTGAAACAATACATCAGCAGGGCCACCCACCTGAAACCATGTAATTTTACTCATGAGAGAATCAGCCATCAGCCGGCCCCGTACCCCCTCCATCAAAGGCATTATTTGGGCGAGCAGCGCTTCACCAATTGTCATTTGGCAAGCTCGTCCGGCAGGGCGTAGGCCCACTTTGTGATGTCACCAGCACCAAGGAAAATCACGATATCGCCGGGCTTGGCAATTTCAGACACAATGCCTGCAATCTCCTCAGGGCCATCAATCAAACGCGCATCCCTGTGCCCTCCGGCACAAAGGCCAGCAACGAGTGTCCCTGAATTTATACCCTCTATAGGCTTTTCCCCGGCTTCATACACCGGAGCAACCAGCACCGTATCCGCATCATTAAAACAGGCACAAAAATCATCGAAAAGACTTTCAAGCCGCGTATAGCGGTGGGGTTGCTTGATGGCAATTACCCTACCCGCTGCTGCATCACGCGCAGCTCCAAGCACAGCTTTAATTTCCACCGGGTGATGAGCATAATCATCATAAATATCAATGCCTTGCCAAGCTCCGATCAAGGTAAACCTTCGCTTTACACCAGCAAATGAAGCAATGCCCTCACGAATTTTTTCACCACTCACGCCCAGTTCATGAGCAATTGCAATGGCCGCCGTCACATTCGAAACATTGTGCAAACCGGGCATCGGCAAAGCCAGATTTTCAACACTTGTCGTTTCTCCTGTTTTTCGATCATGCATATCCACACTGAAATGGCTGACAGCACCTTTGGTTTCCAAATTTCTGAAACGAATATCAGCTTGCGGATTGGCACCATAGGTAATCACGCGGCGGTCAGTAATTTTTGAAACCAGCGATTGCACCTCGGGGTGATCAAGGCAGGCTACTCCAAAACCATAAAACGGCACATTGTGAATGAATTGGGAAAACGCGTCGCGTACTGCATCAAATGTACCGTAATGATCGAGATGCTCAGGATCAATATTGGTAATCACCGCCACATCGGCAGGAAGTTTAAGGAAAGTTCCATCGGATTCATCCGCTTCAACCACCATCCAATCACCTTCGCCCATGCGCGCATTGGTGCCAATTGCATTGATAATCCCGCCATTAATGACTGTCGGGTCCAGTCCTCCCGCTTCGAGCAAAGCACCAACCATTGAGGTCGTCGTGGTTTTCCCGTGAGTACCGCCAATTGCTATCGATTTTTTAAAGCGCATGAGTTCTGCCAACATCTCGGCCCGGCGCACCAGCGGAATGCGGCGTTCGTGAGCTGCAATGCGCTCTGGGTTATCAGCTTTAATCGCACTCGACGCCACAACCACCTCGGCATCACCCAGATTTTCAGCTCGATGTCCAATGTGAACAGGAATACCTTTCGCGCGTAATCGCTGAACATTTGCCCCATCGGCCATATCCGAGCCCTGCACGTCATAACCAAGGTTATGCAAAACCTCGGCAATACCGCTCATACCAATGCCGCCAATTCCTACAAAATGGACCAGCCCGATTGTTTCTGGCATTTTCATTATTTTGTCCCCTAATCTTGATCAACAAGGCGCTCAACACAATCTGCCAGCTTGACCATTGCGTCCGGATTTCCGGTCTTTTTGGCCATTTTGGCGGTAAGCGCAAGCATTTTCGGATCGCCAATCGCTAGTTTCAATTTGTCGGCCAGCATTTCCGGCGATAACTCAGATTGCACAATCACCTCTGCCCCTCCTGCTTTCTCCATGGCAGAGGCATTCCATGCCTGATCCCCATCCAAAGACGTTGGATACGGTATTAAAATCGCCGGGCGGCCTATAACCGATAATTCAGTCACCGTCGAAGCCCCTGCTCTGGAAATCACCAGATGCGCTTTCGATATTTCCTCAGGCATATTGGAGAAAAACGGAGAAACTTTGGCCTTCACCCCAAGCTCCTCATAAGCATCTTTTAAGTCATCTTCATCTTCAGGCCTTGCCTGCTGCACAATGTTCAACAGCTTCCGCTCTTTAGGCTCTAGTAATTCAAGTGCCGCTGGCATCACTTCACTGAAGAAGCGTGCACCCTGCGAACCACCAAAAACCACAAGATTAAATTTGCCCGCCGCTTTGCGCACTGGATAGGGTTTGTCGCACACCTTCAAAACCATGGGACGAACAGGATTACCCGTCTGCACCATCTTATCGAGGGTTTCCCCACTGGCCTGCTCAAAGCCGATAGCAACCACGTTCACAATATCCGACAGCATCTTATTGGCACGACCCAGCACAGCATTTTGCTCATGCACTATGGTCGAGATACCTACACGGGTAGCAGCATAAAGCGGCGGCACGGTTGGATAACCACCAAAACCAACAACCACATCCGGTTGCAACTTCTGCAGCAATTTCTGGCTTTGCCGATAACCTGAAAACAAAATCCAGATGGCTTTGGCAAGCGCTATAGGATTTTTACCAGAAAACGTCGCCGAGCGAATAATATGAGTTTCATCAGATGGAAAACTATTGGCAAACCGTTCCGCGCGCTCATCTGTTGCCAAATGAACACTCCAGCCACGCAACACCAGTTCATGGGCCAGCGCTTCGGCAGGAAATAAATGCCCACCGGTTCCACCGGCGCATAGCAAAACAATACCCTTACTCACTACTTACTCCGCTACTTTCAATTTGTGGGGTGTGAATTGCATCATCAACTCGCTTCCCAGCGTTTCTGGCCTCTTGCGGGTCAACGCCAACATGAACCCCATGCAAAGCGCCATCGAAATTAATGATGAGCCACCATAGGAAATAAATGGAAGCGTCATGCCCTTGGCTGGTATCAATTGCAGATTGACGGAAATGTTGATCATCGATTGTATGCCGAACAGTATCAATAGACCGGATGACGCAAGCCGCACATAGTCATCACGTTCACGCATGGCGTGAGCCAATCCGCGTAAAACAATAAATGCAAAAACGGCTACTATCCCCATACATACCAATATACCATATTCTTCTGCCGCCACAGCAAAGGGAAAATCCGCATGGCCATCGGGAATGATATTCTTCACGGTCCCTTCGCCTGGCCCCTTGCCCAGCCAGCCTCCGCTGACAATTGCTTCACGCCCGGTGTCCACCTGAAAATGATCGCCCTCGCCGGAAACAAACCGGTTGATCCGCCCCGCCACATGGGGAAACAGCGTATAGGCCGTCCCCATTCCTAATATACCAATACCACCAAATGCCGCAATCCATACCCACGACATACCTGCCATGAAGAACAATGCACCCCATACGATAGCCAGTAGCATGGTCTGGCCAAAATCTGGTTGTGCAATCAACAGTGCAGCAACAATTGCAAAGAGGATGATTGAAAACAGATTACCCGGAATATCAGCCCTTCTGGAATTCTCGGCAAACAACCATGCCGAAATAATCACAAAGGCGGGCTTGACGAATTCCGATGGCTGCAGAGTGAAGCCACCCAATTGAATCCAGCGCCTTGACCCCTTAACGTCTGTGCCAACAAACATTGTTACCAGCATCAGTATAATGCCGACTAAAAATATAACAAAAGCAGCCCGACGAACCGAGCGCGGCGATAGCATGGAACTTGCAATCAACACAATTACCGCCGGTATCAGGAATATGGCATGGCGTTTTACAAAATGAAGGTTGGATACGCCGATACGCTCTGCAACCGGCGGACTTGCTGCAAACGATAAAAGCAGGCCAAATAACATCAGGAACAGGATCGCACCCAACAGGGTTTTATCTATCGTGCGCCACCACTCCGCCATCTGCGTTCTGTCGGTTCTGCTCACCATATCAGGATGCCTCCTTATAATATTCCACACCGTCGATTGCTTCGACTGCGGTACGAAATGCTTCGCCGCGAATTTCAAAATTGGCGAATTGATCAAAACTAGCACAGGCCGGTGATAACAATATGGCTAATTCAGTTTGCCCATTTGCTGCACTGGCATCTTCAAATGCCCGCTGAACGGCAGTACCAATTGTGCCTGAAATCTCAAACGCCACATCGTCACTCAGCACAGCTGCAAATTCAGGTGCCGCCTCACCAACCAGATATGCTTTTTCAATTTTTGGAAAAAACGAAAGAAGAGAATTAATGCCACCTTCTTTGGCCAGACCACCGGCAATCCAGTAAATATGATCATAGCTCGCCAAGGCCATAGCCGCCGCATCCGCGTTGGTAGCTTTGGAATCATTGACAAAGATGATGCGCCCAATAGACCCCACAGGCTCCATGCGATGAACCAGACCTGGAAAGCTATCAAGGCCGGCTTGAATTTCCTCGTCGCTCAAACCGACCAGATGACAAGCAAGCCAACAAGCCGCCGCATTTTGCCCATTGTGAACGCCACGCAGGGTTGGAATGCCTTCAAGATCAGCCACATTGTGGGAATTTCCGCCGACTGCCCACACCAGATGATGGTCGCTCAGATAAACCCCTTCATGCACACTGGATACATTCGATATCCGGTGGACATTGCGTTTGTCTTTGTCGTGATTAGCAGCAATCGCCGCTGAATAGTCATCGTCAACGCCAATAATCGCTTCGCTGCTTGCCGCAACAAGCCGCTCCTTAATCGAAGCATAGTGATCCATATCCCCATGACGCTCTAAATGATCCGGCGCAAGATTGAGCAAAATGCCAATGGTCGGATCAAGCGATGGTGCTAAATCAATCTGGTAAGACGAGCACTCCACCACGTAAACAATATCATCGCCAAACGGATCGAGAGATAATACTGCCCGCCCAATGTTGCCGCCCATTTGCACATTGCGCCCGGCACTTTCAAGCACGTGGGATACCAAGACTGTGGTAGTAGATTTGCCGTTGGTCCCCGTAATTGCGATGAAATTCGAATTCGGCGCGATGGCACGGCGTTCAGTTGCAAACAAATCCACATCACCGACAATTGGAACATTGTTGGATTTCGCCAGTTCAACGCTCCAATGGGGTTTTGGATGGGTAAGCGGCACACCGGGCGCTAGTATAAGCGCATCAACAGTTGAAAAATCGAGTTCGCGCAGATTTTGTGTTGTAATCCCTTTGGCACCAGCAGCTTCCACCTGTTCAGGATTATCATCATATGCCGTCAAATCAGCACCACCGGCAATAAGCGCCATAGCAGTCACCATGCCGGAACCACCAAGCCCAAACAATGCAACCCGCTTATCGCGATATGTGGTGACTGCGATCAATTCTTTTCCTCTAACGTAGTTTTAGGGTTGCAAGCCCAATCAACGCAAACACAATTGAAATAATCCAGAAACGAACAACCACCTGACTTTCCGTCCAACCCTTTTTTTCAAAGTGGTGGTGAATGGGTGCCATACGAAATACGCGTTTTCCCGTCAGCTTAAAGGAGGCCACCTGAATGATCACGGATAGCGCCTCAATCACAAATAGACCACCAATAATTCCAAGTACGATCTCGTGCTTGGTTGCAACCGCAGAAGCACCGATCATACCGCCAAGGGAAAGCGAACCAGTATCTCCCATAAAGATCGCCGCAGGCGGCGCATTGAACCATAAGAACCCAAGCCCTGCGCCAATAATTGAACCACAAATCACAGCAATCTCACCGGTTCCAAGCACGAAATGAATTTGCAGATAGTCGGAAAAAATCGCATTTCCCGATAGATACGCAATCAATCCAAAGGACCCCGCAGCAATCATCACCGGAACAATCGCCAAGCCATCAAGGCCATCGGTGAGGTTCACAGCATTACCTGCACCCACAATAACAAACGCTCCGAACGGGATAAAAAAGATGCCCAAATTTACGACAAATTCTTTGAAAAACGGGAAGGTCAGCGATGTAGCAAAGGGTTCTTCACCGTTACTCATAAGAACAAAACAGGCAATCGAAGCTATGAGAAATTCCAGTAACAAGCGTACTTTTCCCGGGAAACCTTTGTCGCTTTGTTTGGAAACTTTCAGATAATCATCATAAAACCCGATAGCGCCAAAGCCCAACGTCACAACCAGCACAACCTGAACATAAATGTTACCAAGATTGCCCCAAAGCATGGAGGAAACAACAACCGCCACCAAAATCATCAACCCGCCCATGGTAGGCGTACCGGCTTTGGCAAAATGGGTTTCTGGACCATCAGCCCGGATGGGTTGTCCCTTCCCTTGCCTGACTTTTAATGCACGTATCATCATTGGTCCGAACAGAAACAAGATAAATGCAGACGTTATCAGCGCCCCACCCGTGCGGAACGTAATATAACGAAACACATTGAAGGCAGAAATATCCGTCGAAAGTTCTTGTCCCAGATAAAACAGCATAATTTTTCCCTCTAAGTCGCTTTTTTCTTAAACGCTTCGACAATTTTTTCTACTAAAGGTACAAATTTTAGCCCTTTTGAGGCCTTGAAAATTACCACGTCCCCGCCCTTCAGCGTCTTTAACAGCTTTGACTGCAATTCGCCAACTGAGTCAAAGTGTCCACCAAAACGCTCTCCCGGCAGCACATCTTTCAGCGCCATCATTTCATCCCCCACCATGAACACCTGATCGATATCATTGGCGATAATCGGTTCCACCAGTTTTTCGTGCATCTCCTTGGAGAAGACACCGAGTTCTAACATATCACCCAAAACAGCAATACGTCGTCCGCGCTTTTCGGGTTCGCACTCTCCCAACATTGCAAGCCCTGCCTCCATCGAAGCCGTATTGGCATTGAATGCGTCGTCGATAATCGTGAGCGTTCCATTGGACAGTTTAATCAGATGTCGCTGGCCCCGACCTTGCTCCGCAGCAACGCCAGCCAGTGCGGTTGCGGATGTTTGCACATCTGCTCCCAAAACAGATGATACCCCAAGCACCGCTAGGGCATTTGCAATCATGTGCGCGCCATTAACGTAGAGCATAAAATCAATTTTCATACCGGCAATCACAGCTTCAACTTCTGTGCGTTCCGTCGACCGTTTGACAGACTTCACACGAAAATTCGCTTTTTTATTATCGCCAAAGGTCAGAAGGTTTTTAACACCCGCTTTTTTGGCCCGCATTTTAAGCAGCCTCAAATGCGGATTGTCTTGATTGATAATGGCCGTTCCACTTGCCGACAGCCCGGAAAATATCTCAGCCTTAGCTTTGGCAATCTCAGCCACATTCTTGAACGAACCGAGATGAGCCGCCGCCACATTGGTAATCAGCGCCACATGCGGGCGCACCATATCCACCAGCGGCGTAATTTCATTGGCATGATTCATACCGATTTCAAATATCGCAAAATCCACATCAGCAGGCATCCGCGCCAAAGTGATCGGCACGCCCCAGTGGTTATTAAAGGAGGCAACGGAGGCATGAACCGTGCCGCTTGCAGATAAGGCAACCCGCATCATTTCCTTGGTCGTGGTCTTACCGACACTTCCGGTAATAGCAACAATCTTGGCATGACTTCGAATACGAGCTGCATGACCAAGCAGCACCAACGCTTCAAGCACATCGCTCACGACAATCAGCGGCAGGCTCACCGCCCCAAGAGAGGCGAGCTTGCTCTCGCTGATGATTGCAACACTGGCACCCGCAAGAGCCGCAGCACGAACAAATTTATGCCCATCAAAACTATCGCCCTTAATGGCAAAAAAAGCGTGCCCTTTCTCTATCGTGCGACTATCAATAGAAATACCGGTAATCTCTTCCGGCATATCACCCACGGGACGCCCATGGGTGCCAGCCAGAAAATTTTCCATGGTCCACAAAGCACTCATTTTGCGGAACCTCTGCGGTTTCCCTGAACAAGAATTTCCTGAAGCAATTTTTTGTCGGAAAACGGCAGGGTTTGAGAACCAACAATTTGCCCTTCTTCGTGGCCCTTGCCCGCAACAACCAGACAATCCCCATCGCTCAATACGGATACCCCATAGCGGATGGCATCGCCCCGATCGGCAATTTCCTTGGCACTGGGGTTTGTGGCTAATATTTCAGAGCGAACAACACTCCCTTTTTCGCTACGCGGATTATCATCGGTCACAATGGAAATATCAGCCAAACGTTCTGCAATTTCGCCCATAATCGGCCGCTTACCCTTGTCGCGGTCGCCGCCACATCCATAAACCAGAACCAGCTTACCACTAGTGAACGGGCGCAAAGACGTCAGCACTTTCTCAAGCGAATCAGGTTTATGGGCGTAATCTACATAAAGCGGTGCGGAATTTTCGAGCCGTCCGATGAGTTCAAGTCTTCCCGGCGCACCTTCCAATGTTTCCAGCGCACTAAGTGCCTTACCCGCATCGACGCCAGTAGCAATTGCCAACCCGGCAGCCACCAAACCATTCGCAATTTGAAAATCACCCGCAAGCGGAAATTCAATCCGGTAAATACTGGAACCATGGTGGATTTCCACATTCTGGCGGAAGCGTTCATGCTCAATACGTTTGAGAGTAAGGAAGTCTCCATTACGCCCCACGCTCATCACATTGAGGCCTGCTTCCTTCGCAATTTTGATGGAGCGCTGGCTGAATTCATCATCGGCATAAATTACAGCAGGCGTCCCTGCTGGCACAAGATCGCGAAACAGCCGCATTTTTGCATCGAAATAATCATCAATCGTTGGATGATAGTCCATATGATCACGACCAAGATTGGTGAATGCCACTGCAGACAGCCTTACTCCATCAAGCCTGTGTTGATCCAAGCCGTGGGAGGAGGCCTCCATCGCCCCATGAGTAACACCAGAACCGGCTAATTCATCAAGCAATTTATGCAGCGAAACCGGGTCCGGCGTTGTCAGATTGCCATAACTTTCTACATCAGGCGCAACAACACCGGTCGTTCCGATGGAAGCCGCCTGAAAACCGGCAAGCGCCCAAATCTGGCGCACAAAAGCTGCAACGGATGTCTTGCCCGCCGTCCCCGTAACTGCAACCATGGTTTCTGGTTGATTAGGGAAAAATCCGGCCGCCATTTTTGCCAGCGATTTTCGAGGGTCATCAGCTTTAAGCACTGGCACAGATATTGGCACGGAAACACCCGAAATTTCCACATCATAGCGAGCAACGATTGCCACCGCCCCCTTATCCAAAGCCTGAGGAATAAAATCAGCACCATCGGCAATAACGCCAGGAAGCGCGAAGAAAACGCTGCCCTCTTCGACCTGACGGGAGTCGGCTGTAAGGCTCTTAACTAAAACACTGCTTTCTGCTGCGGTTAGCTCAAAGTCACTGCCAGCCAAACTTCCCAATTTCATGCAAAAATCCATCTATGATTTCCGGCCTCATCATCGGTTTGGGCCACCCTTGGACATTAGTTTATTAAACGGCATACCGAATCGCAATTCCTATCGCCATTTGTGCCCTCTCAATTGCGTACATACAAGGGTTGGCCTGCATTTCCGAATTTTGGCTGGATCCCCAAAACCGGCGCTGCACGACGAATGATATTGCGAACAATCGGGGCTGCATTAAGGCCAGCCGTGGCGCTCTTTTTTCCTGCCTCAGGCTTCGGTTCGTCAATGATCGAAAGAACAACATATTTCGGGTTATCAATTGGAAAAACTGCAAGGAAGGAATTAAATCTTACCTTCGAGGAATAACGCCCATTCACCACTTTCTCGGCAGTGCCCGTTTTTCCGCCAACACGAAACCCCGGCACTTCAGCACGTCGCCCGGAACCCTTTTCTACATTAAGACGCATCAAATAGCGCATCGAATCACTGGTTTTTTTCTGCACAACCCTCTTAGCCAATTGCTCGGCCTGCTTGTGCGATCGGGGGAAGAGCGTTGGAGGAATAAGCATTCCACCATTCATAAGGGCGGCAGCGGCAACAGCCGTTTGCAGTGGCGTAGTTTGCGCTCCATGGCCGTAGGAGATGGTCACTGAATTAATTTTTTTCCATACCTTCGGCTCTTTCGGGCGAGCCACTTCCGGCAATTCCAGTTGCATTTTTTCCAACAAGCCAATGCGGTGCAAGAATTCTCTATGCCCCTTGATACCAACAACTTCGGCCATTTTTGCCGTACCTATATTCGATGAATAGATAAACACTTCAGGCACGCTTAAAACACGCCTCTTGGCGTGAAAATCATTGATGGTAAATCCGGCAATGCGCAAAGGTTTTGTTGCATCAAACTTGCTTTTGAGATTTACCAGACCGCTATCCAGCGCCATTGCTGTGGTAAAGGTCTTGAAAGTTGATCCCATCTCATAGGTACCAGCCGTCATACGGTTGAGACGGTCTTTCTTTTGCGCATCTGCTGGAGAATTGGAATTAAAATCAGGCAGAGACGCCATACCAACAATTTCACCCGTATGGATATTCAGCACAACAGCACCGGCACCAATTGCATCATAACGGTCCATCGCTTTGGCCAGTTCGTCGCGAATAAAATGCTGCACCCTGGTATCAATCGAAAGTTTCACCGGCTTCATATCATCGCCCTGAGCAAAACCTGCATTACGCAATTCATTCAGCCCTTGGCCATCAATATATTTCTCTAATCCTGCAATGCCCACATTGTCGATATCAACATAACCAACCAGATGAGAAAGCGTTTCTCCCTTGGGATAGAACCGCTTGGTCTCGCTTCTAAACCCGATACCCGGAATGCCCAGCGCCAAAATTTCACTCTGAATTTTCGGAGTCAACTCTCGTTTCAACCAAACAAAACCAGCCTTGCTTGCCAATTTTCGATGGATTGCTCGCACATCCAGTTCAGGCAGCACGGTAGTAAGCAACTCGACAGCCTCATCCACATCCACAATACGGCGCGGCTCCGCAAAGAGCGACGAGGTGATGATATCGGTTGCCAGCAAATTTCCGTTTCGATCAACAATATCGGGCCTTGTTGCCGAAGTCGCAAGATTTGAATAACGATTACTCGAAGGACCATCCAACTCGATAGCACCCAGATAAGCCAGCCGCCCAATGATCGTTGCATAGACCAAACCAATAATCAGTATCGCCAAAAACACTCGCGAACGCGCCTGTTCCCCGGCAGCTTTCGATGCTCCCTGTAACGAAATTTGTGAAGCAACACCGCCGGTCTGCACAATATCTGAACCTACAGCTTCTTGACTCATCAGTTGATCTTCCTGGATTTCAATCCGCCAACCAAAGGAACAGAGCCGGTTTTTATGGACCTATCAGCTTCCGCAAACCCATCCAGCATTGGTGATTTTGGTGCGATACGCTCAGAACGCAGCGGCGGCAATTGATCGACAGTTGAAACTTGCCCCGGATCAAGCGGCACCAAATTCAGCTCCTCGCGATATCTATCCACCAATTTCTGCAGGCGCGCAGGAGAATTATAGAGCGCCCAGTCAGCCCTCAGCAATTTGATCTCTTCACGCTCGGCGAAGATTTTCTTTTCAAGCTCCTCAACCCGGTCCAGTGCAATACGAGCATCATATTTAACCTTATAGGTCCATGACGCGCTGCCAACCAGCGCACAAATCAGGATCACATCAATCGCCCTAAGCATGAAAAGCTCCCCTACGAGCAACCTTTGCAAGCTCCCCTTCCAAATCCACCAGATTTGGAAGGCCAAACAATTCCATATTTTCTCTACGAGCAGGTTCGCTGCTTCGCACACCAAACCGCAACTTGGCAGATCTTGATCGTGGATTTTGCTCCGCCTCATCAGCGGAAGCCTTCAACGCGCCACGCTTAATCAAATCAAATGTAGAAGGCTGCGTTTCAGTTTGCGGCATATGTCGCGAACCAGACGAACTGAGCGAGCGATCTGCAAAGAACCGTTTAACGATACGATCTTCAAGCGAATGAAACGTTACTACCACAAGCCTGCCACCAGCCTTCAAAATTCGCTCCGCCGCAAACAAGGCTCTCGCGAGTTCTTCCAACTCGCGGTTCACAAATATTCGCAAAGCTTGAAACGTCCGTGTTGCCGGATGAATTTTATCACCTGGGCGACGCCCAACCGCCTTTTCAATAACCCGAGCCAATTGCAGGGTTGTTGTAAACGGTTCAATGTCACGCGCCTCAGCAATTGCCTTGGCAACACGGCTGGCCTTCTTTTCTTCGCCCAAAATACCGATGATGCGGGTTAAATCCGTACGCGGAACATAATTGACCACATCAGCAGCACTGACCCCGCTCTGCGCCATGCGCATATCCAGCGGGCCGTCTTTTTGAAAGGAAAACCCACGCTCCGCCTGATCAAGCTGCATGGACGAAACACCAATATCAAGCACCACACCATCAATTTGCTCATATCCGGCAGCAATTGAAATCTCATCCAAATTCGAAAAACGTCCCTGCGCCAGAACAAACCGACCAGACATTTCTTCAACCAGTCCCTGCCCGTCAGCAATCGCATTGGGATCGCGATCAATCCCGATCACATTCGCACCAGCACTCAATATGGCACCCGTATAACCACCGGCACCAAACGTGCCATCAACAATGATTTTATCTTTTTCGAGCGCGAGAGAAGAAAGCACCTCACGAAGCATAACAGGAACATGACCGGCAGGTCCGCCAGTGATGTCCGCCCCGTATTTATGGACATCGTTACCGCTCATGTTCCCGTATCCTTGCCCAAACCGTTTCCAGCGGACAAAGCCCTACGCATCTCTGCAACTTTGGCTCGAGCTTCTTCCCGGTAAGCCTGATAACGCTTCGGCTCCCATATCTGGAAAAAATGCCCACGCCCCACAAACGCAACTTGATTGGCAATACCCGTATGCTCCCGAATGGCGTCAGACAGAATCACGCGCCCTTCCCCATCAATATTCATGATGTTCGTATCCCCGTGAACAAGCAGGGAAAAATACTCATACTCAGGAGAAAACGAATCCATCGCCGCAAGCCGCTTTTCGTTAACCTCAAGCAACTCTGGACCACCAGCCTCAACCGTAGGCTGATCAACCGACAACGTGGCATAGAGCGCAGAACACCCCCTTAACGCAGGACGAAAAGTGGCCGGGATCGAAACCCGCCCTTTCTTATCAACCTTATTGATCGCACTCGACAGGAACCGCTCCATGTCGCCCCTTTTCAGACTAGCCATCACAAACACCAGCAACTCACCAAAACTCTTGGCTCATGCCACCCGATCCATTCAGCCTGCCTAAGCAGACAAAGAACCAAAGCGTTGAAATTTTATGGCGTTAAATACTACATTTGGGATAGCATGGGATGGCTTGGGCGTCAATGGAAAATCAAGGGATTTTCATGTCAAATATGGGCTGAACTGGGGTCAAATTGGGAGTTTTGCGCCATCAAATTGACAAATTCACTCTTCGCTTGAAGCCGCTCCGAACACCCGCAATATCTCATGAAACTCTTACCGAATTCGTAAGCCAGCACCATGAGTCAAATTGACTCACGCAGAACGCAAAAAAGGCGGCTGACCAGCCTCAAACGTGTTAGCAAATTATCACCGAGACTTGATCAACTTTAATTTGGCAACAGTTTAACTTTTACTCATTGCAAGATAAGAACAAGCACTTATATCCCACTGGAACACACAAAAAAATGGTGATAAAATCAGCGCATAAGATTACTTTCTCACGCCTACCAGAAATTTCATCGGAAGAGGTTATTGCGCACATGTCCGACCCTCGCGTGGCGGAACATATGCCTCTCCTCACATTCAAATGGGATCAAAAGGCTCTTGATGAATTCATCAGAGCCAAAGAGGATTGCTGGGCTCGTGACGGACTGGGGCACTGGGCAATTCTTTGCGACGGCACCTATGTGGGATGGGGTGGGTTTCAAAAAGAAGGCGACGAGTGGGACTTCGGATTGGTCTTGAAACCCGAATACTTTGGGCTTGGAGCACGCATCACCAAGAAAGCAATTGAGTTTGCTAAATCCGACGAAAACATCCCCTTCGTGACATTCTTATTGCCACTGTCGCGCACTCGCATCGGGGGGCTTTTAAGATTCGGAGCAAGCTTAGTCGGAGAAGTCGAGTATGATGGCATTCCATTTCGCAAGTATCGCCTAGATACTGAATAAATGGTGGATACATCGCGCTACTGACCAGACAAACCCGGCCAGTTTTT
>JASFYT010000111.1:0-6327 GCA_045047085.1 Rhizobiaceae bacterium | reverse complement strand
TGGTGCACCCGGCGCGATTCGAACGCGCGACCTCTGCCTTCGGAGGGCAGCGCTCTATCCAGCTGAGCTACGGGTGCATTTGTTTTTGTTTAGCTGATGCGGTGGGGGGCTTCAATGGTTATTTTTTTGTTATTGTTAGGAGTGTTCTACAATAAGGGAATTGGAAATTTCTTTAAATGGTGTTAGGTCGTTCCTCTGTCGGAGGCAGGTGCGATTGGTTGGCTGTTTTTGCCTTTGTACCTCGTTGTTGATGCAGCTACCATTATGCTGCCTGCGGGATATTGGCCAACAATTTTGAATTAGAAATTGGGTGAAAGATGAAACTGGAAGAAGCTTGTGCCAAAAAGGGCCTGCGGATGACTGAGCAACGCAAGGTGATTGCGCGGGTTCTTGATGATGCGCATGATCATCCGGACGTTGAAGAATTATACGCGCGAGCGGTGAAGGTTGATTCTAAGATTTCCATTGCTACGGTTTATCGGACAGTGAAGTTGTTGGAAGAATTTGAAATCATTGAGCGTCATGAATTTCGCGATGGGCGTGCGCGTTATGAAGCGGTGCCGGAAGACCATCACGACCATTTGATCGATTTGAAATCCGGCGAAGTGATTGAATTTGCTAATGAAGAAATCGAACATTTGCAAGAGCAAATTGCCCGCAAACTTGGGTATAAGCTGGTGGATCACCGGCTGGAACTTTACTGCGTTCCAATTGATGCTGCTGGAAAAAAATAGATCGGGCTTTTCCTAATGGCCGCGTATCTCCGCCTTTTTATTGTTGTTGTAGTGTTGTCTCCGGTGACGTTTGTACTGATGCCGGTGCAGTATCTGGCGATAATATTTTTCCCGGCGATCTCACGCAAAATACCGCTTTATTGGCATAGGCTTGCCTTAAAGCTGGTGGGAACGAAGGTTTTTGTGCGAGGACAATTGCCCAAGGAAAAGCCCCTGCTGATTGTTGTCAATCATCTTTCTTGGTCAGATATTTTGGTGCTGGGAAGCGTTATGGAACTTTGTTTTATCGCGAAGGATGAGGTAAAAAGCTGGCCCGGAATTAATGTTCTGGCGCGATTGCAGCGCACGGTTTTTGTCAATCGCGGCAAGCGCAGTGACAGCGGTAATCAGGTGAATTCGGTTGCAGCGCGCTTGCTCGAAGGCGATAGAATGGTGCTGTTTGCTGAAGGTACAACTGGTAGTGGTCACCAGGTAGCGCCGTTTAAAAGTGCGCTGTTTGGGGCTGCTCAATATGCGTTGAAAGAATCTCATCTGGAAACGGTGACCGTACAGCCGGTGGCGATTGCCTACACCCATTTGTTTGGTATGCCGTTGGGGCGCTATCACCAGACTCAGGCTTCGTGGCCGGGCGATATTCCGCTTGGCCCGCATTTAATAAACTTCCTGAAAAAAGGTGCCTATGATGTGGAAATTGTGTTTGGTGAACCGCTGGTTATTAATAGTGAAACCAGTCGCCGGGAGATTGCGCGAACTACCGAGAAACGAGTCAGCGCAATGTTTCAAAAAGCCATGCGTGGAGATTATATCAATGGTGTCGATACCGGTGGAACCGAAAAATAACGCGTGGCTGCCTTCAAAACCTTTAGCAAAAGCGTTATGTAGCGCTGGTATAGACTAAATTTAGAAAATTAGATGACAAAATATAATGACCTTGCCCCACAGGGGACGTCCAAAAAGTACTTTGTGAAGACTTACGGGTGCCAAATGAATGTTTATGATTCCGAGCGCATCGGCGATGCGTTGGAGGCTGAAGGATATGTGGCGACCGCAGATATGGCGGATGCTGATTTGGTGTTGCTCAACACCTGCCATATTCGCGAGAAAGCTGCTGAAAAAGTCTATTCTGATATCGGGCGCATCAAGAAACTTAAGCAAGCCCGAGCGGAGCTTGGCAAGAAAATGACCATTGGGGTTACGGGCTGTGTTGCGCAGGCCGAGGGTGCTGAAATTATCAAACGTGCGCCAGTGGTGGATTTGGTGGCTGGTCCGCAGACCTATCACAAATTGCCGGAGCTGGTATCCAGTGCTGTACTTGGTAAAAAAACCGTCGAGACGAATTTCGAGATCGAGAATAAGTTTGCCAAGATGCCTGCGGCGACACGGGCACAAACACGCTCTCGCGGGGTGACGGCATTCGTGACGGTGCAGGAAGGTTGTGATAAATTCTGCACGTTTTGCGTGGTGCCCTATACGCGAGGTTCGGAAACCTCTCGCTCGGTTGGACAGATTGCCGATGAAGCGAAGCGCCTTGCAGATGCTGGTGTCCGTGAAATCACTTTGCTTGGGCAGAATGTGAATGCGTGGCACGGACTTGGACCAAACGACCGTGAATGGGGCTTGGGCGAATTGCTTTACAAGCTTGCTGAAATAGATGGTATTGAGCGACTTCGCTATATGACCAGCCATCCGATTGATATGGATGAAGGGTTGATTGCCGCACACGGGGATCTTGATTGCCTAATGCCCTATTTGCATCTGCCGGTTCAGGCGGGTTCGGACAAAATCCTCAAGGCGATGAACCGTCATCATACTCGCGACGATTATCTTTATTTGATGGAACGCATGCGTGAGGTTCGGCCTGATATTGCGATTTCAGGTGATTTTATTGTTGGCTTTCCGGGTGAAACGGAAGCTGATTTTGAGGATACTCTTTCGCTCATTCGTGAAGTTAAATATGCGTCTGCGTTTTCGTTTAAATATTCACCTCGTCCTGGAACGCCGGGGGCCGGAATGGCTGATCAGGTGTCTGGCGATGTGGCGGGTGAGCGTTTGCAGCGTTTGCAGGCGTTGCTTAATGAACAACAGTTGAACTTCAATCAGAATTGCCTAGATAAGGAAATGGATGTTCTGTTGGAAAAACCGGGTCGACGCGAAGGGCAATTGATTGCCCGTTCGCCGTGGCTACAATCGGTGATTGTTGATCAATCTGCGGGTGCTATAGGTGATCTCGTAACCGTTCGTGTCACTGAAGCGGCACCAAACAGCCTTGTGGCTGTGAAGGTTTGATTTTTTACATTTGTGCTCTATTTTGCTATGCTTGTGGGGCCTGTATTGCAACAAAGGATCTTTGATTGAATAAGAATATTACCGACCCAAAGAAGAGTTCCGCGCAGGAACATATTGTGCTTTCCTTTAATGATAATATGCTGGCCTCCCAGCTATTCGGGCAATTTGATAGTCACCTCGCCATGCTGGAACAGCAATTGGACGTGGAAGCGGTAGCGCGTGGAAACAGGGTAGATATTAAAGGCGGAGAAGAGGGCATAATCCGCGCCAAACAAGTGCTTGAAATTCTTTATGAACGGTTGCAATCAGGCGAAAGTCTGGAAGCTGGAGATGTGGACGGGGCTATTCGAATGTCAGAAAATACACCTTCTCTGAGCGAAGAAAAAACTGCTGGCGAAAACAGTAAAACGGCACAGATCAGTACGAGAAAAAAACTTGTTCAGGCGCGTAGCAAAACCCAGAATGCCTATATCCGCGCGATGGAAAAATCCGAACTTGTGTTTGGTATCGGACCGGCGGGAACCGGCAAGACTTACCTCGCCGTGGCCTATGCTGCCTCCATGCTGGAGCGTGGCGCTGTGGATCGTATCATTCTCTCGCGCCCCGCTGTTGAAGCAGGTGAACGGCTCGGCTTTTTGCCCGGTGATATGAAGGATAAGGTCGATCCGTATTTGCGCCCGTTATATGATGCACTTTACGATATGATGCCCGGTGACAAAGTGGAGCGGGCGATTGCTTCCGGCGTTATTGAGATTGCGCCGCTGGCCTTTATGCGCGGACGTACGCTCTCCAATTCTGCGGTAATTCTGGATGAAGCGCAGAATACAACCTCTATGCAGATGAAGATGTTTTTGACCCGTCTGGGCGAGAATTCACGAATGATTGTGACTGGTGATCCAAGCCAGATCGATTTGCCAAGGGGGCAGGTTTCCGGGCTGGTGGAATCGCTGAGAATTCTGAAGAATCTCAAAAATATTAGGCAGATTAAATTCTCAGCTGACGATGTGGTGCGCCATAAACTGGTTGCAGATATTGTTAAGGCCTATGACGCGGATGGGGCAAAAAAAGAAAATAATGGCTGAAAACAAGTTGCCGGAAATTGATTTGACCATTGACGCGGGTAGCTGGTCTGACGAACCTTTGCTGTTACAGAAGGTGAACGGGGCGATTGGGGCCGCTATTTCTGTTGCTGATTTGTGTTATGCACACAGTGCGGAATTGAGCATCCTATTGACCAATGATGCGGGTGTGCAAAAACTCAATTTGCAGTGGCGAAATATCGACAAGCCAACCAATGTTTTATCATTTCCAGCAGATGATATTGAAGTCGGAGAAGGGGCCGGAATGCTCCTTGGCGATATTGTCATGGGGTGGGATACCCTTGCGCGAGAAGCAAAAGATGAGGGGATAAGCTTTGACGATCATTTTTCCCATTTGGTTGTTCATGGATTTTTACATCTTTTTGGCTATGATCATCAAAATGACGCTGATGCAGAAATTATGGAACAAATTGAAAGAGAGGCACTTGCGAAACTGGGTATTGCGGATCCATATTGAGGTCCTTACCCAAAGCAGATGTAATAATGAACTCAACCGATCCAACTGAGCCTGTCGATTCCGTCGATGAGGCAAGTGTCCCCCCCGGCAAAGAACTCATAGTCATTGATAATTCTGTTGCGGAAAATGCTCCCAATCCATTTGCATGGTTCTGGCGTTTGCTTGGGCGCAAGCGCGGCAATGGTGCGTCTGTGCGCGAAGGTTTGGCTGATGCGTTGGCTAGAGATACGACAGATTCGGAAGGGTTTTCCGCTGAAGAAAAGGCAATGCTTGCCAGTGTCTTGCGGCTAAAGGATATTCGCGTTGAAGAATTGATGGTGCCGCGTACCGATATTGAAGCAGTAGATATGGATACAACGCTGGCAGAGATGTTGCTGATTTTTGAGGCAGAGGGACATTCGCGTCTTCCAGCTTATGACGAAACGCTTGATGACCCTCAAGGCATGGTGCATATCCGCGATGTGGTTGCCTATATTACCAGAGCATCGAAATTGACACGTGTGGCGGCTGCAAAACGCAAAACTAAACTACCCGCTGATCTGGATTTGAAACGGGTAGCGCTGGGTAAGACTATTGGTTCATTGAAGCTGGTGCGTCCTATTTTGTTTGTTCCACCATCGATGATGGCGATGGATTTGATGGCCAGAATGCAAGCTAGTCGCACCCAGATGGCGTTGGTAATCGATGAATATGGCGGGACGGACGGATTGGTGTCGCTGGAAGATATTATGGAAGAAATCGTCGGCGATATTGAAGACGAGCACGATGACGAAGAAGAAGAAATGATCCTTGACCGTGGCGATGGCACCTTTGTTTGCAGTGCTAAAGCTGAACTGGAAGACGTGGAGGCTGCTACCGGCAAAGCGTTTAATGCGGGTGATATCGCCGAGGACGTCGATACAGTAGGCGGCCTAATTATTGCGCTTGTGGGAAGAGTTCCCGCGCGTGGAGAAGTGATCAATGCGCTTGGATTTGAGTTTCGTGTGATTGACGCGGACCCACGCCGCATTAAAGCTGTAATACTAACTATAAATGTGCGGCGTCGGCGGAGTAATACATAATCTATCTCACGGTGTATCCTCAACATTTTTAGTTAGATATATTCGACACGGCTTTAGTGGCATGTCTTCGACACGACGCTCGGGCCTGCGAAGGGGAGCGCACTACGCCGGGTTCCCAAGCTCGCCCTTCTGGCTCGCACCTTTTCTCTTTGCAGCATCGGTTCTGTGGAGTATTTTGAGGTAGGGAACTATCAGGGTGATTCGGTATTTATGGCAATTGGCAGAATTGAATCGCTTGCAGGGTACTTTATTTTGCTTTGGGGTTGGAAAAGAAGTACTGCCAGCCTGATTGCTGGTTTGGCATCGGCCTTTGCTTTGCCTCCCTATAACGGGTTCCCAATTCTCTTTGTTACTTTTGCGATCTTTATTTGGTTGCTTGATGGAGCAGCAACGGAACCTGCTGTGGGTTTTGTCGGCAAGGGGTGGTCATCATTCAAGGTCGGATGGTGGTTTGGTTTTGGTTATTTTCTTTCGGGTCTTTGGTGGGTTGGTGCAGCTTTTCTGGTTGAGGCTGATGAATTTGCCTGGATGATGCCATTCGCAGTGATTGTGCTTCCCGCATTGTTAGCGATATTCTGGGGGCTGTCGGCGGCCTTTGCACGGATTTTCTGGAGCGAAGACTGGAGCCGGATTATTGTATTTTCGGCTTTCCTCGCACTGGCTGAGTACTTGCGTGGAAATTTGTTTAC
>JASFYT010000110.1:0-19232 GCA_045047085.1 Rhizobiaceae bacterium | reverse complement strand
CCTGATATGCAGCATTGTGAATCGCGGCAATCCAATCTGAACACTCTTCAAGATGTTTCAAAGACTGATTGTGATGATCCTTTAACAGGGAATTGTTTGACGATGATTTTGGGGCAAGATTGCCCAAATCAATAATGTTGTACCCTTGCTCGACAAGCGCTTCAGCCAAGCCAGCACACCGCAATGCATCAGGCCCCATAAGACAGCCCGGCCTACCTTGTCCACAATCCACGGGCACACCCAAAAGGGCAATCGAAGGCATGTTATTAGTGTTGCTCTGAATGTTCATGACATTCGAAATTCAACGATCAATTGACGGCAGGAGCAATCATATAAACTGCTCATTACGAGCAATTGATTGCTCAATATGATTATGCTATATTGCCGATATGGATAGTATTGATACTAGAATCATCTCTGCTCTACGTCGAAATGCACGAATTTCGATAACGGAGCTCTCGGCTCATTTGGGCGTTACCCGTGCCACCATTCGTTCACGCATTGACAAATTGTGTAATGGCGGTGAGATACTGGGTTTTACCACGGTTCTAAAGGGAGATGCCCATGATTTGCCGGTCACAGGGGTTATGTTGATCGAAGTTGAGGGCAAGGGCACGAATCGCGTTATCACCCAATTGGACGGCATGCCGACAATTCTGGCGATCCATACAACCAATGGAAAGTGGGACTTAATCATCGAATTAGGCACCCAGACCCTCGCCGACCTAGATGCAGTATTAAGGGATATTCGCCTGATCGACGGCATAACCAACAGCGAAACCAACCTCTATCTATCCACAAAGCGTAGCAATCGTCCGGCATTGGGTTTCGATGCGACTGCCTAGAGTCATCTCGCCGTTCGTAACCTAAACCTCAAGCCACTCTTTGCGAATGTCGCTATTCTTTTCAAAATCAGCGGATTTTCCCTCGAACACAATTTTCCCATGTCCCATCACATAGACACGGTTAGAAATCTTCAAGGCAATGGTCAGTTTTTGCTCAACAAGCAAAATGGATACGCCACGCTTCGCGATCTGTTCCAGCATTTCACCAACCTGCTGAACCACCTTTGGGGCGAGACCTTCTGTGGGTTCATCAATCATGATCAAATCTGGATCACCCATGAGGGTGCGACAGATCGTGAGCATCTGTTTTTCACCACCGGAAAGCACAGATGCCTCAACGTCGGCACGCATGCGCAGGTTTGAAAACATATCGAACATTTGTTCCATCGACCAACGGCTATCATCTTCTTTCTGCCCAGGTTTCAATCCCAACAGAAGGTTTTGTCTTGTGGTCATGCCTGGAAAAATATCTCGGTTTTCCGGCACATAGCCGATGCCGGCCTGAGCGATTGCAAAGGAATCCATTCCCACCAACTCTTTACCGCGAAATTTAACAGACCCCTGCGGCGGCACTTCTCCCATGATGGCCTTGCAGGTTGTCGAACGGCCAACGCCGTTTCTCCCCAGCAGCGACACAATTTCGCCTTCAGCAATGTTCAAATTAACACCCTGCAGGATATGACTTTTACCGTAATAGGCGTGGAGATCTTTTACTTCCAGCAATTGAAAACCTCATTTAATTGTAGCAGGTGGGCAGGTGTCATTATGTATCTCAATCTTCTTCCAGCGCTGCACCGAGATAGGCCTCTTGCACCTTATCATTGGCGCGCACTTTTTCTGGCGTATCGCTGGCAATAAACTCGCCATAAACCAGCACTGATATCTTGTCGGCCAGATCAAAAATAACACCCATATCGTGTTCCACCATAACAAGGGTTTTTCCCTCAGTAACATCGCGGATCAGATCAACAATATAGTCAGTTTCGGAATGGCTCATCCCTGCAGTTGGTTCATCCAGCATGATAATATCGGCACCACCAGCAATGGTGATGCCGATTTCCAAAGCACGCTGTTCCGCATAGGTTAAAACACCAGCAATATCATTCTGACGCTCAGT
The DNA here is from genome assembly GCA_045047085.1 of Rhizobiaceae bacterium. Classification (GTDB taxonomy): domain Bacteria; phylum Pseudomonadota; class Alphaproteobacteria; order Rhizobiales; family Rhizobiaceae. The sequence continues at coordinate 17,270 of JASFYT010000110.1, read as the reverse complement.
CATTTTAATTTTTTCAAGTATCTCTTCCGTGCGCTCAGTCAATTGGTGCTGTCGGCTCACCAAAGTCCAAAACGAATATTTGTAACCCATGGTCCATAACAGGCCGCAACGGATATTCTCAAAAACTGTCATTTTTGGAAAGATATTGGTGATCTGAAAACTACGGGAAAGCCCACGCCGGTTTATCTGATATGGCTTGAGGTTTTCAATGCGCTCTCCATGCATCGAAATCGTACCTTCACTTACATGAAACCTTCCGGTGATCAGGTTAAACAGGGTTGATTTTCCTGCACCATTAGGCCCGATTATGGCATGGCGTTCGCCCTTCTCGATTTTCAAATCGAGACCGCGAATGATCTCTGCAAGGCCAAAACTCTTCTTCAGGCCTTGAAGCTCAATTGCCGGAATAGTCATGACCTTGGCTCCACGTAGTTCGCATTATCCCATGCATCCTTCAGCTCCGGGGCAAGCCGTTTTACCAGAAAGCTGCTGCCGAGAACGAGCACGATGATGACAACCCACGGCAGTACACCGTGAGAATCAAACGTGATACCAAACAAGTTCATTTCGTTTTCGCCAACCGGTGCATGTCTGGCGTGGAAAGCAACCTCCAAAAATGCTGCAAGTGACAACAAGCAAACCAGTGCAGGTATCCCCATGCGCAAATAGGGCCGTGACAATAGTGACAGTTTTCCCAATTTATAGGGCTGAATATGCATAGCAATCAGGCCGGTCAGACCAAACGGGAAGAACATCACAGTTATCAGAAACAGCGCACCAAGATAAAGTTGCCAAATCTCGGTGTATTGGCTCAAAACCGTTTGCAGGAGTGTGAATACGACAGCACCAACAATCGGCCCGATAAAAAACCCAACGCCGCCAAGGAAGGTGATTAACAAGATTACGCCAGAAGTGCCCAGATTGAGGTTTTCTTCCGTCAAAATTTCGAAGTTGATGGCAAACAAACCACCGGCAATACCTGCAAAAAACCCTGAGGCACAAAAGGATATTAGCCGCACATATCGCTGGGAGTAACCGAGAAATTCCGCGCGTTCTTCATTATCACGCACCGCGTTTGCAATCCGGCCAATTGGCGTGCGGGAAAACAGATACATTGCTGCGGCGGATATAACCAGCCAGAAGGCGGTGAGATAATACACTTCCAATTGCGAGGAAAAATCGAACCCGAAGATTTCCGGCCCCATGGTTCGATCCGCGCTAATGCCCTCTTCACCTCCAAAGAACGCAACAACTATAATAGAACTTGCAGCAATCAATTCACCGACCCCCAATGAGATCATGGCAAATACTGTGCCTGCTCTGCGAGTAGAGAACGAACCGATAATGATTGCAAATATCAGTCCAAAAATGCCACCAAAAAATGGTAACAATGGCAAGGGCAACCAAAGACCATCAAATTCAACCATATTCATTAGGTGCACACAGAAGAACCCGCCAAGCCCCATATAGACCGCATGGCCGAAGGACAGCATCCCCCCTTGCCCCAACAACATGTTATAGGCAAGTGCAAAGACAATGGTTATTGCCATCTGATTCATGATGGTCAGTGCAGAGCCGGAGCTAAATATCACAGGCAACAGCAGAAGAAACGTAATTGCGAACAACCACGGCGCAAGCTGTGGCAAAGAGATTAGTGGGTTAGCACTCCGCGCACTGGCGGCGGTTTTTGTTGCGGTATTCATGTTTCACGTTTCCCAAACAAACCCTGCGGCCTAATGGCCAGTACCAGCACCATAAGCAAGAATGGTAAGATCGGCCCAATTTGCGAGACCGTCAATGTCCACAAATCCCGTAGCGCACTCTCGTCCATATTTTCCGGTCTGGTAAATCCGATGGAAACCAAAACATCCCCAATGACAATATTATAGGATGCAGCAAATGTTTGCAGCCACCCGATTAGAAGCGAGGCAACAAGCGCGCCCCAGAGCGACCCAAGACCGCCAATGACAATGGTAACAAAGACGATACTTCCAAGCACAACTGCCATGCCCGGAAATGTCCCAAGGACTGGTCCGGCGATAACGCCTGCGACACCGGCAAGTGCGGTTCCCACACCGAATACCCCCATGAACACCAACGGAACATTATGACCCAAGTTTTGTACCGTATTGGGATAAGAAAGTGCGGCTTGAATAATCAACCCGACCCTTGTGCGGGTGAGAATGTAAAGCAACACGAGGAAGATCGCAATTGCCACAAAGATCATGAAAACCTTGTAGGCGGGAAAAGCATTTCCAGCGATGGAAAAGGCAACGAAATTGAGGATGTCCGGTTCATCATAGGCCATCAGGTTTTTGCCCCAGAAAAACTGAATTATTTCCTCAATCAATAAAGCAAGACCAAAAGTAAAAATCAGCTCTGGAACGTGTCCGTATTGATGCACTCGTCGCAAGCCATATCGCTCGACCAGCGCACCAGCAACACCCACCAAAATTGGCGCAAAAATTAGCCCGGGCCAGAAGCCGACAATAGTACTTATCTGATAGCCAAAATATGCACCCAGCATATAAAAGCTTGCATGGGCGAAATTCAGCACGCCCATCATGGAAAAAATCAAAGTCAGGCCACTGCACAACATAAACAACAGTAAGCCTGTAACCAGTCCATCAAGGATGTTTACAAAAATAAGTTCCATATCGGACACCCGTCGCAGGAATTGAGAATAAAGAGGCCCAACCTACAAATGCATTAACTGCAATTTTGTAGACCGTGGTGAAGCACGCAAAACAAGTTGCGTGCTTCGATAACACCGAATTATGGGCGTTTCATTTTGCAGGTTGTGGCAGAATTCATGCCGGCATCCACAACAGTAGCTTCGGTCAAAAGGCCATAAGGCGAATTGTCCAGAGGATGCGTCATGTTCTCATCCGTATGAGACAGAATATAAACATTCTGGATCGCTTGGTGATCAGATGCCCGCATTTTGACTTTACCACCCCAGATGGAATCAATTTCCATACCTTCAAGGGCATAAGCAACTTTAATTGCTTCTGTCGAACCGGCTTTATCAATTGCCTTCGCCAGCATTTCAGCCGTATTTGCGATACGTAGCTGAGAAACATTGTTATCAGGGTATTTCGCTTTGAATGCAGAAACGTAATCTTTCACCCTGCCTGAGACAGGAGGGTTCAAAGTGCCTTCCGAAACAATGCGAATAACACCTTTACCATCAGCACCAAATGCCTTTGTAATACCACTGGAAGCAGCATAATAGGTGTAAACTGGGCCTGTATAACCAGCCTTAATGACCGCTTTTCCAAGGCCCAGCATGTCGGAACCCCAGTTTCCGGTAATTACCGCATTGGCACCCGAAGCCATAATTTTACGCGCATAAGGAGTGAAATCTTTCACCTTGCCGATTGGGTGTAGTTCGTTACCAACAATTTTCACATTCGGCATTTTATCTCCGATATTGCGAACTGCCGCTGCGGCTACTGCTTTACCAAAAGAGTAATCTTGACCGATGATATAGATTTTGTCGATCGAGCTGTCTTTAGCGATCACATCCGTCAATGCGTCCATTTTAATATCCGCATTTGCATCAAAACGGAAGTGCCAGAAATTGCACTTGTCATTGGTAAGCGCTGGATCAACGGCGGAATAATTCAGGAAAATCACCTTTTTATCCGGGTTACGCTTATTATGTTTTTTGATTGCGCTGGTCAGCGCATTTGCAACACCAGAGCTGTTGCCCTGAGCAATAAAACGAATGCCCTGATCAATAGCGACCTGAAGCTGAATAAGAGATTCTTTCGGACTGATTTTATTGTCAAATGCAACGACCTCCAGCATTGTCCCACCAAGAACACCACCCTTTGCATTGACTAGGTTCTCGATTGCGAACTTCCATTCAGCCAATCCGTTCGCACCAGTTGTAGCAAATGGCCCTGAAAGCGGATCGATAAAAGCGATCTTGATATTATCCGCCGCACTTGCGGCCGTTGCGGCAAATCCCAGCATGCCCGCCATCACGGAGCCTAGAATCATTCCTGTAACTTTTTTCATTCTCATTCCTCCCAAAATAAAACATTAACCTGAAAATCCAGGCAACCCACTTAGTAAAACCAGAACGCCTACGCAGCCAACTGATACTAACGGAATTTAATTCCATTAATTTGGATTAGTCAACTAATTGAATGCGAAGATCGATATTGACGGGAAAATCATTTTCCAAATTTATTTTAAATCTAGAACTTGCCAATTGAGAATTTTTCAGAAATCCTGAAGTCAGTTACAACAGCCGGACAACCTTCCGGCGTTCTGGAGACCCCCAAAATGTCATCTCTTTTTGCACCCGCTGTGCCTGAAGTTCTGCCAAAACATACAGTCGTTGAACTCATAAAACGATCAGCCCTTATTGCTCCAAATGATGATGCCGTAATCTGTGGAGAACATCGTATCAACTGGCAGGCATTAGATCATCGGGTAAACAAGGTTGCTAATGCACTGATCGCCGCCGGGACAAAAAAGGGCGACCGGGTAGCAATTCTTGCCTCCACATCCGTGGAATATGTCGAGGTATTTATGGGAACACTCAGAGCGGGTGCCTGCATTGTGCCACTTTCCACCATGTCCTCCACCCAAGCTTTAAAAAAGATGGTTGAAGATTGTGGCGCAACCATCTTTCTCCTTTCCCAGTCCATGCGAGAACTTGTGGAAGAGTTTTTAGAACACCTTCCAGGCATTAACCCAGGTGGATTAATCGCACTCGATTTTGAAAAGGACGGATGGACAAATTATGAGGAATGGTTATCGGCAACGTCCGATGAAGGCCCAAATATTGAAATCGATTACGACGATCTTTTCAATATCATCTATTCCTCCGGCACTACCGGCGTCCCCAAGGGCATATTGCACAACCACATGATGCGGGCCAATCAGATGGCCCGGGTGCAGGAGCACGGTTATTCGAATAAAACCCGTACGCTGCTATCAACACCGCTTTATTCAAACACTACTATTGTCGCATTATTGCCAACATTGGTGGCAGGCGGAACTGTTGTCCTAATGCCAAAATTCGATGCTTCTAAATATTTGGAACTGGTAGATAAGGAACATTGTACGCACACCATGTTGGTGCCAGTTCAATATAAAAGAATTATGGATGTACCGGAGTTTGACACATTTGATCTATCAAGCATGCAGATGAAATTTTCAACCAGCGCACCTCTTCGAGCAGCCCTTAAAGAAGATGTCTTGAAAAGGTTTCCTGGCGGATTGACCGAATATTACGGACTGACTGAAGGCGGTGGATCAACCGTTCTTCTGGCCCATCTTCACCCGGACAAGCTAGGCTCGGTTGGACAACCGGCCCCCGATGTAGAACTAAAATTCATCGATGATGAAGGAAACGAGGTTGCCGAAGGTGAAATGGGTGAAATTTGTGGCCGTTCTCCGGCAATGATGAGCGGATATTTCGGTCGCGACGATCTAACCAATGAAACATTGTGGCAGGACAAAGAGGGCAAAACCTTCTTTCGATCCGGCGATCTGGGCTACATGGATGAGGATGGTTTCCTTTATCTGGGAGACCGGAAAAAGGACATGATTATTTCTGGTGGATTGAACATTTACGCCAATGATCTGGAACTGGCGCTTTTGCAGGATCATGATGTGGAAGATGCCGCTGTCATAGCTGTTCCAAGCGAGGCATGGGGTGAAACGCCATTTGGATTCATCGTTATGCGTAAGGGTGCCACCCGTGGAGAAAACGACGTTCTTGATATGGCAAACAGTCATCTTGGAAAAAGCCAGCGCCTTTCCGCTGTAACAATTGTCCAGTCCCTGCCAAGAAGTACGATTGGCAAAATCTTAAAACGGGAACTGCGAAATTCATACGAAAATATCGCTTCCAACTAATATTGGCTTAATCGAATTAGGAGAAATACAATGACTGACACCATGCAACGCATTGTCCTTGCCGCCCGCCCTGTTGGCGAACCAAAACCATCCGATTTCAAGTTGGAAGAATGCCCCATCCCCACACCCGGTGATGGCAAAATACTGGTGCGTATCATCTGGCTATCCCTTGATCCATACATGCGCGGACGCATGAATGATGGAAAATCATATGCCCAGCCAGTTGAGATCGGCGCGACGATGGAAGGCGGATGCGTGGGCGAGGTAATCGCATCAAATAACCCCGGTTTTTCCGTAGGTGAATTCGTAAATGGCCCGTTTGGCTGGCAATCCCATGCCATATCCGATGGCACTATGGTGCGTAAACTTGATCCGGCATTGGCACCCATTTCAACAGCCGTTGGCATATTGGGCATGCCCGGCATCACCGCCTATGTGGGTTTGAACACACACGGACAGCCAAAGTCCGGCGAAACGCTGGTCGTATCTGCGGCAACCGGTGCCGTAGGTTCACTGGTGGGCCAACTGGGTAAAGCACAAGGCTTGCGGGTTGTGGGCGTTGCCGGTGGCAAGGAAAAATGCCGTTACGCTACTGAAGAACTAGGGTTTGATGCCTGTCTCGACCACCGTGCTGCAGCTGACAGCAGCATTTTGCGCAAGCAGTTAGCCCAAGCTTGTCCTAACGGAGTAGATATTTATTTTGAAAGTGTTGGCGGCAAGACACTGGAAGCCGTTATTCCATTGATGAATGTATTTGGACGCATACCTGTTTGCGGGATGATTTCGTGGTACAGCGCCACTCAAGCCGATGGCCCTGACATGCTACCCATGGTATGGCGCGCAGTTTTGGTCAATCGCCTCAGCGTTCGGGGCTTCATCATTACTGATCATTACGACCAGTTTCCTGCGTTTGTTGAAGAGGTCTCCGGCCTGATTAAGGCAGGCAAAATAAACTATCGTGAAACCATTTCCGATGGGTTAACCTCAGCACCGGAAGCATTCATAAACCTGTTAAAGGGCGGTAATTTCGGCAAGCAACTTGTTAGCATTTCTACTGATCCAACACGGTAACAGGCACACAATTCCATTTTGCGGAATATAATTCCACAAAATTCAATTTGCCATATTGACGAAGGCCTATGCTTGACTTTACCTTATTTCTTACTCGGAGAAAGGGATTGTTTCCGCATGAATTGTGGTTGTTGATCCCCATAGATCAAAGTCACAGGAAATATGATGAGCAACGCAACCACAGACGGCCCTATTGCAATCGAACATGTGGGTGACATCGCCCTCATTTGTATCAACAACCCGCCAGTCAACGCCACCAGTCAGGCAGTTCGGCAGGGATTGCATGAGGCTATCGTATCGCTGAATGATGGTAGCAGCGCGAAGGTCATTGCAATTTATGCGGCTGGCCGTACCTTTGTCGCCGGGGCAGATATCAAGGAATTTGGTAAACCGCCAATGCAGCCGGCATTGCCGGACGTGTTGAATATCATTGAGCAAAGCGCACTTCCCGTCATTTCCGTCATGCATGGCACCGCCCTTGGTGGCGGGTTTGAACTGGGCCTTGCGACCCATGCCCGTATCGGCGTTGAGGGAATGCGTGTCGGGTTGCCTGAAATTCATTTGGGCCTTCTGCCCGGAGCAGGAGGAACACAGCGTGTGCCGCGTTTGGCAGGCATTCCGTTCGCTCTGGATATGATACTATCGGGACGTCAATTGGGCGGGGCAGAAGCACTGGAACATGGCCTCATTGACCGGCTTGTTGCTGGCGACCCACGCCAAATAGCACTTGATGGCGCACAAGACGTACTGGATGGCAAACTTGCTGTCCGCCGCTCCGACCAAATTGAAACCGAACCAAACCAAAAAGCGCTGGATGACGCAGCAGCAATGCTTGCCAAAAAGCTGCCACATCTTTTCTCACCGCACAAATGTGTTGAGGCAATTTCGGCATCAACCGGGCCGTTTGTTGATGGTTTAAAAATTGAACGTCAGGCCTTTGTAGACAGTATGAAACAACCTCAATCTGCCGGGCTGATCCACGCATTTTTTGGCGAGAGGGCCGTAAGCAATATCCCTGAAGCCAAGGGACCTTCGCGTGAATTTAATAAAATTGGCATAATCGGCGGCGGAACAATGGGATCAGGTATCGCCACCTCATGTCTGTTGGCCGGGATCTCGGTGCGGCTGATTGAAGTGGCTCAAGAGGGTCTGGATAGGGGCATCGCTACTATTACTAAAAACCTGGAAGGTGCAGTAAAACGGGGCAAGTTGAGTGCCAAAAAGTACGATGCTACCCTAGCCATGCTTAGCCCATCCATCGAGATGGAAACGCTTTCTGACTGTGATCTGGTAATCGAAGCAGTGTTTGAAGATATGGATGTGAAGAAAGAAATCTTCACCAAATTGGATGCAATCTGCAAGGATGGCGCAATCCTCGCTTCGAATACGTCCTATCTGGATGTCAATAAAATTGCCCAGGCTACCAAGCGTCCTGAGGACGTCATTGGCCTGCACTTCTTCTCACCTGCCCATGTGATGCGCTTGCTGGAAATCGTGGTGGCAGATAAAACTGCACCAGACGTAGTTGCCACAGGCTTTGCATTGGCAAAGAAACTCAGAAAAATCGGCGTGCGTGCTGGCGTTTGCGATGGATTCATCGGCAATCGTATTCTGGCTCATTATGGCCTTTGTGCCGGCTATTTGATGATGGATGGTGCCAGCCCACAGCAAATTGATAATGCGCTTGAGCAGTTCGGTTTTGCCATGGGGCCTTACAAGGTTGGCGATTTGGCGGGGCTTGATATCGGGTGGATGACGCGCAAGCGCAAGGCAGCCACCCGCGATAAAAACCAGCGTTATGCCGGTGATATTGCCGACCGCATATGTGAGAATGGCTGGTTCGGCCGCAAATCTGGCAAAGGCTATTACCTGTATGATGAGGCCAGTTCAGGACCCAATCCTGAAGTGGCAAAAATTATTGACGCCGAACGGAAAAAATCTGGTGTGAAGTTACAGGAATTTAGCGATGAGGATGTTGTCAATCGTTACATGACAGCAATGATCGTCGAAGCAACACGCGTGGTTGAAGACAAAACGGCACTACGCCCGGTGGATGTCGATATGGTTTTCCTCTTCGGCTACGGCTTCCCGCGCTTTCGTGGTGGTCCCCTGCATTATGCAGATACGATCGGTGCTAAAGAGCTGGTTAGCCGTATTGAAAATTATGCATTGGAAGATGGTCATTTCTGGCAGGTTCCTAACTTGCTTCAAAAAATGGCTGATGACGGCTCAAAATTCGCAGATTTGAACTAGGGACGCCGATATGGAACTTACCTATTCAGATAAGGAACTTGCATTTCAGGAAGAAGTTCGCAGCTTCTTTAACAATAATCTCCCTGCAACAACCGTCGACGCAGTGCGCAGCGGCAGCGAACTAACCAAGCAGATGATGGTTGATTACCATGCACTCCTCGCCAAAAAAGGCTGGCTTGCAACCACATGGCCTGTTGAATTTGGCGGCCCCGGCTGGACACCGGTGGAACGCCATATCTTTGAAGAAGAAGCTTGTCGCTGTTACGCGCCTCGCACCGTACCGTTTGGCCTCGCAATGCTGGGCCCTGTATTGCAAAAATTTGGCACTAAGAAACAACAAGATGAAATTCTGCCACGTATTATATCTGGCGAAGATTGGTGGTGTCAGGGATATTCCGAACCAGGTGCCGGCTCCGATCTCGCCAGTTTAAAAACCAGCGCCGTGCGTGATGGCAATGATTATATCATCAATGGTCAAAAGACTTGGACGACACTAGGCCAATACGCAAACAAGATATTCTGTCTGGTTCGAACCAAGGCAGATGGCAAACCACAAGCTGGTATCAGTTTCATTCTCGTTGATCTGGACACGCCCGGCATCGAGATGCGCCCAATACGTTTGATCGAAGGCGGATACGAAGTAAATGAAGTCTTCTTCACCGATGTACGTGTTCCTGCGAAAAACCTCGTTGGCGAAGAAAATTTCGGTTGGACCATCGCCAAATATCTTCTCACTCACGAGCGCACCAATATCGCAGGTGTCGGTTTTTCAATGCAGGCGCTGGAAGAGATCAAAGCGCTTGCTCGCAAAGTTCTTCGTGGCGGTAGGCCTCAAATTGAAGACCCGCTATTTGCGGCTCGTCTCGCCCAAGTGGAGATTGACCTGGAGGCGATGAAAATCACCAATCTAAGAATGTTGTTCAAGGCTCAAAAACAAAATGCACCGGGACCTGAAACCTCAATCTTGAAAATTAAAGGCACATTGATTGGACAGGAACTCCGAGATCTGGCCCGCCGGGTGCTTGGCCCCTCGGCTGCCCCCTTCCCGGGCGCAATCACCGATGGCAATCTGGCGCTTGCCCCAGCTGATGCAGCCAACAATGCAGCACGATATTTCAACAATCGCAAAACTTCGATTTTCGGAGGGTCTAATGAGATCCAGCGCAATATCCTGACCAAAACCATGCTGGAGCTTTAAGCCATGAATTTTGATTTGACTGACGACCGCCGCATGTTGGCAGATATGTTGAACCGTTATCTGAGCGATAAATACAGCGCCGAACATCGAGCCAAAGTTGCTTATGACGCGCCCTATCACGATCCTGAAAAGTGGGCTGAACTGGTTGAACTTGGCATTCTCTTCGCCCTTGCACCCGAATCCTCCGGCGGTTTTGGCGGTTCAGGGTTTGACATATCAGTAGTATTTGAAGCTCTTGGTCGAGCCAATTGTCCTGAACCTGTGTTGCCTGCACTTCTGGCAACCCGCTTACTGGTATCCGCTGGTGAAGATTTGGAAGCACTTCTTTCAGGCGAGAAGCATTATGCGGCTGCCCTAGGTGAAATCGATGCGCCCTATGAATTGAAAGACATTCAATCGACTGCCACCGCAATCGACGGAAAACACACGGTCTCAGGTCGAAAAAGCGCGGTACATGGCGGACAAGTCGCTGACATATTCCTTGTCGCTGCAAAACTCGACGGCAAGCTGGCGTTGTTTGAAGTTGAAGCTGCCGACGCTCAGATCGAAACCTATGGCATGATTGACGGCGGTGGTGCTGCAGAATTGCTGCTTGATAAGACGCAAGCACGTCTTGTCATGGCGGATGCGGAAACAGCATTGCAAGACGCGATGAATGCCGGCGCTCTTGCCGTATGCGCCGAAGCCGTTGGGCTGATGGGTGTGACCCACGATACCACTGTCGAATATATGAAAATGCGCCAACAATTCGGGCGACCCATTGGAACATTTCAAGTGTTGCAGCACCGTGCCGTGGATATGTTGACGGAGATAGAACAGGCCCGTTCAATTGTCATCAAAGCCGCAAGTGAACTGGATGGCGAAAACGCCAGCCGCTACGTTTCAATGGCCAAAAATCTAATCGGTCGTGCCGCACGCCAAAATTCTGAGGAAGCAATCCAGATGCAAGGTGGCATTGCTATGACATGGGAATACCCGGTCTCGCATTACGCCAAACGGTTGATCATGATCGATCATCAATTTGGCGATACGGATTTTCATCTCACGCAGATTATGAACGACCTTTGATCAAGCGGTGCGATAGCGGAATACACCGCTTGCGGTTGCAATCAGAACACCTTCGTCATCGGTAATTTTCGCATCTGCAAAAAAAGTCTTTCGTCCGCCTCCGGTACGGAACCCCTCACCGATAATCAGTTTACCCTTCATCTGAGCCAGATAATTTACATTGAGTGAAAGCGTCATGGCCATCCGGCGATCATCTGTACTACCGGTAAAACAACCACAAAATCCCATCACCGTATCAGCCAGCGTTGCATAAACACCGCCATGAGGAATGCCGTAGCGATTACCAAGAAACTCGCGCATCGGAAGTTCGAAGCGAGCATAATCTTCTTTCCAGTCCACCATGCGAAAACCGAGATGTTTTTGTAAAGGATACGCATCCTCATACATGGCGTGATTCACCTCATTCGTATCGTTCATAATATTCCCATTAGGCTGTTTTGGCCGCGTTCAGCCCGGCCTCGGCAAAATATGGAACGAAACCACCAACCTTTAGGGCACGTTCAGGGTTTGAAGCATTGCCTTCCAGTGCCCGCTTTTTGACGCCCTGCAATATACCTGCCATGCGGAAGAATGTGAATGCGAGGTAGAACCCGAATTTATCGATACCAGCCAGTCCGCGCCGTTTGCAATAAGTTGCGATGAATTCATCATCCTCCATCAGCCCTTCTGCATGCCGGTCCACACCAGACAACCCTCGCCCCTCGCCTCCAGTAGGCATTGCCCATTGCATAATGACCGCAGCAAGATCGGCAAATGGATGGCCGATAGTTGAAAGTTCCCAATCGAGAACGGCCACACATTTCGGCCCATCATTGGAAAACAGCATATTGTCGATCCTATAATCCCCATGCACCAACGTGCGCTGCCCATCATCATCAGGAATATTGTTATCAAGCCACACCATCAATTCTTCCATCGCCGGAATGTTCTCGGTCTCGGAAGAACGATATTGCTTGGTCCAGCGATCAATCTGGCGGCGATAGTAATTACCCTCCGGTCCAAAATCCAACAAACCAGCCTTATCAATATCCACATCGTGGATGGCCGCCAGAACGCGATTCATCTCTCCGATGATTGCCTTGCGGTCTTCTTTTGGAACCTCCGGCAGCCTTGGATCATCAAAACTACGACCGTCGATCTCGTCCATAATATAAAAACTAGAGCCAATTACGCTATCATCCTCACAAAGCACATGCATTTTTGATACCGGGACAGCAGTACCAGCCAGTGCTTTCTGCACACGAAACTCCCGATCAACAGCGTGGGCAGATTTTAGCAAAGTACCCAACGGTTTACGACGCAACACATAACCATGGTCCGGCGTTCTCAGGCGAAATGTTGGGTTGGATTGCCCGTTGGGATATTTATCAACCTTTATTGGGCCTTTGAACCCATCCAAATGCTCCGACAGCCAATTAGTCATGGCATCTAAATCGAGTTGCCCAGTTATTTCCTTTGCCACAACTTTTTCCTCCTCAGCTATAGGTTAGAAGCTCATCCTGATTTTCAGCATTAATATGCGGAGTCTCATTATACCCATGAAAATAGATCGAGCGGTCAGAATATACAAAGCGGTTTACAGCGCAATTCTTCATTTGAAGTTGCAACCGTATTTGTTCCCCCTGCGGAGCCGACAGAATTGCCGCAATCATCTGGCTAATGGCACCACCCGAACTAACGGCCAGTACTTGCTCCGCTCCGGAGCGGGCAAGAGAGATACGCGCGTCCATTACCCGACCTGAAAAATCTTGCCAGCTTTCCGGAGGTTCGTCCACATCGCCGCGCTCCCAGGCCAACACCGTATCGCGGAGCACCCGGAAATGACTGCGACGGTCCGTGTGCATGCCTTCTATTGGCGGCGTGTGCCGATGGGCTGCATCGAGTAGCCCCTTGAAATCAAATTCATTCAAGCCAGGGTGAATTTCGCGTTCTTGCGGTGGCAAACCCATACCTTTGACTATTCCCTCAAAAGTTTCACGGTGGCGGCGCTGGGCACCGATTACAAATAGATCTGGCTTTACTCCTTGTAGGGCCAAGGCCCGACCAAGCGCTTCCGACTGGACATGCCCTTTTTCGGAGAGAACATCATAGTCATCAGCCCCAAAGGACGCCTGAGCGTGCCGCACAACATAAAGTTCAGACATGGTAGAAAGCTTTCAGAAACAAAGAACATGATCGGCGCGGGATATTCTCCCACGCCGGCCAATCAAACCACATTAAAGGACTTCGAACAATCCTGCTGCACCCATGCCACCGCCGACGCACATGGTGGAGACAATATATTTCACTCCGCGCCGCTTGCCCTCAATAAGCGCATGACCAACCATGCGGGCACCAGACATGCCATAAGGGTGGCCAATGGAAATTGCGCCACCATTTACGTTTAATAGTTCCCCCGGAATACCCAGCTTGTCTCGGCAATAAAGCACCTGAACAGCAAATGCTTCGTTCAACTCCCAAAGGCCGATGTCGTCCATTTTCAACCCATGCTTTTCGAGCAATTTTGGAACAGCAAAAACCGGACCAATGCCCATCTCGTCTGGTTCACAACCAGCAGCAATAACGCCCACATAGCGCCCCAGCGGTTCAAGGTTGCGACGTTCAGCTTCTTTGGCCTCCATCAGCACGGAAGCCGATGCACCATCTGAAAGTTGCGAGGCATTACCTGCCGTGATGAAAGACCCTTGAGCAATTTGCTGCCCATCCTGATGTACCAGCTTGAGCGATTGCAGACCCTCCAGATTGGTTGATGGACGATTGCCTTCATCTTTTGAAAGGGTGATCTCATGATCAGAAATTTCCTTGGTTGCTTTGTCCATCACTTTCATGGACGTGGTAATCGGCACGATCTCATCATCAAATTTACCAGCATCCTGCGCAGCAGCAGTGCGTTGTTGGGATTGCAATGCATATTCATCCTGCGCTTCGCGGGAAATACCGTATCGTTGGGCAACGATCTCAGCGGTTTCAAGCATCGACATATAAATTGCAGGTTTATTGTCCTTGATCCAAGGGTCAGCAGCACGGAAACGATTCATTTTATCATTTTGAACAAGTGAAACGCTTTCAACACCGCCGCCAATGACCACGTCCAATCCATCTGTAATGATTTGTTTTGCAGCGGTTGCAATCGCCATCATGCCGGAGGCACATTGTCTGTCGAGCGACATACCGGCAACGCTTACGGGCAGACCGGCTCGAATGGCTGCCTGACGCGCAATATTGGAACCCGTCGAACCCTGTTGCAGGGCTGCACCAATAATACAGTCTTCAACTTCAGCACCTTCAAGTCCGGCTCGGGATACAGCATTTGATACAGCATGACCGATCAATTCCTGTGCTGATGTATCATTAAAGGCTCCCCGATAGGCTTTGCCAATTGGGGTACGGGCGGTGGATACAATTACTGCATCGCGCATGTTCATTCTCCTTTGGGATAATACTTTATTGTTCAAAAAATTTGTATCAGGCAATTGTCTCGCCGCCGTCAGCAACGATAGTCTGGCCCGTTACGAAAGCTGAGGCATCGCAGGCCAAGAATAGTGCTGTTCCCGCTATATCATCTGGTTGACCGATGCGCCGTAACGGGGTGTGGTTTTCAGCAATCTCCAATCGTTTAGGGTCTTCCCATAAGGCTTTGGCGAAATCTGTTTTCACTAGTCCAGGCGCGAGTGCATTTACACGAATGGCTTTTGGTCCCCACTCTACTGCGAGATTTCGCGCGAGTGCAGCCTCAGCCGCTTTAGACATACCGTAAGCTCCAATTACACCATTACCGCGCAGCCCTGCAATCGACGAAATCAGAATAACCGATCCCCCACCATTCTCAGCCATGCCGGGTAATACCATATTGCACAAATTGAAAGTCGAGCGAACATTAGTGCCCATAATCTTATCGAATGCTTCATCGCTCAGATCACCAAGCGGACCATAGGCAGGGTTGATTGCAGCATTACAAACCAGCACATCGATCTCGCCCCATTTCTCCTTGGTCTTATCCACCAACGCCTGAAGTTGTTCCTTTCTGCCAATATGACAGGGAATGGAAATAGCATCGCCACCAGCCGCAAGTATGGCCTCAACCACCGGGGAGCAGGCCTCTTCGGTGCGAGAGGACACAACGACCTTGGCACCGGCTTTTGCAAACATTTCTGCAATCGCACGACCAATACCGCGCGATGAGCCGGTGATGACGGCAACTTTATCTTTCAAATCAAACATGAATATCCTCAGGTATTACGATATTGCTTGAGTTCCTGTTTGGCAATTGCATCCCGATGAACTTCATCAGGACCATCTGCCAAACGCAGGGTACGCACATGGGCATAAGCTGATGCAAGGAATGTATCCTGACAAACGCCCATGCCGCCATGTATCTGGATTGCCCGGTCAATAACCTTACAAGCCATATTAGGCGCAACCACTTTGATCATTGCGATTTCCTTGCGGGCGCCTTTATTGCCCACAGTGTCCATCATCATTGCAGCATGCATGGTCAGCAGACGGGCCTGATCAATCTCGCTACGGCTTTCCGCGATCAGGTGGCGCGTGACTCCCATATCAGCAATGGATTTGCCAAAGGCCTCACGCACGACCGCACGGCGGCACATCGCTTCAAGCGCCCGTTCGGCAACACCAATCGTGCGCATACAGTGGTGAATACGGCCCGGCCCAAGACGGCCTTGCGCAATTTCAAAGCCCCTGCCCTCGCCCAAAAGCATATTGGAGACAGGAACCCGGACATTGGTATAGCTCACTTCCGCATGTCCGTGAGGCGCATGGTCATAACCAAACACAGTCAATGAGCGCTCAACTTTTACACCCGGAGTATCAAAGGGTACAAGGATCATGGATTGTTGTTTGTACTTGGAGGCATCAGGATCGGTTTTCCCCATCACGATAGCAATCTTGCAATCGTTTGAGCTGGCACCGGACGACCACCATTTACGGCCATTGACGATATAATCGTCTCCATCGCGAGTGATTGAACATTCGATATTTGTAGCATCCGATGAGGCGACATCAGGTTCAGTCATAGAGAAGCAAGAGCGAATCTTTCCTTCCAGTAATGGGCGTAGCCAAGTCTCTTTCTGCTCGTCGCTACCATAGAGCCAGATGGTTTCCATATTGCCGGTGTCAGGTGCAGAACAGTTAAACGCCTCTGGACCAATTGGGGAACGCCCCATAATCTCACATAATGCCGCGTAATCAAGATTGGAAAGTGCTGCGCCTCCATATTGTCGTGCATCTTCATGGGGCAAAAACAAGTTCCAAAGCCCTGCTTCACGCGCCTTTGCCTTTAATTCTTCCATTATCGGAGGCGTGTCCCATTTGTCACCCTCAGCATGTTGTTTTTCAAACACTTCTTCATTGGGATAAACGTGGTCCTCCATGAAACGGATGAGTTTTTGCTTCAAATCTTTGGCGCGGTCAGAAAGGGGAAATAGCTCAGACATGTAAAAAATTCCTCATTGGGTCGCAGAAATTATTACGTGGATTTTGAGCCGAGTCAACGATGCAGAACTAATTTTCATTGTGCGGAATATGGGTTATTCGTCGCACTTTTACGAAGCTCACAAAGCCTGTATATCCACAGTGCAGAAAGTAATTTCGCATATTGACCGATTTTTTTCTTTATGCTTTCCTCGCCTCCGGGAGGAATTTGTATTGAGATTTGAAAACAAAATCGCAATCGTTAGCGGTGCGTCTAGCGGAATTGGTCGTGCAACTGCAATGCGGTTAGCCGATGAGTGTAGTCAATGACCAACCTCCATATGTCCGTATGGCCGGAAGGCGTTCC
>JASFYT010000109.1:0-12729 GCA_045047085.1 Rhizobiaceae bacterium | reverse complement strand
ATGCAAGATTCCCGGAGCGTCAAGTCTGGCTGTACGTGGCATGGAGGGATAATAGCTAATAGGAATTGGTATGTCTACTTAGTTATTTAAGAGCGTCCCCCTGTATGTCCTTACTATGATATCCAGCTGACTGACGGCGCTGGCAAAACCAGTACGATTCGTAAAGGGAAGATGATTTTTGCCCAAGATATTACGAAATAAGAATCAACATTGTGATGTGGCTTGAAGAGGTATTTGATTTCTGACCACAACATTATCCAATGAAGGGAATGATTTATTGACCAAATACCTGAAATTTCATATCCTCCCATAATCTCATCGGTTTTAAATTACGACATAAAATCATAGGAGAAACATGTGTTTCTGGTCAGAGGGGGAAATATAAAGAGATGTTAGAACCGTTTATACTGGGTTTTGCTGGTATGAGCGGTTTTTTTATTTTGATGTTGTTTAAGTTATTAGGAAGGGCTTCATGGATAATCCATTTTTTGATAAACCGATTCTTAATTCTCCTTACGATTATCCATTACGTCACTGGGAGCTCGATGATCAAGGTCAGCCGACCCAAAAGATTAGCGAAAAACGCCGTCGAGCGGAATTTATTACCCCGATACCAAAACCCCGAAAGCGTAAAGGCAAGGCAGCACAATTAGATCTTTTAGCAAGTGCTGAAATGTCAACTGCCGATCAGCAGTACGATCCAACCTCAATCATCAATGAATTACGTCATCAAGTTGATCAATGGCGAAGTCTGCCGAACCCCAATGATTGGAAGGTGACTCCCGAAACAACTCGTCTGCTTCAATACTGGCGTCACCATAAATTTGACAATATTCGACCATTTTTCTGCTAGGTTGAGGCAGCTGAAACTGCCATCTGGCTTACCGAAGTCGCTCCAAATATTAAAACCGGAAAGAGATTCCTTGAGCATTTGGCCAATGCCAACAATGACGCCAACCCAGAACTGATGCGGCTGGCTTTAAAACTGGCTACCGGTGCTGGCAAAACCACAGTCATGGCGATGATTATTGCCTGGCAAACTATCAATGCGGTACGGCGTCCCAACAGCAAAAAATTCACACGTGGGTTTCTGATTGTTGCTCCCGGCCTCACCATCCGAGACCGTTTGCGCGTCCTGCAACCAAACGATCCTGACAGTTATTACCAAAATCGTGAGATTATTCCGCAAGATATGCTGGCGGATCTTGACCGAGCAAAGATTGTCATCACCAATTACCATGCATTCAAATTGCGTGAGCGGATGGAGTTGTCAAAGGGCGGACGTTCTCTTTTGCAGGGGCGTGGAGAGGCACTCAATACTCAGGAAACTGAAGGACAGATGTTGCAGCGGGTTATGCCCGACCTGATGGGGATGAAAAATGTGCTGGTGATCAATGATGAAGCTCATCACTGTTACCGGGAAAAGCCCCTTGATGAGGATGATATCAAGCTTAAAGGTGACGACAGAAAAGAGGCTGAGAAAAACAGCGAGGCCGCCAGGCTCTGGATCACTGGTCTGGAGATTGTTAAACGTAAACTTGGTGTAACACGGGTGATTGATTTATCCGCGACCCCGTTTTTCTTAAGTGGTTCTGGTTATGCCGAAGGGACTCTATTTCCCTGGACCATGTGTGATTTCTCGCTGATGGACGCGATTGAATGTGGCATTGTTAAGCTGCCGCGAGTTCCTATTGCTGACAATATACCCGGTGAAGAGATGCCGATGTTCCGTAACTTATGGGAACATATTGGCAAGAAAATGCCTAAAAAGGGTCGTGGAAAGGGAGATTCCTTAAGTCCTTTGGATCTGCCCCCACAATTACAAACTGCTTTACATGCTCTCTACGGGCATTATGAAAAGACCTTCAATCTCTGGCAGCAAGAGGGGATTAGTGTTCCTCCCTGTTTTATTGTCGTTTGTAATAATACCGCAACCTCAAAGTTGATTTATGACTACATCTCAGGTTTTGAGCGTCAGAACAAAGACGGATCCAGCCAGCTTGAGTTTGGTCGATTGCCACTATTTCGTAATACCGATGAACACGGCAATCCACTGTCTCGTCCTAACACCTTGCTAATCGATAGTGAGCAGCTCGAATCGGGTGAAGCTCTGGATAAAAATTTTCGTGAGATGGCTTCGTTCGAGATTGACCGCTTTCGTCGTGAAATTATCGAACGAACCGGAGATCGTCGTCAGGCAGACAATATCACCGATCAGGAGCTGCTGCGCGAAGTTATGAACACCGTTGGCAAACATGGTCGCTTGGGTGGTTCAATTCGCTGTGTAGTATCCGTTTCTATGTTGACCGAAGGATGGGATGCTAACACCGTGACTCACGTACTTGGGGTTCGAGCCTTTGGTACTCAACTGTTGTGTGAGCAAGTTATTGGTCGTGCATTGAGGCGGCAATCTTACGAATTAAATGAAGAGGGGCTGTTCAATACTGAATATGCTGATGTACTGGGAATTCCTTTTGACTTTACCGCCAAACCGGTGGTTTCGCCGCCACAGAAACCGCGTGAAACGATCCAGGTCAAAGCAATCCGTCCCGATCGAGACGCGCTGGAAATTAAATTTCCCCGAGTCGCTGGTTACCGCACAGAGTTACCAGAAACACGGTTGATGGCATCGTTCAATGATGATTCGACGATGGTTTTGACCCCCGATTTGGTTGGTGCAACTGAGACCCGCAACTCCGGGATTATTGGCGCACCGGTCGATCTCAACCTGGTTCATACTGGTGATATCAGACCCTCACAGGTTGTATACGAACTGACTTCGCATCTGGTTTTGACTAAATGGCGGGGTGAAGATGGTGAACCACAACTGAATCTGTTTGGTCAACTAAAACGGATTGCCCGTCAATGGCTGGACAATCATCTGGTCTGCCAGGGCGGCACTTATCCAGCTCAACTGAAATACAAAACCTTGGCCGATATGGCATGTGAAAGAATTATGGCGGCGATTACCCGTCATCATGTCGGAACCAATCCGATCAAAGCAGTACTCGATCCCTACAACCCGGTCGGCTCAACAATTCATGTTAATTTCAACACCTCCAAGCAAGATCGCTGGGAGACTGATTCGCGTCGCTGCCAGATTAACTGGGTCATTCTTGATAGCGACTGGGAAGCTGAATTTTGCCGTGTTGCTGAAGGGCACCCCAAGGTTATCTCCTACGTCAAAAATCATGGTTTAGGGCTTGATGTGCCTTATCGCTACGGTTCCGAAATGCGTAAATATATCCCAGATTTTGTCGTGCAGATTGATGACGGTCATGGTGATCCTTTGAATTTGATTGTAGAAATTAAGGGTTATCGGCGTGAGGATGCCAAAGAGAAAAAATCGACAATGGAAACCTACTGGGTGCCGGGAGTTAATAATCTGGGCAACTATGGCCGTTGGGCTTTTGCCGAATTTACTGAAGTCTACCAGATAGAATCGGACTTTGAAATCAAGGTCGAAGCTGAATTTAATAAAATGATTGATGCTGCAACCAGCACATTGGAAGTGTGAAGGAAAATATAATGGCTAAGAAGACTACAATAAAATCTGTCGAATCACTGACACATGATGATGCGACACGTAAAAATATCCCAACTGCTGAACATCAGTCGATTATGGATGATGTAGATAAAAACTCTATTCAGGTGGCCTATGAGCGGAGAAATCGCGATTTAGATCCTCAATTGATTTGGCGTGGCAAGGATGAGCAGGACTGGTCCGATCTGGTGGTGCAGGCTCCGCCGCTTTATATTCAAGAGAAGGTGCATCCCAAGGTTCTGATTGATGATTTGCTGCGGCGCACTAAGGTTGATAAAAAGGTGGAAGAAGATCAGTTTGACCTGTTTGCTGATTTCAATGGCTTACCCAACGAAGGGGCCAAGACAGAGTTCTATCAGCATGATGCTCATTGGGCAAACCGGATGATTCTTGGTGACAGTTTGCAAGTGATGGCGTCGTTGGCGGAGCGGGAAGGGCTGCGGGGCAAGGTGCAGTGTATTTATCTTGATCCTCCTTATGGCATTAAGTTCAACTCCAATTTTCAGTGGTCTACCACCAGCCGCGATGTCAAGGATGGCAAAGCGGATCATATTACCCGTGAGCCGGAACAGGTCAAAGCGTTTCGCGATACCTGGCGGGATGGGATTCATTCGTATCTCACTTATTTGCGGGATCGGCTGACCGTTGCGCGGGATTTGTTGACGGATAGCGGGTCAATCTTTGTGCAGATTGGGGACGAGAACGTTCACAGAGTACGGTCAGTAATAGATGAGATATTTGGGGAAGAAAATTTCTGCACTCAGATATCATTTGTCACAACTGGTGGTGTAAAGCAAAATTTTTTAGCTACACAGTGTGACTATCTCTTATGGTTCTTCAAAAATAAACCTACAGCAAAATATAGACAGCCATACTTTGAAAAGAGCATAAAAGACGGTTCAGCCAAAACATACACGTGGGTTGATTTCGACGGAGTAAATCGAAGGGGACTAACATCAGTAGAAAGAGCCAGTTCCTATATACCAACAGGTGCAAAACTTTATAGCCCTAGGGATATAACAACACAAGGCAATCCAGTTTATACATTTGAGTATAGGGGCAAATCTTACTCACGCCCCTGGAAAACTACTGCTCTAGGTTTAGAGCGGATGGGTAAAGCTCAACGTCTCCATGTCGCTTCAAACAGCCTTTCTCGTGTTAGTTACGTTGATGACTTTCCTGTGTCAGAGTTCACGAGCCTCTGGACTGACACCTTCTTAGGGAGTTTTGCCGAAGAAAAGAAGTATATAGTTCAAACCTCTCAAAAAACAATACAACGCTGCATTCTTATGACCACCGACCCTGGCGATCTAGTTCTTGACCCCACTTGTGGTTCAGGTACCACTGCCTATGTTTCAGAGCAATGGGGTCGCCGCTGGATTACTATTGATACTTCCCGTGTTGCCCTTGCACTGGCTCGGGCCCGTATCATGGGTGCTCGTTATCCCTATTACCTGCTTGCCGATTCGCCGGAAGGGCAGCAAAAAGAGGCGGAGATTATTCGTTCTATTCCATTGAGCAAGTCAACGCACGGTGATATCCGCCAGGGCTTTGTCTGTCAACGAGTTCCGCATATCACTCTTAAAGCGATTGCCAATAATGCCGAAATTGACGTCATTTGGGAGAAATTTCAGGAAAGCATGGAACTATTATGCCAGCAACTCAATCAGTTACTCGGCACCTCATGGGAAAAATGGGAAGTTCCCCGTGATGCGGATAAAGATTGGAGCGATGCCGCAAAAGACATTCATGCCCAGTGGTGGCAGCAGCGCATTACTCGGCAGAAGGAAATCGATGCCTCCATCGCCTCCAAGGCCGATAACGAATATCTTTACGACAAACCCTACGATGATAAAAAGAAGGTACGTGTCGCTGGACCGTTTACCGTGGAAAGTCTGTCACCCCATCGGGTGCTGGGAGTCGATGAGAACGACGAACTGATTGACACTGTTGCAGAGAATCAGAATGAATTTGGTGAGGAGCAGGGGTTTGTTCAGATGGTTCTGGAAAACCTGAAAACTGCCGGAGTTCAGCAGGCTCACAAAGAGGACAAGGTCGTCTTTACCTCTCTGGTTCCATGGCCTGGTGATCTGATCTGTGCCGAGGGGCGCTACGAGGATGTTGATGGCGAAAAGCGCGCAGCAATTTTTATTGGCCCAGAGTTCGGAACAGTTTCCCGTCCCGAGCTGGTTTCTGCTGCCCGCGAAGCAGGGGACTCTGGTTTTGATGTACTGATCTCTTGTGCTTTTAACTACGATGCCCATTCCTCAGAATTCGACAAGCTTGGCCGCATCCCAGTCCTCAAAGCCAGGATGAATGCTGACCTGCACATGGCAGACGATCTCAAGAACACCGGCAAAGGTAACCTGTTCGTCATCTTCGGTGAACCCGATATCGACATCCTCAATGTTGAAGACGGTCAAATCCAAGTCAAAGTCAACGGCGTCGATGTCTTCCATCCTAACACCGGCGAAGTCCGCAGTGACGGTGCCGAAGGTATCGCCTGCTGGTTTATCGATACCGACTACAACGAAGAAAGCTTCTTCGTCCGCCACGCCTACTTCCTAGGAGCAAATGATCCGTATAAGGCACTTAAGACAACTCTGAAAGCTGAGATCAATCAGGAAGCGTGGGAAACTTTGAACAGTGATACATCACGACCTTTTGATAAACCTTCGACCGGGCGGATAGCGGTGAAGGTTATTAATCATTTGGGTGATGAAGTGATGAAGGTGTTTAGGGTATGATGGAGCTGAACCAACCAAGGAGGATCCGTCATGGCAAGTGCTAATCAGCTGAAGGCATTGCTTAAATCACACCTGGAGCGAGATGATCAACGTTTTTTTTCTGTAGCTATGCAAGTCGCTGCACATGAAGCGAAGCGAGGTCATGGTAAACTTGCAGCAGAATTACGAGATTTGATTGATGAAGCAAAACGACGACCAGAGCTAGTTGGTAGAGGTGATACACCAATACCTATAGGCCGTCCTAAGGGCGATTTGGCCAATTTATTAGCGGTTACCTACCCTAAATCTCGATTGGGAGATATGGTTCTTAACGAAGGTTTGTCTGAGCAACTTCAGCGTATTATTCGTGAACAACGGCATTCTTCACAAATTCTCGCACATGGTCTTTATCCACGAAGAAAGTTGTTATTGGTTGGTCCTCCGGGTACTGGTAAGACTTTGTCGGCATCTGTACTAGCTGGTGAGCTTGGGTTGCCCTTGTGCCAAATCCGCCTGGATGGGTTGATTACGAAATTTATGGGAGAGACCGCTGCTAAACTCCGCCAAATTTTCGAAGCGACAACTCAAACCCGTGGTGTCTACTTTTTTGATGAATTTGATGCGATTGGTTCACAGCGAGGGCTAGGTAACGATGTAGGTGAAATTCGGCGCGTACTTAATAGCTTTTTGCAGATGATTGAGCAAGACCAATCTCACAGTCTGATTGTTGCAGCAACCAATCATCTGGAGGTGTTGGATCATGCATTGTTCCGCCGCTTTGATGATGTTTTGCACTATGAATTGCCAGGTGAAATTCAGATCACTTCATTGCTTAAAACGCGACTGATGCATTATGTAAAAAAGAGGACATCATGGAAACGATTAGCAACTGTAGCTGATGGATTGAGTTATGCGGAAATATCTAGGGCTGCGGACGAGGTACTTAAAGAAGCACTGATTAATCAAGTTGATTGTGTTGAAGAAGCGAATATTCGTCAGACATTACTTGAACGCCAAAGAATAGCCGGAAGATTAAAGAAAAGAATTTAATAGGGCGGGGGGAATATTTAAGCATGACAGGTAATGGCATCAGAAAAAATAGACACCTTGTCCTTGACGGTTTTTCTGAAACAGAGAGGTTTAGGCGCCCATCGCAGGCAATGACGCCGAGACCAATCCCAGCTCGTGACAGGCAGCAACATGGGACCGCATTACGAGATCAAATAAATGCGGTTAAACCAGCAATGGATCAAGCACGTGAGGCACAACAGGCTTCCGGTCTTGAAGGTGGTTTCGGATTACATGTAGAATTTGAAAGTTTTCCTGATGTTGAGCTTGCGTTCGAAAGTCTGGCTCGAGAGCGATCGGGGATAGAACTGTTAAATGTGAGGCATGAGGACGGATGTACGCAAGCAACGGTTTTTGTGCCGGACGGGAAGTTGGACCACTTTGAAAGCCTTGTCCAGGACTATTTGGATGAAAAACGAGATCGGAGAGGGCATGCTCGTGACCATAGGAAACTTATCAATGCAATTCGGCAGATACGTGCTGCAAGCCTACGTGCATTGTGGACTGATGATCCGCTCGCTTTCCCCGCAACCGATGATGAATCATTCTGGTGGGAGGTTTGGCTGCCTATTCGGAACGACCGCACTGGCACTGTGGCTACGTTTCGAGAAATGGCCGCATTGCAGGAGCTGAGGGTAGCACCTGAAGAACTGACCTTTCCTGAACGTACAGTTTTGTTGGTACATGCATCCAGACTACAGATGCAACATTCCATTATGACACTCAACAGCATTGCTGAGTTAAGACGTGCCAAAGAAACAGCAGAGTTTTTTGATGCTTTGCTCCCAGTAGAACAGCCGGAGTGGTTAGCAGAGCTTATTGATCGAACCCGCTTTCCAGGATCTGAAGAGCGGGTTCCTTATGTGTGTTTACTTGATACAGGTGTTAATAATGGCCACCCACTGATTGCACCGGTGCTTGATGATTTAGACTTGCATACAGTAGAACCAGCATGGGGTACTGATGATGTCGTTGGACACGGTACAGCCATGGCAGGTCTTACCTTGATGGGCAACTTGGCACTTGTTCTTGATTCTGGTGAAGCGATCGAGGTTGGTCATCGTATTGAATCGATTAAGCTGTTATCAAATGATGGCGGTAATACTGGGAATGCTCAGCATCATGGATACCTGACCACAGAAGCCGTTGCTCGCCCCGAGATTGTTGCCCCATATCGCCCTCGGATTTTTGGGATGGCAATAACGGCACGGGATAATCGAGATCGCGGTCGTCCCTCTGCGTGGTCGGCGGCTCTAGACAAGTTAGCATCTGATATGGACGCCGAAAATGATTCTCCACGACTTTTTGTGGTATCGGCAGGAAATGTCATAGATCCGAATGCCTGGGGTGAATATCCCGAAAGCAATACTTCAGATGGTATTCATGATCCTGGTCAGGCTTGGAATGTTTTGACTATAGGGGCTTATACGGAGCTGACACATATCACTGAGCCTGATTGTGAAAACTATACTCCAGTTGCTGAATCAGGAGGAATGTCCCCATTCAGCACGACGTCATCTACGTGGCAACAGCATTGGCCCCTGAAACCAGATGTAGTTTTCGAGGGTGGCAATGCTGCTAAAGATCACCTAGGTGCGGTCTGGATGTCTAGTTTAAGCCTTCTGACGAGCCATTATAAGCCAGAGCAAAGAGTATTCACAACTGCAAATGCCACCAGTGCGGCAACTGCTCTAGCCGCTCAAATGGCCGCCAAATTGATGAAATTATATCCGGAGCTTTGGCCTGAAACAATTCGTGCTTTAATTGTACATTCTGCCACTTGGACAGATAACATGATGAGGATGTTTTTGCCAAACCATGGGCAACCTTCCAAATCTGATTATGCCAACCTTGTCCGTCATTGTGGTTTTGGTGTTCCAGATATAGATCGTGCCATGTGGAGTGTTTCAAATTCTCTGACAATGGTGATAGAGGGGCAATTGCATCCATTTTCTCGGGAGGGAAGTAGCCAGCCAACACTTAGGGATATGAACTTACATCGTTTGCCGTGGCCACTAGAAGAACTTGAGCAATTAAGAGACACACAGGTGGAAATGCACGTAACTCTTTCATATTTCATTGAACCAAATCCCTCTGTGCGAGGCTTTCGATCAAGATATCGCTATGAATCACATGGCTTGCGTTTTGATGTGAAACGTCCATTGGAATCTGATGCTGATTTTAGAGCACGAATCAATGCTGTTGCACGTGATGCCGAGGAAGGAATCAACGTAGGAGGAAATGACACTGATTGGTTGATTGGCAAGCAAAATCGTCACAAAGGATCGCTGCATTCTGATATCTGGCGAGGGAGTGCGGCAGATCTCGCCAGTAGGGGAGTTTTGGCAATTTATCCAACGGTAGGGTGGTGGAAAACTCGTGTGAAACTTGAGCGTTACAACAAAGTGGCAAGGTATGCTTTGGTTATTTCAATTCATGCACCAGAGGTCGAAGTAGACTTATATAATGCTGTGGCTAACCAAATTGCTACTCCAGTTGTAGTGGAAAATTAATGCAATTTCTTATTGCCGACACATTCACTGATAGCCTTGCAAGGCTGACTGGCGAAGAGCAAAAAGCAGTAAAAACAACAGCTTTTGATCTACAAATGAACCCAGCCAATCCAGGGATGAGCTTCCATAGGCTGACTAATGCGAAGGATAAAAACTTCTGGTCGGCTCGTGTCAGCGGCGACCTGCGAATCATTGTCCACAGGACAAAGCAGAGCCTTCTATTGTGCTATGTCGCCCATCATGATCCTGCCTACAACTGGGGCAGTCGTCGTAAGCTTGAAACTCATCCAAAAACCGGTGCCGCACAGCTTGTTGAGGTCAGGGAAACGGTTCAGGAAATCACTATTCCTGTCTATATCCCTGTCGAATCTCCTGCGCCGTCAAAACAACTTCTATTTGCTGAAATCGCAGCCGAAGAACTGCTCAGTTATGGTGTGCCAGAAGAATGGCTGGAGGATGTGCGTGCTGCCAACGAGGATACAATCCTTGATTTGGCTGATCACTTGCCAAGCGAGGCAGCTGAAGCTCTTCTGAATTTGGCAATTGGCGTTAAGCCTGAAATAACGACTCCAATTTCTGCTGATAGTGATCCATTCAATCATCCAGATGCACAGCGTCGTTTCCGTTTGATGACCAATATTGAAGAGCTGGAGCAGGCGCTTGATTATCCATGGGAAAAATGGACAGTTTTCCTGCATCCGGCGCAGAGAGAATTGGTTGAACGTGACTACAGTGGCCCTGCACGTGTCTCTGGTTCAGCTGGAACTGGTAAAACGATTGTGGCTTTGCATCGTGCTGTCTATCTGACGCGCACAAATCCTGATTCTCGAGTTTTATTGACAACTTTCTCTAAGCCCTTGGCTAGTGCCCTACGGACTAAGCTGAAGCGCTTGATTGGTCATGAACCCCGCTTAGGAGATCGACTTGAAGTCCATGATCTTGACACAATTGGTAAACGTCTTTATGGCCTGAATTTTGGTAAGCCAAAAATCGCATTGAGGTCTGACATCAAGCCTTTGCTGAATCAAGCAGCAGCTGAAATTGAAGGGCATAAGTTTACGTCGCATTTTCTGATCACCGAGTGGGAGCAGGTAGTGGATGCCTGGCAACTTTGTGACTGGGAATCCTATCGAGATGTTAAACGATTGGGAAGAAAAACGAGACTTCCTGAGCAACATCGACAAATACTATGGGCAATCTTTGATAAGGTGCAGGATGGTCTACAATCTCGTGGATTGATCACTCGTGCTGCTATGTTCAACAAGTTGGCAGGGATGCTTGTTGTGAGTAATAATCCGCCATTTGATTTTGCTGTTACCGATGAGGCTCAAGACATCAGTGTTGCACAATTACGGTTTCTTGCAGCATTAGGCGCCGGGAAGGAAAATAGTTTGTTTTTTGCTGGAGATCTTGGTCAGCGAATCTTCCAACAACCATTTTCCTGGAAATCACTTGGCGTTGATATCCGTGGCCGCTCACGCAACCTGCGGATCAACTACCGCACGTCCCATCAAATCAGAATGCAAGCTGATCGTCTTTTAGATCCTGAAGTTGCTGATGTTGATGGCAACGTGGAAGAACGGCGCGGCACTATCTCTGTATTTAATGGTGCCGCACCGACGGTAAGTGAATTGAGTTCATTTGAAGAGGAAATTGAGTTTGTTGCTCAGTGGTTGAAAGATCGATCAGCCGATGACTTGATGCCGCATGAATTTGGTGTTTTTATTCGTTCCGATGCGGAGTTGGAAAGGGCAAAAGCTGCGGTTGAACTGGCAAATCTGCCCTATGTTGTACTTGATGAAAAGGTTGAGACAGTCAGCGGTAATGTGTCGATCAGTACCATGCATTTGGCGAAGGGGTTGGAGTTCCGGGCTGTAGTTGTTATGGCATGTGATGATGAAGTGATCCCTCTGCAAGAACGTATTGAAACAGTAGCCGATGATGCAGATCTTCAGGAGGTCTACGACACTGAGCGGCATCTTCTCTATGTCGCTTGCACCCGTGCAAGAGATTATTTGCTGGTGACCAGTGGGGATATGCCGTCGGAGTTTCTGGATGATATGTGTGCTCAGTAATAGTTGGTGGAATTTCCCTATAGAAAAATTTGTAAGCCCAGGAAGGCATAGCTTGCTAAAAGTGCAATTACTTTTGCAACCCAACAATAAAAAGATGGGGTGTCAATGTTTTTTGGTTTTTTGTACTCGCCTTCAATTGAACCTGTTTCTTTCTCACGTGTTTCTTCTTCCGATTCTATCCACTTTTTTAGTCTGATTGCACCAAGGAAATATTGCAAAATATCACAGATAAAAAATATAATTATTGCAAGAAGGGCGCATAGCACTGGGGCTGGAAAAGTATTTTCAATGGTTTTAAATAACCATGAAAGACCTGCAGCGGCAAAAGCCAATTTTCTCGCATTATTCGAGAGATCTATTGTGAAATTGCCGTATTGCTCCCACAAATCTTTGTTGGTCAATTTATGCTGCCTTTGGTTGTCCCGCCGCCACCGCTCCTTGTGCCTGGATTACCGGTTGAACTGCCACTACCACTTTTTGGCTTTTGGGCAGAGCCAGAGGAATTTTCTGTTTTTTTGGTCATTTTAGTACACCTTTTCTTGAATACTAATATGTAAAATGTAAAAAGTTCAGTGTATTCTACACTTTTTACCCTTTTGCCAAAACCTATATTTTGGGAGGTGTGAAACGCTAGATTGCATGGTGGTAATACTATGTCGGGAATTGTCGGGAATAATCAACAAAAAAGGCCAGTCGCAGTGACTGGCCTTTTTCTATAACTACCTGATATTATTTGTAAAAATGGTCGGAGCGAGAGGATTCGAACCTCCGACATCTTGGTCCCAAACCAAGCGCGCTACCAG
>JASFYT010000108.1:0-4714 GCA_045047085.1 Rhizobiaceae bacterium | reverse complement strand
ACCGCAAGTGGAATTGGAAAAACTGGTTGCCCAACAAATTCCCGTTAGATACCCACCCCATCTGTTTCCAAATGGCGTTTCACCAAAAGTGCTAAAGGCTATTGAGCGCGAACTGGCCATTATTGAAGAATTAAAGTATGCCCCATATTTTCTAACCATTTATGACATCGTAAAATTTGCAAGAGGTGAGGGGATCCTGTGTCAGGGGCGCGGCTCGGCTGCCAATTCCGTAATTTGTTTTATTCTGGGCATTACCTCCATCTCACCGGAGCGCATCGATATGGTGTTCGAGCGGTTTATCTCCACTGAGCGCAACGAGCCACCGGATATCGACGTTGATTTCGAACACGAGCGCCGCGAAGAAGTAATCCAGTATATCTACGAAAAATATGGCCGCCACCGCGCTGGTCTATCCGCCACCGTGATTTGCTATCGTTCCCGATCGGCCATCCGCGAAGTAGGAAAAGCGCTCGGTTTGTCGCAGGATACATTATCCTCCATGACCGAACTAATCTGGGGATGGTCAGAATCCGACAAGGCAACCAGCCGCGAGCAGAAAATAGCAGCAGGTCTCGACCCCGATGATAATCGGCTGGAGCTTTGCGGGAAACTCACCCGGGCAATCATGGGGTACCCCCGCCATCTTTCGCAACATGTGGGCGGTTTCATCATCACCAAATCTCGCCTCGATGATATTGTGCCAATCGAAAATGCTGCGATGGAAAACCGCACGGTCATCGAATGGGATAAGGACGACATCGATACGCTTGGAATTTTAAAGGTCGATGTATTGGGCCTAGGTATGCTTTCGTGTATTCGCAAGGCGTTCCAACTTTTAAAAACCCATTATGGAGTTTCCCACGATTTGGCATCTCTGCCCGAGGACGACGAGGACGTTTATGAAATGCTCGGGAGAGCAGATAGTCTCGGTGTATTTCAGGTTGAAAGCCGCGCACAAATGTCTTTCCTGCCACGCATGAAGCCAAAAACTTTTTACGATCTGGTGATAGAGGTGGCGATTGTACGCCCCGGTCCCATTCAAGGAGATATGGTACATCCTTATCTTCGCCGTCGCGATGGAATTGAAAAAGTTAATTATCCTTCAAAAGCGCTGGAAGAGGTTTTAGGAAAAACCCTAGGTGTGCCGCTATTTCAGGAACAGGCCATGCGTATCGCCATTGTTGGTGCAGGCTTCAGCCCCGGCGAGGCTGATCAATTGCGCCGTGCCATGGCTACTTTTCGCAAGATGGGAACAATCGAATTACTCCGGGACAGGTTTATTTCCGGTATGCAAAAAAACGGTTACGAAACCGATTTTGCCCAGCGATGCTTCAAGCAGATTGAAGGTTTTGGCGAATATGGTTTCCCGGAAAGCCATGCGGCATCTTTTGCTTTGCTGGTTTATGTCTCGGCCTGGCTCAAATGCCATTATCCTGAAATTTTTGCGTGCGCATTGTTAAATTCCCAACCGATGGGGTTTTACGCGCCAGCACAAATTATCCGTGATGCCCAAGAACATGGTGTGGAAGTGAGGCCGGTTGATGTGAATTATTCCCGGTGGAACAGCATTTTGGAAGCAGGTGAAAATGGTTTGGTATTGCGTTTGGGCCTGCGCCAAATTAAGGGGATGCGCGAGGAAGATGCAGACTGGATTTTTGAATCAAGGCAAAACGGTTATGCAACGGTGCGTGATTTATGGGTGCGCGCCGGGATTAAACCAGCAACACTCAGACGTTTGGCAGATGCTGATGCTTTCAACTCACTCGAACTGACAAGACGCGCAGCACTTTGGCAGGCAAGCGGCATAAAGGGCGAAAGCCCGTTGCCCCTTTTTGCTCATGCGAAAGAAGATGAACAAGCGCTTGATCCGGAAATCACATTGCCGCCAATGCATATTGGAGAAAATGTTTTACAGGATTACCGATCTTTACGCCTGACCTTGCGCGATCATCCACTTAAATTATTGCGCCCGCATTTTCCCGGCACCTCGAAGGCTAAAACCTTGCTCGAGGTACGGCATAAAACCCGATTAAGCGTTGCTGGTCTGGTGCTAGCACGCCAGCGCCCCGGCACCGCCAAGGGCGTAATTTTCATGACACTGGAAGATGAAGAAGGCAGTATCAATGTAATTGTCTGGCGTAAAATGTTTGAGCAGTTTCGCAAGACAATCATGACTGCACGACTGGTAAGAATATCAGGTGTGCTTGAACGAAAAGGCATTGTCACCCACTTGATCGCGAACCATATCTCCGATTTTTCCCATTATCTTGAAAAGCTTGATGACGAGGATTTTCTCATGCAAAGGTCTGAGAAAATATTGGAACATGACGATTACAATCGAAAGATCGAACCAAAAAAACATGTGAGCGCACACAGGCATCCAAGGGATGTGGCCAAAGCTCTCTTTCCTTCAAGGGATTTCCATTAGGCTTGTTCAGAATCATATCAGCAGCTTTTTCCACATTCTTTTTGATCAAAACCGCAGGGACATACAGGATAGACCGCCATCAATTTTGGCCGGTTCGCTGGTATCAATCACCACCACATTATATCCGTGAGACTTTAGCAATGCTTCGGACTTGGGATAGCCACGACTGACGAATACATTATCATTAAACCGAACAATGTTCGCGGCACCTTCTTCACCATCAGGCGTTAAAATTACCTGATAGTTTTCAAAACACCCGATGGCGGCAAGATTAGTCGTGCTGAAAATCGCTTTTGAATCCAGCAATCCGCATTCGGTTTTAAAATGCAGGATGGAGGCTGGAGTTTTTACTATTACCGGTGAATAGCCGAACGTTACCAATATGGATGAAAGAGCATCAAACCCTGCCTGATTGGTTCGGGCGGATAATCCGATAAATGCATCTTCATCAGATAACAAAACATCGCCCCCATCAAGGAAGCCATCGTCGGGTAAATCTATTATCCTTGAAAAATGGTTTTCAAAAGCGGGTCGAATCAGTGCTGCTTCGCCGAATCGGCTGGGCGCTCCGGGGCGAAGAACAATGACTGCGTCTTTTAGACAGAGTGCTGAATCTTCCACAAATACCGAATCGGGAAATTCTTCTGATGCAGGCAATTCATCGACCTGTGCTCCGCTGGCCTTTAACGCTTCAATATAGGCTGTGTGCTGCAACACAAATTTCTCTGCACTGGGATTTGAACCATCCCCATCGCGAAGCCCCTGAACAACACTCATCGAAGGCGATTTGGTTATCGCGGTTTTGAACCTGAAGGATCGTTCTGCTAACATATGTTTCTCCTTCACCCGGCGACCTTTTAACCACAAGAATGATAAACAAGTAAAATCATAAGGTTACAAACCTTTAACGCCCAAAACCTATGACAGTTGAAGTTGCTCTACAACAAAAATGCGTTGTTGCAACCACAGGATCGACGGATAGGCCGCCAGCCAAGTCCAGAAAAAGCGGTTGAAGCCAAACAGGCAGGCATTAGCGAGGTGAAAAGTAGCCGCAATCATCAGCCCAATGATGAGCATTGTTTGCGTGATCAAGGTGAAAGGGAACAACAGCTCAAAAAGTATGACTGACCAAGACATCAAAAATAATACCCTTGGCCAGTCGGCCCATGTTCTCAAAGCCTCGCTGACCGGGTAAGCAGAAAATTGAAACACATCACGAAGCGCTCGCCCGTTGCGCCAATCCGGATTTATGATTTTGACCCAGCCGGAAATAAAATATGACAACACCAATTGTATGGCCAAATATCCGAAAATAGTTTCCTGCCATCGCAATATGGGTATGAAATTAATAGGGCACAAACAACAAAGAACGAGGAGCCCCATACGGTCACTGCCGCCATTATAGGGACCCTGGAACCGTCTGAGTATAAACAGGGCCAGAATAACCAGCGCAAGACAAACCCATTGGGTCCTGAATCCGAACAGTAGCAAAACACTCAGAAAAAAGCGTGGAATGAATAGGAGTTGCTCATCTTTTGGTGCATGAAAATGTTCGATGCTTTGCTGGATAAATGCCAGAGCCAGCAATATTTCAGTTAAGCGGATGGCGTCATCAAGGCTCACTGACCCGCATCCCCAAAAGACTGATATACCGGTGAAATAAACGTAACGTGTTTTTCAATTTGTATGCCTTCCCTATGGACAAACACCAATCTAAATTGAAGGTAGGGTGTTGCAAGACAATCAATAGAATTGCGCTCAAGCTCAGCCTTGATACGGATCAGTATTTCCCGGCTGCTGTGCGGCGCCGGGCTCATTGTATAAAGCTCCGCACACCTTACAAGATAAAGCGTTTCATTCCAGCGTGCGTTATAAAACATGCGCTTGGCCATGCCGCGAACAGATAAATGAGCAGGTCTGGGACGAAATTCTTGCCAGTTGCCCGGCTTATCCAGCGTTGTTTCAAGCAAGGTAAATTCAATGCGTGGGGATGGAGCAATCGCAGCAAAAAAGCGCCATGAAGGCATCAACGCTGGCAACAGCAGCTTTATGGATTGCAGCATGGCTTCAACTGATATGGTTCTCGCCTCAAGATGAACAAATCAATAATCTGTAGTTGTGCTTTTGCCCTGATTGAGCCGAATCGCACAACTCCATAATGACAATAGTCGATTACAACCGTTCACAAACCATAGAATCATATCTAAACAAAATGAGTCACTCTAGATGATCAGAAATTGGTAGCTGTGCATGTTTTTCTGCGAACAGGTCTCTGTTTTCTATCGT
>JASFYT010000107.1:0-29330 GCA_045047085.1 Rhizobiaceae bacterium | reverse complement strand
ATTGGCAACAAGATACGATAAAACCGCCGCAAGCTATCTCGGTTTCATTCATATCGTATCAACACGACTATGGTTCAGAAGTTTGTCAACATGACCTAGCTATCGGTTTTTCTTTTCATCTGTTGGTTTTCTTCCATTCGTAAAAACCATGTGGAATGCGTCTATCCGGGCGATTGATGGTGAAATAATCTTCGGTAACCAAATCAAATCCGAGTGAAGAAAACACCTTTGCCTGCTCCCCGACCAAAGGCCATGGTGGTCCCGCCTGTTCCCGTTGCTTCGGCAAAATTCTTGTGTAAACCAAAAGGGTGCCACCGGATTTCACCAGACATGCAACGGCTCTTGCAGATTTTTCAAACATTTGCGGCGGTAGTGCCTGAAGGGTGTAGCATTCATGGACGAGATCGAAATTGTCCGACCAATTTAACGGAGGTTCGAAGAGGTCGGCTTGCTGATATTGGACCGGGCTTTCGGGAAATCGCTTTTTTGCCCATGCAATCGCGTCAGCGGCCACGTCGAAAGCTGTTGTTTGATAGCCCTGTTTAGCTATTGCTTCAGCGTTATCGCCCAGACCGCAAGCCACATCCAGTGCCGTTTGGCCTTGGCCTTCTTTATCTTTCAGCCATTCGATGAGCTTTTCTTTTGGGTGCAGATCGGCCCATGGGACATTGACCGCATCGCCCCCTGCCCGCTGATAGACCGTGTTGAAAAAAGCTAAGCGCTCAGGTTCATCGTGTATAACATCGGCATCGAGTTTGTTGATTTCCACCCGCGCCTGTTTTTGTTTTTCGCGAAAATCTTCATCGGGACGGGTGGGATCATTCATGCTTTCTTTTCCCAACTGCCATTTGGTTTTTGTTGCCAATAGGTTAGATCGAAACCAGCTTCTTTCTCAATTTTCCAGCGTTCCCGTGCTTGCAAAACTGCGTCATTATCATGCCCGTCAAACATATAGACCGCACGTTCATAGCCAGTCAGATCATCGGGCACCGCACCATCAACCATGAAGCGAATGTTGGCCTCGTTGGGATTGTCTGTCTCGGTGGTCAGCCAAACAGGTTGCATGGATTGGGTGCCGTCTTTGGTGGCACCATGGGCCAGAAAACTATATTCCAGATAGGTCCATAAATGGGCGTCCAGCGCCTCGATACGCTCCTGGGACCCGGCCTGAACCACCACCTTCCAACCCCGTTCAAGGGATTTTTCTAGCAGACCCGGAAGCGCTTTTTCCAGATTACTTTCTGTCAGGTGGTAGAACAAGACCTCAGTCATAACAGTCGCTTACTCGTAAAAGTCTGAAACCAGTCTATCGAGCAATCTCACGCCGTAGCCTGATCCCCATGACTGGTTGAACTCATGTTTTGGTGACCCCATAGCGGTGCCTGCGATATCCAGATGCGCCCACGGGGTATCTTCCACATAGCGTTGCAGGAATTGCCCGGCGGTGGATGAACCGCCATAGCGACCACCGGTATTTTTCATGTCGGCGAATTTGGAATCGATCATCTTGTCAAATTCCTTATCCAACGGCATGCGCCATACTTTTTCGTCGGTGACCAATCCTGCCGCATGAATATTTGCCGCCAATTCATCATTGTTGGAGAAGAGACCGGCGTAGTTTTTGCCAAGGGCAACGAGGATAGCGCCTGTAAGTGTCGCCAGATTGATCATGAATTTTGGTTTGAACTTGGTGTGGCAGTACCAAAGCGCATCAGCCAGAACCAAGCGCCCTTCGGCATCGGTATTGATGATTTCAATTGTCTGCCCAGACATGGAAGTGAGGATGTCGCCGGGACGATAGGCTTTGCCATCGGGCATGTTTTCAACAATGCCGATAATGCCAATAACGTTGACCTTGGCTTTTCTGGAAGCCAGTGCGTACATCAGGCCGGTAACAGCTGCAGCGCCACCCATATCGCCCTTCATGTCTTCCATTCCAGCGCCGGGTTTAAGAGAGATGCCGCCAGTATCAAAGATCACACCTTTGCCAACAAAAGCGATGGGCCGTTCTTTGGGTTTTCCGCCATCCCACTTCATGATTGCCATACGGGCTGGTTGTTCAGACCCCTGCGCCACACCAAGTAGAGCGCCCATTTTCAGTTTTTTCAGTTCTTTATCGCCGAGAATTTCAACTTTCACACCGAGTTTTTCCAATTCCTTTGCCTGTTTGGCAAATTCTACCGGGGTGAGCACATTGGGCGGCAAATTGACCAGATCACGGGCCAGCAAAACACCATCGCTGACACCATCAAGTCTTTTCCATTCGCGCCGTACCGCAGTGGTATCATCATGGGCAAAGACCAGTTTTCGAGATTTTGTCGGGGCCGGTTTTTTTGATTTGGTTTTATATTGATCAAAATCGTAAGCCGCCATTTTTGCGCCTGCGGCCATTGCTGCGAAGGATGCAGCATCCAGTTTGCTTGCCTTTTCGCCGAGTTCACCAATAACCGTAACGAGCTCGGATTTTTTGGTCGTTGAATTTACCTTGCCTCCAAGCTTCATCCAGTCAGCTTCTCCGGCTTCACTTATTTCGCCACAACCAAGCACAATCCATTCGTCAAAAACACCATCGGGTGCAGCAAGTGTAACCACACTTTTGCCGGCTCCAGAAAAATCGGAAAGATCGCATGCCCGCTGCAATTGGCCGTTCACATCAAGGTTTGTGGCGGTCTTTGGCAGTTGGCCATCTTTTTCAACAAGAAAGACGAGCGTGCCCTTTTTCGGCAAGATATTTTTAGCAATCGAGATTGTAGGGAGCTTGGCCATGATTCCTCCGGCATTGTGTGATGAAGTCTAGAACCTAATGAGTGTGATCAGCTTTGCAAAGACCAAATATGCATTTGATTTAGGCGGTGCAATGCGGTTCTATATTTTACACTAATTTAACTTTGTTTCTTCGCCTATTTTTAGCCAATTTGAGGCTTTATGTTTACAGGCTGGTAACCCTGATAATTTATTAACCCATCGGGCATCGGCCCGACCTTATTTGTTGAGTATCCATGAAGCTGATTGAGCGTTATATCTTTGGGAAAACGGCTTATGCTGCTGCCATAACGCTTTTCGCGATGGTTGGGGTTGTTTGGATTGTTCAGGCTTTGAAGGGGCTGGATATTCTCACCACGAACGGGCAAACACTTTTTACCTATTTTTCCCTTACCACGCTTGCTGTTCCTCTGCTGATTCAGGCCGTTGTTCCTCTCTCCATTTTGTTGGCGACCATTCATACAATTAACGGACTAAATTCCAATTCGGAGCTGGTGGTTATTTCAGCCAGTGGCGCTTCAACCAATGTACTTGCAAAACCATTATTAATGGTCGCTGTGGTTTGCAGTCTTGTCACCGGTTCGATTGGACATTTTATCTCGCCAGTTAGCCTGATAAAGATGAACCAGTTTGCCACCGATATGCGCGCTGATCTGGTTACTATCGTATTGCGTGAAGGGGTATTCAAGGAAGTCGAGCCAGGATTGACATTTCACGTGGCAAAACGCGGTGAAAATGGTCTTCTCAACGGAATTTTGATAGCGGATGAGCGCAACCCGAATTCGTCCACAATTTATTCAGCTAAAGAAGGAATTGTCGCCAATAAAAACGGCGTAACCATGCTGGTCCTCAGTGATGGTGAAATCCAGCAAAGCAATTATTCAGACGGCAGCGTTAGTGTCATCAAATATGAATCATATTTTTATGATCTCTCCAGCCTCTCAGGTCCAACGACCGTGCCAAGGCTTCCACCAAACCGACGCACAACGCCTGCATTATTGAACCCTGACCCAGATGAGTATTTCTTTAAACATAATCCGGGTGATTATCGTGCCGTTATCCACGAACGGTTTTCTGAAATGTTGTGGCCCTTTGCGTATGTGATTGTTATTCTTGCGTTTATCGGGCAAGCACGCTCAAGCAGAACGGGTTATGGATCAGCAATTGGGTGGGCAGTCATCATGCTTTTGGTGGCCAGAGGCGCGGCCTTTCCGGCCAAGGGAATTTTAAAAACGGACCCTTCTGCTGTTCTGCTCATCTATGGCCTGCCGGTTTTCTGCATTTTATTTGGCTGCTGGTTCGTGTTTACCAACCGCCCCGTGGCATTGCCAAAACCTTTGCAACGGGTTGTTGACCGCAATGAACAGAAAATACTCGAAATTGGTGAGCGCCTGCAAAAATCTTATATCGCCTTTCGCCGTCGCCGGGCCGGGGTGCAAACATGATCGGTAAAACGCTCTTTTTATATATTGCTGCTCGGTATTTCAAAAACACCATCGCCATGTTGTTGGCATTGATGTTTTTGATTGTGACAGTCAATTTTGTTGAGGAAATGCGTAAGGCCTCCCATTTGGCTGACGTTTCTACCTGGCAGCTTTTTCAAATTTCAACACTTCAGGCTCCGGTATTCCTTGAAAAAGCATTTGCGTTTGGGTGCCTGTTTGCAGCGATGGTAACACTCAACCAGATGAATGGTAAAATGGAACTGGTGGTTGCAAGGGCTGCCGGTGTTTCAGCCTGGCAATTCCTGTTACCCATTGGTTTTGTTGCTATTCTCTTCGGACTGTTCGTTGCGATGGTATATAATCCTGCTGCAATTATATCCTTGGAAAAGAGCAAGGATTTGCGCGCTGTGGTCTATTCATTGAAGGCGCGGGCAGCTGAAAAATCGGTTAATGGCTACTGGATCAGGCAGGAAGACGAGACGGGAAGTGCTGTTATCAACGCAAATCTTGCCCGCGACAGAGGGCAGACACTTAGCGATGTAACTGTCATTCGCTGGAACCCCGATGGATCGCTGCTAAATCGGATAGATGCGGTTTCCGGATTCTACCGGAATGACCATTGGCTTTTGTTAGATACAAAGACCACGGAAAATGATGGCAGGGTGACCAAGAGCTCTGCTTTGAGGCTGAAAACCAATTTGCGGCCGGAAAACCTGTTTGATGCCAGCACGCCACCGGATTTGGTGCCGTTTTGGGAGCTTCTGGATACAGCGGCAAAACTGCGTGGAACGGGGAGCAATTCCCTAGAATATATGGTGCAATTTCATAAACTTCTCTCTTTGCCAGCGTTTTTTGTCGCCATGATTTTGATCGCTGCAACTGTATCACTGAAATTTGCTCGATTTGGTCAGGGTGGAAGGTTGATTTTAGGTGGAATTCTCAGTGGCTTCGTGCTTTATACAATCTCAAGTCTAATAACTTCATTAGGAAGTAATGGAATAGTCCCGCCAGCGTTGGCTGCCTGGGCTCCAGCATGTGTGACAATATTATTTGGGACAAGCATTTTGTTGCATCAGGAGGATGGATAGTTGACCCATCCAAAGAGCGTAAATCTGATGCATAA
Organism: Rhizobiaceae bacterium; assembly: GCA_045047085.1. Lineage (GTDB taxonomy): Bacteria > Pseudomonadota > Alphaproteobacteria > Rhizobiales > Rhizobiaceae. The sequence continues at coordinate 23,999 of JASFYT010000107.1, read as the reverse complement.
CATACGCAGCTTTCATTGGGCATTCGTGGCATTTACCGCCGCGGGCATGGTTGCGTGCGGACCAAATTTGCTCGCTCCCAACCTTGATGGTGCCAATGCACAGGAAATTACCCAAACGCTTTCCAGTCGCCCCAAGACCACACCGGGCGCTCAAATGCTGCTCGAATCAGATGATTTAATCTACGATAATGATCAGCAATTGATCATTGCATCGGGCAATGTGCAGATCGCGTATGATGGATATACGCTTGTTGCTGAGAAAGTTACCTATAATCGCACAAGCGGGCGGGTGACGGCGCAAGGGTCCGTGGAAATTCTGGAACCAAGCGGCAACCGCGTATTTGCCGATGAGATTGATCTTACCGATGATTTTTCCAACGGATTTATCGCAGCTCTCAGAGTAGAAACTGCTGACGAGACGCGTATTGCAGCGACAAGTGCTGAACGAATCGATGGTGCCTTCACTGTGTTTCACAATGGTGTCTATACCGCCTGTAAGGCTTGTAAAGAAAACCCGAGCAAACCGCCTCTGTGGCAAATTCGGGCAAGAAAAATATCCATCAACAACGATACCAAGGCTGTGGAATATGAAGACGCCAGTTTTGAGGTGTTTGGTGTTCCCATTATTCGGCTGCCGCGTTTTTCCCATGCCGATCCGGCGATAAAGCGTAAATCAGGCTTTTTGTTCCCCGATTTTTCAAATCATGAAGCGCTGGGTGTTGGCGTTCGCAGCGCCTACTTCTTCAATCTGGCGCCGAATTTTGACCTGACTCTGACGGGTGGTTACTATTCCAGACAAGGGCTTCTAGCTGAGGCAGAATGGCGCCATCGTCTGGAAAATGGCAGCTATTCCATTAAGGTTGCAGGTATTGACCAGCAAAATCCAGATGCCTTTGACCCATCGATTACCGATTCGGAAAAAGAGCGGCGGGCCGCCGTTGCAACTGTTGGCAAATTCGATATTAATTCTCGCTGGAAATTCGGCTGGAATGCATTGCTTCAGTCTGACAAGAATTTTGCCAGAACCTATAGCATTGATGGATTCGAATCGAATAACATCACCAACGAAATTTATTTGCAGGGGCTTTCTGGCAAAAATTACTTTAATTTCGCGATTCAGGATTTTCTCATCCAGAACTCTTCCAACGTAGATGTTGATCTGGCCGCTTCCGGTCGCCAGTTGCAACAAGACCTACAGGCCAACGTTTTGCCCATTCTCGACTATAATTTAGTGAGCGATGGAGAGGATGGAGTCGGACAGGTATCGTTCGATTTTAATATGGCTAACCTGACCCGCAGTGCCTCTGACATCGTCAATAAAGGGCTTGGTGCATCTGAGCGTTTCCACGGTATTCGGGGTGAATATACACGGGCCAGCCTCAATCTTGAATGGAAAGGTTCGACCATTTTAGACGGTGGCGCCTTGATAACCTCATCGCTGGGACTGCGTGGAGATGGTATTCAAGTGAATTCAGACGGGCTCAACTCTACTGAGAACCCTTTGATGACTAATGAAAGCATTTACCGCGTGATGCCTAGTGCAATGTTGGAAATTCGTTTTCCCATGATTGCTTCCAATGATATGGGAACGCATATTTTTGAACCCATTGCACAAATCATAACACGTACTGATGAAACTCATATTGGTCTGTTTCCAAATGAAGATGCGCAAAGCCTCGTGTTTGATGCAGCCAGCCTTTTTGATACGGATAAATTTTCGGGATATGACCGGGTTGAAGGTGGTACACGCGCCAATATCGGCTTCCGTTATTCAACAAATTTCGAACAAGGTGGCAGTCTTGATGTGGTTGCTGGCCAATCGTTCCATTTGGCGGGAACAAATTCGTTTGCTCAAAATGACCTTACTAATGCGGGTGACGAGTCAGGGCTGGAAACCGCCCGTTCAGATTATGTTGCATCCATAGCGCTCAATAGTGGTAAAGGAGTTATTCTTGGTCTTTCGGGTCGGTTTGATGAGAAAACTTTTAAACTGAGACGCACAGAATTGGGCGCTCAATATACATCATCGCTCCTTTCCATGAACACATCATATATTTTCACCGATGCTCAACCCAATTATGCATCGATAGCGGATCGTCATGAAATTAATGCCTCGGGCAGTCTCAAGCTGAATGATAACTGGCGAGCATTTGGTAATGTATCCTACGATATCCAAAATAACTCGATGATTTCTGACGGTATCGGGCTGGCCTATGATGATGAATGTTATTCATTCTCGGTTTCCTATAACAATTCGCGCTCACGCACGGGAGATACCACTGGTACAACAATTGGCTTCAAATTCGGTTTGCGAACGATTGGTGGTTATGGATATACGCACCAACTCAATAAAGACACACTGTAGAGAAAGGGCGCCTGCTCTCAGGCCCGCAGACTGATCATTGATCGGCCACAAAAAAGTCTGATCTCACGAGCAGAAACTAATTTTATCACCGACAAATAAAGAAAACCATGAAGCATACGTTTCCAATTTTATTACTGATTATCCTTGGTCTGGGGGCATCTGGTTGTACGTCAACCACGGCTGTCAAGAGTGCCGCGACGGAAGAGGCACAAAAACAGGCTGCTGAGGAAAAGCAAAAAAACGTCAAAGTTGGTCGCCAAGTTCGCTCGGTTAGTAAAAAAGGCACCCATATTCGGGTCTTGGTCAACAACACACCAATCACAAATTATGATGTCAATCGACGGGCTGCATTTTTGAAATTGCGGCGGATTGGTGGAAACCGCACTAAAAAAGCCGAAGAAGAAATGATTGAGCAGGCTCTAAAAATGCAGGAAGCTACCAGAAGGCGTACTATAGCAACACAGGCACAAGTAAATGAAGCCTTTGCATCTTTTGCCAAACGCAATCGTGCCAGCCCTTCCAGAATGGCCAGTGAATTAAACAAAATGGGCGTGGGGGCCAGTCATTTCAAAGGTTTCATTCGTACACAGATGAGTTGGCAGCGCACCGTAACTGGAAAATTTAGGAACGATACAGGGCGGGTTAGCCAGCAAAAGGCAATATTTGATCTTAAGAAGAGCGGAAGCGACAAGCCGGAAACGACAGAATATGTTATTAAACAGATTGTATTTGTGGTGCCGGCAGCCCGCAGAAAAGCTATTTTGGGCTCAAGACGCAAACAAGCAAACAGCTTTCGGCAACGGTTCACCTCTTGCGGAGAGGCAATCAAACTTGCCAAAGAATTACGGGATGTTTCGATCATTGACCGAGGCCGGGTACTTGAACCAGAGTTACCGCCGGAATGGAAAGCAAGCGTTATTGCAACACCTGCCGGGAAAACAACCAAGCCGCTTGTTACAGAAAGAGGCGTCGAACTTATGGCAGTATGTACCAAGCGCAGTATTTCCGACGATCGAACCGCCCAGATTGTGAGTCAATCCAAGGAATTTGCCGATTTTGGTAAAAAGGGAAGTAAGGTTGCAGATGAATATCTTGCGCAATTACGCAAGAGTGCAACCATCGTTTATCGATGAGCATCGCTCCCATTGCCGTATCAATTGGTGAACCGGCTGGTATCGGTCCTGATATAATTCTATCTGCATGGCTGCAACGAAAGTCTGCTTCTCTGCCCCAATTTGTGGTAATTGGGGACAAGGTGCTGCTGGAAGAACGCGCAGCCACACTTGGGTTTGGTTTGGAGCTGATGCTTGAAACGGTATCCTCCGACAATTTTAATTCTCTGAACAGCAATGCATTACCAGTTCTGCAATTGACCAACAACATGAAGGCCACAGCCGGACATTCGCACAGCGATGATGCGCATGGGGTGATTGAAGCCATTAATATCGGTGTGGCACTCGCGCGTGATGGACATGCGAGCGCATTGGTAACCTGCCCTATCAACAAGAAGGCGCTTTATGATGCCGGATTTTCACATCCCGGCCATACTGAATATCTGGCGGAGCTGTGTGGAGGCGGCAGTACAACTAGACCGGTAATGATGTTGACCGGGCCCAGTTTGCGGACAATCCCCGTTACTATTCATATCCCCCTTTCAGATGTGCCGAAAACCCTGACTGCTGAAATAATTATTGAATCCGGCAAGATTGCCGCTGATGACCTTCGCCAACGTTTTGGCATTGAAAACCCGCGACTGGCAGTATCTGGTTTGAACCCCCATGCAGGTGAAGAAGGTTCCATGGGTCGCGAAGAAATCGAAATAATCACCCCGGCGATAGAGGCTTTGAAGGGCCTAGGCATTAATGCCGTTGGCCCCCTTCCCGCCGATACGATGTTTCATGCCAATGCCCGCAAAAATTATGATGTGGCCTTGTGCATGTATCACGATCAGGCGTTGATACCGTCCAAAACGCTGGCCTTTGATGAGGGCGTCAACATCACTTTGGGGCTTCCCATCATTCGTACCTCTCCGGACCACGGTACAGCCTATGACATTGCCGGCACCGGCAACGCCAACCCGCAAAGTTTCATGGAAGCTTTAAAAATGGCAGCACAAATGGCAGAGTTTGAAAATGAACGCGATTGACGGCCTGCCGAAACTGGCAGATGTGATTGAACGCTATGGTTTGGCTGCAAAAAAATCCCTCGGACAGAACTTTCTTTTGGACCTCAACCTCACCAGCAGAATTGCCCGGGAGGCTGGAGATATTTCACAATGTGATGTTGTAGAAATTGGTCCAGGGCCTGGCGGCTTAACCCGCGCTTTGCTGGCAAATAACGCCCGACGCGTCATTGCCATTGAACGCGATGAGCGCTGTCTTCCTGCGCTGGAAGAGATATCACAGCACTATCCGGGGCGCCTCAAGATCATCCATGGGGATGCTCTAAAAGTTGATATCCCTGCCCTGGTCAATGGGCCTGCCAAACTGGTTGCCAATCTTCCTTACAACATCGCCACTCCCCTATTAACCGGATGGCTTCTTGGCAAAACATGGCCGCCCTATTATTCCTCCCTCACCTTGATGTTTCAAAAGGAAGTTGCTGAACGCATTTGTGCCCAACCGGGTGAAAAAGCATTTGGCAGGTTGGGTGTGTTATGCGGCTGGCGCACAGATGCATATATAGCATTTGACGTATCGCCTCAGGCATTTACCCCGCCGCCGAAAGTTACCTCTTCAATCGTCAATTTGATTCCAAAAGCAGAACCCGATCCCTGCGAATCCAGAAAACTCGAAATTGTCACCAGGGCAGCATTTGGGCAAAGAAGAAAAATGCTGCGCTCCAGCTTGAAAATTCTGGGTGGTCAATCCTTGTTGGACAAGGCAGGTATTGACGGGCAGTTGCGCGCGGAGCAACTTTCAGTGAGCCAATTTGCTGCTTTAGCACAGGAAATTTAATCCAAATTTCAACCCAGTAGCTGCTCTTCAAACTGAAACAGACCCGGGCGGCGATCTCTTCTGAGACGCTCTGCAGTCAGGATGGAACGTACCTCATTATAGGCGCGATCGAGATCGTGATTGATGACGACATAATCATACTCGCGCCAATGGGGAATTTCTATTCCTGCATTTTTGAGGCGTTGAACAATCACCTCTTCGGTATCTTCCGCGCGGCGATGCAATCGGGATTCCAATTCCACCATAGAAGGGGGTAGAATGAAAATGCTAACTACGTCGACCCGCGCTTTTTCCATCAATTGTTGGGCACCCTGATAATCAATATCGAACAACATATCCTTGCCAGTTGTAAGCGCCTGATTCACAGCATCACGCGGTGTGCCATAAAAATTCCCGTGTACTTCTGCGGATTCAAGCAAGGCATCGGTCTGCTCCAGCCGCTCAAATTCAGCCCGTGAAATAAAGTGGTAATGCTGGCCGTCAATTTCACTGCCACGACGGGCGCGGGTGGTAACGGAAACGGAGAGCTCCAACCTTGGCTCATTGGCTAAAATAGTGCGGGCAATGGTAGATTTCCCAGCGCCCGAGGGCGAGGACAGAACCAGCATTACGCCTCGTCGTTCAATTTTATCGGAAATATCTTCGCTCATATTTTATTCCAGATTTTGTGTTTGTTCGCGCAATTGATCGACAATTATTTTCATCTCCAGCCCCAACCCGGTGACCGATGGTGCATTGGATTTCGAGCAAATTGTATTGCATTCCCGATTAAACTCTTGAGCAAGAAAATCAAGCTTTCGACCTGCCGGGCCAGCGCTTGATAATAATTTTTGACCAGCCACCACATGCGCTACCAGACGGTCCAGTTCTTCGCGTAAATCTGCTTTGGTTGCCAAATATGCAGCTTCCTGATGCAAGCGCTGAGGATCAAGGTCACTTCCCTCTTCCAGCAAAGGTGCCAGTTGTTGCTGCAACCGTTGGCGGATCGCATCCATTGTACGCGAAGGGTCGGCCTCAATCTTTGCGACCAGACCGCCAATCTTGGAAACCTGATCGCTCATGACTGCAACGATGGCCTCGCCTTCGCTCTCTCGGGCGGTTGTTAAGTCAACAATCGCAGTTTTTAAACCGGATAGAACTTCTTTATTTCGAGATTTTACTTCGTCGTCGGTTAGATCTGTTTCGGTAATTTCCAATATGCCCTTAATGGCCAATATTCCATCCACAGTCGGAGGAGCTGCTCCGATTCTTTCCTGTAATTGGGCGGCAACACTTAGCACCGCCTCCAATGCGGCAGGATTAATGCTTGGAACGTTGGCCGATCCTTCCTTGGAAAACTGCAAGGAAACCTGAATACTACCGCGGGAAAATGCAGAGGCTACGGCCTTTTTACAATCGACCTCAATCGTTTCAAACCCATAGGGCAGGCGCATTCGAAGATCGAGGCCCTTATTGTTGACTGAGCGCAATTCCCACACCCATCGCCCAGTGGCATGGAGACCTTCGCTGCGGGAAAACCCAGTCATGCTTTGTAATGCCATACCCTACCCCTCAAATTTGACACACGCCAATTCAATTACTCTTTAATTACTCTGGCCTGCGGTGGCCGGAGCTGTCGTACCATTAGCGGCTGCAGCAGCGGCTTTGGCTAATTCCTCTGCGCGTTTGGCGATTTCTTGCTTCTGTCGTTTTTCAATTGCGCGCCAGCGGGTCACATTTGCGTTGTGATCAGCCAATGTTTTGGAAAAAACATGTCCCCCAGTTCCATCCGCCACAAAAAACAAATCTTCGGTAATTGAAGGATTTGCCACCGCTTCAAGGGCTGCCCTTCCAGGGCTGGAAATTGGGCCGGGAGGAAGGCCGTCAATTGTGTAGGTATTGTATGGGGTTGGGTTTTGAATATCCGATCGGTATATCGGACGATCCTTCGGCTTACCCTCGCCGCCAAAAATTCCGTAGATTATAGTAGGATCAGACTGTAATCTGATGCCCTGTTTCAGGCGGTTGATGAAGACCGAGGCCACATGGGGGCGCTCTGAAGATTTGGCAGTTTCCTTTTCCACGATGGAGGCCAAAGTCACCAGTTCTTCTGGTGTGGTAACCGGGAGGTCCGCAGTTCTTCGTTTCCAGACTTCAGCTAAAAACTGTTGCTGCGATTGCTGCATTCGCTTGATCACATCAGCACGGCTGGTGCCACGCTGGAAGGGGTATGTATCTGGCATTAAACTGCCTTCAGGCAACATTTCCGGCATATCACCCACCAATGTGTCATTGGCAGCGATGCGTTGGTATATTACGTGGGTGGTCAATCCTTCTGGAATAGTAATTTTATAAACAATTCCCTTGCCGGAGCGAATGGTTTCCATGACATCATTCATGCTCATACCGGGGGTAAACGCGTATTCGCCAGTTTTCATACTGCCTGCTGCCCCATGCAATTTAACGCCCATGCCAAACAGTATATCGCCATCGATGATACCGCGTGCATGTAGTTGCAGGGAAATCTGGTTCAGGCTGGAACCTTCTTTGATGACAATGGTTTGCGATGTGCGAAGCGGACCGGGTTTTTCAAAATTATTCTTGCCGATAAAGAATATCACCGACACAGCAACGACGCTCAACACCATCAATGTCATCACGAAGTTCAGGAAAACGACAAATCCATTGCGTGCCTGACGGGAGCGCTTTGGCGGCGGCGGCGCCTGCTTTGGCTGTAGAACTTCTGCGGCAGACTGAGGGACCAGCCTGCTGCCGTCATTGCGTTCGAATGGGCTGTCAGATTCACTACCTAATTTATCCGAATTACTCACGCTCAGCTTCCCGTATCCAAATTGCACTTCAGGGGTAATTTGCACCCGAAATGCGGCATCAATCCGGCCATTCTCGCTTGAAAGGCCCACGAATCATATTTTATGCGTCATATCGCTTGAATACTACAGATGCATTGGTGCCGCCAAAACCGAATGAATTGGAAAGCGCCACATTAACTTCGCGCTCGCGAGCCTTATGTGGTACCAGATCTATGTCAGTTTCACGCTCCGGATTGTCCAGATTGAGGGTTGGTGGCACGATGTTATCGCGAATGGCGAGCAGAGAGAAAATCGCTTCCACCGCACCGGCAGCACCCAACAAATGGCCGATAGCGGATTTGGTGGAGGACATGGAGACGGTGCTTGCAGCATCACCCAACAGGCGTTCGACCGCACCAAGCTCAATGGTGTCAGCCATTGTGGAGGTGCCGTGGGCATTGATGTAATCGATCTCGGAGGGGTCAATACCGGCATGTTTTAAGGCTGAGCGCATGGAGCGTTCTGCGCCATTCCCATCTTCCGACGGGGCGGTGATGTGATAGGCATCGCCGGAGAGGCCGTAGCCAACCACTTCGCCGTAGATTTTTGCGCCACGCGCTTTTGCGTGTTCCAACTCTTCCAGAATAACGGTGCCTGCGCCCTCGCCCATGACAAAACCATCGCGGTCGCGGTCATAGGGGCGTGAAGCTGATTTCGGGTCGTCGTTGAATTTAGTGGATAATGCTTTACAAGCGGCAAATCCGGCCAGTGCGATGCGGCAAACGGGGGATTCTGCACCGCCTGCAACCATCACATCGGCATCGCCGAACATGATTAGCCTGGATGCATCGCCAATGGCGTGTGCGCCAGTGGAACAAGCTGTTACGACTGAATGATTTGGACCTTTAAGACCGTGTTTGATCGATACCTGACCAGATACCAGATTGATCAGACGACCCGGAATGAAGAACGGGCTGACGCGGCGAGGGCCGCGGTTTTCGAGCACCAGGGAAGTTTCCGCAATGCCCTGCAAGCCGCCAATGCCGGAACCAATCAATACGCCGGTGCGGTAAGCATCTTCATCGGTGGAGGGTTTCCAGCCAGAATCAGCCAATGCCTCATCGGCTGCGGCCATGCCATAGACGATAAAGGGATCAACCTTGCGTTGTTCCTTCTTTTCCATCCAGTCATTGGCGTTGAATGTGCCGTCAGAACCATCACCAAGCGGGATTTGGCAGGCGATTTGCGCGGCAATATCGTCGACTTCGAAGCTGGTGACTTTGGCGGCGGCATTTTCGCCTTTTAGCAGGCGTGCCCACGTATTTTCAGCGCCCATTCCAAGCGGCGATACCATTCCAATTCCGGTGATAACTACCCTACGCATGTCAGGTTCCTCATATTTGAATATCGTTCACTTTAGAACGTTACAGAAAACGTAAAAAGGCGACCCTGAGGCCGCCTGATCATTCCCGCAGGAATTAACACTTCAAAGCCAGCAGTAACAAATGTTACGCAGTTGCTTTGGTGACAAATGCAACCGCATCGCCAACAGTTTGAATGGTTTCGGCGGCATCGTCAGGAATTTCAACACCGAATTCTTCTTCGAATGCCATAACGAGTTCAACGTTATCCAGGGAATCTGCACCAAGATCGTCAATAAAGCTGGCTTTTTCAGTCACTTTATCTTCTTCACAATCAAGATGTTCAATAACGATTTTTTTAATACGGTCTGCGACATCGCTCATTATGGCGGTCCTTTGGTTTGGTTGGCTGGGCTAACACCGCAGCATATGAATTCGTATTTTTCCCCGGGGAGCCAACGCGCCAAAGAGGAATATGCAATTTCCGAATGATTACCCGTAGAATGCCCTGCCCGCTATATGGGCGCAAGACCAATTGTTGTCAATATATTCGGTTGTTCGCGCGTCGAGTAACACACTTTTTTTGTGATATCCAGCGTGTTTGTGGGTGAAATGAGGCGGGAGTGCGGGTTTGGGCGGAGTTTGGGGTAAAATTATGAAATCTGTCGAATGGTGTTTGACGAATGGAGAGTTTTTGCTTTGAGCCCACTTCTACCGTATTGACTTTGTCGCGGATAGAATAAATTGGTTGGCGTTTGAAGGGTATTCCTGGCCCAAAGCGAACCCAAGAATATCCTATTTTTTCTTGATATTGCAATCAAGAACGTACTCAAATTCAACCTGCTTATTGATCTTAGCAAGGTTAATCCCCTGAGCACGTGCCTGCCGTTGAAACGCCTTGTACAAGGCGCGCCTAAGTTCTTTATCGATATCAACATCATGAATCGTCAATTTCTCTGGGAAATGCTCGCCGTCGTCCGTATTCGACGCCGTTGTGTGATCAATTTTTGATCGGCCAAATATATTTGCCCAACCCTCTTTGTAGGCTGGTGTAGATACACTGGAAAAATGGCTGATGGACGATTGAGATGCTGACTTCGGTGCCGCATCGGATTTCCCCACTGAGGTGGTGTCAGCAGACTTTGTAGTCTCGCTCGCTCCATTTGCCCCTGCTTCGGCTTTCTCTGTCTTAACTTTTTTGGGCTCGGCGGAAGTTTTTTCCTGCACTTTAACTTTGCTCATATTCTTGTCATTTCGTTCAATAGAATGCCTTACTTTCCTCTAACATTTTTTTTTCGATATTCACAAGTTGTTTGACGAAATCATGCCAGCAGAAATTGTTTGAAAAGCCGTTATGAGCGCATGGATTAATCAGTAACGGACAAGGCAAATGACCGCTTTGAGCAAAATTGACTGATTCCATGCGGTTCGATTATTTGATTTACGACGAGACTTATTAGACAATTTTTACAACACCTATATTCATTGGCCCTTGAAGTACTTCAATCCGCGCACTATTTGTGACCAAATACAATATTGGAGAGTTATCTATTGGATGAAACTACGTTTGGGGAAGACCGCATAAATGAACTTGATGAACTTTCCGAACTTCGGCTCAATTTAGAGCAGGAAAATCATGGTTTTGAACTCATGTGTTCACTGAAGTTTGGAAACATGCAATATGAATACAATGAACGTTGTTACCAAATTGGAGTTACACGAGCATACTTGCGTTTGGCTCTCGAAGGTTGCGATACTAAACTTGATGGTATCTATGGCGAAAATTTACTCAGCTCGGTCACAGAAGAAAACAGCACTGAGCATCAAACAGAAGTAGTTCGGTCAGGCATGTTAGCTGCGGGAATAGATGCAAACTTGGTGGTCAATGGAAGTGGAAGTGCTGCTGTGAGCGCAAAGGCCAGCCGTAGAGAAACAGTCTCTCAGACACAGACTAGCGTACGTTCACCGGTCGTTGCTGCTCCCAACAATAGTTGGAAGATTGAATACCCGACTGGTGGGGAAAAGAAAAAAGCCATCGAAGGAACTCTAATTTCTAATGAACGGCTTTGCCCAATTGTGCGAAAAAAAGGCGGAAACAGAATGGGTATTATCGGAGAGCTTCATGTTTCCAAGAGTGCGTTCAAAATCACCGCAGAGGGCGGAAATAGGATTGGTAAGACTGCGAGCGAATGGAGAAATAAAGATCCTATTATAGCGCAGATCCTGAAACGAGCAATTCAGAGAGAAGCAGCTATGCAAGCGCCATCAAGCAACTCTTCTACCGTCACAATCTGTAAAACACACATTTTTGAAAACTGATGCGACTTCTAGAGGATATTCTGAATGAAGAAGACTTGGCAGGTTTGGCAGCCGTGTTTTCTAGCGAGAATTTTAGCTTCGACCATTTAGCCAAGATAGCTGGCTTATCGCCATTGTTTGATTTTTGTTATGCTGACTTTCGACAGATAGATTTTTCTGGGGCGGACTTACGCGGTTTTAATTTCACAGGTTCTGATTTGCGAAAAGCATTTCGTGACGAAAATACTATTATTGATGAAACAACCGTTTTTGATTCAGCAAAAATCGATTGGATTGATGTCAAAGCGTCATCGATTGTTTCAGCGATGTCAAAGATACAAGCTGCATCTAGTTCTGAGACACGCCAAATTCTGCTCCAAAAACTGATTGGGGCAAATGGAAAGACCGATCACATAATTATATTCATGGTGACTACCGCGGAATCTGCAAAAAATATCGAAGAATTTTTAGATTTTCTGCTGTTTCTACCTGCGAAATTATCTGAGGTTGATTCAAGAAAAATCAGCGGAACAGCTGAAAAGTTGCTTAAAAAACGAATGAGTCAGAGTACACGCCGTTCTGGGCAGCAGAACAATTTGAAATTCTCACCTGAGTTGATTGTTGGGAAACTTAACGGTCCTAAAGGTAGCCTAGCAGAGTCGATATTCAGCAGATTTATTGATTTGCAGGAGACTAAAAACATATCTGTCAACAATGGCTTGTTTGCTGACTTTACCTCGGCTGAAATGATTTCAGCATTTTCAAATATGGGGCGTGATTAAAAATAGTTCTTCAGGCTAACGTGAATCGTTGATTGGATTGCATCCAGAACTGAATAAAACTTAGCCGCTACATGTCAAAATCACATAAGTGGCTGGATGGAACATTTCGATTGCGGTACAACATGTACGGTCGCCTAGTCCGCACTGCCGCCGTTCGCCCGGTATGGCGGACAGCTTTAGCAGCCTAAATCATCGCCATGCCGCCGTTCACGTGCAGGGTTTGGCCTGTTACGTAGCGTCCGCTTTCGGCGGCAAGGTATAGAACTGCGGCGGCTATGTCTGTGCCTTCGCCCATTTTCTTCATGGGGATTGCACTTAGTATTGTGTCTTTTTGTTTGTCGTTCAGTGCTTCTGTCATGGCGGAGGCGATGAAGCCCGGGGCTATGCAGTTTACTGTTATGCCGCGGCTGGCGATTTCTTGGGCCAGTGATTTTGACATGCCAATCATGCCTGCTTTTGCGGCGCAATAGTTGGCTTGGCCCGGATTACCGGTAACGCCGACGATGGAAGTGATGTTGATGATGCGGCCCGATTTGCGGCGCATCATTGGGTAGGCTAGTTCGCGGGTCAGGCGGAAGACTGATGTTAGATTGACTTCCAGCACGTCGTCCCAGTTTTCATCGCTCATGCGCACAAACAGGCCATCGCGGGTGATGCCCGCATTGTTGACCAGAATATCGAGGCCTTCCATTTTTGCTTCGACTTCTTCGCCCAATGCCTTGACTGCATCGCGGTCGGAGAGATTGGCCGGAAAGATCATGGTGCGATCGCCGAGGCTTTCGGCCAGTTCTTTCAGTTTTTCTTCTCTGGTGCCGTGCAGGCCGACGATGGCACCCTGTGCGTGCAACGCGCGGGCCACCGCTTCGCCAATGCCGCCGCTTGCGCCGGTGACGAGTGCTTTTTTTCCGGTTAAATCAAACATGAGATACTCCTAGGGTCGTTCGAGGTTCATTCGAACCGTATATTTGCAACCATTATGAAATTTGGGTTTAGTTAGATCAAGGCTTCCAGCGCTTTATCTACATCTTCCGGTGTTCCAACGGGGATGCCTTTAAGATCGCGCGAAATACGGCGGGCAAGGCCCGTCAACACTTTGCCGGAACCTGCTTCGATCAGCACTTCAATGCCATTTTCGGCCATATAGGTTACGGATTCAGACCAGCGCACCTGCCCGGTGACTTGTTCTACCAACCGTTTGCGGATTTCATCAGGGTCGGTAATCGGTTGTGCCAGCACGTTGGAAATCAGTGGCACGCAGGGTGCTTTGATTTCTACTGCTTCCAGTGCATCTTTCATAACGGATGCTGCCGGTTCCATTAAAGCAGAGTGGAACGGGGCGGATACGGGCAAGATCAACGCACGTTTTGCGCCTTTTTCCTTGGCTTGTTCGGCTGCGGCTTCAACTTCTGCCTTGCTGCCTGAAATTACGAATTGTCCGCCACCATTATCGTTGGCGATCTGGCAGCAGCCGGAACCCTTTGAACTTTCGCAAATGGCGTCCACATCGGCACGTTCGAGCCCAATGATCGCAGCCATTGCGCCTTTGCCTGCTGGCACGGCTTCTTGCATGGCGTTACCTCTGATGCGCAGTAATCTAGCTGTATCGGCGATGGAGATTGCACCAGCGGCACAAAGGGCTGAATACTCACCGAGGGAATGTCCGGCGACAAAACTTGCCTGGCTGGCAATCGAAAAGCCTTTGGATTCCATCGCTTTGATCGCTGCTAGTGATACGGCCATCAGCGCAGGTTGCGCATTGGCTGTGAGGGTGAGTGTTTCCTGCGGACCATCCCAGATGATTTGCGTCAACTTCTCTCCAAGGGCCTCGTCGACCTCGTCAAATACAGCTTTTGCCTCTGGAAACCCGTCATGGAGCGCCTTGCCCATGCTGACTTGCTGACTGCCCTGCCCCGGAAATGTCACCGCTAATTTCATACTTAAGTCCAATTATTTGATTTTCGCCGATAGCCTTCGGCTAAAGTTTTGTGGAGGTGGAGTCAAGCTTGGGGCTTATGTATTGCCGGGGTTATTGGTTCGCGGCAATCCAGTTCAGGCTATCGCGCCAGTCGATCATGCGTACCGGCGTGCCGTGCTTTCCACCATCAAACACTACGTAGCGTACAGGATATCCCGGATTTTTCGTGCGTAAGCTTTTATAAAAATCATAAGTGGTTTTCCACTTATAAACATAGTCGATGCCGCCATGGGCAATGACTATGGGGATTTTTTTGGATTTCTTCATCTCCAAAAATTCCTGATTGGGGAAGCCACCCATGATTACCAGACCATCAATCATTTTTGCCGCTGCCGGGTCTCTAGCCAATCGCCAACAAATGTGGGAACCCATGGAACCGCAGGCAATGACCAGCGGACCTTTGGTCAGGGGACGATAGTGCTTAACCAAAGCCTTGATATCGTTTTTTCCAGCGTCTTTGAAGTCAACAAAATCGGCGCTGATATATATGCCCTTATTGCGGAACATCAGGTTTTTCACCCGGTTGAAATTTCCGCCGAAACGTTCGTCGTCAAATCCTAAATGGCGGCTGCCATCGCGCCCATGCAGAAAAATCACGGTCATGGCCGCATTGCCCTGCAATTGCCCAACGGCGAAATGGGTGACTTTGCGACCATTGGCGTTGAGAGTGAGGTCTTTTTGGAAGCGCTTTGGCTTGGAGGAAACGTAATAACCTTTTACTTTTCGCACCGGTATCTCGTCACGCTTGTTGATATCGCGCAGTGGCTCATAGGGTATCCGCAAAAACATGCCGCCATCCGCAGATACGATGGGTTTTCGATATCGAAAGATTTTGTCTTTGTAAGGTTTTAACAGGCCATTTGCGGCTTCAACCCCATTGCCGGGCAACAAGGTTGCTGTCAAGCAAACAAGCATTGCGCAGGCCCAATTTAATTTAAAAAATTTCACAGGATTGCCAGCCTTTATCCATTGGTTTCTGCAATTATATAGTTCACGGGTCGCAATCGGAGATTTCTAACACATAATGGATTTGAATACTGACAAATTCCTGCTTGCATATTGGTGAAATTGGCCTATAAAGCCCCTCGTTGAGCTCAAGTATTGCTGCTGGAGGCTGAACGGAGGGGTTTTCAAGCTTACTGTTGGCTGGAAACCGATAGATCAATCAGTTGATTTGACCTCCCGTGTCTTCGCTCTCGACCGTCTACAGACGCCTTTCCGGTTATTCGTAACCAAATGAAAAGCGGCGTGAAGGCTTTGCGCAGCATGCTTGTATTATTTAAAATGGAAAGGCTATCATGGCACTTTACGAACACACATTCCTTGCGCGTCAGGACATTTCCTCGCAGCAAGCCGAAACACTGGTTGAACATTTTTCAAAAGTTCTGACCGAAAATGGCGGTACAATCTCTAAAGTAGAGAATTGGGGTCTGAGAAATTCAGCTTACCGCATCGCGAAAAACCGCAAAGCACATTACCTACATTTGAATGTTGATGCACCGGCAGCAGCCCTTTCTGAAATGGAGCGTCAGATGCGCATCCATGAAGATATTCTGCGTTACATGACCATTCGTGTTGAAGAACTTGAAGATGGTCCATCAGCAATGATGAAAAAGAGCGACCGTGATGACCGTCGTCCTCGTCATAATGATCGTGACAGTCGTCCACCGCGTGAAGATCGCAAACCTGCTGCGGCACCTGCACCTGCTGCAACTCCTGCTGCACCCGCTCCTGTGGCAGATGCTTCCGAAACTAAAGCTGAAAGCGAGTAATCATTATGGCTATGGCATCAACATCAGGCGTTCGTCGCCCATTTAACCGTCGTCGCAAATCTTGCCCGTTTTCAGGCGCAAATGCTCCGAAAATCGATTATAAAGACGTTCGTCTTTTGCAGCGTTATGTTTCCGAGCGCGGCAAAATTGTCCCTTCCCGCATCACAGCCGTGAGCCAGAAGAAACAGCGTGATCTTGCTCGTGCAATTAAGCGGGCCCGCTTTTTGGGCCTGCTGCCTTACGTAATTGCGTAAGATATTATTCGGGGATGGCGGTTTGCCGCCATCCTCATTTTTCGGGGATCATCCCCAAACGCTCTTGGAATTGAGCGAATTGTAATGAAACCAAGTTGGGACGAGAAACGTCTCTAACTGTCGAAGGACAGGACAGCGCATTGTCAAAACCACATCCAATATTGATCGGCGTCCTAGCAGGCCTTGCTGCGGCATTGTTGTATTTTTCGTCCTATATGGTCGGAATGCTGGGCAAACTGCCATTATATATCGCGCCCCTACCGATTTATCTGGTGATGTTTTCATTTGGCAGCCTTAGCGGCATTGTTGCGACTCTCACAGCACTCGCCATAGCGCTTGCGCTTGCGCCATCGCTTGCGGTTGCGACCCTTGGAGCGATTATCGCGCTCCCTGCCCTACTGATTGGATATCAGGCTAATTTAACCTCTGAAGTGCCCGCGGAAAAGGGCGGCGATGCAAATAGTCCTCCGTTGACATGGTATCCACTGGAAAATTTGTTGTTTAATCTGGCAATTGCCATTGGTTGCGGCGTTCTGGTGATTGGAGCGGTTTCCGGTTTCAACGGAAATACCATCGTCCCGATAATTGTGCAGCAAATGCAAGAAATTGCCCGAATAAATCCGGAACTGAAATCTCTCACTGAGGCTGATCTAACCAATCTTGCGCAAACATTTGCCAAGCTGGTTCCTTTTTTCTACCCCAGCATCTGGTTGGTTACCCATGTGATAAATGCTCATTTGGCAGCGGCAATCGCACGTAATTACAAATACATGCAGCGACCGACCGATGATATGCCTGTTGATTTGAACCTTCCCTTGGGAGCATTGGTAGCATTACCAACCGCGATGATATTGATGTTGTTTGGTACTGGTATTCTATCCAGCATTGCGGCGGTATTCTCTGGTGTCCTATTTATGGCTTTTGCCATTGTCGGGCTTGGTGCGCTTCACCTTCGATTGCGTGGCAGACAAGTGGCAAGGCCGATGCTGATCATCACTTATCTGATTATTTTTCTATTCTCGTTTCCGCTGCTTGTATTTGCAATTGCAGGGGTGGCGCGGGCAATATCACGGCTGGGAAATCCAACCAACTCTAACAGACCTAATTCAACAGTTTAAAGAAAACACCGAAAGGAAATAGCATGAAAATCATTCTACTGGAGCGCATTGCCAGACTTGGTCAAATGGGCGACGTGGTAACCGTTAAAGACGGTTTTGCACGCAACTATCTTCTGCCACAGGGCAAAGCGTTGCGGGCAACCGAAGCCAATAGCGCGAAGTTTGAAGAGCAACGCGTTGAACTTGAAGCACGCAACCTTGAGCGCAAAAGCGAAGCAGAGGCCGTTAAAGAAAAACTCGACGGAACTTCCTATATTTCAATTCGTTCTGCAGGTCAGACCGGTCAGCTTTACGGTTCAGTTTCTACCCGTGATATTGCTGAAACTCTGGACGAAGCAGGCTTTAAAGTTGCTCGTAATCAGGTGAACCTACTGGTACCAATCAAAGTTATTGGCATGCATGAAGTTCAAGTTATCCTTCACCCTGAAGTGACATCCAGCATCACCATCAATGTGGCGCGTTCTGACGACGAAGCCGAACGTCAGGCAGCAGGTGAAGATCTTACCGGCCGCGATACAGCATACGAACATGAAGTTTATGATCACGAAGGTGACGGCGGCAACGACGACGATGACGGCGATGACGGCGACGAAGTTGATCTGGATGAAGTGTTTGAAAATCCAGAAGATGCAGAAGCAGCCGCTGAAGGTGAAGCACCTGCTGAGGAAGAAGCTACTTCTTAAGCCAGCTAACTTTTTTTGAATTGGGGTGCGATTTTATTCGCATCCTTTTTTTTGTGATTTACGCGTATAATTAGAAATTCGAATCACTTGCTTTCTAAGAGATTCAGAGCGCCAAAAAGCAATTGAAATTTCTTTTTTTTCAATTTGCCTGTGAACAACGGGAGGAACCTTCGGGGCTTCCGATTGACGCTTTCATACGGCCCCAAACCTAATAAGAGTATGAACTAAGATTCGGGGCAGATTTAACAGATTGAAAAGAAATGGCTGAAGCAATAACCAGAATTGGGCAAAACCCGGGACAAGAGCTTGCACAAGGCAATGCTCAGGACGCAGCCTTCCGCGCGGCTCCTAATAATATTGAGGTGGAGCAGGCTCTTTTAGGCGCAATTCTTGTCAATAATGATGCGTATTATCGCGTCTCTGACTTTTTGCTGCCTGCACATTTCTTTGAACCGTTGCACCAGAACATCTACAAAGTCGCCCAGGATATGATTCGGGCGACCAAAACAGCCAATCCGGTTACCATTAAAACGTTTTTGCCAGCCGAAGATATGGTTGGAAATATCACGGTCGGGCAATACCTCGCACGTTTGGCTTCGGAAGCCACCACCATCATCAATGCCGAAGATTATGGCCGTTCGATCTACGATCTTTCCACTCGGCGCTCGCTGGTGTCGATTGGCGAAGATATGGTCAATATCGCCTATGATGCGCCGGTGGATTTGCCGCCTACTTCACAAATTGAAGATGCGGAGCGCCGCCTGTTTGAACTTGCTGAAAATGGTCGTACAGACACGGGCTTTCGTACCTTTAGTACCGCGATGAATTCAGCGCTCGATATGGCGGCCGCAGCTTATCAACGTGAGGGCGGGCTCTCGGGCATTGCAACGGGAATTGCCAGTCTTGACCAAATGATGGGTGGGTTGCAGCCATCGGATTTGATTATCCTTGCCGGTCGTCCTGCTATGGGCAAGACGTCGCTCGCCACCAATATCGCCACCAATATTGCGCTGGCCTATCGCGGCGATGTGGAGCCGGACGGATCGCCAAAATCGATGGAAGGCGGCGTTGTCGGGTTCTTCTCTCTGGAGATGTCTGCCGAGCAGTTGGCCACCCGTATTGTTTCTGAACAGTCCGAAGTTTCATCCAGTAAAATCAGACGTGGTGAAATCTCGGAAGCTGATTTTACCAAGCTGACAATCTGTTCAAACGAGATGCAGAAAATTCCGCTTTATATCGATGAGACCGGTGGTATATCGATTGCCCAACTTGCGGCTCGTGCTCGTCGTTTGAAACGGCAAAAAGGTCTTGACGTGATGATCGTCGACTATATCCAATTGATGCAGGGTTCGAGTAAGAACGCTGGCAACAGAGTGCAGGAAATTACTGAAATCACCACTGGCCTCAAAGCTTTATGCAAGGAACTGAATGTTCCAATTATTGCCCTCTCCCAGCTTTCCCGTCAGGTTGAATCGCGTGATGATAAGCGCCCGCAACTGGCGGATTTGCGTGAGTCTGGTTCCATCGAGCAGGATGCGGATGTGGTGTTGTTCGTGTATCGCGAGGAATATTATATTCAGAACAAAGAACCAAAAGCAGGAACGGAAGAATGGTTCACATGGGATGAACAATTGCGGCAGGCGCGCGGCAAGGCCGAGGTGATTATCGGCAAGCAACGTCACGGTCCTACCGGCTCCGCACGGCTGGCATTTCAGGCAGAATTTACCCGTTTCACTGACTTGGTGGATGATGATCACATACCAGATCGCCATGAATAGGCATTTGGTTTGACCGACTATTCCGTTCTTCCTGCACTGGTTGATGAACGCCTAAGCGGCGGACGAGTGCGCATTGATCTGGATGCTTTGGTTTCCAATTGGAAGAAGCTTTGCGCGCTTGCCCCCAATTCAAAAACTTCAGCAGTGGTCAAAGCTGATGCATATGGCCTTGGTATCGAACCGGTTGTGAATGCGCTCAATGATGCGGGTTGTAAAATCTATTTTGTGGCATTGCCTGAAGAAGGTGTGCGGGTGAAAAAACTTGCGCCACAGGCCGATGTTTTCGTTCTTGGTGGCTTGTTTAAGAATTCCGTTCCGACCTATGCCGAGACCGGTTTGATTCCGGTTTTGGGAAGTATCGAGAATATCGAATTATGGGCGAAATTCTGGCAAATGCGCGGTTCGCGCCATCCCTGCGCCATTCATGTGGATACCGGCATGAACAGGCTCGGTCTACGGTTGGAAGAGGCCCGTGCTTTTGTTGGCGATGACAAGCGCAGACATTCAATCTCGCCGTTTTTGATGATGAGCCACCCGGCCTGCGCCGATGAAGTTAATCATCCGAAGAATGCAGACCAACTGGCCATGTTTAAAGAGGCGATTGATTTGTTTCCGGGTATTGAATATTCCTTATCCAATAGTGCCAGTATTATTGCGCACAAGGATTTTTCTTTTGCCATCAATCGGCCCGGCATTGCTATCTATGGCGGCGAGGCTGTTGTTGGTTTACCAAATCCAATGCAGCCCGTAGTCACGTTAGAGGGGCGTATCATTCAGATACGCAATGTAAAAGCTGGCGAAACGATTGGTTATGCAGCCACCCACACATTTACGCGGGACGGTAAGGTTGCTTTGGTCGCTGTAGGATATGCCGATGGCTATCGGCGCTCCAGTTTTGATGATGATGCGCCGAAGAATGCATCGGGTTTTCTTTGCGGAAAAGAAGTGCCCGGAATTGGGCGGGTATCCATGGATATCAGTGCATTTGATGTTACCGATGTGCCGGATCAGGCGTTGGAAACAGCAGAGTGGATCGAGCTTTTTGGAAACAATTTAGCTCTTGACGATGTGGCGCGCGCAACCGGTACGATTGGTTATGAATTGCTAACCGGGCTTGGCCCACGCTATTCACGCTCCTATATCTCTAGTGGAACTAAGGACTAACTTTTGGCGAAAACCCGAACACAATTTATCTGTCAGAATTGCGGCGCAGTCGCTGCACGTTGGGCTGGAAAGTGTGATGGCTGCAGCCAGTGGAACACGCTGGTTGAAGAAAACCCCAATTCTGGCATTGGTGCTACACCCGGCAAAGCCATGCGCAAAGGACAGGCGATCGCGCTGGTGTCACTTTCAGGCGAAATCGAGGAAGCACCGCGCATTCCAACCGGCATCGATGAACTTGACCGGGCGACCGGCGGCGGTTTTGTGCGAGGTTCGGCACTACTGGTGGGTGGAGATCCTGGTATCGGAAAATCAACATTACTGATGCAGGCTTCCGCGGCGCTGGCTAGAAAAGGCTACAAGGTCGTTTATGTTTCTGGCGAAGAAGCTGTGGCGCAAATCAGATTGAGGGCCCAGCGCCTTGATGCGGTGGAACCAAATATCGGATTAGCTGCTGAAACCAGTGTTGAAAATATTCTGGCCACGCTGGCCAATGACCAGCCGCCGGATTTGCTAATCATCGATTCCATCCAGACGCTGTGGACCGAGCAGGCAGATTCTGCCCCCGGGACAGTTACGCAGGTGCGCAATTCGGTTCAGGCAATCATTCGCTATGCCAAGAAAACCGGTACTGTCGTGGTGCTTGTTGGGCACGTTACCAAGGACGGTCAGATTGCCGGCCCCCGTGTGGTGGAACATATGGTGGATGCGGTTTTATATTTCGAAGGCGAAGGCGGGCATCATTTCCGCATTTTACGCACGGTGAAAAACCGCTTTGGGCCGACTGATGAAATCGGTGTGTTTGAAATGTCAGACAAGGGCTTGCGCGAAGTTGCAAACCCATCGGAGCTCTTTCTGGGAGAACGCAATGTAGCTGCCCCCGGTGCCGCTGTCTTTGCTGGTATGGAAGGAACACGCCCGGTTTTGGTGGAAATTCAAGCGCTTGTTGCCCCCTCCTCTCTTGGTACGCCAAGACGTGCCGTCGTGGGGTGGGATTCATCGCGACTATCGATGGTGCTGGCGGTATTGGAAGCCCATTGCGGAGTACGCTTTGGCCAGCATGACGTTTATCTGAACGTTGCTGGCGGTTACAGGATTTCCGAACCCGCCGCCGATATGGCTGTCGCTGCTGCCCTTGTTTCGTCGCTGGCAGGAGCGGCACTTCCCGCCGAAAGCGTTTATTTCGGGGAAGTCAGTCTGTCAGGAACAAGCCGCACGGTTGCGCATACTCAGCAGCGATTGAAAGAAGCTCAAAAACTCGGATTTTCAGGCGCGGTAGTCCCCAAAGGCAGCCTCGAAAAGAACAACTCCGCCGGTCTCAAAACCACCGAAATTGGAGAACTGGCGGAATTGGTGGCAAATATCGCCGCAATGGCTCCGAAGAATCCGAGTGCTGACTAGAATCAGGACCTTCTAGTGCATCATCATGTTTCCGGTTGCCATGGCCAGATGATGGGGCTGGTGGTGGGCGCCGATTGACATCATACCGAAGAAACCCAGCGCACTGATTTTTGCAAGTTCCATATCCGATTTGGCAACCACGGTCAGGACAGCTCCTGTGGGTATTGTTTTTGCTGAAACCGTCCAGCCTTCGATCTTGTCCAGTTCCTTGGCGTGGGCCGGGACCATGGATTGAATCGCCCGCAAGGTTCTCCCCTCGCCTGTAACAGAGAATATCACAGCGGTTCCCTCTTTGGCCTGAGTTGCCGTCGCATTGAGGGTTAGTTCGTTCATATCGACGAGATGTTCGCGCAAGGCTGATATGTTTACCTTGGACCAATCGGTTTTTGGATCATTCATCAGCATGGCAACAATTTCGGCCATGGCGGCGAAGGCTGATTGTCCACCTTCGGTTGGTAACATGGTGTCACCCATCTGGGCTGAGTGCATATCGTGGGTGTGCTGGGCGAGGGATATCTGGAAGCTGCCAAGCAGAATGGCGAGGGCGGCAATGCCGGCGAGTGGGATGTGACGCATGGGGTGTCTCCGGTTAAAAAATCGACCATAAGCCAAGAAAACTTGCTTTAATATGATTTCAATCATATTAAAGATGAATGTTACCGCGAATCTTCAATGTTTTGCCCAGTACCGCCCTGAAAGCCAGAAGCCTTCAGAAGGGTGAAGTATTGTTTCGGCAAGGGGACGAGAGTTACGCCATCTTTTTCCTTGAGAAGGGTTGCGTTCAATTGGTTCGTCATACAGAAAACGGCGAAAGTATTGTCATTCACCGCGCTATAGCGGGTGAAACATTCGCGGAACCTTCCATGTTCTTTGAGCAATATCACTGCGATGCTATAGCATTGGAAGGCACTAAACTTGTCAGTATCGACCGAGATGCCATCCTCGAAGCCATGGGACGAGGCGCGGCCTTCGCCATCGCACTATGCGCACGATTTGCCAGCCAGGTTCAAACCTATCGCCGCCGCATCGAAATTCAGGCAATCCGCGCTGCTGATGAAAGGGTCTTCGCAGCAATCGCCGACGGAATGCTGGGAAAAGAAATCAAACAATTCGCCGCCGAGATTGGGCTTACTCATGAAGCAACGTATAGAGCGCTGGCGAAACTGGTGAAGGACGGCCGGATTGAAAAAGCCGGACGTGGCCGGTATTCGATGCGTGGTGGTGGAAGGTGAGATAGGCCGTTTTATTCATTTATGCAAAAACTTCTTTTTTTTGAAACAGACCAACGTCCGCTATGCGGACAAA
>JASFYT010000106.1:0-36648 GCA_045047085.1 Rhizobiaceae bacterium | reverse complement strand
CACTATCCGGCACTATCCGGCACTACCCGTCATATCGTGAATTATTGTAATTTGGCGAATCTCTGCGTATAGGGAGGATACAGCCTCTTGGAGCTTCCATATGTTGAAATTGATTCCACAACCAATCCGCCAATATGCCCAGTTTCACGGTCGTATGACGCGCAGTCAATATTTCCGTTGGTTGTTTTTTATTCTGGTTGTTTATGTTGTCTGTGCCTGGGTGGATTTACGTTTTATAGCACCAATGTTGGGATATTTGCCCTTTGAGGAAGTGGAAGAGCAATATCTAACAGTCGCCGCAGCTCTGCTCTTGGCAGTTCCGTGGCTCGCATCCAATGTTCGTCGTCTGCATGATGTCAACCGTGCTGGCTGGTGGATGATGTTGGCAATTGTCCCAATACTCATTGTCATTTTTACGGATGATGTGGGTTTTTTACTTTACGGCCTTCTTACAGAAGGTTTTCTTTCGAAATTGCTCTCGACCAATCTTGCTGAATGGGCGATGGATTCAATATCTTGGGTCATTATCGGGATTGGCGCCATATGCTTCTCACCAGTTATCTATTGGAGCATGGTTAAAGGTTCTGGCGAACCAAATCGTTTCGGGGCGCGTAAATAGGCAAGTGATATTGCCATGACACCACAATTGTTTATGCATAGTGTCTGTCGGTATAGGGGCGATTCTGGAGATTATAAAAATGAGACTCACTATTATTCTATTTTCGACGTTGTTTTCTTTATCCCTGCTCTCATTGGTCAATAGTGCAAATGCAGCATCGGCCAGTCGCACTTATCTTGTGAACGGGATTGCAAGTGCTGTTCCCTTCATCGGTTATGGTATGCGCAATTTGAAAAAGAAAATTCGGGGTGCCAAACTTTTCAGCTATCTAACATCGGGGGAAGGAAGTGCTGTTGCGAGAAGCATTACGCGCGACGCCATTGCGCTTCATTCTGCTAATCCAGATATTAAGATTAACCTGATTGGCATTAGCTATGGTGCCAATATGGTTACAAAAGTTGCAAGCTCACTGGCTGGCAAAGGCATTGCTGTAAATTATGTCGGTATTATTGATGGCACGGCCCTCACCTCATTACGTTCAAATGTGAAAAAGGCCGATAATTTCACCTGCACCAACTCTGATTGCACCGGCGCAAGGGCGCGCATTGCAGGGGGAAATTCAGTCACGGTTTTGCGAAACTTTTCGATCAAGTCATCTCATATTCCTTTGGGCAATAACAAGCAGGTGCATCGCCGGGTGATTTCCCAAATTAGATAAAACATAGTCCATAATTTTTCCCTCAATTCCTCTACACAATGGATGAACGGTTCCTGAATGTGCCATTCAGCACAGCTTCAAGCGACATCTATATTCAAGTTTGTAAGGGGCAACCACTATGGGCAATAAAATTGCCTGCACCGAGGAAAAAATTATGTCCGATAAAATTGAAACCAACATTCCGACTGTTTCCAGACGCAACATATTGTCACGCTGCATTTTACCTGCCATCGCTATTGTGGCTATGGGCAGTGTCGCAGTAACCAGTTCCCCTGCACAAGCGACCTCTCCGCAATCAGCAGACTACCAAAAGGGATACTATGCCGGCAAATCCACGGGACAAACCCATGGCTATAAAGACGGATACTCTGATTCCTACAAAGAATCTTATGAACTAGCTCTTCGAAAAAGTTTCAGCTTTTCCGATTACGTTCAAGGGTACAAAAATGGATATGTACGCGGATATGAAGTTGGCTATCTCTCTGGCAAAAAAGATGGTGGACGAGATGGCAATGACGACGCAACGGATTGGCGTGGCAACATGAGAGAACAAATGCGCGAGTGCATGCGGACTGGCATGTGTGGGTGAGCTAATTGAGTAATATTTGACTGCCGGATTTTCCACTTCGGCAGTCAAATAGGCTGCTGAATACGGTTTACATTGAATCAGATTTGATAATTTTTCTGGCAAAAATCAAATTTATGGATGCAAAGATGATCACAAAGCATGAGGATGTTAGAGCCAGATAACCGTAATACCACACTGCACCTGATGTGCGATCTTCGCCAAACGATTCAGCAAATCCCATTTTTCCGTAAAACGATATCCCATACGAAATCAAGATGGCTAGGATTGGCAATCCCAAAATAACTATATTTCCAACATACCTGTTTCTAATAAACAGCCAGCCCAACAGTAAAACACCGGTGCCGATAGCTATACCGATTAAGGCGCCCTTGAAATTCCAAAATGGGTGGGCCACAAGCCACACCCAAAAACCAAGCTGGCCCAGCAACAATATGGCAGCTGCTGAGATTATGAAGCTGATTAAAGTGCCAAGGAATTTTGAAGTCTTCATTCGGAGTTTCATCCCTGATTTGGTTTAGTCGTCCCGACCATTAAGCAAATTGTACTCTAGGCGGCATGGGCACGTTTGAAACTGAACAATTCAACTGGTTC
This sequence comes from Rhizobiaceae bacterium, assembly GCA_045047085.1. Taxonomy (GTDB): domain Bacteria; phylum Pseudomonadota; class Alphaproteobacteria; order Rhizobiales; family Rhizobiaceae. The sequence goes on along the minus strand of JASFYT010000106.1, from coordinate 34,191 downwards.
AAGAACCCCTTCCAGTTTATGCGGTCCCATAGATTGCCACCGATCAGGTGCAAGGGAGGCCAGCTTATCACCTGCCAACACCGGTTTTTGAAGGAGTTTTGTCATTTGTTCGATTCTGGAGACTTCATTCACTGATGGGCCAATCACTGAGAAAGACAAACGTTCGGGAATACCAATATTGCCAAACATGACTTCACCTACGTTCAAACCAACGCCAAATTTATATTGTTGCAGCCCCTCTGCCTGACGCTCCGCATTTACCTCGACTGCAGTAGCGACAGTTTGATCTATAGCTTGATGCGCCTGCATGGCTGCTTCTGGAAGGTCCTTGTCATCTTCATAAGGAAATATACCCAATACACCGTCTCCGATGAAATCCAGCACTTCTCCGCCATTATGAACCACACTACCAGCTGTGGTTTGGAAATAGCTGTTGAGCATATTAAAATAGGCGTCCGGTTCCATGGTTTCAGCATGGCTTGTTGAGCCACGCAAATCGGAAAACCATACGACGGCTTTGGTTCTCTGCCCGTCTCCAAGACGAATTTGGCCATCAAGCACATTCTGGCCGGCACGATCACCCAGATATGTACGGGTTATGTTGCGAGAGATGCGAGTTTGAACCAGTGTTTTACAAGTAACTGCAAAACGTTTCTGAATTTGTTGCAAAGAATGCAAATCATCCGAAGAAAACCCGGATGGGCGATCTGTACCCCAGGTAACAAGTATACCACGTGATCCGCTTAATCTATCCCTTGCGTGGTATGTATCCAGGCTGGTTGCCAATATCAAATAATCTGTAACGCCTTGTTCTTTCAAATCTTTGAGCACTTCGTAATCAAGTAGTTCGTTCGGCCCGCTCAGTCTGCGCTGAAAAACTTCAATATTGTTTTCGACAACATATTTCATTGGGCTGCGGCCCCATGCATTGGTTTCGTTGTCCTGATGTACGAATTGTTCAAGTACAGCTGGCTCACCACGATCCCAAATTACCGTTTCGGCTTGAAACAGCGGATGAAGTGTAGGCCATATTAGCCGACCTCGCACGATGGGAATTCCGATCGCCGTCAGGCGTAGGCACAGGGTTTCAAATAGAGAAACGATGTCTGAATCACCTAGAGACTGGTCAATCAACCATTCACGGATAGGCATTAAGAGTGCGTCTTGTGACATATTTTTCCGTCCAAAATTTGATTATTTGTCCGCATTGGCTAAATATTTCTGCGGTAAACAGTGATACTAGCACACAGACATGTTGTGTCGGGGGCCAAAATTCAAGATTTTCTTTCAAAGGCGATCAAAAATTAGTTATACAGGCTGTTACATAATTTTGTTCTACGGAAAGAAATTCATTTATGTCGGCACTTAACCTTGATACGAGCGATTTGACGGGCCGCGGCTCGGTTGTTCAGCGCGCGAGGTTGTGGAGCGGTCTGATATTGATGTTCTACGCCACTTTGCATTTTTTGAACCATGCCCTTGGCCATATATCTTTGGAATCCATGGAAATTGCGCGTTATTGGCAGGCGCTTTTTTGGAAATCATATCCCGGAATTTTTCTTCTCTATGGCTCTTTACTGGTTCATATGGGGCTTGGCCTCTGGCGCGTGGCCACATTAAATACATACCGCCTGCCTGCATGGGAATGGGGCCAGATAATATTAGGCCTTTCTATACCGTTCTGGCTTGCCTCCCATCTAATCTATACGCGCTGGAGCGAGATAGAGCTTGGCATCGAGATCAATTATTCGCAGGAGCTTTCCCTCATCTGGTCCGGGGCGATATTGCAACAAACCGCTCTTTTGCTGATTGTCTGGCTGCATGGTTGTCTGGGCATTCATTTTTGGTTGCGTATCAGAACCAATTATTTGAAATACTTTCCATTGCTTGCAAGCATCGCAATGCTGGTTCCGGCCATATCGATTAGCGGCTGGATTGCTGCGGCGCGTCGTCAAGCAGATGCAGCCCGTAAAGTGATAGATGCAAATACTACGGCCAGTGGTGCGCAAAGGGAGCTTTCTCCTGAGGAGCAAGAAACCCGCGAAATTATTCAGTATATTCGCGAAACTCTGGCAGGATGGGAGACGTTCTCCCAAAACGTCATTTTTGCACTGGCTTCTCTGGTTCTAATTGTTCTATTGATTCGCTATATCGCCAGCAAATTTCGCCACCATGTGATCGTGACCTATGGCGATGGCACAATATTTTCAGCAAATCCCGGTACAAGCGTGCTGGATATCAGCAGGCTTGCCGGGGTGCCGCATATGTCGGTATGCGGCGGGCGGGCCAGATGTTCCACATGCCGTACTCTCATCATGAGCGGCAGTGAACATTTGTCACCGCCAACGGATGCGGAGGCCGAGTTGCTTTCTAAATTGAAGGCTGATCCCAATATACGTCTTGCATGTCAGGCTAGGGTACTTGGTGATATCGAAATTCGCCCTTTAATTGATCCTCAAAACCATGTGGCTACATCTCGTTACACGGATCCTCTTGGTTGGGGAGTTGAGCGTGATATCGCCGTATTTTTTCTTGATATTCGCGGCTTTTCCAAGATATCTGAAAAAAGTCTGCCTTATGATGTTGTATTCATTTTGAATAGTTTTTTTGGCGAAATCGCTGGTGAAATAGAAGCAGTTAACGGCTATGTGGATAAATTCATGGGTGACGGGATGATGGCACTATTCGGCCTGTCTTCATCCAAAAAAGATGCATGTCGCGATGCGCTTCGTGCTTCTATCAACGCACAATCTGCCTGCGAAAAGGTTAGCCGCATGCTCACCCAACATTTGGACGAACCAATCAGGATCGGTATTGGCATCCACGTAGGGACAGCAGTTGTGGGTCGTATTGGCAAAACGGCTGATCAGGTCGGACCCAGCAGGCTGACTGCAATCGGTGATACGGTAAACATTGCGGCACGGCTGGAATCGGCTACCAAGGAATTAAAATGCGAGGTTGTTGCATCGACAGAGGTGATTCAATGTGCACAATTGGTCGAAAATGATGATATCGCTCAACTGGGTAAAACTTCGAAAATCACTGTCCACAATATTTCCGTCCCGATAAACGTGGTTGCAATAAGCAGAGTCGACGCACTGGAAATTAGTCTTGCCAACACCTAACTTGATATAAGTGTAAAAATTTGGAACTATTCATTAACGTTGGCCGCGAGTGTTCTATTCGAACGTCCTGTTTTGGGTTCGTGTTGCAGTCATTAAAAAAGCAGTCTGGACTCTATGGAACCTAATCTCCTTAAATATGTGTGGCGGCATTCTCGCAAGGAACAGCTTTGGATGCTCGTTATCATCCTGCTTTCCATGCCGACCTACTTTTTATCTCTGGAATTGCCGAAACGCATCGTCAATGGTCCAATTCAGGGTATTGGATTTGAACGGCCAGGAGATGTAGGCCATTTTCTTGAGACAAATTTACCAATTCCTGATTGGATTCTTGGTGAGCCCATCCTGTTGTTTGGCGGTTTCGAACTAGAACGTCTTCCGTTCCTTCTGGCATTGAGCCTGACGTTTTTGGGATTGGTGGCGGCGAATGGCCTCTTCAAACTCTATATAAATACCTTTAAGGGGCGTATGGGTGAGCGAATTTTGCGCCGCATGCGCTTTGAATTATTTGACCGGGTGTTGCGTTATCCCCTTCCCCGGTTTCGGCGAACAAAATCGTCCGAAGTTGCCACCATGATCAAGGACGAAGTGGAGCCGATGGGAGAATTCATCGGCGATGCCTATACTCTTCCGTTGTTTTTAGGCGGACAGGCTTTAACCGGCCTGATATTCATCTTTCTACAGAATACAATGCTGGGCATTGCAACGCTGGTTATTGTACTTTTCCAGGCATGGTTGATTCCACGCCTTAGAAAAAAGCTTATTCTATTGGGCAAACAACGACAGATTGCTTCGCGTGAACTGGCTGGACGTCTTGGCGAAATTGTTGATGGTATTCAGGACGCTCATACCAATGACACTACCAATTTTGAACGTGCCAATATATCCAACATACTTGGCCGATTGTATTTCATCCGCTTTGAACTTTTTCAACGAAAGTTCAGCGTTAAATTCATCAACAACTTGTTAATCCAGTTTCTTGCCTTCTTGTTTTATGCGGTGGGTGGGTATCTTGCCATTACCGGCACCTTAGATATTGGCCAGTTGGTTGCTGTGATTGCTGCCTATAAGGATTTGCCTGATCCTATCCGTGGACTGATCGATTACGATCAAAGGCGCCTGACAGTGGAAGTCAGATATGATCAAATTGTTGAACAGTTTGCTGCCGACAATTTACAGGATCCAGAGACACAAAAAGTGGCTGATGGCCCTGTACCAAATCTGAAAAAGGGTTTTGATGTTTCAAACCTTGCAGTCACAGATGAGATGGGAACCAAGCTTATTGAAAAGGCCAGTGCGAACATAGGCATTGGTGAACGTGTTGCGATTGTTGGCCCGGTCAATAGTGGTTCGCATCATATGGCTGAAGTGCTGGCACGAGTGTTGAACCCCACTTCCGGGAGGGTCTATGTGGATAACTCTTCTATTGAAGACCTACCGGAATATATTACCGGACGACGCATCGCCTATGTGGATGGGGGTACTTTTTTCCCGCAGAATACTATCCTTAACACCATGACCTATGTGCTCAAAAACCAACAGGTTTCGGAACGTGAACTGACTGCCGAAGAAAAGCCGTTATATATGACGCAACTGGCTGAAACCCGGCGGGCGGCAAATTTCGAGATGGATTTCAGGGCACAATGGATCGATTTTGAACGGGCTGGCGTTACAAACAAAGAAGAGTTGATCAAGGAAGTTCGTTCCATTCTTGTCGATGTTCAGTTGGAAGAAGACATCCGTGGTTTTGGCCTGCGAGGCACACTTGACCCTAAAGAATATGGTGATTTATGTGATCAGTTGATCATTGCACGTAAACGCTTCAAAAACCGCTTGAGCGAGCTCGGTTTTGAAGATTTTGTAGAGCCGTTTGAACCTAATAGCTATAATACGCAGGCAAGCGTTGCGGAAAATCTGTTGTTTGGTACGGCGATCAATTCTGCCTATGAACCCGAGAATCTCGCATCCAATCCAATTGTAAAATCAGTGTTGATTGAAAATAATCTGGAAAATGCACTCTTTGATATGGGCAAAGAAGTTGCTACCACCACCGTTGATTTGTTTGGTGACTTGGCACCGGATAATCCGTTTTTTGATCAGCTGAATTATATGGATGCGGAGGATTTGCCTGAATATAAGGCAGCGCTGAATCGTATGGGGGATTTGGGTATTTCAGAAATTGATCCGGCAGATCGATTGTTGATTATGAAATTGCCGTTTTCATATACGGAAAACAAAAATCGACTAGGTCTTTTGGGCGAAGAATTAAAAGCACGCATTCTTGTCGCGCGCAAAAGCCTGCGCACTACCCTGGGTAAAATGACTGTGTCACCTGTGGCATTTTATGAAACTGATTCATATAATCCGGCTGCTTCAGTGTTGGATAACGTGCTTCTTGGTCGTGTCTCTACCAATGTTGCCGAAGGCAGCGAACGTGTGGATGAAGCCATCAAAGCGCTGCTTGAGGAAATGGGCCTGACCGATGACATATTCCATATTGGCCTTGAATTTAATATTGGCACAGGAGGCAAGCGCCTTTCTGAAATTCAACGCCAAAAATTGCATCTTGCTCGGGCGTTATTGAAAAAACCCGACTTCCTGATTGTTAACCGTGCATTGAATTCTCTGGATTCTAGAAGCCAACGTAGTATTATTGAGACGGTCCTTGAGAGAGCAAAAAACACGAGTGATCATCCATGCGGCGTAATATGGGTTCCAATTAATCCTACAATATCAATGTTGTTTGACCGAGTATTACTGTTTTCCGACGGAGAATTGGTTGCCGATGACAATCCGGAGAATATGAAAAAAACTGAAAAACGTTATCAGGATTTGTTAAATGTCTGATATTTATAATCAGAGAAATCACGCCAATTGGCGCAAGCAAAGGGAAGTTATTTAAAATGTCTACGCTAGAAGATGAAGTCAGTATGCTGCGCAGAATTCCCTTATTTTCAGCTATTGATCCGGGGAAGTTAAAACTCCTGGCCTTTGCCTCCGACAGACAGACCTATCACGACGGTCAGACTTTGTTTCATCAAGGTGAAGTTGGGGATGCAGCCTATGTGATTGTATCCGGTATTGCGGATGTGATTGTTTCCATTGACGGTAGTGATGTTTCGGTGGCGGAACTTAAAGAAAATGATTTCATCGGGGAGATCGCAATTTTATGCGACATGCCGCGAACGGCGACGATTAGGGCAAAGGGAGAGCTTGATACGTTGAAAATCAAAAAGGAACACTTTCTCGGCTTGATAGAAGATGCACCGCAGCTTGGTATTGAAGTTATGCGAGAGCTTGCCTTACGATTGAGCAAAACCACGGCAGAGTTGAGTGAAGCACGCCAACAACTTAAATTGCAGGCGGGCTAATGCAAAGTACAAATTATCACAGCAGGACATGTTCATCTTGAGCGGTGCAATGAAACAAGAATTTTCCATCACCTTTTGGGGGACCCGAGGGACGCTTCCAGCACCCGGGCCTCAATTTCAACGCACGGGTGGCAACACCAACTGCACCGAAGTACGGTGTGGCGATCACACTATCATATTTGATGCGGGCACGGGCATACGTGAACTTGGCAGCAAGCTGTGTGGTAATTGTATGGACGGGAAGATCGACCTATTTCTTACTCATGCTCACTATGATCATATGGAAGGCATTCCATTCTTTGCCCCTTTCTTTTCAGACGGTTTCAAGATCAGGGTCTGGTGTGGCAAGTTGGATGGCAGTTCCTCTACCAGAGAAACCGTCGAACAATTAATGCGAACGCCCTATTTTCCGGTTGGCCCGGACGTATTCACCGCAGATGTCGAATATCTGTTGGTCGATGAACGGGTTGCCATTGATCTGACACCGGATATCAAAATTACAACTATTCCTCTTAATCATCCGGGCGGTGCTACCGCATACCGGATTGACTATGATGGGCGTTCCTTTGCCTATGTGACGGATACGGAAAGCATCCCTGGCGAGATAGATGCGAGTATTGTGAATTTGATCCGGGATGTGGATTTATTTATTTACGATAGCAGCCTGACAGATGAAGAATTTCCAGATTTTATTGGCTATGGACACTCAACCTTTGAAGAAGGTGTGCGTCTTTGCAAAGCAGCCAATGCAGGTGCCTATCTTGCGTATCATCACATGCCATTTCGCGTGGATGATGAACTTGATATGATTGAAGCGGAAATCAAAAAAACATTGCCAAAAAGCGGTATTGCCCGTGAGGGCGATGTTATTAAGCTGTAATTGAAGTTGCAAATTATTGGAATTCACCCTGCGCAGGTGTGCAGTTTGTTAGTCATAAGCGTCGCGTCCTGATTTTCCATTGTCAGTTGAACCAACAACATCTCCCCCGCCCCTTGGGCCGAAACCATCATTACCACCCAGGTTTTCATTCCCGGCTGGGTTCAGAGATTCCATCGCAGCGCGTGCATTACATAGAACTTTGGGTGCGCGCAGCGGTTTGGTGAACCGGCGTTGATTGCTCACTAAATTATAGTCGCGCTCAGAACTATCGGCCCTGTTACTCCCAAAAAACGGGGCTTTTGCAACGTTTCCGGCAGGGTCAATTTCAATAACATCACAGGATCTGCGGGCAGTTATACATCCTGATTTGCTGCACACACGAACTTCTCCACGGAACAAGACAACCGTCTCTTTGCCGCCCCCAATATATACGTCAAAAAAAGTTCCCCGCACACCGATGGTTGCCCGTGGCGTGGTTACTGTAAATGTACCTTTTTTTGTAGACCTGCCAGTTACAAAACGGAATGCGCCTTTAACGACTTTGATTGTGCCAGATTTAAAACCACCTTCGCCTACGACAAATTCATCCAATAAGACAACGGAATTTTCTCCAACAATAATCTTGGAACCGTCAGATAATTCGAGTTCGCCATGGGATTTACTGGCTGCGGAAATTTCTTCATTTCTGTATACTGCATCAGATACACGCAAATTACGTGCGCCATCATTTCCAAAACCCGTAACATTTTGTTTGATTACAATCGCAGAACCCACCGGCTGCTCCACAGCCAACGCGCTTCCCAAAAGACTTCCAAAGAAACAAATTCCGAATGCACAAGAAGTAGACTTCAAATTTTTCACTTCGTACCGCCTATCCAACACGCATAAACCATCACAAAATTAACGATTATTAACGTTTGCACTAACAAATTAGACGCCCCAACAAGGTTTATATAACAAAAACAATGTGGCAATGCTATGCTTACTATCACTATGGTTAATCTAGGCCAGCCGTATAGGCCCATTCAAAGGATAGTGAAATCCAGATTTTTCTATCTTTAACCCTGTAAAAACGCATATTTAGATTATGATTCGCGTGTTTCGTAACAAAACATTTGTGGTTTTGATCCTTTGCCTGCTTGCGCTCGTGCTGGCCCGACAGTTGCGACTGGCTGATTACGCTGTCATGGCCTCACTCAGGGATATTACCTTCGATACTTATCAACAGTTTAAGCCGCGCGCTGCTACTGAGTTTCCTATCCGCATTGTGGATATAGATGAAGCTTCCATTGCAAAACTGGGCCAATGGCCGTGGCCACGAACAAAAATGGCTGAGCTGACTGACAAGTTACGTGAAGCAGGCAGCGCTGTATTGGCGTTTGATGTAATTTTTTCAGAACCGGACCGAACAAACCCAAAAAACATCATTGAACGAATACTACTGGATAATTTTCCTGAACTCAAAAGCCTAAAATCTCGATTGGCCGACCTGCCTGATAACGACGTCATTTTTGGACGAGCCATTGAAAAACAGAAAACTGTCCTAGCAATGTACGTTTCGGCCGGGACTGACGTAAATCTTGCTATTGAAAAAAGTGGATATGCAATATTAGGCGATGATCCGAAGGACATTTTGCCTAAAACCCAAAAAATAATTGCCAATCTTAGTTCCATTCAAGATCACGCTGCAGGGCTTGGTACAATCAATGTAGACCCAACAAACCGCGATGACGTTATCCGACGCATTCCATTGTTTTTTGCTGATGGTGACAAGAAGTATCCGAACCTTGGCCTTGAAGCGTTGCGTGTTGCCACTCAGTCGAAATCTTTTTTGCTTAAAACAAATTCTGCTAGCGGGGAGATTAAGGCTGGAGAGTTGGCGCTAACCTATGTGAAAGTTGGTACCTATGCCATTCCGGTTACATCCAATGGCCAACTACAACTCTACTACACAAGGCCCGTTCCCAGCCGTTACATACCGGCCCACGAAGTCTTAACGAAATCTGCCGAAGAACTATCCGAATTGTTTTCTGGTCATATCGTATTTATCGGCACATCGGCTACCGGTCTCGAGGACATCAGAACCAATGCCTTGGGTGAAGAGGTTCCCGGCGTTTCCATCCACGCGCAGATTGTTGATCAGATTCTTGCCGAGAGTTACCTCAGGCGTCCTGACTGGGCCACCGGTGCTGAGATCGTGACTATGATCGGTGTTACCGCCCTGATCGTTACTATTCTTCCTTTTGTGGGGGCGCTCACCTCCGCCTTGATTGGTCTCCTCTTTGGAGTGCTTATTGCTGCAACCAGTTGGTTTGCGTTTTCCTGGTATGGACTATTGTTGGATCCTGTGTTTCCGCTTCTCACTTGTGCCGGCATCTATATGCTGGCCACCGCGTTACTTTTCGCATTCACGGAAAAAGAAAAACGTTTTGTACGTTCTGCATTCCAGCGTTATCTGGCACCGGATTTGTTGCGCAAACTTGAAAAATCACCGGAAGACCTGAAGCTTGGTGGTGAAGTGCGTAATTTGAGCATTATGTTTATGGATATTCGCGGATTCACGCCAATTTCCGAAAAACTCTCTCCGGAGGAACTCGTGACATTCCTCAACAAGTTGCTTTCGCCACTTTCCGAAATTATTTTGGAACATGAAGGTGCGATCGACAAATATATTGGCGATTCCATCATGGCCTTTTGGAATGCACCATTGGATGTGGCCGATCATCCAAAAAAAGCCACCATCGCTGCGCTGAAGATGCTGGAAGCGATGGAAAAGATGAATGCGGAAGATGCATTTGGATTCAAATCGGCTAATTTAAATTTGGGCGATATAAAGATCGGGATTGGTATCTGCACTGGTGAAGGGTGCGTGGGCAATATGGGTTCTCATGTGCGCTTTGATTATTCTGTTATTGGGGACACAGTGAACGTCGCATCACGGATTGAATCTTCCTGTAAAACTGTTGGTTGGCCTCTATTGGTTTCCAGTTCCACAGCAAACGGCTGTGGCGATTTGGCGTTACTTGAGGCGGGCTCTATCCCTCTCAAAGGCAAAAGCAAGCCGGAACCATTGTTCGCTGTCATTGGAGATGCAGATTTCGTTGAATCAGAAGAATTTTTCGAAGTTGAACGGCTTCATAAAGCTACAATGTCTGCAAAAAATAGTACAGAATTCGCATCGGCAAAAACTGCCTATACCATTGAAACGCCTGATCGCTATAATAGTTTCATCGCCAATCTAAAACCCGACTTCAAATAATCAGGCGCTGCCCAGATGTTTTAACGGGTTTACTGGTTTCGAATTTTTGCGCAATTCAAAATGCAACTTTGGCTGACTTGCCGTACCTGTACGACCTGAGCGAGCGATGATTTGGCCGCGTCGGATAGGATCACCCTTGGAAACTTCATAGGATTTATTGTGGGCATAAGCAGATACCCAACCATCTTCATGGCGTATCAAAACCAACCGACCATATTTCGTTACACCTTCGCCCACATATAGAACGACACCATTCTCAACCGCACGGACTGCGGTTCCCTCAGGTACGGAAATATCAATACCGTCATTCTTCACTGCACCGCTTTTACTATTAAATTTCTTGATGACGCGTCCACGTACCGGCCATCTGAAATTTGAAATGCCAGTGCGTTTTGGTGCTGGCGCATTTGATGCGATTTTTATTTGCTTCTTGGCAGAGCCAGATTGTTTCTTGACTGATCCGGTAACAATTGGATCCACTCCGAAACCATCATTGCTTTTGGCCATTTTGACCGACTTGCCAATTGATGGAATACGCAGTTTTTGGCCAATTCTAATTGAAGAACCTTTGAGCTTGTTGTGTGATTTCAACGCAGCGAGGCTCACTCTATTTCGGGCGGCAATTCCCGACAGGCTATCGCCACTTTTAACCACATAAGCGTCACCTGAATTGACGGAACCTGTAACGATGGATGTATCAGGTTTGGAAAACTTCGTATTTGTTCCGGCCACTTGTGGACGGCGTATTGGCACGATCCTCACACGTTTAGTTTTACTGACTATACCAGTGCGTGATGCTGACGTTCTTGTTCTAACGTTATGATCGGGCGCAGAAACGGGAGCGCTCGATGAATACGCATAGCTGGGTATCATAATGCGTTGCCCCGCCTCGACGGAATCCGGGCTAGCAATATTGTTTGCTTTCATCAAAGCATTGACCGGAATGCCGTAGCGTTTTGAGATATTATATAATGTCTCTCCGCTTCTTAACGTAACAAAATTACCGCCAATGCCATTCCAACCACCTTTGCCAATTGGCTGCGGGGCACCGACACCTGACGCGGGCGTCAAACGGGCTTGTTTTGTTGAACGCATGATCCGGGCAGAAGATTTCTGCTGGACTGAAGAAGTATTCATCAAATCCAAATTGCGGCTGGAGGACGCAGATTTTGATGGAGCGGGCAACGAGCTTTTCTCAACCTTCAAACGACGCGGATAGTCGGGAATCGGTGGTGAATAAGTTGACGGATATGCTTGTTGTTGAGTTTGCGCAATTGGCGCTACATATGTTGGTTCAGCTTTATGATAATACGCTGCGCGCGGTGTGTTGGCCAATGCCCTTGGCGCAACAGCACTTGCAGGAGACATACGTCCACCAACGGAAGATGTTGTCGTCGCGTCGAGATCACCGGGATATGCGTTACTCGATACGGCACCTTGAGGCGCAGCATCCAGCAAACTCGCTCCGTTAAATCTGGAAAAACCTGAACTACACCCGGTAGCAATGCCGGAAACGAGCAGCAAAAACACTGCTTGGGTCAGATATCTGGTGCGATGACGCAACAATGATGGACGCATATCAGCTACTCGCTTTAGTGGAACTAATGCAGAGTATTAAAAACCATTAATATTACTGGAGAGTTAAAGGAGCTGTGAATTTTGAAATTAAACGGCGCCTAATACCGCTGGCTGCAAGGCCTGCATCAAATTGTTGATGAAATTCCAGACAAGAATGGCTGGGTCCTGATTTCCATTAATTCTGATATTTCGAAGCGTGAACCGATTTTTAGGAATTTTCCAATTTTTTGCACACCATCCGGTGGCCCAACCGGAGCAATCAGTACCCCACCAGAAACCAGCGTATCCAAAAACTCCTTTGGCGGCTCGGAAAATGAACAATTGGCGATGATACGGTCAAACATACCCCAGTCCTGACTGGGATTGGTGGCATCGCCAAGACGCAGTATCACGTTTTCAATGTCCAGATTCTCAAGCCGAATTCCCGCCTTTTCATGCAATGTGCGAAACCGCTCTATGCTGGTGACCTTGCTGGTAAGGGTGGATAAAAGTGCAGTTTGATATCCCGTCCCAGTGCCGAGTTCTAGCACGCGGTGGGATGGCTCCAATTCCAGATAATTGAGTATTTTGGCTACGTGATCTGCGGGCGCCATGGTTTGCCCACACTCAATCGGCATTTGCCCCCGAGCATAGGCCTCGTCTACATAAATGATAGGGACAAAATTCCGGCGTGGGATTTTTTCAAAGGCTGACAACACACGGTGGTTAGTAATGCCTTTGGAGCGCAGGCGCAGGAGAAATGCGCCCAAGGCTTCCTTGTTGTCTCTATTGACGGACATGGTTCTTACTTTTCAGAAAATAATGTCTCTAGACTGGACCTGAATGCCTCATTGGTCAAATCAAGCTGCAAGGCCGAGATGGAAATCCGGTTTTCCTGAAGAGCAGTAATGTCTGCGTGAGGCTTTTGATCGGGGACATCGCGACCAAATCGTAGCCAGTAATAGGGGAAGCCTCGACCATCGTGGCGTTTCTCCATCGAGAGACCATAGGTAAACACACCCTGTCTGGTTGCTTCAATGCCTGTAACTTCATCAACACCGCAATTTGGAAAATTGACATTCACAAAGGATTTGTCCGGAAATTCCGTTTCGAGTAATTTGGTGATTATTGCCGGGGCGTGGGCTTCACAAACTTCCCATGGCACAGCACGCATACCTTCCGCCCAGTTATAGGCTTGCGACAACGCAATTGAACGAATGCCCAGCAATGTACCTTCCATGGCACCAGCGACGGTGCCCGAATAGGTTACATCATCGCCAATATTTTGACCGGAATTGACACCGGACAGCACCAGATCAGGCGGGCTATCCATCAACTCTCGAATACCCATGATAACGCAATCCGTTGGTGTGCCTTTGAGGGCAAATTTTTTGTCCTCGATTTGGCGCAAGCGAAGCGGATCGTTTAGCGTGAGTGAATGAGCGAGGCCGCTTTGATCGGTCTCTGGCGCAATAACCCAGACATCATCGCTGAGTTCATGGGCAATTTTTTCGAGGCTGACGAGACCGCGTGCATGGATACCATCATCATTGGTCAATAAAATTCGCATTATGATTTCCGTTTAATCCAGTTTTTCAATTCGCGTGATACCACCCATATATGGCAGTAACACATCAGGTATTGTGATCGAACCATCTTCGTTCTGATAATTCTCCATCACAGCAATCAGCGCCCTGCCCGTCGCTATGCCCGAGCCATTCAATGTATGGACGTGGTGAATACCATTTTCACCACGGTAACGCGCATTCATGCGGCGTGCCTGAAAATCCCCGCAAACAGAGCAGGAAGATATCTCGCGATAGGCGTCCTGACCCGGCATCCATACTTCAATGTCGTATGTCTTTTTGGCACCAAAGCCCAGATCGCCGGTTGATAGTGTCATCAGTTGATAATGCAATTCGAGTTTTTTCAAAATGGTTTCAGCACAACCAACCATGCGTTCCAATTCTTCAACGGAAGATTCCGCATCAGTTATGGAAACCAGTTCCACTTTCCAGAACTGATGTTGGCGCAGCATGCCACGGGTATCACGACCGGCTGAGCCCGCTTCTGAACGGAAACAGGGGGTAAGTGCTGTATAGCGGATCGGTAGGTTGGCCTGTTCCAGAATTTCACCGCTCACCAGATTTGTAAGGGGCACTTCGGCCGTTGGAATTAGCCAGCGCCCATCGGTAGTTTGAAATAGATCTTCTGCAAATTTTGGAAGCTGGCCCGTGCCAAACAATGCTTCATCACGCACCAATAGCGGTGGAGAAACTTCGGCATAACCATGCTCACTTGTATGTGTGTCCAACATGAACTGTCCAAGAGCGCGTTCAAGCCGTGCAATCGCATTGTTGAGTACCACAAAGCGGCTGCCGGAAAGCTTGGCGGCTTTGTCAAAATCCATCTGATTGAGGTTTTCGCCCAATTCGTAATGTTCTTTGGGTTGGAAGCTAAATTGTGGTTTTTGCCCGAATGCGTGTTTGAATACGTTATCAGATTCGTCTGCACCTATGGGCACGTCATCCAGAGGCAGGTTTGGAATAGTTGCCAGCGTATCACGCAGTTTACCGCCAAGCGCCTGTTCGGCATCGGAGTTTGCCTGCATGGTTTCCTTGATTGCAGAAACTTCTGCTTTCAATTTTTCCGCCAGTTCAAAATCCTTGGCGCCCATTGCCTTGCCGATTTCCTTGGAGGCAGCATTGCGGCGGGTCTGAGATTCTTGAATTTCACTGATACAAGCGCGGTATTTTTCGTCCAGCACAATCAATTGCGCAGCCATTGGCTCCAGTTTGCGCATGGCTAATTTTGCGTCAAATTCTTCGGGATTTTCCCTAATCCTTTTGATATCAAACATTGTTTTATTTTCCGAATTATATACGTGAAGAAACTTGCGAAACCGGAAGAACCGGCAACACCCTAACGATGGCTATTGAACATCACGACAAGTCGACGTCTTCATCATTTTCCCGGTCTCTTTCAGCTTCCTGCTCAGCACGTTTCTTTTCAATGAGTCGCGCAGAAATAATAGAAAGTTCGTAGAGGAGCAATGTAGGAATCGCAAGGCCTAACTGGCTGATTGGATCGGGCGGGGTCAAAATGGCCGCAGCGACAAATGCCATCACAACCGCGTATTTACGTTTGTCCTTAAGACCATCAGCGGTAACAAGGCCTGCTTTTGCCAGTAGAGACAATGCCACAGGTAATTGGAATACAAAACCGAATGCAAAGATCAGCGTCATGATCAGTCCGAGATATTCGCTCACCCTTGGCAACAATTCAATGGTTGCTCGGCTGGTCTCACTGGTAGTTTGCATAGACAAAAAGAAACCCATAGCCAGCGGCATAACCACAAAGAACACCAGACATGCGCCCAGTAAGAACAGAATCGGGGTAGCAATCAAGAATGGCAGAAAGGCTGATTTTTCATTTTTATAGAGGCCGGGGGCTACGAATTTATATATCTGCGTAGCGATCACCGGGAAAGCAATAAAAAAGGCACCAAACAAGGCAATTTTCAGTTGCACGAAGAAATATTCTTGCGGCGCGGTATAGATCAATTTTAACTCAGCCCCTTCGCTCGCAGCCCGTTCGTACGGAATAACCAAGATATCAAAAATCTGATCGGCGAAGATGAAACAAATTACAAAGAATATGGCGACAGCAATCAGGGCTCGCACCAGACGCTGACGCAATTCAATCAGATGTTCAACCAGCGGAGCGCTGCTGTCTTCCAGAGCTTCCTCACTCATGTGGTGGCGTCCTTGGCTTTTGCAGCAGGTTTCTTAGGGACTGGTTTTCTGACGGAACTGCTTTTGGTTTGCTGACCTACGGTATCTTTTACAGCGGCTGTATTTTTGCGAGGAGCAGCTTTCTTTGCGGCAGGCTTGGCAGCGGCCTTCTTGGTGGTAGGTTTGGTTGCAGTTTTTGCTGCCGGTTTCTTTGCTGCGGGTTTAGTCGTTGCTTTTTTAGCAGCAGGCTTGGTTTTCGCCAGCGTTTTTTTGGTAGCGCTCTTTTTGGCAATGCTCTTTTGGGTGGCGCTCTTTTGGGTGGCGCTCTTTTGGGTGGCGCTCTTTTGGGTGGCGCTCTTTTTTAGAATCGCGGGTTCGGCCACGGCATTTGTGTCGGGAGTTTTATCGTCGACCTTATCAAAAACGTTTTCACCAACATTCTTTTTAAAATCTTCCATCGCCTTCTTGGCATCTGCCACCGGCGCAAAAGTCTGGCTGTTCATGACATCGTCTTTGAGCTCGTCCAGCTCGGACTCTTTCAAAGCATCATTGAACTGGCGTTGGAAATCGCCCGCCATACCGCGCACTTTTTTGATGGTTTTACCCACGGAGCGCAGCATTTTTGGCAGGTCTTTAGGCCCTACAACAATAATCGCCACACAGGCGACCACCAGCATTTCTGTCCAACCAATATCAAACAAGGCTACATCCGCCGAATGAGGAAAATCACAAGCTGCCGCAACGGTGGCGGAAGCCTGTCAATTAAAAGAGCAATTCAGCTGGCGCTGGTTTTGTCCTTGGCTTCTACAACCACATCAGAAGCTTTGGCTTCGATAGAGTCAGCTGCATCTGCAACCGCTTTGTCTTCTTCCTTCAGTCCTTTTTTGAAGGAATTAATGCCCTTGGCAACATCGCCCATTAAGTCAGAGATCTTTCCTCGACCAAAAAGCAAGACCACAACCACGGCTACGATCACAATTTGCCAAATACCAATTTGTCCCATCTTAATACTCCAATACCAATATTGTTAATGCGCAGCACCAATCCTCGTACGCTGCATTTGCCGCAATATAGCCCGTATAGGCCGCGTATCGCAAGCATTCTTCTACCGTTTAGATAGGTAATTTGGCTAATGGTTACCAGCGCTAAATTGAACTAAATCCCAGCGATTCCCAAAGGGGTCGCGAAAGACAGCGACCTGACCATAAGGTTCGTTTCGTGGGTTTTCTTCAAAAACAACGCCCAATTGGCTCATATTCTCATAGTCACGGTTAAAATCATCTGTGTGTAAAAACAGGAACACCCGCCCTCCTGTCTGATTTCCAATACTGGTAGTTTGCGCATGATTTACCGCCAGTGCGAATAGAATCCGGGTTTCCCGACTGCCGGGTGGGGCCACTACAACCCACCGCTTGCCATCGCCTTGCGGCGTGTCTTCGATCAGGTTGAAGCCCAGAGTATTTACGTAAAACTCAATCGCTTTATCATAATCCGGCACGACCAGAGCGATGAGAGAAAGATATTGCGCCATTCAGAGATTAAACCGAAAAGCTGGTACCGCAGCCACAACTGGCAAT
Organism: Rhizobiaceae bacterium; assembly: GCA_045047085.1. GTDB lineage: Bacteria > Pseudomonadota > Alphaproteobacteria > Rhizobiales > Rhizobiaceae. The sequence continues at coordinate 16,691 of JASFYT010000106.1, read as the reverse complement.
TGCGTTTGGATTGTTGACCTGAAAGGATTGCCCCATCAAATCATCAACAAAATCGATTTCCGAGCCGCCCATATAGATCATGGACATGGAATCGATTAAAATCTTGCCGCCTTCTCCCTCAATTAGGAAATCGTCGTCGTTTTGCTCGTTTACCAGATCAAATTTGTATGAAAAGCCTGAGCAACCACCACCTTCAACGGCAACGCGCAGAGCGTTTGCACCAGCGTCATTGGTAACAATTTTCGCAATGCGGCCAAGGGCTGCTTTGGTCGCTGTTACGGAATTTGATGATTTTACTTCGATATTCATAATCTTTATCCATGTGGGAACGGTACGGATTTAGGCTTTTGCCATTATGCATGAAAAACTGTTGCCAATCTATCAAGTTTTCTCTCACAGTTAAGATAAGCATGATTTTTATTTTTACCAAGAGTCTTATAAAACGCAAATTTTGCCAAAAAAGCCTTTGCGTAGGCTGCCATCTCGGTTACCAAGTTAACCAACCTAATATTGTAATATTGATGGAGGAAGTCACATGAAATTGTTGCGTTTTGGCGATGTGGGGCAGGAAAAACCCGGAATTTTGGACGATAATGGCACGATACGTGACTTGTCTGCGCATGTTGATGACTGGACCGGTGATAATCTATCTGATGCATCTCTGGCAAAAATCGCGGCGATTGATCTAAGTGGCTTGCCTGAAGTGGATGGCTCTGTGCGTCTTGGCGCTTGCGTTGCCAATATCGGTAAATTTATGTGCATTGGTCTTAACTATTCAGACCATGCCGCAGAAACCGGTGCTGAAATCCCGGAACATCCGATTTTGTTCATGAAAGCAAATTCAGCAATTGTTGGCCCTAATGATGATGTGGAAATTCCCCGTAATTCCAAATGCACCGACTGGGAAGTGGAGCTTGGCATTGTCATTGGTAAAGCTGCAAAATATGTGGACGAAGCGGACGTTGACCAATATGTCGCCGGATATTGCGTGATCAATGATGTTTCAGAGCGTCATTTTCAAACCAAATTGTCAGGCAACTGGACCAAGGGCAAATCCTGCGACACATTCGGCCCGACCGGCCCATGGATGGTAACTCGTGATGAAGTTGGTGATACCTGCAACCTTGCCATGCATCTGGATGTGAACGGTAAGCGGATGCAGACTGGCGATACCTCCACCATGATTTTCAATGTAGCTCAAATTGTTTCCCACCTTTCCCAGTTGATGACCCTTCATCCAGGTGATGTGATCTCAACAGGAACACCTCCAGGTGTTGGTATGGGTATTAAACCAACTCCGGTCTATTTGAAGCCTGGTGATGTGATGGAATTAAGCATTGAAGGCCTCGGCGTTCAACGACAAGACGTTGTGCAGGGTTAGTTTGATCCAAAATTTTGCAAATGATATCCCGACGCATCTTAATTGATACGCCGGGATTTTTTATTTCGATAGGATATCTGCAATTTCCGGCACATAGGCCTGATCATTGGACTTTTCCAACGCTTCTTCAAATGTGGCAATCAAACCTTCGGCACCATTGGTTGTTGCTCCCAAATCCTCTGCCATTTGGAGATAATAGCCGATATCCTTACAGGCATTGGCAATAGAAAACTGCAGGCCGGTATTGTCACCTTCAACAATGAATGGTTTCATTCGTTCCAACGCAACGCTGGCACCACCACCTGACGCAAGAATATCCGTGAATATTTTGGGGTCCACGTTACCTCGTTTTGCAGATGCAGCAGCTTCTCCCAAAACGGCCAAGAAGCCCAGCGACACATAGTTATGCAGCAATTTCATTTTATGCCCTGCCCCTGAAGCGCCTGCATATGAAATGTTTTCTGCGAATGCTTCCAACAGAGGGTGCACATATTCAAAAGCCTCTTTATCGCCGCCAACGATCAAATTGAGTCTTCCTTCCGCGGCTTCCTTTGCGGTGCGCGTCATTGGGGCGTCAAGCATTGTGCAACCTATCCCTTTCACCTGCTTTGCCAGTGCGATGGTCGAATTGGGGATAGCGGTGGAGCAATCGATAATGAATGCACCTGAGTTAATATTGGCCAACAGGCCGCCCTCGCCTGCCATTATTGCTTCGACTTGGGGCGTGCCAGTTACGCAAAGAACGATGACATCGCTTGCGCTTGCCAGTTCAGCGAGTGAGGAGTGTTTTTTGGCTCCCGCGTTCTCTAAATCAACTGTTGGTTGGTTGCCGGGGTGATCCAGAAAACCGATATCCCAACCTTGCTTTTGAACATTTATGGCTATGCCACGTCCCATTAGGCCGACACCGATTATTCCAATTATTTGGGTTTTTGAAATATGCGTTTTCGGTTTTGTATTCTGCTGGCCCATAATTCATTCTCCAAAGCTTTGATATTTTGCTGACAATAGGCTGGACAATTTGCGCCAGTCTAGATAAAAGCGCGTTGAGTTTTCGGGTCTTGTGTCCGAGATTATATTTTTGGGCATATTCAATCAATATTCTATGCAACCAGACGCCCCCGGTGTAGAATTAATTGAAACTAAACAATGAGGCAGATAAATTGTCTGACACTTTTAATCAAGTAGCTGATATCATAGCAGAAACCAGTGAAATTCCGCGTGAAGAAATCACACAAGAAAGCCATACTATTGACGATTTGGGCATAGACAGCCTCGATTTCCTTGATATCGTTTTTGCAATCGACAAGGATTTTGGAATCAAAATTCCTCTCGAAAGCTGGACTCAGGAAGTCAATGATGGGAAAGCTTCCACAGAAGAATATTTCGTAATGAAGAATCTGTGCGCAAAAATTGACGAACTGGTTGCTGCCAAAGGCTAAACAGCTTTCAATTTTTGAGTGCATTTATTTGGCCCCGCAATTGTGGGGCCTTTGTTTTTTAGTTTTTAAAAATCTAAGTGCAGAAATGAATTGCCATGCAGCTTGAATATTTTCAGATGCTCGACAAAATATCAAATGTCGATCTTGAAGCAAAAGTCATTGAGGCCTCATGTACCGTGCCGAAAACCAGCACTGTCTTTGAAGGCCATTTCCCTGGTCATCCTCTGGTCCCCGGCGTATTAATGATTGAAACCATGGCGCAGGCCTCCGGCATATTGATCATGCATACAATTGATTTCGCCAAAATCCCTCTGCTGGCTATGGTCAAGGATGCGAAATTACGTGATTTTGTTGGCCCGGATACCAAACTTGACATCAAAGCGACACTACATCACGAGGGTTCCGGCTATGTGGTAACCAAAGCGGAAATTCGTTCAGAAGGAAAACGCATTGCCAATGCGCAACTGACCTTCACCATTATGCCTTTTCCAAGTGAAGATTTGCAGGAAAATATCAAGCAACAGGTTGCGGAAATGAAATTTGCTGCCACCTGATTTGTGAGTGCAGGCTTAATACATCATATTTTTGCTGTTATCGGTCATTAAATCCGCTAGAAATGGCAAGGCTGTCAAACTCCCAATGACAGATTCGTTCAAACAGATTTAGACGGAATATCTTTATGACGACCAAGGTACAGCGTGAAGTATGGATCACCGGTGTTGGTTTTGTTTCCTGCCACGGCGAAGGCGCCGAGCTTACTTGGCAAAAACTCAGTGCAGACAAAGCGCCTGAACCGATTGTTGAATGTGAAAAATTCCACCCCTATTGCATCCATCCCATTCCTGAATTGGACTGGTCGGCGCAAATTTCGAAGCGCGGCGACGTTCGTCAAATGGAAAACTGGCAACGCCTTGGCACCTACACAGCAGGGTTGGCTTTGGATGATGCCGGGATAAAAGACAACACCGAACTTTGTTCCACCATGGATTTAGTGGTGGCAGCTGGGGGCGGCGAACGCGATATCGAAGTTGATAATTCAATCATGGCTGAGGCCATTGGGCATAATGATCGGGAAAAACTGGTTCTTGAACGTTTGCCGAATGATTTGCGCCCTACGCTTTTTCTGGCGCAATTGTCTAACCTTCTGGCTGGTAATATTTCAATCGTTCACAAGGTTACCGGTTCTTCACGCACCTATATGGGCGAAGAGTCCTCCGGTGTTACCGCGATTGAAAATGCTCTTGCACGCATTCAAGCTGGGCAAAGCACGCATTTGCTTGTGGGTGGTTCGTATCATGCAGATCGGCCAGATGCGATCGTTCCCCATGAACTCGGTCATGTAATCTTTAGCGGCATGAAAAGAGGCGAAGGTGGATTTGCCGGTATCAATGAACGCCAATCTGGAGATGGCGGCATGGCGCTGGGCAGTGTTGGTGCATTTCTTGTGCTGGAAGATGCCGAGCACGCCCGCGCACGTGGTGCAACACCTTACGCAAAACTCAGCGGCGTTGCCTCTGACCTTGGCCGAAGATCAGATGATGAAGCAACTAAATCACGCCTGCACGAAATCATTGAGAAACTTGGCGCAAAAGCTGCCGGCACTAATGCCGTAATTTCTGGGGCATCGGGTGTTTCAGGCATTACTAATTTGGAATTTGATAGTTTGAGGGAGGCGCTGGGCGACGACGTTGCTATCCGCGCGCACGGCACCGAGATTGGCCAACCGCTGGAAGCCAATTTCCCGGCAGGTGTAGCTCTTGCAGCCCTTGCTCTTAAGAATGACGGGTTTTACCCTCCATTTGAAGATGTTGAGAAACCTGTAGGTGCGCCGCCATCGTCCATTCTTGTTACTGCTGTCAGCCATGGCCTCGGCGAAGGCATGGCTCTGCTGGAAAAAACATAAGGAGAAGTTCAATGGCCAATTCTTATACGGATCATAAGGGAAGACCCATTATCGTTGTCACCGGTTATGGCGTTGTCACATCTCTTGGGCGGGGCGTGAAAGACAATTGGGCGTCGCTTACCAAGGGCAAATCGGGCATTACCAAAGTTGACCGATTTTCCACCGAAGGTTTGCGCACGGTTATTGCAGGTACTGTGAACTTTATGGAGCCTGAAGAAATTTCAGCTCCCGGAATTTCCTATGCCATGGCAGATGCGACAGCGGATGAAGCGTTGGCAATGGCAGGTTTTGATCAGGGCAGCTTCCCCGGTCCACTTTATTTTGCAGCTCCTCCAGTTGAACTTGAATGGCAACACCGTTTTGCAATTCTGGATGATTATAAGGGCGATGAAACCGGATATGACGCCCTGCTCTCCAGTGCGCGCGCTAAAAAATACGAAAAAACACACGACCTGGTTCAACTTGGTACGATTGCGTTCCGGTTGGCTGAGAAGTATGGCACAAAAGGCTTGCCGATTTCGCTTTCTACTGCATGTGCATCTGGTGCCACGGCAATTCAACAAGGTATTGAATCCCTGCGTCGTGGCGATAGTGAAGCAGCCCTTTGTGTGGCTTCCGATGGTTCGGTGACGGCTGAGGGCCTTATCCGCTTTTCGCTTCTTTCTGCACTGACCACGGCTAATGATGATCCGTCAAAAGCTTCAAAACCATTCTCCAAAGACCGCGATGGTTTTGTTATGGCCGAAGGTTCAGGCACATTGGTTCTGGAAACTCTGGAACATGCAACCGCGCGTGGTGCCAATGTCCTTGGTGTTGTCCGCGGTGTCGGTGAAAAAGCTGATAGTTTCCACCGCACCCGCACTAGCCCTGACGGCATGCCGGTTATTGGGGCGGTGAGTGCCGGTCTTGAAGACGCAGGAATCACAGATAATTCGGTTGATTATATCAATGCACACGGCACGTCTACGCCGGAAAATGACCGCATGGAATACAACAATCTGAAAGCCGTATTCGGTGAGAAAATTCACTCCATACCAATTTCATCCAACAAATCGATGATCGGGCATACACTGACCGCCGGTGGCGCTGTGGAAGCGGTGTTTTCGCTGCTTACCATGCGCGAAGGCGTGATTCCGCCAACGATCAATTACGCAAACCCGGACCCGGATATTCCACTTGACGTGGTGGCCAACGTGAAACGGGATGCGGATGTTGCCACGGTATTATCCAATTCGTTCGGATTTGGCGGTCAAAATGCATGTCTGGTATTTGGTCGCGACGTGGCGTAAAAGCCTTACAACTTTCACTTCAGTCAGGATAATTCAATTGCGCGCGCTTCAGCTTATTTCCGACCGCAGGGTTGCGGTAACCGATATTGCCCCTCCTCCCCCTCCAGGTCAGGGCGAGGTGCAAATGAAAATCCGTGTGGTTGCCCTCAACCATATTGATGTTTGGGGCTGGCGCGGTATGGCTTTTGCCAAGCGTAATCTACCGATGACTGTGGGGGCTGAGGCTTCCGGTGAGGTCGTGGCAATTGGAGCCGGCGTTAGCGGTTTGCAAATTGGCGATCTGGTGGCAATTTATGGTGCGCCGACTTGCGGTGTTTGCCGCCCTTGCCGCGATGGCCGGGATAATCATTGCGAACACCCAGGAGGTGTTCACGGCTTTCATTTAAACGGCTATGCCTGCGATCTCGCTAACATGCCCGCAAGAAATTTAATCAAAGCGCCGGTTGGACTGAGCGATGTAGCTGCAGCCCTTGCACCGGTTACATTTGGTACGGTGGAACACATGTTGTTCGACAACGCTAAATTGCTTTCTGGTGAAACAGTATTGGTTCATGCCGGTGGTTCGGGTATTGGTTCCGCTGCAATCCAGCTTGCCAAGAAGATTGGCGCGAATGTAATTACCACTGTTGGGTCAGATGAAAAAATTGAAAAATGTTTCGAACTTGGTGCGGATCATGTGATCAATTACCGCGAGGACCGCTTTGAAGGCCGCGTTCGTAAAATTACGAAAAAAGAAGGCGTTGATGTGGTGTTTGAACATGTGGGTAAAGACACATGGGCTGGCAGCATGCTTTGTCTCAAACGTGGTGGCAGGCTCGTCACATGCGGCTCCACCAGTGGTGTTTCTGCGGAAACCAATTTGATGATGCTGTTCCAGCGGCAATTGCATTTACTTGGTTCATTCGGCTGCAACATGCGCAACATTACGGATGCCATGGAAAAACTGGCCAAGGGCACGGTCAAGCCCGTGATCGATTCTGAGGTTGAATTCGGCGACATTGCCTCAGCCCTTGAACGTATGGAAGCGCGCAAAGTATTTGGCAAAATCATTATGCGGGTAAATTCCTGATCTTTGAATTTGATGGGCGTGACCATGTCAACTGATCTAGTTTTACGTAAAGCCTATATATTCCTGCGCGACGCCCGCGATTGGATTATTGCCACTTGGTTCTTCGCCTTTATTGGTTTTCTAAAATTGTTTTCGACGGATTTTGCGATCAACATGACAGAGCGGTTCGCGCGTGGCTTAGGCATGCTCTACCCGAGAACCAAACTGGCCCGGACAAATTTGAAGCTGGCATTCCCAGAAAAATCAGACGAAGAAATCGAAAATATTTTACGCGATATGTGGGGTAATCTTGGGCGCACTGCCGCTGAATACATCTATCTCGATAAGATGTTTGATTTTGACGCAGAAAACCCAGAGAATGGACGGGTCGAAATTGTCGGCGGAGAACATTTTGAGAAATTACGTGATACAAAAGGTGCCGCCGTTTGTTTCACGGCTCATACGGGCAATTGGGAAATCCTCCCCGTGGGCGCTGCAGCAGTCGGTGTAAATATTACGGCTTTGTTCCGCCCACCCAATAACAGGTTCATCGCCAAACACGTGCTGGCTGCCCGCACCACCAGTATGGGGCATACAGTGCCATCAAAGGCAGGTGCGTCATGGGCTCTTGCCAATGTGCTGGAAGATGGCGGCAAGGTCGGGTTGTTGGTAGATCAATTTTTCCACCGTGGCACGCTGGTTGATTTTCTTGGTCGTGAAACTTTGGCAAACCCATTGCTTGCCAAACTTACCCGCCAATATGACTGCCCGGTTTTTCCAGCACGAACAATCAGGCTGCCCAATGGGCGGTTTCGACTGGAAATTGAAGCTCCTATCGATGTTCCCTATTTGCCAAACGGTCGGGTGGATGTGGATAAACTGACCGCAAAAGTGAACGAGGTTGTTGAAGGTTGGGTCAGGGAATATCCAGAACAATGGCTCTGGTTGCATAAACGCTGGCGTCCCGAATTCATGAAAAACTGGCATGAACAAAAACAAAAAAAACGGCGCTAAAACAGCACCGCTAATTTAATCTCATCTGTATAGCTGCACCATTATCGAACGATGCGAACTTTCGCATTTCTTGGACCAACGCGTTTTACCATGTTGAACAATGTTCGAGCGTTACCCGGGTGCAAACGTATGCATCCATGGGAGGCTGGGCGACCAAGGCTCTTAATTGAACCGGTGCCGTGAATGGCATAGCCACCATAGAAAAATATTGAATGCGGCATTGGCGAGTTATAATATTTTTTTGAATAGTACTCGCGGTACATGCGGGTTGGACGCCATGTGCCAGTTGGCGTTTTGTAGCCACGTCTTGCTGTGGACACCTTCCAGACGTGTTTAAGCCGACCATATTGATAGACTTTCATTTCCTGTCTAGAGAGATCGATACGCGCTTCAATTGCGGCTGAAAAAGCTGGTGTCGAGAAAAAAGAGAAAAACAGAATTGCCGCCGCCAAAACGGTTTTCATGAGGATACTCCGATACATTTACTAAACCTGCCCCTTGGGAAAATGTAACATGTTATGGTTCAGTATTCTACAAACAAATCTGTGAGGCTCAGGTCAAGCACTCAGCCTTTTCGAATTTATATTGATTGTTTGTCGCGCTTATGGAACGGTCTCGTAATGCAAGAACTTCATTCAATCATATATAAAAATGTTGATGATCGCCGCTTGGCGCTGGTGGAACTAACCCAGGATTTGGTGCGTTTTCCGACTATTAATCCTCCGGGCGAAGCCTATGTGCCCTGTGCAGAATTTGTGGGTAACTGGCTTACCACGCGTAAATTTCAGGTGGAATATGTTCGCGCTGTCGATACGCCCGGCGACAGTGACAAATATCCGCGAACCAATGTGGTTGGTCGTATTGAAGGAAAGCACCCCGGCCCTACGGTCCATTTCAATTCGCATATTGATGTGGTGGAAGCTGGCAACGGGTGGACTGTCGATCCGTTTGCCGCCATCGTACGCGATGGCCGTATTATTGGGCGTGGTACTTGCGACATGAAGGGTGGCATGGCCGCTTCGATGATTGCAGTTGAAGCCTATATTGCAGCCAATCCAGATTTTTGTGGAGCCATTGAAATTTCTGGAACCGTGGATGAAGAATCCGGCGGATTTGGCGGTGTCGCCTATCTCGCCTCAAAGGGGTTTTTCTCCAAGCCGCGGGTCGATCATGTGATCATTCCCGAACCCCTTAACAAGGACCGTATTTGTCTGGGCCATCGCGGGGTTTGGTGGGCGGAAATTGAAACCAAGGGCGAGATTGCCCATGGGTCCATGCCATTTTTGGGGGATTGTGCCGTTCGCCACATGGGGGCTGTCCTGAATTCCTTTGAAAATAATCTGTTTCCAGAACTTGCAAGAAAACGCACGGATATGCCGGTGGTTCCAGAAGGCGCAAAACAATCCACTCTCAATATTAATGCCATCCATGGGGGCCAGAGCGAAGAAATTTCCGGATTACCCAGCCCCAACGTGCCCGACAGTTGTCGGATGGTCATTGATCGTCGCTTTTTGATTGAAGAAGATATCGATGTGGTGAAATCTGAGGTGGTATCTATTCTCGATCAACTCAAGAGGGAACGCCCGAAATTCGACTATCGAATTCAAGACATAATGGAAGTACACCCCAACATGACCGAACGTTCTGAGGCGACGCCGAGCGCCATTGCGGATGCAATTCGTGAGGTGATGCAAAAAGAGCCGGAATATGTGATATCTCCCGGCACCTATGATCAAAAGCACGTCAGTCGCATTGGTCACTTGCATGATTGCATTGCCTATGGTCCCGGAATCCTCGATCAGGCCCATCGCCCGGACGAGTTCATCATCATTGAAGATATGGTAGAAAGCGCCAAAGTAATGGCTTTGGCTTTGCATACGCTATTGCACGGAAAATAGGCCCGAACGCGGACTCGCTTTTCGTAAAAATTGATTATAGGTTGTTTTTATTCAGGTTTTCAGGGAGCTATTGAAATGAAAAAGCACGTTAAATTTCTTGCCGCCGCCGCTTGCGCAAGCGCAATAATGTTTGCCAGCCCAAGCTTTGCAGCAAAGAACACGATCACCATTGGTATGGCGTTGGAACCTACCCATCTGGACCCGACTGCAGGTGCAGCAGCAGCTATCGATGAAGTTCTTTACGCCAATGTATTTGAAGGCCTGACTCGGATAAATCGAAATGGCGAAGTGAAGCCTGCTCTGGCCGAAAGCTGGAGTGTTTCTGACGATGGCAAAACCTACACATTCAAATTACGCACCGGCGTCAAATATCATGACGGCACGGACTTCAATGCGGATGATGTGAAATTTGCTCTGGATAGAGCGCGCGATAAAGATTCTACCAACGCTCAAAAAGGCTTGTTCAAGGCTATTGAAAGCGTTGATGTAGTGGATGCTGCGACCGTAAAAATCACTCTCTCCTCTCCTGCGGGAAACTTCCTCTTTAATATGGGCTGGGGAGATGCGGTGATCGTTGCTCCGGAAAGTGCAGAGGGCAATAAAGCCAAACCTGTCGGCACCGGTCCCTACAAGTTTTCTAAATGGAACAAAGGTAGCTCTATTGAACTAGTAAAAAATGATGACTATTGGGGCAAACCGATTTCCATCAAAAAAGCTGTCTTCCGTATCATTCCCGATGCTGCCGCTGCGGTTACTTCTATGCTGGCGGGCGATGTGGATGCGTTTCCCAACTTTCCGTCCCCTGAAGCAATTCCACAATTTCAGGCCGATCCGCGCTTTACGGTAATCCTTGGTTCTACCGAGGGGGAAACAGTTCTTTCCACAAATAACAAAAAGCCACCATTTGATAATGTTAAAGTTCGTCAGGCGATTGCCCATGCAATTGACCGCAAGGCCATCATCGATGGTGCAATGTTTGGCATGGGCACGCCGATTGGTTCGCACTTTGCGCCTCATCATCCTGCCTATGTGGATTTGGTCAATGCCTATCCCTATGACGTGGCAAAGGCCAAGAGCTTGCTTGCCGAAGCTGGCTTCCCTGATGGCTTCAAAGCCACCATTAAACTTCCACCCCCAACTTATGCACGGCGCGGCGGCGAGATCGTTGCAGCTTCCTTGCGTGAAATCGGTATTGATCTGGAAATCATTCCGGTAGAATGGGCACAGTGGATTGATCAAGTTTTCAAGAAAAAAGAGTATGATCTATCCATCGTATCCCACACAGAGCCGCAGGACATTGGCATCTACGCCAATGCGAAATACTATTTCCAGTATGACAATGCCGAGTTTCAGGCGGTTATCAAAAAACTTAATGAGACCGTCGATACGGATGCTCGTTATGCTTTGATGAGAGATGCTCAAAAAATGCTTTCGAAGGATGCAGTCAATGGATTCTTGTTCCAACTCGCAAAGACCGGTGTTTGGAGCGCCGATCTTGAAGGCCTTTGGGAAAACTCTCCGGTGCAGGCGAATGATTTGACTGAGGTACGCTGGAAGAAATAACCAAGTTAGGGTGCTGCGCGACAGCACCCTATAAGAGCGAGAATAGATGAGCCTGTTTCTCCTGCGCCGTGCTGCTTCTCTTTTGGTGACGCTGGTGCTTGCTTCCATGGTGATATTTGCCATGCTGGAAATTGTGCCGGGTGATCCGGCACAAATGATGCTTGGACTCAACGCGTCCGAGGAAGCGGTGCAGGCCTTGCGCACGCAGATGGGTCTCGATCAACCAATATTCACCCGCTATCTAAGCTGGATCACTGGCATGATGAGCGGTGATTTTGGTACTTCCTACACCTATAACGTACCTGTATCGGAGCTAATTGGCGAGCGGTTGGTGGTTTCCCTGCCCTTGGCAATTTTTGCCTTACTTCTCTCAGCAATTGTGGCAATTCCTGTTGGCCTATATGCAGCGCTTCATCGTGGCAAGACGGCTGATACCACGTCGATGGCAATTGCCCAAGTCGGAATTGCCATACCCAATTTTTGGTTCGCGCTGCTGTTGGTTTACGTATTCGCGGTGATGTTGAAACTTGTTCCGGCCGGCGGTTTTCCCGGATGGTCGGATGGCCTATGGCCGGCGTGTCAGGCCCTTCTTCTTCCGGCCATTGCGCTGGCCCTGCCACAAGCCGCCATTCTTGCACGGGTAACGCGCTCAGCGTTGATTGAGTCCATGGGGGAAGATTATATCCGCACAGCGCGTGCCAAGGGGCTAACTCGTTCTCAAACGCTTTGGAGCCACGCCTTGCGTAACGCCATGATACCAGTGGTGACGATTATGGGGCTGCAATTTGCGTTTCTTCTGGCTGGCACCATCATTATTGAAAACGTCTTCTATCTGCCCGGTCTCGGCAGGCTGGTCTTTCAGGCTATCACCCAGCGCGATTTGATTGTGGTCGAGAGCGTAGTGATCATTTTAGTGGCCAGTGTCATCATCATCAATTTTCTGGTCGATATCACCTATGCATGGATTGACCCACGCCTTCGGAGGCGTGAGCAATGAACGATGATATTGAAGTCGAAAGCTGGCGACATATATTGCGAAATGCACTGACCAGCCGTTCGTTTTTGCTGGGTGCTATCATAAGCGGAGTTATCATTGTCATGGCGCTGCTGTCGCTGGTCTGGACGCCTTATGATGTCACCAAGCTTGTAATCGTCAACCGACTCAAATTGCCTTCTGCTGATTTCTGGTTTGGTACAGATCATTTTGGCCGTGATATCTTTTCCATGGTGATGGTTGGTGCGCGCAATTCCATTGCGGTAGCGCTGGTTGCGGTGGGAATAGGCGTCGTCATTGGTGTTCCGCTTGGCACATGGGCCGCTGCCAAGCGTGGTTTTGTTGACGAAGCATTGATGCGTTTTAATGATTTGGTGTTTGCCTTTCCGGCTTTGCTGTCGGCGGTAATTATCACGGCAATTTTTGGCCCGGGAGCCATCAATGCAATCATTGCGATTGGTATTTTCAACATTCCGGTTTTTGCGCGATTGTCTCGCGGAGCGGCTCTTTCGATTTGGCCGCGCGAATATATTATGGCGGCTCGCGTCGCTGGCAAATCCAAGACCCGCATCACGCTGGAACATATCATTCCCAATATCGCCAACATATTGATCGTGCAAATCACCATACAGTTTTCGCTTGGTATTCTTGCTGAAGCCGGACTTTCCTATGTGGGGCTTGGCACCCAACCACCTTTGCCAAGCTGGGGGCGGATGTTGTTTGAGGCCCAGACCATGATGAGCTTTGCGCCCCATATGGCGATTTTTCCGGGGCTGGCGATTGTTATCACCGTGCTTGGCCTCAATTTGCTGGGCGATGGCATGCGTGATGCGCTTGACCCCAGATTGCGGAGGGCTCGCTAATGCCCCTGCTCCACATCAAGGATTTATCGTTGACCATTGGTGACGATGTGATTTTGAAGGACATCGACCTCACACTCGAGCCGGGAGAAATACGTGGGATTGTGGGTGAATCCGGGTCCGGAAAGTCAATGACTGCATTTTCCATCATGCAATTACTGCCCAATGGTTCGCAAACAGGCGGCAGCGTCTTGTTTGACGGCAAAGATCTGACGCAGGCCTCTGAAACGCAAATGTGTGATTTGCGCGGGGATGATCTAGCGATGATCTTTCAGGAACCGATGACCGCGCTCAACCCGCTTAAAACCATTGGAGATCAGGTGGCCGAAGGTATTCGGTTGCATGGCAATTCCGATGCCAGACAAGCGCGGGAACAAGCCGCAGAAATTCTGGAACATGTGGGGTTGCCTGCTGCGCAATTTCCACTCAATCGCTATCCAGATCAATTATCGGGTGGCCAGCGCCAGCGTGTGCTGATTGCCATTGCCTGCGCCATGCGACCAAAATTACTGATTGCTGATGAACCGACCACTGCACTTGATGTAACTGTGCAGGCAAAAATTTTAAGGCTGCTGAAGTCACTGGTGGATGAATACGAAATGGGTCTGTTGCTCATCAGCCATGATTTGGGCGTTGTGGCCGAAGTGGCCGACAGCATTACCATTCTCAAACAAGGTGAGATTGTTGAACAAGGTCCAACTCTTGAAGTGCTACGGCAGCAAAAACACGCATATACCAGACAACTCGCAAAAGCCTCCTCACACCAACCCAAGCGCCTGACAAAACCAGTCCTTAGTGCCGACGCTGGCAAAGCAACGCCGTTACTGGAAGTGCGCAATCTTACTGTCACTTATCCGCGCGCACGAAAGCATCTATTTGATCGCCCGCCGCCTCTTAAAGCAATCGATGATTTGAGTTTCAAGATATTTCCGGGCCAGACCACGGCGTTAATCGGCGAATCCGGTTGCGGAAAATCCACTCTCGCCAGAACCATTCTTGGCTTGCAGCAGCCAACTGTTGGCGAAATATTATTTTCCGGCAACCAAATTATTCCCGGAACGCCTCAAGCCATACAGCAAGCACGTCAGGATATGCAGATTGTGTTTCAAGATCCCTATGGTTCGTTTAACCCGCGCCACAAGGTTGCGCGCCTTGTTGGTGAACCGCTACATTTGCGACCGGAACTTGGCAAAGAAGAGCGTGCGGAAATGGTTGAGCAAGCGCTACGCTCGGTTGGCCTTGGTAGCAATGATTTGGATAAATTTGCCCATGAATTTTCCGGCGGTCAGCGACAGCGCATAGCCATCGCGCGGGCTCTGGTTACCCAACCCAAACTAATTATCGCTGATGAACCAGTTTCGGCGCTTGATGTATCCATCCGTGCACAAATTCTTGATCTGCTTTCAAACCTGCGCGATGCCTATTCGATTGCCTATCTGTTCATCAGTCACGATCTGAGTGTCGTACGTGCATTTTGTGATGAAGTGATGATTATGGAATCAGGAAAAATATTGGAGCAAGGCCCGGTCAATCAGGTATTTGATAACCCCGAGTATGACTTCACTCGAGAATTACTAGACGCTGCACCAAGCTTGGAAAAGTATATCTAGCAACAAACACGAAAAAGGCGATCTACTTATGCAACATACACGCATATATAGATCGCCTGAATTCAAAGCTTTTAAAACAAATAAGCTGCCCGGTACGCAATACCTGATCCGGGGTGAGACTACTCATGAACTTGTCTCGACCCCAGTTATAATCAAATATCGTAAACAGGCGGTTATAAGAGTCTTACCGGATGCTTAATTTGGCGTTTTTCTCAAACTTTATTCTGCAGCCTCCCGTTGAAGAATTGGTGAGACTTTTGCAGCGCAATATTTAAACTCAGGAATCTTGCCAAACGGGTCCAATTGCGGATTTGTCAGGCGATTTGCCGGAGCTTCGTTGAAGCAAAACGGTACGAAAACCATATTGTCAGCAACCTCCCGGTCAGCACGAAGCACGGCTTCGATGGTGCCGCGGCGTGTGGCAACGGAAACTGTATCGCCTGCAGTTAGCCCTCTGCGGCTAATTTCATAGGGGTTCATTGCAGCAATTCCCTCCGGCTCCAACTCATCAAGAACCTGAGAGCGTCTGGTCATGGAACCGGTATGCCAATGCTCAAGCAGACGGCCTGTAGTGAGCACCATTGGGTAGTCATCATCAGGAACTTCATCTGGCGGCAAGAGATCAGCTGGAACAATTCTTCCGCGACCGTCATCGGTCGGGAAACCTTCGGTGAATATGACTTCGTTACCAAACTCACCCGGATTGGAAACAGGATAGGTGAGAACATCTTCCTCGATCAACCTATCCCATGTGATGTAATTCAGTGAATCCATCACTTTCGCCATCTCGGTATAGACCTCAGAAACGTCGCTATATTGCCAATTCAAACCAATTCGATTTGCAAGAGATACAATTAACTCCCAGTCCTGCCGTGCATCACCGGGTAAATCGAGTGCCGGGCGACCAATTTGAACCTGTCTGTTGGTATTGGTGTATGTACCCAGCTTTTCTGCATGCGCTGAGGCTGGAAGAATTACATCGGCGTGCCATGCGGTTTCCGTGAAGAAAATATCCTGTACGACCAGATGATCAAGCTTCGCCAAGGCCTTGCGGGCATGATTTTGATCGGGATCAGACATGGCGGGGTTTTCGCCCATGACATACATTCCGGAAATACCGCCTGCGAGGATATCGTCTATGATTTCAACTACGGTCAAACCACGTTTGGGATCAAGCGACTGACCCCAAAAATCTTCCATTTCACTACGGATATCAACATTTTCTACAGAGCGATAATCGGGGAAAAACATCGGGATCAACCCCGCATCGGATGCGCCCTGCACATTGTTTTGGCCGCGCAATGGATGAAGGCCAGTTCCAGGGCGGCCGATCTGACCGGTAATCAATGCAAGTGCAATCAGGCAACGGGCGTTATCCGTGCCATGGGTATGCTGAGAAATCCCCATGCCCCAAAAGATGATAGAACGTTCGGATGTTGCGTAAGTTCGTGCAACATCATGCAATAAATCTGCTTCCACGCCACATACTTCACTCATGGCTTCAGGTGAGAAGTCTTTCACTTTTTCCTTTAGCGCTTCAAATCCTGAAACATTGGCCTGAATATATTGCTCGTCATAGAGTTTTTCTTCGATGATCACATGCAACATCGCATTTAACATCGCCACATCAGAACCCGCGGTAAATTGCAGGGAGTGGGTTGCATGACGCATCAAATCCTGCCCGCGCGG
>JASFYT010000105.1:0-7641 GCA_045047085.1 Rhizobiaceae bacterium | reverse complement strand
GTCAGTGATAAAGGAGTAAAAATAACATCAAATTGCTCACGTTTTTTTAACATGAATTTGATGTTTTGAAGTAAAAATGAATGGAAGAACTTGTTGGACAAAAATATCATAAAATTGATTCTTTGAACAACATATCAATCAAGAATATTTATCTAAAACGGGGATGAGACTCAACTAGATGCTGTTTGCATCTGCCGCAATGAATGCGGAAAGGAGATGACTTTGATCAATCCAATAGCCCCTTACAATTCTTCCAATTTACTCCTGAGCAATTACAATTATCTTCGATTTCTTACCCGTTCCAGGGTTGCTTGGGAGTATCTCAGACGGAATTCTGACTATCGCATTGATTGGTGTGTTTCACGAGCAGGTCGCAGCAAACCAATTTGCTTAATCGATGGGACACAACTGTTTAGAACCCGGCGACGTTTTGTCCGTGCGGAGGCCTGGGGCCTTCATATGTTTCGCTAATCCTGATCATTCAGCGCTTGTTGCTTATGTTTTCTGGACGAATGAAGCTTATCGGCGAGTAGTTACTGCACACGTTTGCAACCATACCGATGATATGTCGAATGGCGTTATTTCATTGGAAAACTTCCGTTGTTGCAAGACGCTTTTGAAAACAGTAAATGGCGAGCAGTATCTACTTTTGGCTGATAAACGCAGGGTAGCGCAGGTTAAATGTATAGGAGATAGCATCAACATTTCTCCTTTTTCGATTGAACCAATCATTGATAGGTTCCCTGATGTCGAAGGCACTCACAGGCTGATTAGAAACTTGGCCAGCCTCTATCGCAACCGAAATTTTGGTGCGTCAAACGCTGGGTGGACCTCCGAAGGGTTGCGACATCGAAATACCTTAGCGGCCTTCGACTGCCGTTCTCGTGGTTATTCCTATCGTGAAATTGCCACCTTTATTTATGGAGAAAATGAAGCAGTTGATGCATGGAACAACCCCGATCAAACGATGAAGAACCGTATCATTCGCAGTGTTAAACGAGGGGAGAGAATGGTCGCCGGGCACTATAAGTCACTCCTGAAATGACGATTTTAGAAGGGAATTAGGGGTATCGTTCTCGCATATACGTGAGAACGATACTGCCGCAGTTTCCATAAATAGTTCAGCTTCTTTCCGGTAGAGCAATCTTGCTAACACCGGAGGAGCCATGACCAATCAGGATGAAACACAAAGTAACGCCGAACCATTCCTCACCACGAAGGAAGCTGCCAGGTTTCTTGTGTTAAAGGCCAATACATTGGAAAAAATGCGCGTTTATGGGGGAGGGCCTATCTATCGTAAACATGGTCGCTATGTTCGCTACCATATAGATGATCTAAACGCTTGGTCGAACCAACGTATCAGGAATTCCACATCAGATGTGTAAGTTATTCACGCGTGTGGAGGTCGCCTTTTACCCGGAATATTTGAACAATTGGTTGAGGTTTGGTGATCCTGTTTATGACTTCGATCTGGACCGCAGGCGTTCATTGTCGATCTTTAAACCGGGTCAAATATTTGGGTATATACGCTGGCGAGCCAATGAATATGGCACACAGGAATGGCGTTTTGTCATTGTCAAAGCGGTGGAGCCATTGCATCGAATGAACCGCTTTAGGGGCATCCAACCGGGTGGAGAAATACTCTTGATCACCAGCGGAAAGGTCAAAGTCAAACGCGTACTTTCACAGATCGATTTGCTCGAAAACGATGGGTTTGATCCTTCAAAAGTGTCACCAAATTTCTATCGACAGCTTCATAACCGAACGATGATCAACCGTCCTGTTAGTGGTTATTCCTCTCAGCAGCATGAAGCACATTTGGCTGCGAGGACGGTGTTGGCATGAGGCGGTTTTCTTTAATCGTTACATTCATTCCAGTGGTTGTTATTGGCGTTACATCTGCTTTCGATATGCCAACGAAACTCGTTTACAACGGGTCGGCGAGTGCGCCGATTGGCTTCTATTGGATTGATCAGGTGCCGGTTTCACGCGGTGATACCGTCCTAATTCGGTTGCCTGAACACGTTCGAGAACTCGTTGTATCCCGCCAATATCTACCGCCCAATGTGCCGCTGATTAAACGTGTAATGGGTATCAAGGGCGATAAAATCTGCCGTAGAGGACGGGAGATTTTGATCAATAATGTCACTATAGCGGTAGCGCTAAACGTAGATGATCAGGGTCAAAAACTTCCTGTTTGGAGTGGTTGCACCACCCTTGGTTTGAATAGTTTCTTCCTGCTTCAGAGCCATCCAAATTCTTTCGATGGCCGATACTTTGGCCCGATTGATCGTGCCCTAATCATCGGAAGAGCCAGAAAGCTCCGAGTTTTCTGAGGGAAGAGCGAGCTAAGTTGGTCCAATTCTATCAATCGGAATAGGCGGTAAGAATCTAAAATGATGGAGGGCAAGATTAAAGGGACCGGTGCAAAGCCCCCGTTATCCCAGTCTGCACATCGAGTTTGGTTGCACATTCGAAAAATTCAAAATGTGCAGGAGATTGTAGTTAAGGCGTTGAATTTGAAAATAAATAGATAGTGCAAAGGAGAAATATGAGCATTTTGATGAAGTGATATCGACCAGCTCATAGGACAATATGGCAGATGAACTAAATGATGTTTTTAGTCCAAAACTGGGGCGTATCAGAAGTTTGGGCGGTGCCCGTGCAAAGAGTTATATTAACCGTGTACTGCACGAAATATCTGCAATCGGGAAAGGGAGTTTCAAAACCGGTAATTTCTCACCGGCATTTACTGGCTACCGGATAGGGCGCGGCAATGATGCTTTGCGCCATCGTCGTGCTGGCCATAGTTTTGGCCCCTCATACAGACGAGTCGTCATAAAGACGAGGATTGTAAAGTTCAAAGGGGCGGATAATGGAACCAGAGCCGTTGGCGCTCACCTTAGATATATCCAACGTGATGGCGTCACAAAGGATAATGAAGCTGGAGAACTATACAATGCAAACCATGATGATGCCGATAGCAAGGAGTTTCTAAAACGGAGCGAAGGCGACCGCCATCAGTTTCGTTTCATTGTTTCACCAGAAGATGCCGTAGAACTCGAAGACCTAAAACCCTTCGTTCGGGATTTGATGGAGGGAATGGAAAAGGATCTCGGCACTCGTCTGGATTGGGTGGCGGTGGATCATTTCAACACCGAGCACCCACATACCCATATTGTACTTCGCGGGAAAGATGATTTGGGCAAAGATTTAGTCATTGCTCGCGACTACATCACCCATGGTATGCGGCAGAGGGCCAGTGAACTTCTTTCTCTTGAATTAGGCCCGCAATCTATCCGTGAAGTTGCTGATAAATTCCAAAGGCAAGTTGGTCAGGATCGTTTCACTGATCTTGATCGGCAATTAATTCGGGATTCTGAAAGTGGTGTGGTCGAAACATCAATAAGACCGAAGGCACCAGTTGATCGGTTTAAACATGCCATGCGAATGGGGCGATTACGACATCTTGAACGACAGGGCTTGGCGCAGGAAATTGGCAATGGTGATTGGCAACTCTCACCTAAATTGGAAACAACACTTCGGCGGGCTGGTGAGCGCGGCGATATTATGAAAACCATGCGTCGTGGCATGAAGCAGGCCGGCATAGATGTCGGCGCATCTGAATATACAATTTATGACCCGCGCGATGAACGAGCCAAGATCATCACCGGAAGGATTATTGATCGTGGATTGCACGATGAATTGAATGATGGTCATTACATCATGGTGGATGCAGAAGATGGCCGTATCCATCACATTGCACTCAATCCAAAACAGGATATGGATGATTTGCCGATGGCAGCAATTGTCGAAGTGCATCCTGCATCGATTAATTTGAAACCATCTGACCAGACGATCATTGAAATCGCCAGAACCAATGCCGGGGTTTATTCTCCAGATTCCCATGCCGCGCATGACCCGAGTGCATCATCTGAATTCGTTCAGGCACATGTTCGCCGATTGGAGGCGTTACGCAGGATGAACGTGGTCCGTAGAATTGCAGATGGTTCATGGGAAATCCCGGATTACTTCGCCGAATTAATTGACAACCAGCAAAAAGCTACAGGACGTTTCCCCGGTGAGATTAATACGTTTTCGAGTTTCTCGCTGGAAAGTCAGATCAAGGCTGATGGTGCGACATGGCTGGATCGGCGATTGTTATCGCGAAAAGCAAATACAATGCGTAATTCTCGTTTTGGCGAGGCAGTCAAAACAGCGCAGCAGGCACGACAGAATTATCTTATCGAGCAGGGACTAGCAGAGAATCAAAATGGTTCAATCCGTTATCGGCGAAATTTGTTAAACACATTGCAGCAACGAGAACTTCAGGCATCAGGAACCAAAATCGCCAAGGAGAGTAAATCTACCTTTACTCACACGTCAGATGGTGAGCGCTTTGAAGGTGTCTACAGCCGGTCTGTTCACCTTGCCAGTGGCAAGTTTGCAATCGTTGAAAAGTCGAAGGAGTTTACTCTGGTTCCGTGGCGACGCGCACTGGAACATCAGCGTGGGAAGTCTGTTTCTGGAGTGATGCGCGGAGCAACTGCGTCATTTGACTTTACCAAAAAACGCGGAGTTGGGATTGGATAAAGTTAATGATTTACTCGGTAGACTTGCAAAATAGCCCGCAAAGTATTTATCATATGTTCAAAATGGTAACTTGCCTGAATATCGGGCACCAATTGTCAAATATCGAGGTAATGTGCATATGAAATCTATTGTTTTTTTCAACAATAAAGGTGGGGTAGGGAAAACAACCCTTGCATGTAATCTTGCAGCCTATCTTGTACTTCAAAAAAATAAGAAAGTGTTGATTATCGATGCTGACCCTCAATGCAACAGCACCACATATATTCTTGCTGATGAAATGATCAATTCTTTGTATGAGAAACAAAAGCGTTCCACAATACAGAGCTTCTTAGTTCCTCTTATGCGTGGTGTAGGGTATTTAAAGAAAAGAATTGAACCTCTAAAGTCTGATCGGTTTGGATGTGATATCATTCCTGGTGACCCCCGATTAGCGTTGAGTGAAGATTTCTTAGCAAGCGATTGGAAGGATGCAACAGCCGGTGAAGCTCGTGGACTGCAAACAACGCTTGTGTTCAAACATTTGGTGAATTTATATCCCGAGTATGACTACGTTCTTTTCGATGTTGGGCCTTCGTTAGGCGCGATCAATCGGTCTATATTGATTGCTGCCGACTATTTCATAATTCCTATGTCCGTTGATGTATTTAGTCTTATGGCTTTGGAAAATATTAAGATTTCACTCTCCAGCTGGAAAGATGGTTTTAATGCTGGTTTGGATTTTCATAAGAAAAAATATGATGAAGAATTTCAAATTAATGACATTGCGGCTAATTGGGCTCTCCAATTTGGGGGTTATGTTATGCAACAGTATAGGGCCAAAACTGTTGGCGGAGAGAGGGTTCCTGTTAATGCATATGAAAAAATTGCTAGAAAAATCCCCAAAAAAATTAAAACAGATATTGGTTCAATATTCCCGAACAAGAATGTTGGATATACTGAGCTTTTAGGTGAAATTGCAATATTGAATAGCTTGGTACCTATGTCCCAGACCGCAAAATCTCCGATGTTTAAATTGAAAGCCAAAGATGGTGTTGTGGGCGCGCATTTTGCGACTGTAGCGAGAGTTGAAGAAGTATATAAAAAAATTAGCGGTAATTTTTTGGAAAATGTTGGTTAGAAAAATGATTGACTGGCCAAATGATATCATTGCTGACATTGCTCGCAGAAAATGTGTTATTTTTCTTGGATCTGGCGTGTCCTTGAATAGTGTAAATGTTGATGGCCGCAGGCCAAAAACTTGGGAGCCATTCTTACGCGATATGTTGCCTCGTATAAATCCGAATAAGCATATTAAGACGTTACTCAAAGATAAAGATTATCTAACTGCGTGTGAAGTGATAAAGCGCGCTCTTGGTCGGCAGAATTTTACGAGAGAAGTTACTAATGAATTTCTTACTCCCGGATACCAACCTGCCAAAATTCACAAGGAAATATTTAAACTCGATTCAAGAATTGTTGCGACGCCAAATTTTGACAAAATATATGAAACTTTTGCAAATACCGAAGCTCACGGGTCTATAGTAGTCAAATGTCATTACGATGAAGATATTGGAAGTGTTATCCGTGATGCAGGGCGAGTAGTTATTAAAATTCATGGCACGATTGATTCTCCCGACCGAATGATTTTTACACGAGCAGAGTATGCCGAGGCACGTGTAAAATACGTCTCATTTTATCAGATTCTTGAAGCTCTTAGCCTAACCCACACATTCCTCTTTATTGGTTGCGGAGTAAATGATCCAGACATTAGATTACTTCTTGAAGACACGTTGTTTAGGCATAAAAGTGCGCGAACTCACATTATGGTTTTACCGCAGAGACAACTGCATAAATCCGTAATAGAGGTGATTCAAGACACAATGAATTTAAGTATTCTGAGCTACTCCGCGAATGACAACCATGCAGAGCTGCTGTCTTCTCTGCAAGATCTCAACAAACATGTTGCCGAAAGCCGAGAAGATTTGAGACAAAACAGCAATTGGTAGTCCCAAGATTAGAAAAATATTTTGAGCTGGTTTGTAGATAAGAGCTAATTTTTTTGACCCATTGGCTATGTGTTTTGTTGGTGCACAAAAAACTTCTTGGCGTTTTTTTTCCTATATTGGATTAATCTTCTTCATCTTTGCCTTCATGGATCAAATTGGAACACAAACCATTGATATAATTTAATATTTGTCGCGATCTGTCGTCGATGTTCACCGGGGTTCGCCCCTAAATCGACAGCAGATATATGACGCCCAGCAAACTTCTATATGGCCAGATTGCACTCA
This sequence comes from Rhizobiaceae bacterium, assembly GCA_045047085.1. Taxonomy (GTDB): domain Bacteria; phylum Pseudomonadota; class Alphaproteobacteria; order Rhizobiales; family Rhizobiaceae. The sequence goes on along the minus strand of JASFYT010000105.1, from coordinate 778 downwards.
CCTTCACCATTGTTATCGGTGCAGTATGGGGAGCTACACAATGGGCAGCCTATATGCTGGGATACCAGCCTCGCCTTGGACCTGCATGGTTCGAGATCCTTGATTACCCGATTTATATTCCATGGCGGCTGTTTGAGTGGTGGTATGCGTATGAAGCTTATGCGCCCACTATTTTCAATCAGGCAGGAGCAATTGCAGCGGGTGGTGGCGTTCTTGGTGTTGTCGTTGCGATTGCAGGATCACTTTGGCGGGCGCGGCAAAACCAACTGGTCACTACTTATGGTTCATCGCGCTGGGCAACAAATTCTGAACTCGCTCAATCCGGTCTGTTTGATCCCAAAGGAATTTTTCTTGGCAGACTGAAAGATCGCTATATTCGACATGATGGGCCGGAGCATATCATGTGCTTTGCGCCAACACGTTCCGGTAAAGGCGTTGGCCTTGTTATTCCAACATTGTTGTCATGGCCTCATTCAGCGGTAATTCACGATATCAAGGGCGAAAACTGGCAATTGACTGCCGGGTGGCGCTCAAAGTTCTCCCATTGCCTGTTGTTCAATCCGACTGATCCGGCAAGCGTCAAATACAATCCCTTGCTGGAAGTCCGCAAAGGCCGATTTGAAGTTCGCGACGTCCAGAATATTGCCGATATTCTGGTTGACCCGGAAGGCGCATTGGAGCGCCGGAACCATTGGGAGAAAACCAGCCATTCTCTGCTGGTAGGTGTAATCCTTCATGTACTCTATGCTGAAGAACAGAAAACCCTTTCTCATGTAGC
>JASFYT010000104.1:0-74757 GCA_045047085.1 Rhizobiaceae bacterium | reverse complement strand
TAGTGCCGGATAGTGCCGGATAGTGAATGGCGATTTGATGGTCGTTTCCCTCAAAAACTTAAAGAGAGAGGCGTGTATTCCCGTGTTCTGTGCGTGCCGTTAGCAATTATCCAAAACCCAATCCCAAATATATGGCGCTGCTATGACGACGGTTGACGATGTTAACCGCGCTCTGAAATAATGGTGTCAAATTACGACGAACCGGATTCGCAAAAACCATATGACACGCATTGGCACAAGAATGGCGTTACTATTGTCGCTGATTGTGATGATTGTTGTTCTGCCGTTCACTCAATTCCCTCCACTACACACATTTGAATCCCGCTACAGCGACCTGTTAATGACCTTTTTGGCCAGCAATACAAAGTCGTCCAAAGATATTGTGGTGGTGAAAATCACTGAGGATACACTGGCAACATTGCCCTACCGTTCGCCGTTGGATCGCGGATTGCTGGCCGATATCGTTGAAAAACTACTCGCCGCAAACCCAAAAGCCATCGGCATCGATTTGCTACTGGACCAGCCCAGTGAAAAAGCCAAGGATGATCGGCTATATAAACTCCTTAAGGAAAACAGCGATAAAGTATTCGTCGTCTACGCTGATCAATCTGATGGCTTGAGCGAAGCGCAAGTTGCATACGAAAATACGGCTCTCGAAGGGGTATCCAAGGCCATTGCCGTCCTGCCCAAAGACCGTAGTGATGGCATTGTGCGCTATTTTCTTGAGGGGCGTTTCTACAAGGACAGTATTATGCCCTCCCTGTCCCATGCGATGATTGGTACACCCCAAAACGAGTTGAACAACAGTTTTTCCCGTATTGTCTATCAGCACAAGGAAGACGGAAAACCACGCGATTTTCCTAATTATCCAGCGCAGGCCGTGAAAGTTTTGCCAACCGCATGGTTTGCTGACAAATATGTATTGATCGGCGTCGATTTACCTTTCGTTGATCGGCACAGAACGCCCTTCACTTCCGCCAGAGGCGAAAAAGAAGGGTTCATGCCCGGCGTATTCATCCACGCCCATGTGCTTAACCAGCTTTCATCCGCCGTGCGCTTAACCGATTTGGCCGGGTTCGCTAGCATTGCATTACTCTGGGTAGCGGGCTTTATCGGTTTAATGGTGGTCCGTATAAGGCGCACCATCTGGTTAAGGGTAGCGGCACTTGTAATTTCTATGACAAGCATTGTCGGTATTTCACTGACGGTGTTTGAAACATCCCAATTGCTCATCCCAACAATTCCATCGCTTGCCACCATGATAATTGCCGCCATGTTGGGTTCCGCAATATTATGGCAGTCAGATCGCAGTGAAAAACGCTTTGTGCGTGATGCATGGTCCCACTATGTTAGCCCGGATGTGGTTGATGATATGATCTCTCACCCGGAAAAAATGCAATTGGGCGGAGAACAAATGGACGTGTCGTTCATTTTTACCGATATTGCCAGTTTTACTTCCATGTCGGAAAATATGCCGGTTGACCAGCTTTCCGAGGTGTTGAATGAGTATCTGGATCGGGTAAGCGCTGAATTTGTCAAAGCAGGAGCAACGTTGGATAAATTTGTTGGCGATGCGGTGATTGGTTTCATTGGTGCGCCTTTGCCCGATAAGGATCATCCAAACAAAGCAGTTCGCCTCGCCATCGAAATCGACAAGGTTTGCTGCAAATATCAGGCGGAAATGGCCGAAAAGGGCATAAAGTTTGGCCATACCCGAATTGGCGTACATTCTGGCCCGGCAATTATCGGTAATTTTGGCGGCAGTAACTTTTTTGATTATACGGCCCTTGGTGACACAGTGAACACTGCCGCGAGACTTGAAGGGGCAAATAAACATTTTACCAGTCACATTTGTGTTAGTGGAGCCACGGCAGAACGTGCAAATGCCCACGAATTTCGTCAACTGGGGCGTCTATTGCTCGCTGGCAAGACCAAACCAGTGGATGCTTGGGAGCCTTTGAGTGCTGTTCTTGTCAAGAGTGCACCGTTCGAAGTGTATCGAAATGCATATGCAGAGCTCGACAAGGGGACTATATCAAGCTTGAAGACATTCAAAAGTCTGGCCAAAAGCTATCCCGATGACTATCTAGTAAAATATCATCTGGGGCGCTTGGAAAATGGACTGAACAACACCTTGATTGACCTGACAGGAGGATCAAACAAATGAACATATTCAATAGCCTGATAATTGCCGGCACAGTATTGGCAAGTTTGTCCACTTTTAGCGTACCAAATGCCTATGCCCAATCAGTGGAGTATATCATTTTCGACGTTAGCGGCTCTGCTGAGGGGCTGAACAAGAGATTTGTACTTGGAGCAGTCCTAAAAGAGGGCGACGAAATTAACCTGCCGGAAAATTCGGAAGTCAAACTTCTTGATAAATCAGGCAGCGTCATCGTTCTGAAAGGCCCGTTGAGCGGCACCGTTACCAATGACGATGGCGGTACACAGCAAGCCAAGGACGGCAGCAATGCACTACAGGTAATATCGAAATTGATGTTCGGTGAAAATCGGCTGGTCAACAATCTTGGTGCAGCCAGAAGTGTTCTGTCGATAGAAAACAAACCAGAAAATGTCCAGCCATGGATGCCTATTGTATCCAAACCTGGAACCTATTGCCTACCGTCGGAAATGCCAGTATTTGGCCGAGTAAAGGCTGACGCCGAGATAGTGGTCACCGTTTCATCCAGCAATGGAGCATCAATGGAAAAGGTTTGGACGGTAAACGAGAAATCCATCTCCGTATCTGATCTCGTGCAAAAAGATATCGACAGCTACACTTTGATACTGTCGTCACAAGAGACTGAATCATCAATCCACCTGCTTGATCGCACTGATATGAACGCTGCCCAGCAAATTGCATGGATGGCTGAGCGCGGATGTAATATACAGGCAATGCAAATGCTTAATGAGATGTCCAACGGCGTGAGGTAGGCGGATATGTTTTTGGAGTGCGTCTGAGCAAATTGAAATATGAGGCAGAAAAATAATTCTAAACCCGTGGCGACAAGATCGATTCGAGAAACCGACCTATATCCACCGGTAAAGCTGTTGCTGGAAGGGCAGGGTTACGAGGTTAAGGGCGAAATCGGTGCCGCAGATGTGGTTGCCATGCATAGCAATGAAGATCTGGTAATTGTGGAATTAAAAACTGGTTTTTCGCTCTCGCTGTTCCATCAGGCAGTTGAGCGGCAGGTGATTACCGATCTGGTTTATGTGGCCGTGCCACGAGCAAGTGGAAAAGCATTCCGAAAGTCCATTCAGAGCAATAAAATGTTGTGTCGTCGTTTAGGCCTTGGTCTGATGACCGTACGAATGAAAGATGGATTTGTCGAAGTCCATATGGACCCGGCACCTTATAAACCCCGTAAATCTAAAATAAAGCAGACAAGGCTCTTAAAAGAATTTGTCAAATTAGTAGGTGATCCCAACACCGGAGGTTCCACACGGCGAACCCTGATGACGGCATACCGGCAGGATGCCCTTCGATGTTTGAAAACATTGGCTGAAAATGGCGCAACCAAGGCCGCTGATGTTGCGCAAAAGTCCAATGTCGAAAATGCAAGACGCCTGATGGCCGATAACCACTACGGTTGGTTCGAGCGCGTTAAAACCGGAATTTATACCCTCAGCCCCGTAGGTGAGGCGGCAATGATCGAGTTTTCTACAGAGATTAAGAATATATTTGGTTCATGAAGGGCAAAAGCAAGCTGATTGCTTGCCAAACCAATCGTCGATGCCTCTCGCTGGATTGGATCCCTTATAGACATAAAAAACCCACCTATCATCGGGGCGTTGAGATAGGCGGGCTATGTCTTTGCACAAATAAATTGTTTAAGACAAGACATGTATAATTGGACCGGCGTTAGATGAATGTTATGGAAACGTTATAGTAGTAATTTTTATTTTGTTTCCACATTTCGATGAATGTGCAAACAAAATTGTTGTTATTTGTATGACAAAAAATGCAAACAACAAAGCAGCCCAAAAAGCAGCCCAAAAAGCAGCCAAGTCGCGCTTCAATACGGCAGAAAAATCTAGCACAATTGCGTATTGTCAATAACTACTAAATCAAAGTTACATCAGCCTAGTTTTTGCTTTTGGTGATCATAATTAGTTCTTGTTTTTCATTCACCCAGATAGCCACTGCATTTGCTATTTGCTCTTGCGAGAATAAAGTCGGCGTGGACGGAGCCGTTTTCGGCGCTATTTTTGGGTCAACCCAAATCCACGCGGCACAGGGTTTCAGGAGACCACAGGCTTTGGCTCCAGCGTCTCGCCAACCGGATTGGTCTAGTCCTTCCGGACAGATAACAACAACCGTAAAATCGTTTGTATCAAGCACTGAGCATTCTGCAACTTCCGCCTGAACAGGACTAACAAAGGCCACCAAACAATAGCTCATAGTGACAAAAAACATAAGACAAGATAATCGTTTAAACATGAGTAGCAACGCCTTTAGCTGTTAATATCATTCCCCTGATCAATAGCATTCTTCAATGAAATTGTTAAATTTCTCAATCACGTTTCACACCCTACATTCTGCACATAGTCTACAGCTTAACAACAATATTCCTCATTACACTACGTTAGGTCAATTAAAATTTGACAATTCGATATTTTAATGAATGAAATATTTTAGGAGAGGCCGATGTTCTGATAACAAATTTTACTTATATATATTCAATGGTTTAGGCGAGAAATTTTTGCCAGAGTACTCAGAATCAAATTACAAAATCACGCGAATATCGCTGATTGCACCGGCAAAACATTGACGAACTCCTAAGATGAAGTAAAAATTGCCTTGACCTGGTAGCGACATTTTGTCTTAATTGTGTCCACTAGTACTATTTTAACAAACCGCAACTTGAAACACTGAAAATTGATAGACATTTTCGTTGCAGGCAGTTGGTAAAGATTGTTTGTTTCGAGTGGGCGTAAAGTGTTCGAGAAGATCAGTTAAAAGAGACAGGGGATAATACAATGACTATAAAATTTAGACGACTAATACTCAGTGCTGCAATGATGATTGTCATGTCTGTAGCCAGTCTTGGTGGAACGCTTAATGTGCAAGCAAAAACCATTGATCTGGGCTTCTTACTTGACCGTTCTGGTAGCATTGGTAATGCTAACTACACAACTGCGAAGAACGCACTTGCCGCCGCACTTGCTCAGATACCCGTACAAGGGGCCACGGCCGACACTTATCGTGTCTCTGTCGTAAGTTTTTCCAGTAGTATCACAACAGTTGTTGCACCAACAATTGTGACGGTCGCTAGCATAGGTGGTATTCAAACCGCCATTACAGGTGATGCATATAGTGGTGGGTCTACCAATATGAATGGTGCCATCGATGCAATGGTTGCCGCGTTTGCTGGTGCTGGTGGTTTAGGAGACCTAAGCCTGATGAACATGACTACTGACGGCCAGCCTTGTTGTGGTGCTAGTTCCACTAATGCAACCACGATAGCTGCTCGCGACGCTGCGGTGATAGCCGGTTGGGACGGCCTGAGCGTTGAGGCAATTGGAGGGGGTGTTGATATAGCGTTCCTTAAAACGCTGGTATTTCCAGGGACACCTGCTGGCACAGTAGATGTTAACAATATTCCAAATCCAGCCGTAGCCGGTTTCGTTTTGGCGGTCACCAATTTCGATCAATACGGTGCTGCTATTTCAGCTAAAGTTCAGGCAATAGTTGACACACAAGCCATTCCTGTTCCCGCTGCATTGCCTTTGTTTGGCACAGGCTTGGCTCTAATGGGTTTCTTAGGCTGGCGCAGAAAGCAAAAGCTGGCTTAATTTGAAGCACACATAATACGAGTTGAAAGCGGCCCTCTAGTGGGGCCGTTTTTTTTGGACTATTGATTGAGGCTTCCGTAGTGCTTGCTCCAAGCTAGTTGTTTAGTCCCAAGTTTTGATGGTGTACTATTTTCCCTCGAATGGAAGGAAGCACTATGGGGCAAGTTTTGCACGGCAGCGCTACGACTACGCATGCTATCAGTGCAGCAATACAACGATCCGCTGGCTGACAGGCGATGCGAAGCAACTTCGAGAAGCGCAAGCTTCGGCCACGGAGTTGAGCCAGACATACAGGATTAATCCCAAAACGGTTTTGAAGTGGAAAATGTGCACCTGTATTGAGGACCGTAAAACCGGCCCGAAGCAAACGCATTCAACTGTTCTGTCCACTTGCTGGGCCAAATCCCTGTAAGATATCACTCAGCCTAACAAGGCGGCAGCAAGCTAACCAAGATCTCACATCGTGATAGCTACGCTCCAGCTAACCAATGCTTTGGGGCAGGGATGGCTGTAAAGCGTATGGTAAGGACTAAAGAAAATTTAAATTTTCTGTTACTAAAATTGAGAAAAATCAGGGCATTATGATGAGTTGTTGGAGGCCTTGCCCGGAATCCCACCCGGTTTATTGATCCCCCGCTGAAGTGATCCACCCTAATATAAAGGAAACATGTAGACCAACCAATTGGAGCTGATCACATTCGGAGAAGATAGCATGTCTCGCTTGATGCCTGAATTGGGCCCACTTATTGCAGCTGGTTATTAACCGGTTTATCATTCACATGGGCATGGATATTGACTCTAATTGCTAGTTAATGGTTAAGCTATTGAAGTAATGAATAAATGATATCATTTTCTTCCCGAAATCTGGGGCCATAATTTCGAATAGAAAATGTAAAGAACGTCAAGTTCTTCACTATTGAGGCGCGGCAGTAACCTTCCCGTATCGACGGGTTGTTAAGGAGTAAGAAAAATGAGAAAGAAATCAATACTTAAAAAAAGCCTTCTAGCCAGCGCTGTTTTGGCCGTACTCGTAGGGTTTTCACCGGCTGCAAATGCCGTGACCTTGGATTTTGTGGCTGAGGCCGCGGGAGACGAGCGTGGTTTGATGGACGGCGACGTCATCAATTTTAGTGGACTGAATGTGACCTTTTCGGCCACAGGTGGGTCTGCTTATTTCGATGATCTATCCGGTGGAAAACCGGCGGGCCTAGGTGTCTGCACCACTTTGAATAGTGGCCTGCAGTGCACCCCCTCCAGCGATGACAATATCACCGCCGGCGAGGCTGTGAAGCTGGCGTTTTTTGATGCCCCGGTCGACTTCTCCGGCCTTTATTTTTACGGTTCTGATCACGACCCGGTGATAGGCACCGACACCTTATTGATCGCAATCAATGGTGGTATGTTGAGCTCTATTTCATTTGGCGCAGCTAGTGCTGCAGTTTATAGCAGCATAGACAGCATCGAATTCGGCTATGATGGACATCAGTTTTACATCGGCGGAGCCAGCGCGGTTGTTCCCATCCCCGCAGCTCTGCCTCTATTTGGGACAGGCTTGGCTCTAATGGGTTTTTTGGGCTGGCGCAGAAAGCAAAAGCTGGTTTAATCTAAAGCGCACATAATTTGAGTTGAAAGCGGCCCTCTAATGGGGCCGTTTTTTTTGGACTATTGATTGAGGTCACCGGAGCGCTTGTTCCAAGCTAGACTGAGCGTAGCTTCTCTGGTTCTCACTTGCCGGGCCAAAATCCCTTTAAGATATCACCCAACCTAGCTAGGCGGCAATGCAATTCCAACCGATGAAACGGCACACTCAGCGCGAATGTCGCCCTTGTTGAAAGATTACGCCCCTTGGGTCTTGCCTATTGCTTGGTTTTCAAATGTAAATTTTGTCAATTCACTTGAACAACATCATCGGTGTTTTTGAGAGGCGCACTAATTCAAATTGTACTCATGTTCACGTCGCGTCACACCATTGTGTCTCGACAGTACTGCAATATCGGCCCAAATTTGTTGCCATTGCGCATTTTATGAATTTGATAGGAGCACTGATCCGGTGTCAAAACTGATATTTTATTCCACTTTTGCTTTTGTTTTTACATTGCTTGCCTACAATTCTGAAGCTCAAGAAGTTCTTGATGCTCACCTGGCGATCAAAAACCCCGCAAGGCTGACGGCTGTTGAAATCAACAAAGTTTACGATGAATTAAAAGGCCGTATGGCCGGAGGATATAAACTGGCCAAATTGCCAATCCTGAAGAATTATCAAAGCTGGAAGCGGTATAATTCTGAACCTTATCTTTCAGCAACCCACGGCCAGCGGTATGTAAATAATTATGCCAATGGGCTGGTGGATAATTATGGCAAGTTAAAAAATGGCGAAACTTATCCAGTTGGAACTGTGTTTGCCAAGGATTCAATTACCGTCACAAAACAGAAAGAAATATATCTTGGTGCGATGTTTGTGATGGAAAAACTGACAAAGGGGAAGAGCCCGGAAACGGCCGATTGGCGCTATGTCATGGTGCTGCCGGATGGCTCGATGTTCGGCGATACGACGGGAGATGAGGCTGAATCGGTGGAATATTGTCATGCTTGTCATATTCAAAAATCGCGTGATGATTTCGTGTTTTTCGTGCCCGAGAAATATCGGGTTGAGTAAATGGCCGCGTGCGGATTGAGCGGCATATTTTCACCTGATGTTCCTGATGGGAGATTCAGGCCATTAATGCTTGCTCAAGGCCACTTATCAAACCATCACAAAATTCATTGCCTCAGAAAGACGGTCGAGATTATCGACTGCCACTTGCGGGGTTTTATGAGGTTTCGCCAGGTGGTTGATGTCGAGATTTAGTCAAAGCCAAAGCCTCTTTAAGAGTTGGAAATTTCCCGCTTTTGGTGCTGTGGCTGGTGTCCCATTCCAGTGCCCAAACCCACAATCCTTTGCCTGGACCATTTATGTGCTCGGGTAACCCGTGCAATTTTGATGTGATTGAAGAAAACCTCACGATCGGTTTTGCGTGTTTCGTCTTCCGGGTTGGTTGGTCTATGGCTTTAGGACATACGCGGCTTTCAAAATTCCAAATATCACGATTGACGAGATCGATCTAGAACTGTGGGTTCTTCAAACAAAAACAGCCCCGGAGGGCTGCTGGAAGTTCGAGATACGAATTGTCTATTAAGCAGCTCTTCGTTTTCTACGCCAACCCATGAAGCCAAGTACTGCTAGGCCTGTGCCGAACAAAGGCAATGCTGCAGGAACGGGAACAGCGGATATACGCATACCAGCGCCAAAGTATCGATCAGAACTGGTGCTAAATTGGTTCGGTAACGTAATTGCGGCATTGTTTACGAAAGCTAGGCGTGTATAGCTAGCCCTTGCATCGTTACTGAATATTCCTCCGGCGTCGAACACCACAGCGTCCGTGTCACCATTAGAAAATAGTGCACCAACAATGTAGTCGCCTGCGCTAAGCAACAAGCTGCCGATGTCGCCGTAAACAAAATCGCCAGTTCCGCTAGCGGATGCTATTGCGTTCGATGAACCTGGACCGACCGTAACACTCGCGAGCAGGCCGCCGCCACTATTCCAAATGCCCACGTCATGCGAATTGTTCAGACCATTGCTGTCCGCATCATAAACGCCGAGACCATCAATTGTAAGTGCAGACGACACATTGAATTGATAACCCAATGTACAGCCACCGCCGCACCCTAAGCTGTTTCCGTACCAAACAGGGCTACTATTGTCTGATGTGAAATCAATTAATGTAGCTGCGTACGCTTGTGTAAATGTTGACATAATTGCCACGGCGGCAATTGCACCAAATTTTTTAATCGTATTTTTATAGCTCATAATATCCTCCCTGTATCTTATCGATAAACGATGCCCCTTTAGCCAGTTTCAAAAAACCAGCCAAACGTATGCTGAACCAACGTTGGTTCTTTGTCAAATTTGGAGGATTTCACATTCATGATGATGACTGCAAATTGATCTACTAACTGGTAATTTTTGCACTACGGCATAAGGCAAATACCGGAACAAGGATTGTCCATGTCAAACACCTCCGAGAACGCCCCAGTTTACACCACAATAAGCGGGTTGATTTAAAACAGCACAATCTGCTTTGATTGTAATGAACATCTCTGTGGGGCGGTTGAGCCGTTTGAACTGGAACACCTTGAGCGAATGAATGATGTGGTCCTGGGGCCGGGAATGAACCTTTGGCAGAAATGCCCAAAATGCGTGTCTTCCAATACCGGTGTGAAAGTCAGTAATGCAGGCTTACCCCATGGGGAGATTGCTAGAGGGGTATTGGGGGAAAAATTTGAACTTTATGGGTATTAGTTCCGCTTACCAATCATATCAATATTTTTCTGGAATCCGTTTTCTTCGTTCCATTCACTGATTTTTACACCAGCGAACAGAAAAGCGACGAAAAACTGGAAAATCAAGCAGTTCTTTTTTTTGAATTTTCTGGTTCTTCGTTGCTGGCCATCTAACCAGCCCTCCCAATGAGAGAGGCGGATAAACGTTACACAGGGGTGTGTAACGTATTGATATATATAGGGGTGGTTTTTAGAAACGTTACACAAAAAGTGTAACGATTTCAATGTGTTTGGAGGCCTCGCCCGGAATCGAACCGGGGTGCGAGGATTTGCAATCCTCTACGTAACCACTCCGCCACGAGGCCATTTTCCAAACAATTCATCAAGCGAACGGCTGCTCATAACAGAGCCTAGACGCCTTGCCAATGCTGAAATATATAAAATATCACAGATAATTGATAATGTTGGGAATATCTAGAAAACCTTAAAAGAATACTTACAAAGAAATTTTTTCATAAAAGCGAAATTAGCGCTTGGCAAATCATCATTGCGTTTGCTATATGGCCACATGCTTAAGTAGCTGTTCCCCGATAGCTCAGTTGGTAGAGCAAGCGGCTGTTAACCGCTTTGTCGCAAGTTCGAGTCTTGCTCGGGGAGCCATTTTTTCCAATCCTTGTTGCATAATCAGATTCTAATCAGCCAGTTTGTAGGTGCAATAAGTGGTGCCTTTTTCTGAGGACAATACTTTAACCACTTAAAAAAAATGGCCAATCGTGCCCATTTTGCCGAAATAAGCAGCATGGTGTGGCGCCAAGTTAGTGAAGTAGGGTTGTAATGTTGTACCTGTTTAAAAGCGCTAAATATGTGTTCTGTGCGTGCGCTGTTCTTTTGTTCCTCTCGGGCGCGACACAGGCTTCTGTGATTACGCTGGCTAAAACAAACAACCCGGCAAATGAACTAGCTGCTTCAAAAATAGCGCTCCATGATTTTGTTTTTAATGGTGGTGTCGTGAATTTTGACATCGATTCACTTGTTTATCTAGGCAAACTCGATACCTCACTTCAGATGAGCAACGGGCAATATGCTGCTAACGGTGAAAACCCAGCCACTCCAAATTCGACATTTAGATTAAGCAATGTCAGCCTTGATGGAGACGGTGAGTTGCTCACAGCAAGTGTCGGTTTTAGTCCGGAATTAATGTTGGCTCTTTTGGTTGTTGACGGTAATGTCCCAACCAACCTTTATTTCAATAATATGTTCAGCAACGTTACGGTTGGTGATAATAAAGCAATTAGCCATTTTACGGCTTTTGGTGTCTTGCCCACCGCCGTTCCTGTTCCCGCAGCGCTGCCACTTTTTGGCACAGGCATCGCTCTTTTGGGCTTACTTGGCTGGCGCAGGAAACGTAGAGCATCATAAATTAAAAAGCCCGCAGACATTTCGACCAGCGGGCTTAGTATTTCAGTTGTGTAGGTCTTAGGAACCCGTTATTGGCAGAGGTCTAAAATTCATTCCATTCCTCAGCAGCAATGGCTGCATTTCCGATTGCAACTTTAGCGGCAACTTTCGGTCTTTGATTGTTGTTCGCAATTTCAGATGCCGCAGGCACCTCGGTAATAGCCTTCGTTTTAGGGTTGGATGATTTACCCGTATTGAAATGGCCAAGCATTTTATCAATCTTCACTACATCACCCGCGAGGGTGTTGCTGGCTGCGGTCGATTGTTCTGCCATGGCAGCATTTTGCTGGGTGCCTTCATCAATCGTATTAACCGACTGATTGATTTCCTGAAGCCCTGTTGATTGCTCACGCGCAGCCTCAACAATGGCAGACACGTATGTATGTATCTCCTGAACCTCAGTAACGATGGATTCAAGTGCTGTACCGGTTTGGTTTACCAGTTCAACACCATTTTTTACTTCATTACCTGAAGCGGTGATCAGGGTTTTGATTTCCTTGGCAGCTTCTGCAGAACGTTGCGCCAGTTCACGCACTTCCTGCGCAACCACCGCAAAGCCTCTGCCTGCATCACCTGCACGCGCAGCTTCAACCCCTGCGTTCAGTGCCAGAAGATTGGTCTGGAAGGAAATTTCGTCAATAACGCCAATGATATTGGCGATCTCGTCGGAAGATTTCTCAATCCTTTCCATGGCTTGCACAGCTTCCGCAACAACTTCGCCTGAACGCTCAGCACTTGCTTGGGTTCTCGCAACAACATTGCCTGCTTCCTCAGCACTTGTGGTTGATGTCTTGACTGTTGCTGTGATTTGTTCAACGGCCGCGGCTGTTTCTTCCACAGAGGCTGCCTGTGTCTCTGTGCGCCTTGATAGGTTAGCCGAAGCAGAATTGATTTCCTTGGAACCATCAAGAATTTTCGCTGACGTCTCCCCAATTTGGTCAATAGTTCCCGCAAGCCCCTCAATGGCATCATTAAAGTCATCTTTGAGTTTAAGATATGCTTCGGGAAGATCCTCATTGATCCGGTAACTCAGGTCTTTTTCTGCAATAGAAGACATTGCCCTGCCAAAGACGTCGGAAACCATTTGACGCTCACCGGCAATTGCTTCTTCTTGAGCAATTTTTTCGCGTTCTTCTGCCAGTTTTTTCTGTTCTATTTGTTCGGCTTCCAGTCGCTTATTGTTTAGTGCATTTTCTTTGAATATTTGCACCGCACCAGCCATCTCACCGATTTCATCGTGACGCTCAGTGCCTGGGACAACAATTTCCAGATCACCTTCAGCGAGTTTGTTCATAGCCGTAGTCATGTTTGTAAGTGGTGGAGAGATTGTTTTAACAATAAACCATGAGATTGCACCTCCCATAAGCAAACCAAGCGCCAACAGCACCCACTGCATTATAAGTAAGCTGGATATCATGTCTGCATTTTGGTTAGAATCACTGATTAACAATTTGCTTTGATTTTTCACCATACCGCCGATGCGCGAGCCATCTGCCTGCTTTTCGCCACCCAAAATGGTAAGGAGTTTTCCTGCCCGTGGTGCCGCCTCAGCAACAAGTGTATAATTCGCCATGTTCCATTTCTCGGAACCGCGAATTCCAAACATTGTTGCTGGAATTGCCGAGAATATTTCACGTGCTGCAGAAAATTCTTCAAATGCCTTTTTTTGCCCGGAAGACAGCTGATGGGACGAATTTTTAAGATCAGCAAAACGCCTACTGTTCTTTTCCCAGAGTTTATTATAACTCTTTTCAAATTTGGCGTTCCCGGTCAGCAGATAAGCACGGATATTGGCAAGCCCGAGACCGAGCGTGCCACGCACATCAGCCATCATTCCGAGCAATTGCACCCGGTTACCCTGAGCATTACCATCATTGGATAATTCCATATTGATAACCTCAGTAATCTTGGAAGACATGATTGCCGCCTGCGGTGCTGCATCGGTAACCAACATCTTAAGTGCTGGTTGTTCATCCGAAGATTTGGCTATGGCTTCAACTTTCTCCTGAGCAATTTTAAATTCAGCCAAAATTGACTTGAACTCTTGCCATTTTTCCACATTGGCCGGATTGGTCCAGCTCTTTGACAACTTATCCATGTCACCTTGAACACTTGCAATGTCTTTCCACGTATTATTCCGTCGATCTTTGAAAGTTGCATTGCCAGTCAACATCCAACCACGCAGATTGGCAAGAGAGGCGTTTATGTGACTAATTAGTGATGCGCTCGCTTGAGCTGTAGGTGTGCGCAGACTTACTATTCTGTCCGTTGTTTGTTTGATACCTGACACCTCCCATACTGTTACGGAAACTGCGATCACTAACAACAAGGTCATTATGGAAAAGCCCATAAACAGTCTTTGTTTGATATTGGGGTGAAAGCCTGATTTGGTCGAGTTTGTATTGTCTGCACTACTGTTTTCGTAGGTCATAAAATGTCCTGAAAAATGCACTGGTAAATAATATGCTTGTGGGAGGCAGAGAAAATTGCCCAGCTAAATGAATTTTTAAATTGAATCAAAGCCAATACGAAAGCGGGGCTTCATGCCGTTGAATTTCTCAATCCGAGCTTCCGTCGGCACATGTATTAACCGATATGGTTTATATATCGTTAACTGAGTCCTGTTGACGTGGAGACTTTCACAATGCTCGACATAACGGTTACCAGCCTGTATCCTAAGATGGCTTTCCACAAGGTTTAGATAAAATAGGAGAGACCTAATGAAGGTTTTGATTGCTTATGGATCAACCGAAGGGCAGACCCGAAAAATCGTAAAAACTGTTACCAAGCAGGTAACGGAAATGGGCCATGATGTGGCAGTCTTTGATACATCGGGCCTTTTGGGTGATTTGCATCCGGCAGCATTTGATAAGATTATTGTTGCAGGGTCCGTCCATGTGGAACGCCATCAAGAAACCATGGAACTTTTCGTTCTGTCCCATCTTGAAGAACTTCGCTCAAAACCAGCATTATTTATTTCTGTAAGTTTGGCAGCAGCATTCGACGACGGGATGATTGATGCTCAAGGGTATGTGGACAGCTTTGCCAAATATACAGGCTGGACTCCCAAAAAAGCTTTGCTGGTGGCCGGTGCCGTGCGCCACGGCGAATACGGCTATTACGAGGAGCACATACTTGAACACATCGTAATTAAAGACCCTTCAATGGATGCCCCTTCAAAAGACCACGAGTTTACGGATTGGAACGTGCTGACAGGTGATGTGGAAAGGTTCATCGCTAACTGAGGCACTTTTATAGAAAGTTACTCAGCCCCGACATTATTATAATTGCAAATTCACCAAGGGGGGTGATATGGGTTGTAATTACTGATTCATTTGCAATGCGGAGCAATTGTTGCATGATTGATTTTTCCAAGGCACGAACAACGATGGTGGATTGTCAGGTCCGCACCGTGGATGTGACCGATCATGTTTTGCTTGAGGCGATGTTGTCGGTGCCGCGCGAAGAATTTGTAGCATCAGAATCTCAACCTCTCGCCTATATCGATGAAGATATTTCTCTGCGCGCCCTGTGCAATAGCGATCGCTCCTTAATGGAAGGGGGGCAACTTGCACGTTTGCTGCAATTGGCCAATCTTCAAAAGGACGACATGGTATTGGATATAGGCTGCGGTAGTGGGTACTCTTCTGCAGTGATGTCACAAATGTGCACCTCTGTAGTTGCTGTCGAAGAAGACGAGGCGCTTGCTGATTTTGCTTCTACAAAGCTGAATAAACTTGGATATCACAGCGCAGTTGTTGTGAGAGGCTCACTTGCTGAAGGTTATGCCAGCGAAGGACCCTACGATGTTATTTTCATCGGTGGAGCCGTGGATAAGGTTCCCGATGTGATTTTCGATCAACTAAAAGATAAGGGCCGCCTTATCGCAGTTGAAGGTATCGGCAATGCTGCTGTTGCAAAATTGTATTTAAGGGAAGGTGATTCTGTGAATGGGAAATCCGCCTTTAATTGCGCTATCCAGCCCCTTCCAGGGTTTCAGGCAGAGGCCGCGTTTGTATTTTAGGTTTGGTTGCGAGTCCGGATTTGATGCATGTGGAAGGGGGAGAAATCTTAACCTTCTGAATATTAAATTGTATAATTAGAGAATCAGGTTGAACAGAATACGAGGACTTCTATTTTGATATCGATCACATCAAATAGTATTTACGTTGAGTGCAGGGCGGCGTGCGCGTTATATTGTAGCGCGCAACAAAAGTGCCAAGCCTGTTCTACCGAGGGTTTGGGCGAGCGCAAATGAGTAGTTTTACTAGAATATCTTTCAGATTAGCAGCCACCAAAACTGCAATCTACGCAGGGTTGGTGTTTGGGCTTTGTGCAACCCCGACCATGGCGGTTGCGGAAACCATCAATAGTGCGCTTGCTTCAGCCTATGCAAATAACCCGACACTCAACGCCCAACGCGCCGCAACAAGAGGTGTTGATGAGAACGTTGCTATTGCCAAGTCTGGTTGGCGGCCTCAAATATTTGGCAATGCCAAAATTACAAGACAAAATATCTCCACGCGCGTTCCAAGCTTTGGCTCCGGCACTTCGACACCGGGCAGTTTCGGCGTTACAATCTCCCAGTCTTTGTGGGACAGCAATAAAACACTCAACAATGTGAATGCAGCCAGAGCCGCTGTTAAAGCCAGTCGGGAGAGTTTACGCAACACAGAACAAAACGTTCTGATAGATAGCGCAACTTCTTATATGGATGTTATTCGTGATCAGGCAATTGCCGGATATCGCGCCCAAAGTTTAAAGTTTTTGAACGAACAGGTTCGCTCCGAGCGGGCTCGATTTGAGGTCGGAGAAAGTACCCGTACAGATGTAGCGCAAGCTGAAGCAAGCAGGGCCGCAGCCGTGGCTCAGTTGAATGGTTCAAGGGCAAATTTGAAATCTTCCAAGGCCAACTTTCGCCGTTTCGTAGGCAGAGATCCAAAAAACCTGAAGAACACCAGGGGCTTGAACAAAAGCCTTCCTCGCACTCTTGGTTCTGCAATGGCAATAGCCTTAAGTCAGCACCCGGCCATCAAATCTACCCAACATCTGGTGGATCAAGCGGCTTTTAACGTCAAATCTTCTGAAAGCAGCCTGCTGCCGACCATCACGCTGGACGGTGTCTTAGATCGTACCGATGCGGGTAATGGTACCGGGCAAATCACTGATACAGCTCAAATTACCGCAACATTGAGAATTCCCATATATCAGGGCGGACGGGCATCAGGACTGGTTCGTCAAAACAAAGAAGCTTTAGGGCAATCGCGCATTCAAGTTGATTCAAGCGTTGATCAGGTGCGCGCAGCGGTCGTTTCTTCCTTTGGACAATTGGAAGCGTCACGCGCCTCGGTAATTGCAAATCAAACCCAGCTACGCGCCGCACGCCTGGCACTTTCCGGAGTGGTAGAGGAACGTAAGGTTGGCCAACGTACAACTCTGGACGTTTTGAATACCCAGCAAAATGTGATTACAGCTCAAATTTCCCTTGCCAGCGACCGCCATGATGTAGTGGTGGCAGGATACGCGCTTATGTCTGCAATCGGTCGTCTGAGTGCCAGCAATCTACGGCTACAAGTTGCATTATACGAACCTGAAGATCATTACTTCGCCGTTAAGGACAAGTGGTTCGGACTGAGAACGCCCGACCAACGCTGATTGCCCCAGCCCTGATGACCCCAAAGCCCAGTGCCTCGTTGCTGAATTTCGCACACACGCCCAAAACATCAATATTCTTCGCTGTATGTACATAAAATTTGTCAGAATTTGCTCTAAACGATAGGAATTTTATCTCGTTTCAGGTATTTTAGGAAGTTGCAGGCAACGGTAATGTGATTCGCCAAAACACAAGTGTTGGCAATCACCGGAGAATGAAAAATGGGCGAAGCAGTAGCGAAAGAACCTTCCATGGAGGAGATTCTTTCATCGATCAGGAAAATTATCACGGACGATGGCGGCAGTGATGTTCCAGCAAATGCTGAAGCAGCACCGGGAAAAAAGCCGGACATCAAGATCGCAAAAACTACACAGGTTAGTAAACCCCAGACTAGCAAGCCCAATGTTGCTCCTAGTGCCGCAGAAATTAAAAGTGCCCTGGCTGCGATTAAGGAAAACGTCAAGGAAGCAGCTATTGAATCCGAACCTGCCGTTGCAGCTGAGAAAAAACCCAAAATTGTGGCACAGGCCGAATCTCAATCAAAGGACCTTGAAGCCGGAATTGTCGCTGGCATTGCAACAGGGCAGGCAGATTCAATTTCATTCGTAGATACATCTTCTGATGTTGCAGAAGTTGAAACCGTAAAAGAAGCCGCTCAAGAAACCGCAATTGCCGAAACCGTTTCCGAGGTGCCGGCCCAAAGCTCAAAGAGCTCGACACAGGATAATGAAGCTATGGCAAATAATGAAGCGGCGAAATTCAAGGGTGCTCTAATGTCATCAAATACCGACCAGATTGTAAACGAAGCCTTTGAGGAATTGCGTCGCGTGACGATGGACAATATCGATGAGAAGACCGAATCCATGCTGCGGCCAATGCTAAGCGAATGGCTCGATAACAACTTGCCAACACTCGTAGAGCGCCTTGTACGCGAGGAAATCGAACGGGTTTCAGGTAGTCGGTAAGCTGCGCCAGCCAGTTCAGCAGGCCAATTCGCACGTATAAACCTAATCAATCATCATTTCTGATTGACCCTGCGGACCCAATATAGCTATTCATGAATATGGGGAGTGCACGTTTCGTGCAGGCTTTTTGCTATCTGTGAGGCTTTAAACGAAGTGTCAATGACTGGGTATATCAAGAAAATAAACGACTATTTTGCCTTCGTAAATCGGCGTCGTCTCGATGAACGTTTTCCAGTCTTTCCTTCAATGCTGGTTCTGGTGATTGGTTTATGTGTGTTTGTGGCACTGGTATTAGCGTTTGTATGGGTGGTTGATCCGGTTTTTTTGGCAAATATGCAGCAGCCTGATTGGAAGAAGAACGAATTTTTTGAGGCAATCACCGATTTGGGCAATTCAAACTGGTTGCTCATTTCCACCGGCGTGATCCTGATTATCTTGTCCGTACTAACCGCTGATCGCTTTGAAGGCGCCAAACATATGATCTGGCACCGACTGTTCCTTTATGCGTATTTTTTGTTCACCACTGTTTTTTATTCAGGCGTTATCGTTAATATATTTAAATTGGGTTTCGGTCGCACAAGGCCGCATTATTCGCAGGGGACAGATATTTGGCAGCCCTTGAGTTTTGGTGATATATTCATCAATGGCAGCTTTCCTTCCGGTCACGCAACGACAGCCGGCGCTCTTGGCATTGCATTGGGGTTGCTTTTCCCCAAAATTCGTTGGCTATTAATCGCTGGCTTTGTCCTTGCAATTATCAGTCGTCCCAGCATTGGCAAACATTACCCGTCTGATGTTTTGGCAGGTGGTTTTTTTGGTGCTGCATTTACCTATTATTATGCCCGTTTCTTCGCTCGCAAACGATTACTGTTTGCCTTTACCGAAAAAGGTGAGCTGATTTTGAGAGGCGAGGGAAGGGGTAAGATGGGCCAGCTCGGAGCAATGATCAAAGAAGGTTTAAAGACGCTGTGACAATATTGGTCTTCGATTCCGGCATTGGTGGTCTGACCGTTCTGCGCGAATTGCGGGTGATGATGCCTGAGCAGCATTTCATCTATGTGGTTGATGACAGAGCCTTTCCATATGGCGACTGGAAAGCAGAAGAATTAAATTCTCACATTCTGGAATTATTCGACCGGTTAATTGAGAGCTACCAACCAGAAATGGTGATCATCGCGTGTAATACCGCTTCAACACTCGTGATGAAGGGCCTGCGCGCCCGGTTTCCCGGGGTGAAATTTGTAGGCACGGTCCCCGCAATCAAACCGGCAGCCGAACAAACCCGCTCTGGCCTTGTTTCTGTATTGGCCACCCCCGGCACTGTGGAACGTGAATATACCCGGGATCTGGTGCGTTCCTTCGCCAGTCAGTGCCACGTGCGCCTCATTGGCAGCGCAAATCTGGCCTCTTTTGCCGAGGCACACATCCGCCGCGAAGTTATTGATAAAAACAAATTGCTGGCCGAAATCCATCCATGTTTTGTAGAACTGGACGGTAAACGTACAGATATCATCGTGCTGGCCTGTACCCATTTTCCATTCCTTGCCAATGAATTTCGAAAACTTGCTCCATGGCCGGTGGATTGGCTCAATCCCGCCGAGGCGATTGCCCGCCACAGCCTGTCCTTGGTTGAGCCGCCAGATGAAGCGCAGATAGCCGAAAACCTCAGCCGGTTTGACGAAGCCATTTTCACTTCCGGCAAGTCAAATTTCACAACTGAAAGATTACTGCATGGATTTGGCCTGCAAATAGCAGACCGCGCCTCAAGCCTGCTTGACTTCGAGCCCAATCGTGCCTATTAAACCTTAGCTTTCAGGCAGAAATGTCTGGAGCTACTAACGTGTCCCGTGAGTTCATCGGCCAGTTTGCGCCGATGATTCTGTCAGTTTCCTTAAATAGGGAAGCAGAGGAGGGCGCGTTTCCTTATGCTCGTGCAATAATGCGCGGGTGTTTTACTGTTGAAGGAAATGCGATGAGCAAGCGTCTTGCATCAAAATATAAAATCGATCGCCGTTTGGGCGAAAATATCTGGGGTCGTCCAAAATCACCGGTAAACCGTCGTGAATATGGCCCGGGCGAGCACGGTCAGCGCCGCCGGAATAAACCATCAGATTTCGGCATCCAATTGCGTGCCAAACAAAAACTTAAAGGCTATTACGGCAATATTTCGGAAAAACAATTCCGCAAAATTTATGCCGAAGCTGTTCGTCAGCGCGGCGATACATCAGAAAAACTGATCGGCCTTCTGGAAAGCCGTTTGGATGCAATCATATATCGCTCCAAATTTGTGGCAACTGTTTTTGCTGCGCGCCAGTTCATCAACCACGGTCACGTAACCGTAAACGGCCAGAAGGTCGATATCCCTTCATACCGCTGTAAAGCTGATGACGTGATTGAAGTGCGTGAAAAATCAAAACAACTTGCCTTCGTCATTGAAGCCAGCCAATTGGCTGAACGCGATGTTCCAGATTATTTGAACGTCGACCACAGCAAAATGACTGCAACTTACGTGCGTATTCCTGATTTCTCAGACGTACCGTATCCGGTTGTAATGGAACCAAATCTGGTGATCGAATATTACTCAAGATAGGCATTCTATCTAAGTTGAATTTGAAAGAGCCCCAGATGGGGCTCTTTTTGTTTGTAGATTAATTTGGGCTAAGGCAATGACAAATCAATTGGTTGGATATTTCGGCTTTGGTTCACTGGTCAATACAGCAACCTTGCGCACAGACTATATCGATACCATTCCGGTGGCGTTGAAAGGCTGGCGTCGTCATTGGCAGGGGCGTCCGGCAGCGGATGATCCGGAAATTGCTTTGCTCAGCATCCATAAACACGACAATGCCAGGCTACACGGCCTCATCGTGGTGGACAGTTTGGAAAACCTGGAAATGGTAGACGAGCGCGAACAAGGTTATCAACGGGTTCAACTCTGCCATAGTGATTTTCTGCTACAGGGAAGGGACCTACCAGCCAATCTCTACGTATATGTGGCCAACCCCGCCAACGAACCAGATTCACAACCGCCACTGCTGCAAAGTTATCTGGATGCCGTGATGCAAGGATATTTGAATGAATATGGTTCGACCGGTCTCGCGCATTTCATTGAGACAACCATTGGTTTTGAACGCTCAATTATTAAGGACCGTAACGAACCGCAATATCCAAGAGCAATAGAATTGGACTACGCCAGTAAAGAATTATTCGACAACACTTTGATGAGAGCCGGAGTGTTATTCTAGTTTACATATCTTTTTTGTGGCAAATTCCGGCCAATTTCTTTATACCAACGAAACAGAATTTTGGGCAAAATCCCGATATATTAAACAGTATTTGAGTAGGAAAATAAAATGGCAAACAACTGGCAGCCAAACTCCTGGAGAAATAGACCAATCATCCAGGTTCCTGAATATCCTGATCCAGCCGCATTGAAATCGGTTGAGGAGCGGCTCGCCAGCTATCCACCCTTGGTTTTTGCAGGTGAAGCCCGAGCGCTGAAAGCGAATCTGGCGGAAGTTTCAAAAGGCAATGCCTTTCTGCTACAAGGTGGCGATTGCGCTGAAAGTTTTGCTGAACACGGCGCAGATAATATCCGCGATTTCTTCCGCGTATTCCTGCAAATGTCCGTCGTACTCACTTATGCTGCGGCCAAACCTGTCGTAAAAGTTGGGCGCATCGCTGGCCAATTCGCCAAGCCACGCTCCTCGGATAATGAGACGCAGGGTGATACAGTATTGCCAAGCTATCGCGGCGATATTATCAATGGCTCTGAATTCACCCCGGAATCGCGCATTCCTGATCCAGAGCGACAGATCATGGCTTATCGCCAGTCCGCCGCAACGCTAAACTTGTTGCGTGCCCTCGCTCAAGGTGGTTACGCTAATCTGGAGCACGTGCAGCAATGGACTCTCGATTTCGTCAAAGATAGCCCGCAAATGGAGCGGTTTGCCAATCTAGCGGATCGTTTGGGTGAAACGCTGCGTTTCATGAAGGCAATCGGATTCAATCCTGAAAACCATCAACGTCTTCGCGAAACAGAAATGTACACCTGCCATGAATCCTTGCTTCTTGGCTATGAAGAAGCTCTGACACGGGTAGATTCAACCAGTGGTGATTATTACGCCACCTCCGGCCATATGGTCTGGATTGGTGATCGCACAAGACAGCCGGACCATGCCCATGTGGAATTCTGCCGTGGTATCAAAAACCCGATAGGCTTCAAATGCGGCCCTTCAACCACCCCAGACGGCATGTTGGAATTGATTGATATCCTCAATCCGTCCAATGAAGCAGGTCGTATAACGCTAATTGCCCGCTTCGGCCATGAAAATGTCGGCGATCATTTGCCGGAACTTATCCGGGCGGTTGAGCGCGAAGGCAAATCTGTTGTCTGGTCCTGCGACCCGATGCACGGCAATACGATTTCTGCTGGCGGCTATAAAACCCGCCCATTCGATTATATCTTGAAAGAAGTACAAAATTTCTTTGCCATTCACCGTGCAGAAGGAACCTATGCTGGCGGAGTGCATTTCGAGATGACCGGCAAGGACGTAACCGAATGCACCGGTGGTGCACGTGCCGTGACCGAAGATGATCTTGGTTCACGTTATCACACCCATTGTGATCCTCGTTTGAACGCCAGTCAGGCACTGGAGCTTGCATTCCTGCTAGCTGAATTGCTACAAGAAAATCGTGATGTATCAAGTGAAAAAATATCTGCATCCGCATGATATAAAAAGGTATTACTATGAAAAGTGGTTCATGTATATGTGGTAAAGTATCCTATCAAGTCAAAGAGCCATTGCGCCCGATCACTGCTTGCCACTGCACCCAGTGCCGTAAACAATCCGGACATTTTTTTGCAGCAACCGCAGCCCATAATGAAGATCTTTCCATTCAAGGCGAAGAAAACCTCACTTGGTTCAATGCATCTGAAGATGCTGAGCGCGGTTTCTGTAAAACATGCGGGTCAACCCTCTTTTGGCGTCATTCAGATGAAAGCTTCACGTCAATTCTAGCGGGTAGCCTGGACGGAGAAACCGGGTTAAAAATCGCCAAACACATCTTTGTTGCAGATAAAGGCGACTATTACGATATTTTGGATGACGCTCCACAAACCCCGTAGATATGCGCCAATCAATTGATATTGAATATCTTTAGCGATTTTTCATTCCTATGGCGTATAGACGCCAGCATACAAATGAAATGATTTGAAATTTGAATTGAGTTTTCACACGCTGATTTCGTCTTTAGGGATGAAACAGGACTGGGAATTAGATTCTAAGGGGTAGGTAATATGTGCGGTATTGTTGGTATTGTAGGCACGAAAGACGTTGCACCACTTTTAGTCGACGCACTCAAACGGCTTGAATATCGCGGATATGATTCTGCTGGAGTCGCAACCTTCACTGATGGCGCTTTGCAGCGCAGGCGCGCCGAAGGCAAACTGATAAATCTTGAAAACAGGCTCAATTCAGAGCCACTTGCCGGTCACGTAGGCATTGGCCATACCCGCTGGGCAACCCATGGCATCCCCAATGAAACTAACGCACATCCCCATTTTGCTGAAAACGTAGCACTGGTACATAACGGCATCATTGAGAATTTTCGTGATCTAAAAAAAGAGTTGATTGGCGAGGGGGTTGTTTTTTCCTCCCAAACCGATACCGAAGTTGTTGCCCATCTCGTTTCCAAATATCTCAAGAACGGTATGGATGTAATCGAAGCTGCCCATCGTGCAATCAGCCGTCTTGAGGGTGCTTTTGCCTTGGCAATCATGCTCAAGGGTGCTGAAAACACCATCATCGGCGCACGCAACGGCCCGCCACTGGCAGTAGGTCACGGCGATGGCGAAATGTATCTGGGTTCAGATGCAATTGCGCTGGCGCCCTTCACCAACGAGATTACCTATCTGGAAGATGGTGATTGGTGCGTTGTACGCCATGGTGGTGTCGAAATTTTCGATACATTCGGCAATCCCGTTGAGCGGGAAAAACAAACGTCTACCGGTTCAAGCCTGATGGTGGACAAGGGCAATCATCGTCACTTCATGCTCAAGGAAATCTACGAGCAATCCGACGTCATCTCACACACATTTTCCCATTATCTGGATTTTGCTGAGAGCAAAACCCGTATCAATGAAGAATTACCGTTCAATTTTGCTGATCTGGACCGGGTAGCCATTTCCGCGTGCGGTACGGCCTATCTTGCTGGCATGGTCTCCAAATACTGGTTCGAGCGTTACGCGCGCCTGCCGGTTGATATCGATGTGGCATCTGAATTCCGTTATCGCGAAATGCCGTTGGCTAAAAATGGATTATCACTGTTTATTTCTCAATCGGGCGAAACTGCCGATACCCTTGCCGCTCTTCGCTATTGCAAGGAGCAGGGCCAGCATATCGGCGCAGTCGTCAACGTTCGAGAATCTACCATTGCGCGGGAATCTTCAGTCATATTTCCGATCCTTGCCGGACCGGAAATCGGAGTTGCCTCCACCAAGGCATTCACCTGCCAGCTAGCATCCCTCATTTCGATTGCAATTGCCGCGGGTCGGGCACGTGGTGTTTTATCTGAGGCCGAGGAAGCTCGGCTTGTTGGCGAATTGATGGAAGCGCCAAAATACATCAATCAGGCTCTAAAGCTTGAAAATGAAATTGAAAAAGTAGCGCAGGATCTGGCCAAGGTCCGCCATATTCTTTACCTTGGCCGAGATACCAATTTCCCGCTCGCCTTGGAAGGCGCTCTGAAACTCAAAGAGATTTCCTATATCCACGCAGAAGGATACGCCGCAGGCGAATTAAAACACGGCCCGATTGCGCTGATTGATGAAGACATGCCGGTGGTAGTAATCGCACCCTATGATCGAATTTTTGAAAAGACAGTTTCCAACATGCAGGAAGTTGCTGCACGTGGTGGACGCATCATTTTAATCACCGATGAAAAAGGCGCCAAAGCATCGTCAGTGGAAGCCGAGCATACCATAATCATGCCCAATATGCCGGAAGTCCTAACTCCGATAGTCTACGCGTTGCCAATCCAGTTGCTCGCTTATCATACAGCCTTGATCATGGGTACAGATGTAGACCAACCACGTAATCTGGCGAAATCGGTCACCGTCGAATAGTTGGGGTCAGGTATCTCGCGCGGCATTTGGGATTTGCAAATTATTCGTATTGATCAACACCAATGGTGTCGGGTTTCCTTCAATGCGAACAATCAACAGGAATATCCTCCATTCGCCGGCAACTTTGGTTGAACGGCTAATCACCGTTCCGTTGCCTTTGGGGCCTGAAACTGGAATTGAGAAGTTTGCGGCCCCTTCAATCCCATTTATATTGATATTGCCAGTAATAAACCATCCAGCTTCAATTGGTTCACCCAATGCCGCAACAACTTGGGTATCGCCACGCAATTCCTGCATCGTCAACTTGTAGGCGTCGCTGCCCTTCACCAAATACAGGATGCCGTAAAATATAGATCCAATAAGTAGAGCCAGCCCAACAATAACCACCAGACCAAAACGCGCCCATTTGCGTTGGGTTCTAATGAAATGTTCCTCATTTTCCCAAAGGCGGTTTTTCCAGGCCCACTTGCTTCCTTTTGCTCCAAGAACAAATATCATTACGATGCCAACAAAAGGAACGAACATCAGCAGTGCAATATAGGTACTGTTGCCGATACCCCAAATCCAATTGAGCCAAAACGCTCCCCAGTTCCAGCGGTCCAACTCCGGCGGGATTGGTGTATCTTTAGGTTGTCCGGGGTAGGGCATTAAGGTTCCTCGTTCAGTGATTTATACCTATAATACACAAATATGGACCGCAGTTACTGCAATACCGGTGCTTTTGCACCATTTCGTCATAAAACGGTTTCAATGTAGCTCCAACACCCTATATGTGATGGATAATAAAATTCAGTTGGGGCCACAACTTGCCAGATAGCGTAAAGACCAAAGTCGGAGCAATTGCCCGTCTACGAAATTATTTTCTTACAGGCCTCATCATCTCGGCGCCTGTAGCAATTACAATCTACCTGACCTGGACGCTAGTCGGCTGGGTGGATGGTTGGGTCGAACCGTATATTCCTGCTGAATATAATCCCAGCACCTATCTTCCGATTGATATTCCGGGCTTTGGTCTTGTGGTGGCGATACTTGGCATCACCATCATTGGTTTCATGACCGCCAATTTTATCGGAAAAACCTTGCTTGGCTATGGCGAGCGCTTGCTTAATCGCATGCCGCTGGTACGCACGATTTACTCCGGCTTGAAACAAATTTTTGAAACGGTCCTTTCAGACACAACTAAGTCGTTTCAAACAGCAGCGATCATCGAATATCCGCGCAAAGGTTTGTTTTCTCTATGTTTCGTCGCGACCGACACCAAAGGCGAAGTTGAAGTAAAAATGAATCAACTTGGCCATGAAACTGTCAGCGTATTTGTTCCAACCACGCCAAATCCCACATCGGGCTTTTTGCTGTTTGTACCCAAGGAAGATTTAACCGTGCTGGATATGAGCGTTGAAGATGCAGCCAAGCTGGTGATTTCCGCAGGTTTGGTAACGCCGGATGAACTGGCTGCAAAAGCCAAGGAAAAAGCTAGCTCCAGACCTTAGCCGGCTCGCAACAGGCGAATGGCATCGTCCTGCCCGAATAGATAGAGCAACAATCTAAGGGCTTCGCCTTTATCGCCCTTCAAATCAGGATTGGTTTCCACAATCAATCGAGCGTTGTCCCGCGCCATTTCCAATACATCACCGTGAAACTCGGTAATCGCCAGATTAAATCCTGGCATGCCCGATTGACGCGTTCCAAGCACTTCGCCTTCGCCGCGCAGACGCAAATCTTCTTCCGCAATCCGAAATCCATCCTCGCTTTCACGCATGATATTCAAACGCGCTTTCGCGACTTCGCCGAGCGGCCCCTTATAGAGCAAAATGCAGGTGGATGCTTTGTCACCACGCCCCACACGACCGCGCAATTGGTGCATTTGCGCCAGTCCGAAACGTTCCGCATGCTCAATCACAATGATCGTCGCATCAGGCACATCGACGCCAACTTCGATAACGGTTGTCGCTACAAGAATCTGCGTCTCACCACTGCTGAAAGACTCCATTGCGTCAGTCTTTTCTTCCGAACTCATGCGACCATGAACAAGTCCAATGCCACTACCAAATTGCCTCACAAGGCTATCATAACGATCCTGAGCAGCGGTAAGGGGAAGTTCTTCGCTCTCTTCCACCAGTGGACAAATCCAGTAAACCTTCTGCCCGTTGCGAACTGCTGTTCCGACCCGATCAACAAGGTCCGATAGACGCTCCATCGGGAGCGCATTGGTTTGGATTGCCAACCTTCCAGGTGGCTTCTCATCCAGTTGCGAAACATCCATATCGCCGAAATAGGTAAGCACCAATGTGCGCGGGATGGGCGTTGCTGTCATAACCAGAATATCGACCGCTTCCCCTTTTTCTCCCAATGCCAGTCTCTGATGAACACCGAAGCGATGCTGTTCATCAATGATAGCAATGCGCAAATCATCAAATTCAACGGCCTTTTGAAACAAAGCATGGGTGCCGATGATGATGCGAGTTTTACCAGAAGCAAGACGCGCATAAATCTCGCGCCGTGCCACACCCTTATCCTTGCCACTCAGCACTTCGATGCTGATACCAATTTTTTCACAGAACGGCACAAGCGTTGCATAATGCTGCCGTGCCAGAATTTCTGTTGGCACCATGATCGCGCCCTGACCTCCGGTTTCAATCGCGTTGAGTATTGCCATCAGCGCCACGACCGTTTTGCCGGAACCCACATCACCCTGAAGCAGGCGTAACATGCGCTCTGATTTCGCAAGGTCGTTCGTAATTTCGCTCAACGAACGTTCCTGTGCTCCGGTCAATTCATAAGGTAGATGCTTGCGCAATTCCGCAGACAATGCACCGCTACCTGTATGAACTTTTCCGTGCAGTTTCTTCATTTTCGCACGCATAAGAGCGAGCGCCAATTGACCTGCCAAAAACTCGTCCATTGCCAGTCGCCGCCGCGCCAGACATTGCGGCGCAATATCAAGGCCATCGCGGGGGTGATGCACCCGCTCCAATGCTTCCTTGAAGGTCGGCCAGCCCTCCCGCTCCATTAGGGCTGCATCAATCCATTCATCAAAGATAGGGAGTTTCTCAATCGCTGCATGCACCGAACGCACCAGCACTTTTGCTGAGAGACCTGCTGTTGAACCATAGATAGGTTCAACCAGCGGCATGTCAGCGAACTCTTCTTCGCTTACCACATGGTCGGGATGTGCCATCGTGGGTGAATCATTGTACCACTCCATTTTGCCGCTAATGTAGCGCATCTCACCAATTGGCAGGGTTTTCTCGATCCATGCTTGATGGGCATGGAAAAATACCAAAGCCATCGAAGCGCTACCATCATGCACCTGTACCCGGTAGGGCACACGCCGGTTACCGCGCGGTGGTGGCGAGTGGCTATCAACCCACACTTTCATAGTGACGATCTGGCCTTCGAGCGCATCGGCAATTTGCGGTTGTTGGCGACGATCAATAATGCTGTTTGGCAAATGAAACAGCAAATCGACAAGACGTGCAGAATTGCGTCCACCATCTCCAGCTTCGCTACCAAAAAACAAGCGGTTAAGCGCCTTCTCAAGCTTGGGGCCAATGCCGGCAAGCGAGGATACTGATGCAAATAATGGATCAAGAAGGGTCGGACGCATGAGGAAACTTTGCCAGTTTGGCAAGCAGCCGTCTAGCTCTTGATTCTGGTCCAAGCAAGATTTATTGTCACCATTTTCATTCCGGGGTTTTCAGCCGTTGCAAAATAGTGTTCAAAGCAATAATCACTAATCGGAAAACACCACCAATGGATGCCAGACGCAAGCAACTGCTTTATCGTGCCAATCATCGTGGCATCAAGGAAATGGATATCCTTCTTGGTGGTTTTGCCGCTGCAAATCTTGCTGATCTGAGTGATGCGGATGTAGATGCATTTGAAGCCATTTCAACCCATCTCGACCGGGATTTACTATCATGGTTCACTGGAGAAATTGAAACACCTGCAGATGTAGCTGGCGAGATGTTTGATAGAATATTGGCCTTCCAAGTGGAAAACGCGAAATAGCCCATGTTGGAATTTCAACAATTAAAATCAATCTTTGAAGAAGACCGCGCAACGGCAATCACAGGTGTCCCTGAGGGGTTTGAAGGGCTGGTACTGACCAAGCTCGCAGGCCTCACGGCAGAAAACGGCAAGGCGCTGGCCTTTGTCGCGAACGATCATCAGCAATTAAGTTCGATTTCTCAGAGTCTCGAATTCTATGCGCCTTGGTTGGAGACAATCCAGCTCCCCGCATGGGATTGTCTACCTTATGACCGTGTATCGCCAAGCGGCGAGATCATCGCTAAGCGTGTGGACGCTTTAAGCCGGATTGCAGCCCTTGGTAAAATCGAAAAACCTTTGCTGATTCTCACTACGGCAAATGCTCTAATCCAGCGAAATATTACTGCTGAGCAAATAGTCGATCAGGTCAAACACTTTGCCCCCGGCAATCGCATCAATATGGATACGCTCGTCGATTGGCTTTCAAGCAATGGCTTTGAGCGAACTCCGGCGGTGCGAGATCGTGGTGAATTTGCTGTTCGCGGCGGCATTGTCGACTTCTTCGCGCCGGGCAGTGAAGGCCCCGTGCGGCTAGATTTCTTTGGCGACACCTTGGAATCCATTCGTGGTTTCAATGCGGCGAGCCAGCGCACCACCAGCCAACTCAAACATCTAACGATCGCTCCCATGAGCGAAATCAAGTTTGGGGCAGATGAAATTCGCCGCTTTCGTACCAATTACATATCGCAGTTTGGTGCAGCCAACCGCGACGATGCGCTTTATGTAGCGATCAGCGAGGGCAGGCGTTTTGCTGGGATGGAGCACTGGCTGCCGCTGTTTTACGAAAAACTCGACAGCCTGTTCGACTATCTCCAGCAATGCCATTTGGTTATCGGTCATAATGTGATGGAAGCGGTGCACGAACGCATCGACCAGATCAATGACCATTACGATGCCCGCTTGCAATCCATTGACGGAAAGATCGACGGGGGAACACCCTATAAGCCGATTAAACCAAACAGTCTCTATCTTGATGAAAATGAGATAAAACAAAGTCTGGGCGATAGGTTCGCAACCATCCTATCTCCATTTGAAACCATCGAAACTGGCCAAACCAGAGTTGCCTCTCTGGAAGGAAAACAATCTAGAAACTTCGCAGCGGAACGTTCTTCCGGTGCCAATGTCTTTGAAGCGGTTACTGAATTTTCTGCAGAAGAACGTGGTCTTGGCAAGAAGGTCCTGGTTGCCTGTTGGAGTACAGGTTCCCGCGAGAGACTATCCAAAGTTCTTGCCGAACACGGCATGGGCAATATCCAACAGATTGAAAACTATGACGGGTTCGAAGGACTTGGCAAAGGCAAAGTTGCCTTAGGAATTTTGCCTTTGGAACATGGTTTTTCTACAGGCGAATTGAGCGTTATTGCCGAACAGGATATTCTCGGCGACCGTTTGGTACGTCGTACCAAACGCAAAAAAGGCAGCGACATTATTTCCGAGGCGGCGAGCCTTGGTGAGGGTGATATCGTTGTTCATGTGGATCACGGCATTGCACGCTTCATTGGATTGAAGACAATCGAAGCTGCCGGTGCCCCTCATGATTGTTTGGAGCTCCATTATCTGGGCGATGACAAACTATTCCTGCCGGTGGAAAACATCGAACTGCTTTCACGTTTTGGTAATGCCGATAGTGAGGTGCAACTGGACCGTCTCGGCGGTGCCGCGTGGCAGGCACGCAAGGCTAAGCTGAAAAAGAACATCCTTGAGATGGCTGATCAGCTGATCAAAATTGCCGCCGAACGGGCGTTGCGAACAGCGGAACGGTTTGTGGCAACGGAAGGCGTCTACGATGAATTCGTCACCCGGTTCCCTTACGATGAAACCGAAGACCAACAAGGCGCTATTGATGACGTGCTAGACGATC
This sequence comes from Rhizobiaceae bacterium, assembly GCA_045047085.1. Classification (GTDB taxonomy): domain Bacteria; phylum Pseudomonadota; class Alphaproteobacteria; order Rhizobiales; family Rhizobiaceae. Next base: position 43,522 of record JASFYT010000104.1, on the reverse strand, counting down.
TGGCTTCTGGAACCCCAATGGACCGATTGGTTTGCGGCGATGTGGGTTTTGGTAAAACCGAAGTCGCCCTGCGCGCTGCCTTCGTAACCGCCATGGCTGGACGGCAAGTAGCCATTGTGGTGCCTACAACTTTGCTCGCCCGCCAGCATTATAAAACCTTCTCTGAACGTCTTAGAGGGTTGCCATTGAAGATTGCCCACGCTTCACGTCTGGTTGGAACCAAGGAACTGGCTGCCGCACGGGCGGGGGTAGAAGACGGTACGATTGATGTGGTGGTCGGCACTCACGCGCTGCTCAGCAATTCAATCAAGTTTAAGCGCCTCGGTCTGTTAGTAATTGACGAAGAACAACGCTTTGGCGTGAAACACAAGGAGCGGCTGAAAGAACTCCGCTCCGATGTGCATGTGCTTACGCTCTCTGCAACGCCGATTCCGCGTACCCTGCAACTGGCACTAACCGGCGTGCGTGAACTATCGTTAATCACCACAGCGCCGGTTGACCGTATGGCAGTGCGAACCTTCATTTCACCATTTGATAGTTTGGTTGTGCGCGAAGCATTACTTAGGGAACGTCACAGGGGAGGCCAGAGTTTTTACGTTTGCCCACGGGTGAGTGATCTGGCGGAACGCAAAGCGTTTCTTGATGAGCATGTGCCGGAACTAAGAGTAGCTATAGCCCACGGTCAGATGGCTCCGGGCGAACTAGATGATGTGATGAATGCATTTTATGACGGCAAATATGACGTGTTGCTTTCAACCACGATCGTTGAATCCGGGCTGGATATTCCAACCGCCAATACGCTTATTGTCCACAGGGCCGATATGTTCGGTCTGGCGCAGCTTTACCAATTGCGCGGTCGGGTAGGGCGCTCCAAAGCGAGGGCATATGCGCTCTTCACCTTGCCGGTAAATCGAAAACTTACAGCCACTGCGGAACGGCGGTTGAAGGTGCTACAATCACTCGATACGCTGGGCGCAGGCTTCGAGCTTGCCAGCCATGATCTGGATGCCCGTGGTTCCGGCAATTTGCTCGGCGAAGAACAATCGGGCCAGATCCGCGAAGTGGGATACGATCTTTATCAACAAATGCTGGAAGAAGCAGTTGCCGAACTCAAAGAGGGTGCGGACTTCACTGGCGAAGACAAATGGTCGCCGCAAATATCTGTCGGTACACCGGTACTGATCCCTGAATCCTATGTGCCTGACTTGACTTTGCGCCTCGGACTTTATCGTCGTCTGGCAGATTTGAAAGAAATGCCGGAGATCGAGGCATTCGCTGCTGAACTCATTGACCGGTTCGGGCCATTACCTAATGAGGTCGATCAATTGCTAAAAATCGTCTTCCTCAAAGGTCTGTGTCTCAAAGCCAATGTGGAAAAACTGGATGCCGGTCCAAAAGGTCTGGTGATATCGTTCCGTGCCAATAATTTTCCAAATCCCGCCGCTCTCGTGCAATGGATTGGCGAACAGGGCAGTCTGGCAAAAATTAGGCCCAATCAATCGATTGTTTTACAGCGTGATTGGGAATCCGCCGACAGGCGTTTGAAAGGTTCGGCTGTGATCATGAGCAAACTGGCTAAATTCGCGACAGCTGTTTAGATTGAAACCAATTGTCCATCTTCAACTTTGAACTGTCGCGTGGCAATCGCATCGCAATCGCTTTGATCATGAGTGATCATCAAAACACAGCGGTTTTCTTTTTCAGCCAATGTCTTAATCAGCGATAACATTTCCGCCTTGTTTGCCTTGTCTAGACCGCTGAAAGGTTCATCGAGCAATAAAATTGGAGTGTCACGCACAAACGTCCGGGCCAGAGCTACACGCTGTTGTTGGCCGCCTGACATTGTGGATGCCTTTTGGTTCTCCAGCCCCGCAAGCCCTACCTTTTTTAATCCGTCCTCTATGGTCGATGAAGTAACATGCCCCTTAATACCCAGTGCAATATTGCGACCAGCAGTGAGGTGTTCGAACAGATTATGGTTTTGAAAGAGGATGGTGATGGGGCGTTGTTCCGGCGGGAGAGATTTTAAATCTTTCTCCTGCCACGTCATGGTGCCGCCATCGGCGACCAAAAACCCGGCAATCAATTCCAAAAGCGTTGTCTTGCCAGAGCCACTTTCACCGGTAATGGCAATAATTTCTTGCGGGGATGCTTCAAGAGAAAAGTCGTAGGTTAGGCTTGTACCCAAATGGCGAAATGTGACGTGATCAAGTTTCAGCATTTTTGACCTCGTTTAAACCGGAAAATAGTCGGGGGAATCCTAAAAATACACTGAGCGTCAAGATCAACATAATGAGCGCAACCCCGGCTGCATCATGGGTCCGGTATGAACCCATCATTTGATAAAGATACCAGGGAAGGGTTGCGAAATCCTGACTTCCGAACAGCGCAATCACTCCCAAATCCCCCATAGATATGCAGAACGACAATGCACACACATAACCGATATCACTACGCAGCAAAGGCCACTCGCCATTGCGCCAGCGGGCTAATGGGCCAAGGCCCAGAGAAAAGGATAATTTGTCATAGCGCAGCCCCGTTTTTTCCATAGCCGGGGCAAGAACTGTCAGCGCAAATGGTAACGCCATAAACAAATTGGCACTCACAAGGGCGATCGCCGCCCACAGGTTCTGCGGCCCCGGCATCTGACGCGCCAACAGGAAAAATCCTAACCCCAGAACAAGCGAAGGTACTGCCAGATAAAGCATTGCCGAAAATGACAAGGAACGTTCGGCTAGTTCAGCGAATAATCCAGAGTTCATCCGTGTCGCAAGCGTAAAATTACGTTTCGTCGCGGCAATCAACAATGCAACAACCACGGTCAAAAGGCTGGAACCACTAGCAATCGCAATGGTTGTGACGAAGGCTCGCCTGAAGGATTCCGCACTCAATATCTTGGCGTAGTCTGCCTGCAATCCATCCAGAATTGTCGCCCCCAGTGGCAGAAGAAAAACCAACCCGAAGGCGAATATCAACCCCTTTTGAATACCGCCAATACGGGGCGGTTCTGGCCATTGGGAATAAGAACCTTGGATTGCAATTTTTTGAGTATTGGAACGAAATCCCGATGCAAGCATGACCAGTGCTGCACATATGATCAATTGTAAAACCGCTAAATCAAGTGCCCGCGGGATATCAAAATCCAACTTCAGTGCTTCAAAAATAGTTACTTCCAGTGTGTTATAACGCGGTGAACCACCCAAAATCAGCACAATTGCAAAGGATGTGAAACATAGCAGAAAAATTGTCACGGCAAGGCCCGGCAAAGTGGTGCGTATTGCAGGCCATTCAATCAGGATGAATCGCTGCCAGGCTGTTAACCCCAAGGAACGGCAAAGTTTGAATTTTTCCGGCGGGATAGTCTCAAACCGATTGAGCAGACTGCGCGCGGCAAACGATCCGTTGAAATAAACATGAGCGATCAATATTCCCATCAGCCCATATAAAAAACTACCAAAATTGTAATCAAACAAACTGTTGGTGATCTGATTAAGCCAGCCATTTCGGCCAAATACGGTCACCAGACCAAGGACAAGTACCAGTGTTGGAATCACCAGCGCAGATGACAAAAGGGCGATTAAAATAGGCCTTCCGGGGAAAGTCCTTTGATGATGCAGGCTCCACGCTAAGAGAACACCAACCACCAGCGAGAGAATGGTGGATAGGCTGGCCTGGAATGCGGTAAAGCGTACTATCTGCCAGTCACGAGCCTGTAGACTGGCAAACCAACTTGACTTTTCAGCCGAGAAATCGGCCAATTGCCAAAGCAATAATCCAATCAAACCCAACAAAGCAGCGGCAAACAGCGCGCCCGGAAAAAGGGACCAGCGAAAGCGGATGATCTGTTTCCAGATCATCATCACTCAGTTCCTTTTTGACAGGTTTTCATTGTTTCCCGATAGCGTCCAGCCATTCGGAAATGTATGCCTTACGGTTTTTCTCTACAAGCTGACCATCAAACAACAATGATTTTTCCGGCACATGAAGTGTTTCAAATCCTTTGGGCAGGCCTTTTTTGGTTTTGGTAACGGTATAGGCCCAATTGGTTGTTGGAATGAGATCTTGAAATGCGTCACTCAACATGAATTGCATGAACTTTCCTGCAAGTTCCTGTTGTTTGGTCGATCTCAAAATGCCAGCAACTTCAATTTGCATATAATGTCCATCGTTGAACCTTGCCGATGCATAATTTGATTTTCCATCAGCAATCAAATGATAGGCAGGTGAGGTGGTGTAGGAAAGCACCATATCCGCCTCGTTCTTCAAAAACAGCCCATAGGCATCTGACCATCCCTTTGTGACGGTAAGGATTTTTGGTGCAAGGGATTTCCAGTATTCCGGTGCCTTGTCGCCAAATATTTCACGCACCCAAAGAACCAACCCAAGGCCTGGAGTGGAGGAGCGCGGGTCCTGAATGACGATTTTAAAGTCATCTGGCATGGCTGCAAGTTCAGCAAAAGACGTTGGCGGATTCTTGACGATATTGGTGTCATAAACAAAGGCAAAATAACTATAATCGAAAGGTAGGAAAACCTTATCAGACCATTTTTCCGGAAGATCGAGGTTCGTGGTGACAACGCCATGCTCAGCGAAGAGTCCTGTCGCACGCGCAGCTTCTGCGATGTTGGTATCGAGGCCTAAAACAACATCAGCCTTGGTATCCGGACCCTCCAGTTGCACCTTGCGCAGAGCGCCAATTGAACTGTCTGCTGCAACAAAGGTCAGAGTGCAGTTACAGTTTTTTTCAAAAGATTCTTTGATTTTTGGTGCAGGCCCCCAATCGGCGGCAAATGAATCATAGGTATAAATTGTCAAATTCGGCTTATCAGCCGAACTTGCAGGTACCGTCACAGCCAGTGTTATAACGACTGCGGTAGTGAGCTTAAAAACTGTAGAAAAAAATTTCAACATGTCGCTTCCTTGGTTGGAAGCGGGGAAGGATGATCATTACATATCTGAAAAATTCAGACAAATGTACTCATCTCTTTCTTCCTCCGCCAAAAATTACTTGGATCAGGTTCAATGGGTATTTCTCAGCTTCAAGACTTGAAGCACCCCAGAAAGGATGGCTTACTCAATAGCGCAAATGATATTAATGGCAAGGTAAAAGTTTTGATTCCCAACACCTCCAATAGTTATAGTTTCGAAAAACCGGCCGTCATTATTGGTGGGGGATATGTAGATGGAGAATGCTTGAGCAATCTGCTTGCGCGGGGCTACGCTTTAATCGCAGCAGATGGCGGAGCAAATCGATTTTATAATTCGGATATTGTACCGGACGTTATTATTGGAGATTTGGATTCGCTCGAACACATCGACCATTGGGACACAAAAACGTCTGTATTGCATATAGAGGAACAGGACAGCACAGATTTCGAAAAATGCCTCGTCCTGACGAATGCGCCGCTTTATATCGGGCTTGGTCTAATCGGCAAACGCTTTGATCATTCCCTGGCAACCATTCATGCGATGGCCCGTTTCGCGTCTCAAAAAACCATCATATTGGTTGATGAAACAGATGTAATTCTTGCCGCACGTGGCCGTGTGGAACTGTCACTTGAAAAAGGCGCTCGCGTTTCGATTTATCCGTTCGGAAAAATAAATTTTGAAAATTCCAAAGGGTTGAAATATCCGCTTGATAATCTTGTTATGGAGCAGGGGGTGCAAATTGGAACATCCAATGAAGCAATCAGCAATATCATCGAAATTACTCCGTCTAACACCTCCGCGACATACAAGGTGATCGTTGCAAAAAAATTCATCGGAGAAATCATTGCCGCCGGATTAGCAATTTAGAGCATAATCTGAAAAGTGCTCTAGGATCGGATGCCAATTATTTTGCAGCATCGAGCGCCTGTTGAAATGCTTGTGTCAGCGCTTCAGGAGGTTGTGCGCCCATCACAGCAAACTTTTGATCGATCACAAAACATGGAACGCCGGTAACACCCATTTGCCGGGCCTGTTCAATCTCCTGTTGAACTTCAGTTTTGTCTTTGTCGGTAGCAAGCAATTCTCGTACTAAATCACCATCCATGCCTGCATGGATTGCCGCATCCACCAAAACATCATCATTTCCGATATGTCCGCCTTCAAGGAAGAACAATTCAAACAGTCTCCTCATCAACTTGTTTTGAACTTCAGCGCCCATACCACCTGCCCAACGGATGACGCGGTGCGCATCAAGCGTATTTGGTGAGACTTTCATAGCCTTGAAATTGAATTCAATCCCCACATTGGCACCAGCATTTTTTACGTTTTCATATATATTTTCAGCCTCGGCCGGTCCGCCAAATTTATCGCTAAGATATTTCTGCCGATCCTTGCCTTCTTTGGGTAATGTAGGGTCTAGCTGATAGGGGCGCCAACTCACCTCCACCTCAAGATCTGGCATTGAAGCGATGGCTTTATCGAGGTTTTGTTTGCCGATATAACACCATGGGCACATCACATCGGAAATTACGTCAATCGTCAGTTTCTTAGTCATAATGTATCTCAGAGGCTCTATTTTGCGGCTCGTTTGTCCCACCATGTGGAAAATTGATAGCCGTATAGTGACGTTTTTTCCGGTCTTCCAATCGTGTCCCACCGGGCGACCCATTGTTCATCAATATGAAACAGTGGAATCAGATAATGCCCGGAGATCAATAGCCGATCAAGAGCGCGTACACTTGAAGTGAACTCTTCTTGGCTCTTCGCCTTCACAATCGCGTCAATCAGCGCATCAATTGCCGGTTCCGCCGCACCTGCATAGTTGAAACTTCCTGGTGTATCGCGTACCTCGCTGCCCCAGCGCCATTTTTGTTCCGCCCCTGGCGAAAGCGATGCTGAAAGGGTTGAGATGATCATATCATAATCATAAATCTGGGTTCGGCGCTGATATTGGGCATCGTCCACGGTGCGGACCGTGGCCTCAATACCAATTTTTGCAAGTGACCGGCTGAAATTGATCGCAAGTTTTTCCTCGCCTTGGGATTTGCAAAGAATTTCGAATATAAATGGACGTCCATCCGGATCGACCAGTTTTCCGTCCACCGTCTTATATCCTGCCTTTTTCAGCATACGGAAAGCAGAGCGCAAAATTTTCCGGTCGCGACCACTGCCATTGGTCTTGGATGGAAGATAAGTTCCAGCCATAACTTTGGGCAAAACCTTGTCAGAGTAATTGGCCAATAGTTTCTTTTCAATATCGTCAGCGGCAATACCCAGACTTGAAAGAGACGAACCATGCCAAAAGCTGCCCGTACGTCTATAGGCATTAAAAAACAGGTTTTTATTAGTCCATTCAAAATCAAACAGCATGGCCAGTGCTTTTCGGATATTCAGATCGCTGAATTTTTTGAGACGTGTATTATAGAAAAACGCAACCATCGGCGCAGGACGCCCGGTTTTGAAAGCGTCCTTTATTACCCGCCCATCTTTAACGGCAGGAAAATTGAACGCTCGTTCCCAGTGGGCTGGATCACCCTCTGGCAGCACATTTACGACGCCCTTTTTAAAGGCTTCAAACAGGCTGCTCGCGGAACGAAAATATTCAACTGTAATTTCATCGTAATTATCCTGCCCTCTTTTGATCGGCAAATTCTTCGCCCAATAGTCTGGATCACGTTGAAATCGGATGCGCTGGCCCGGATCTACCTTGGAAACGCGGTAAGGACCGCTGCCAATTGGAACTTTTAATGAGGATTTATCAAACGTGTCGATGAAGGTGGCATGTAAAGGCAACACCGGTGTTAGCCCTATAATGAGTGGAAATTCCCGGTCGGATTTATCGTTCAAATGAAATTTCACGCGCCGTTCACCGGTTTTTTCGATGCGATCGATTTTCTTCATACGGCTCGAATAGGGAGGCCGTCCTTTTTTCTCCAGCAATTCGTAGGTGAAAATAATATCTTCTACCGATACAGGCACCCCATCAGACCACTTTGCTTTTGGATTGATGGTAAATTCCACCCAGCTTCTGTCTTCGGGAACCTCAACCTTTTCTGCTAGTAAACCGTACATGGTGAAGGGTTCATCACGAGAGCGAAACAGCAGAGATTCAAATATCAGCTTGCCAAATGACGGATCCCACATGCCACGCGCTGTTGTTCGCATGCTTTTTAGAATAAACGGATTGAGCGAATCAAATGTCCCTTGAACCCCATAAGTGATTTTTCCGCCCTTTGGTGCATTGGGATTTACATAAGGTAAATGCTTAAAATCTGCGGGTAGGGCAGGTTCACCATGCATTGCTAGCGCGTGCGAAGGAGCAGAATATGCTCGATCCGGCACAACAAATATCAGGCTGGTAACGGCAAGGAATAACAGCAATTGCGCGGTAAAATGCCTGAGTTTCTGTGAAAAACCGTTGTTTAAGGGCATGAAATTTCCTGTTTGGTCAACATTTTACGAATTATATCCGATTCTAAAACTGTGATAAATTTAACATATAAGTTTACGATATATCGAGTCTGGACTGGTAATCGGCTTTGCATCTGTGTATGTGAAGAAAAGAATTGGCAGGCAATTGCTTTTGCGCCCAAATGTGGTCTTACGCCCAAATTTGAGCTAAATTCGGGTGTCCATGTTCAAAAAATGAATTTTATTGAATCTACCAAAGAGCAGATATTCCTATGACCAGTAAATTAAACACTTCCATTTTGATGGCCAGCGCAGCAGTATTGGGCACGGTGATGCTATTGCCCGCCAATGAGGCAAATGCGCAGAGCGGGCCACGCAGTAAGGGTTGGTACAAGGTTTGTTCCGAGCAAAACGAAACAAAAATATGCAATACACAGTATCAGGCCATCGCTGGTACTGGTCAGGTTGTGACTTCGGTTAATCTTGCAGAAATCACCGGCAAGGTGAAGCGCCGGGTATTCCAGATCACCGTGCCAACCGGACGTCTGATTCCTCCCGGTATTATCATGCAGGTAGATTCCAAAAAAGGTGCGAAACTGCCATATGTATATTGCGTTCCACGCAATTGCGCCGCTGAAGTGAAGCTGGATGACAATCTGGTGCAAATTTTGAAAAATGGTGGTGAACTGACGATTGTATCTACCAATGTTCAAAACAAGCAAAACCCAATCAAAATCACGTTGAGTGGCTTTACCGCAGCCTATGACGGACCGCCTTTGAAGCAGGACGAATTGCAAACCAAGCAAAAAGAACTGCAAGAAGAACTTCGGAAAAAAGCCGAAGCAACCCGTAAAAAACTACAAGCGGCACAGGATGCGGCTAAGAAAGCTAACTAGTTTTTTTGCATTGCTGATAATTACGCAAACTCACCCACCTTTGTGGGTGAGTTTTTTTATGCTCACTGTAATGAGGTCACAGCAAAGATACGCCGTAACCAAAAAAACTAATGTTTTAATAAATCGCGTGCTTGATAGATGCCATCTACGTCTAGAAAAAATATTTCTTCGACCTGTTCGTGACGGATGGGTTTGCTGCTTTTATCAGCCAGCAGGTTTTGCTCAGAGACGTAGGCCACATATTCAGTCTCGTCATTTTCAGCAAATAGATGATAATATGGCTGATCTTTCTTGGGGCGGATGTCCTCAGGGATAGAATCATACCATTCATCGGTATTGTCGAAGGTCGGATCAACGTCAAAAATCACGCCGCGAAACGGATAAACACGATGTTTTACAACCTGACCAATATGATATTTTGCAGACCTAATCATAACATTTCAACCATATCGTATATGTGGTAACTCCCAAGCCTTATTTAATGAATTGCAACCAGGATAAAGTCAAGAAGTTCGCGGCGGTCAACGCAGAGTGTAGTCGGACGCAAATATGTTTACGGATTTGCTATTGCGCAAATTGCCATGCATCCATAATAGTTTGTGGACCTTTTCCCAAAAGCGAATTGAAATTCGCCTCCGTACAGGGTTGCCCAACCCGGTTTATAAAGGCCTAAATGTTTCAGGTACTAACCCTTGTTTTCCCTTTATTCTCGTTGATACTTCTGGGGTATGTCGCAGGCCGGATTGCGAAGCTCCCGATTGAAGGCTTGGGCTGGCTGAACTTTTTTGTTATCTACATTTCCCTACCGGCATTGTTCTTCCAATTGCTCTCCAAAACACCGGTTGAAGAGTTTTCAAATTTTAGCTTTTTGGCCGCCACCACCTTTGCAACACTGGTAATATTTTGCGTGGCTTTCTTCATTGCTGCTTTGCGCAATCGCGGCAATGTTGCCGAATCCACCATTCAGGGATTTGCCTCCGCCTATGGCAATGTTGGGTATTTGGGGCCGCCAATTGCAATTGCTGCATTTGGGCCAGCAGCGGGTGTGCCTGCGGCACTAATTTTCTGTTTCGATAATGCCATGCATTTCACACTCGCACCGCTGTTGATGGCACTCGATAGCGAAGAGGAAAAATCTGCCCTGACATTAACCAGACAAATATTACTTAAAATCATTTCCCATCCATTTATTCTGGCAACCATTGCAGGTATCGCCGCAGCGGTATTTGAGGTGCAACCGCCTCAACCGGTGGAGCGATTGCTCGGATTATTATCCTCTGCTGCTGCCCCTTGCGCACTGTTTGCCATGGGCGTGGCTGCGGCGTTGCGGCCATTAAAGACTGTGCCTCCAGAACTCAGTTATATTGTGCTGCTTAAACTGGTTATTCATCCGGCATTGGTGTGGGGTTTGCTGACGATGATGGGTGGTATGGAACCCATCTGGGTCTATACAGCAGTATTGCTGGCAGCTCTTCCAACTGCCACTAATGTCTTCGTGATTGCCCAGCAATACGGCCATTGGAGCGAACGGGCATCAAGTGCAATCGTGGTAACAACTTTTCTCTCTACCATAACCGTAACTTTGGTTATTTATCTCATCAAGCAGGGGTATTTGGGCTAGGTTCTGGCGCTAAGTCCCACGCCTTCACGCATAATCATTCGACGCAATGGCCCGGCAACTCCAAGCACGGACAGGCCCAGTCCCCGCAGCAGTTGCGCCGGCAGGAAATTTGATAACAATGAACGATTAAGAAGATCAATGGAAGTCGCACGCAAATTAACATCGCGCAGACGGCTGTCATGATAGCGTTTTCCAATATTTAGCCACTCGGTGCGAGGCGTTGAATGCAATAGGCCCACCACGCTTTGAATATCACGAATACCGAGATTAAATCCTTGCGCCCCGATTGGCGGGATCACATGTGCAGCTTCGCCAATGAGTGCGATACGTCCGACGCCAAACTGTTTTGAAATCATTCCGGAAAGTGGAAAGGTTTGAACTTTGCCGATAATCTCAACTTTGCCCAATACAGAATGCATCTGTGCCTCAATACGGTTGCTCAATTCTTCGGCAGGTAGCATTGCCAGCTTTTCCGCAGTCTCAGGCGTCTCTACCCAGACAAGGCTGGACTGATTTTCGGGCATCGGAACAATGGTAAACGGCCCGGTCTCCGTATGAAATTCAGTGCTGATATTACCGTGGGGGAGGCGGTGCTTGAAATTTGTCACCAGAGCCGTTTGCGGGTAGCCCCAACTACGTGTAGCGATTGCTGCTGCTTTACGTACTGGTGAATTGCGGCCATCAGCCCCGATCAGGTATGCAGCTTCCAGTTCAATACCACCCTTTGTTTGCAGAGATACGTGATCGTCAAAAATCTCGATTTTGCTGGAAAAATCATCATAAAGGGTAACATTCTCATAGGCCTTCGCACAGTCCAGCAGACCATTGAGAAGATCAATGTTTGTGACATTCTCGCCAAAGGAATCAAGATCAATTTCACTTGCCCTAAAATCGATCTGAGGCGCTCGAATGAGACGCTTGGTTGCATCAATAATACGCATGACTTTCAGGGAGCTGGCGTGGGGTGAAATTGTTTCCCAAATCTCCAACTCCTTGAGATATGTAACAGACTGTGAGAGCAGGGCGGTCGTACGACGGTCACCAATAGGGAGACTATCAGTTGCCGAAGGTAATCCAGGAGCAACAACCCCAACATCCATATTAGTTCGGGCCAGAGCGATGGCACAGGTTATTCCTGCCAACCCACCGCCATTAATCAATATATCGTGTTTGTGCATAAGCTTTGCCCACAACGCCTAAAGCAATTGGCGAAAAACAGTTTCTATGACTTCACAAACAGTTTATAACATCGCAAGGGTCCATTGCACCCGATTTTTGAAAAAAATACATGCGGCTAATTGATCAAAAGCTGCTCTGGCAAAGGCGGTTGATTCTTGTTTGGTTTTTCAAAAAACGCATTATGGGCGTTTTCGATCCACATCCTGACTGCATCAGGTGCTTTTTTTGCATTTCTATCACTAGTGGCGGCTGCCGAATTTCGATTTGAAAATTCGTTTTTATGGTTGGGTGTGGCTCTTGCTGTGGACGGCATTGACGGACCATTGGCAAGAAAACTTGAGGTAAAAAAGTGGTGGCCACACTGGTCCGGTGACACGTTGGACAACGTCATCGATTACGTCACTTTTGTAATGATCCCCGCATTTATTCTCTATCAGAGCGGCCTTCTGGGAAAATATTCATCATTTTTGGCAGCAGCAATCATCGTGATTACCAGTGCTATCTATTATGCTGACACAAGAATGAAAACTTCAGATCACGGCTTTATGGGGTTTCCTGTTTGCTGGAACATGGTGGTTTTTGCGCTCTATATCATTTCGCCTAACCAGGTTTTTTCAATTGCAGTCGTATTAATTGCTGCGGTTCTCACTTTTGTGCCGATAATCTTCGTTCATCCCGTTCGGGTAAAAGTACTACGCAAAACCACACTGGCTGTTTTTGCCCTATGGGGCGTATGCGGAGTGTTGGCCCTCGCAGCAGATATCGATAGCGTGTCGTGGTTACAGGCAATTGCCAAAACACTTGGCGCTGGCCCATGGGTCGTTTGGATTATTGTTGCCACCAGCATTTATCTATTTTGTGTTGGAGGGATTTTGCAGCTCATGGGACGTATAAAATAGATTTATGACGTGACCGAATAATTACGGAATTATGGGGCATGGGTATTTCAGTTTCAATGAAGTTGATCATCATTGAGACCAGCTTGAACCGTTGGAAAGTGAAGTATATCCCATTTTTATTAAAAACTATGTTTCATCCAAGCCCAGAGCATAATTGTGAAAAGCGCCCTAATTGTTCCCCTCTGCGAGAGAGCCTAATTATGAGTCAGTTTGAGGAAAGCTTTTTTGCCTAGTCAGAAAATACATTTCAACAGCAAAGCGATATTTATGTTATGCCTAATCAAATCATTCTTCAGGAAATAAAAAAAGCGGTAGGTGCCCATGCTGCATGGAAGTTGAAACTTACAACTGCGGTTTCAAGAGGAAGAACAAAGTTGGATCCGGCAACAGTGAAATGTGATGATCAGTGTGACTTTGGAAAATGGCTGTATGGTCCAACAATCGACAATGATTTAAAAAGTGGTATGCCCTACAAGGTTATTACTCGTTTACACGCAGAATTCCATGTATGCGCCTCTAAAATATTGGAGCAGGTAATTCAGGGAGATATGACTGCCGCATCGGTCCAATTGGAAGGTGACTACACAGAGCGTACCGAGAAGTTAATGAGAGCACTGAAAAAATGGAAAGGTGAACTATCCTAGTCACATTAGGTTCTGCCCGAAAACCTGCCATGAATCTAGGCGCTGCCGCAAAGTTTATTGTGCCGCATTGTGAAATTGCACCCGTTATATAAGCAGTGTTATTAGATCATACCCCATGTAGCCTTGACTACTTTTGCCGAGCAGTTGCGTTTTTTGGCTATTAATTCACCTGACAAAATTGAAGTAATCCATTCCGTTTTTGTATGTTTCTGAGAGACTTAAAGCGATTCTTGTGACGCCGGTGATGACCTCGTCAAATCTGATCAGTTGGTAATGGCCAACTAAAATATCAGTCATATTAAAACGCAAAACGGTCGATTACTTGCAGAATATTGAATTTTAACATATGCTTAACCTAGTTTCATGTGTGTATGAGTTGCGTTATGTGTTTTTTTACAAAAATCATACTTGCACTAATGATAGGCGGCGTTGGTGTATGCGGTGGAGTTGTAGCAAAAGCCGCTCCTGTTGGGAGTACTGTCGCTGCTGCAACTAGAGTAACTGGGTCTGGTCCCGGCGGGAACAGAGTCATAAGAGCTAATTCTCCGATTTTTAGCGATGATCGCCTTAAGGCTAACGCCAGTGGCACCGCACAAATAATCCTAATTGATAAAACCAGAATTGTAGTTGGGCCCGGAGCAGATTTGCGGATTGATGATTTTGTATTTGATGCAAATAAATCCTTTAGCAAGCTGGTGATTACGGCCTCAAAAGGTGCATTTCGATTCATTAGCGGAAAAAGCAAATCTTCCGCCTATAAGATTGTCACACCGACAGCAACGATTGGAGTGCGTGGTACAGCACTTGATATTACCATCAGGCGGGATGGATCGCACATCGCATTATTAGCAGGGAGAATAAGGGTTTGTGACCGCCGAGGCCGATGCAAAAATGTTAGGAGTTCCTGCGAATATGTCCATGTTGGCAGGCGGGGGTTATCACGCACAAGGAATATACCCACAGCTAGCAGTAGCAAATTAAATGGCGTGTTCCCGTTACTCGCAAACCAGCGTCAACTCAGGCGAAGTTTTCGAAAAAGCCCAAGGGGCTGCACAGAAACTGCAATTAGAAATGCCGCTCAAAAAACCACCCTTCCAGCTACGCCTAGATCCATAGCAATGTTACATCAACCAAAGACCAGAAGTCGCTCTAGACACCATGACGACGATCATAGGCATGGGATAATTGGCTATCATGGTAGGCACGGAAACCCAGGTAATGCAAAAGATGTTGGCCATGCTGGCCTATCACCCGATTCTGCCAATTCTGGTGGACGAACCGGCGGAAAAGGCCACGGATCCGGAGGAAGAGGCCACGGACATAGCGGTCAACAAGGTGGCAACAATGGGCATGATGGCGGTAACCGCGGTGGTGGAAATGGTAGAGGCAGGGGAAAAAGTCGCTGAATACGCGCATCTCATTCGTTGATGCATTTCTTCAACTATGATTGAAAAACCAGATGGTGGGCGCTGAGACCGACAAACCACTGTATTCCTTAGTCCTCCATTGTCCGAAAAAGTGTTGAAAAATAAAGGTTTTAGCCAGTTTCTGTCTTCTGCTGTCCGATATTGTATGTTATAAACCGCGAATTAAAGTAAGATTGAAAGTAAGAATCTATGGCGCGGGCATTCAATCGACTTACGGCAACAAAGGTTTCAAAACTTAAGGGCAGGGGTCGTCATGCCGATGGCGGTGGTCTTTGGTTAAACGTATCACATTCAGACAACAAGTCTTGGGTATTCCGCTGGACACCAAAAGGTGGCAAGCCCAGAGAAATGGGATTGGGGGCAAGTCCTGCTGTGCCTCTGGCCGTGGCACGTAGTTTGGCAGTTGGCTGTCGGGAGATGGTTGCGACTGGCAAAGATCCAAAAGCAGAGCGTGATAGAGAGCAAGGCAAGACCTTTGGTGGGGCTGCTGACGATTATCTCACGGCCATGGATTCCAATTGGACCAATAAAAAAACTCAATGGCAATGGAAATCAACACTGGAAGAACGTTGTGGTGCCATTAGGAACCGTCCTGTATCTTCGATTGATACTGCTGACGTCCTCTCGGTCCTCAATCCAATATGGTCAAAGATACCGGAAACGGCATCACGAACAAGAATGCGTATTGAAAGCGTTCTGGACTATGCCAAGACCAAGGGATGGAGATCAGGGGAAAACCCTGCCAGATGGAAGGGGCACCTCGCGAATACGTTGCCTAAACGCCAGAAGCTAGATAATCACCATGCAGCAATGAATCACGCAGACCTTCCAGAGTTTATGATTGATTTGCGCGCAAGGGAGGCAATCGCAGCCAAGGCGCTTGAGTTGCTTATTCTAACAGCCTGCAGAACCAGTGAAGTTCTCAAAGCAACGTGGAGCGAGTTTGATCTGGATAGTGCTCTGTGGATGATTTCATCCGAACGGATGAAGATGAAGCGTGGGCATCGAATACCACTCACAGAAGCCGCTCTGGCCGTCCTGAAGCCGCTCTATGACGCTCGAATATCTGATTATGTGTTTCCCGGTCAGAAAGCAAATAAACCCCTCTCAGGCATGGCAATGGAAATGCTGTTGCGTCGCATGGGGGTGACTGACATCACGGTTCACGGATTCCGGTCCACTTTCCGCGACTGGGCTGGCGACGAAACCAATTTCCCACGAGAAATTGCGGAGGCAGCACTTGCCCATAAAGTCGGGAATGATGTTGAGCAAGCCTACCGACGATCCGATGCATTGAAAAAACGCCGGCTATTGATGGAAGCTTGGGCGGATTTCTGTAGCGGAAAGAAATCTGGGAAGGTGGTGAGAATTCGTGCGTAGAATTGTTCTCTCCAAACACCCCACGTACAGGGGGGATTTTTTAGCTCATTTTGTTTGGCCAAAAGACGATGACGAGAAGAAGAGACTCGATTACATCGAACTCACAAACGCGTCCTATTCACCAATATCAAAAGATGTTCAGGACGAATATTCAATGAAAACTGAATTCCCAGATGGTGTTTTTGATAATTGGGCGAATACTTGGAGAGCTCAATATGAAAGCGACGTCATAAACCATGACAAACTTCTGAAAATTATTTCGGAAAGAACTGGCAGTGGCTCACTGGAAAAAGAAATTAGTAAAAACATTCCTAAATTTATCTATGCCGGGAACGTAATATGTAGGTTAGCTTCAATGATTCAACACCATTCCAATGATCCGCGGGTAAGAGGTGGGCCGGGTATAAAAAAAGCACAAGAAGTTGTTTCTGATCTACAAACTATAGCATTAACCAAAGTGGAATCCGCTTGGTTAAACTATCGCACGGTGGCACATTTTGGTGCTGCTGCCGTAGATATTATGGGAAATAAATCATCAGACATTATCGCATTATGTGTTTCTCCAACGGCTAATTTTATCTCACGAAGCCAGTTTTACGAAAACCTTCTAACCACCTTTGTTCCAAAAGGGCGAAAATCCGCCCTAGTGTCGAAAAGTGAGGTATGGCGACTTCCGCTAGAAATGGAAAACGAAGAAGTTGATTTTAGTTGTGCGCCACTTACGGAAGAACAATTGACAGCTCTTGGAAATCGAGAATACCGCTGATGTCAACCTCGCCCAAACTTACTTTGGGCGAGGTGACTAGCTCGTAAATATGATTAGTTTGTAGGTCATCCATTTGGACAACCAAGGATGATTAAATGAGAAAATCAGCATACACAATTGATGAGACCAGCCACGAATTATGCGTAGGTAGATCCAAAATCTATCTCCTAATTGCAGCAGGCGAACTTAAAGCACGCAAGCTCGGCAAGAGAACAATCATTCTGACGGATGATCTTCAATCTTATCTCAACAGCCTACCCGAGGTGACATAGTGGGTAGGTTCCCATGAGAAATCAAATAACTCCCAATCCCCATAAGAAAAACGCCCAGAAAAGGCAATTCCTGAGCGTTCCAAAAAGTATGACCAAAATCCTTCTAAGGAAAATAAATCATGTCAAATATTATCAGTCTTGGCCGCAAAAAGCAAATAGCCAATCTTGCAGCAAAGCGATGCCAACGTACCAATCAAAGTATGGAGGCGCTTAATTTGAATGCTGAACAAATCAACATTTCAGGCGGCACCATAACATCTGCAAAGATTACCGGTGCATTAGGAACCAGCAGCATTCCATCACAAATTGGCCAGTTTCAATATTTTGTTGAACTGGTTGAAGCAAATAGCAAGGTGACGGATATTTGGTCTGGCCCTGATTTTTCGGAAGCTCTTTTACAGGCAATTAAAGCCAGCACAGACTTTGGTGTGCCAGTTCAAAGTTGCGTGACTGGTGGTGCAGCATGATGAGCATCCAATCAGCAGCCCACGCACTTGGTGGCGATGTATCCGGTGGGGCAATTCTCTGCCCTGGTCCCGGTCATTCACGCCATGACCGAAGCCTGTCAGTTAAATTTGATCCGAATGCACCAGATGGGTTTTTGGTAAAGTCATTCTGTGATGATGATTTCCGTGATTGTCGGGATTTCGTGAAAGAGCGTTTGGGAATTGAAACTGATTACCAATCTCATTCGCACGAAGATTTTCAGCAGTCAGAGGCCATTAAGCCAATGGCACCCGATCCAGAGAAATTGAACAAGAAACAATCAGCCCGCAAGATTTGGGATGGTTCGCGTGCTCTGGTTGGAACGCCTGCAGAAGATTATTTGCACGGTCGTGGGTTGGTATCTCCCAACTCTCCATCCTTGCGGTATAATCCAACCTGCCCGTTCAAAAGCAAGAGTGTCCCGGCAATGATCGGTGCAATTGTAGACATTGAGACAAATGAGTTTCGAGGGGTCCATAGAACGCGCCTTGATGCAAAGGAAAAGGCAATGCTTGGCATCGCAGCGGGTGCCGTGGTCAAGTTGTCAGCCAACGATGAGGTCACAACCGCACTGTTTCTTGCCGAGGGAATTGAAACCACTCTGGCGATAATGGAGATGGGATTCAAACCTGCTTGGGCAACTCTATCAGCCGGTAGCATGGCCAAGTTCCCAGTTCTCAATGGTATCGAATGCCTCACAATATTTGCGGATAATGACGCCAGCGGTACGGGACAAAGGGCAGCTCAGAAATGTGGCGCTCAATGGGTAGCGGCAGACAGGGAAGTTGTTATTCACGGCGCGCCATCTGTTGGCACTGACTTTGCGGACTTCGCAAAAAATCGTGAGGCAGCATGAAAAATTTATCTTTATCACCAGAACAAAAATTACACCAAATCGGTGCCACTCAAATTCCAGTGCCGGACATTGGTCAATTCAATGGGCATGGCGTTCACGCACTTGAAGGTCCGCAGCCACTCGTTCGGGAGGTTCCCCGAGGCGATCCATTTCCAACTGAGGCCCTTGGATGCCTAAAAGAGATTGTGGCAGCCGTTCACGACCGGACACAAGCACCCGCTGCAATAGCGGCACAAAGTGCACTGGCTGTTCTTAGTCTTGGTGTGCAGGCATTTGCCGATGTTGAAACACTGGGCGGCAACTCGCCATGCTCGTTATTTGCTTTGACTATTGCCCAGAGCGGAGAACGCAAGAGCGCCTGTGACAAGTTGCTGATGCAGGCAGTCCGGGAACACGAGGTTGAAGCCCTCCAGGAGTACAAGGAACAATATAGAGCTTATGACACCGAACACATTATTTGGGAAACCAAGCGCACTCGTTTGATGAGAGATGCCGCAGGTTCTGATGTAGCAAAAGCAAATTCGGCAAGAGCAGACCTTGACGATTTGCAGCGCGAGCCTGAGCAACCATTATCGCCAAACAGAACGGCCAGTGATCCGACTTTTGAAGGATTGGTGAAACTGTTTGCAATTGGGAAGCCTTCACTTGGCTTATTCTCGGATGAAGGCGGTAGCTTTGTTGGCGGCCATGCGATGAACAGTGATAACAAGGTCAAAACCTGTGCCGGGCTATCTAACCTTTGGGATGCATCACCAATCAACAGAACTCGTGCCGGGGACGGTGCCAGCACATTAATTGGCCGGAGGTTGGCAGCCCACATTATGCTACAGCCAGTTCTTGCAAGGCCACTATTGTCTGATCAGATTGCCAACTCTCAAGGGTTTCTTGCACGGTTCCTGATTTGCGAACCTGAAAGCACAATCGGCACCAGAACAAGGGACAAATACAATCCAGCAAGTGATTATGCCATCGAGCGGTTTTGTAAGAAGTTGCGGAACTTACTTGAGATGCAGCCGCCTTTGATTGAGGGCAGCCAAAACGAATTGGCACCAAGATTGATGGCTCTATCGAGCGAGGCAAAGCAATTACTTCGTGAGTATTACAACCATACTGAAAAGCAGCAGGCCGCCGGTGGTGAAATGATGCATGTGCGGCCCTATGCCTCCAAGAGCGCGGAACAGGCTATTCGTATTGCGGGCGTACTTTCATTGGGAGACGACATCAATGCAATTGAAGTGAACGCCGCGAATATGAGTAACGGTATTTGCCTCGCGCAATATTACCTTTCCGAAGCCAAACGACTGGTTGATGCAGCATTGATCTCCGAGAAGATTGCCAGAGCAGAAATGCTCAGGAAATGGCTTCTGGATAACTGCATGGACGATTACGTGCTTCCTCGCGACATCCTTCAAAAAGGACCGAATACCCTGAGGGAAAGCGAGAAAATGAAAGAAGCGGTTGATGTTCTCAAGAAGCATGGATGGCTGGTTCCAATGCCGGCCAATTCAATCATTCGAGACAGAAAACGTAAGGAAGTTTACCGGATTGTGAGGGCATAAAATGAAGTTTGACGTACAGGCAGCACTATTGAAAATTCAGAGCAGTGAGGCTGCTACACTCGCTACATCCGCTACACTGGAGGCCAAAATCCTCAAATATGCCCCCCAGTGTAGCAGTGTAGCAAGTGTAGCAGGGGTAGGAGCTGATATTTTAAAATCAGGCGAATTGATCAATCTGGACGATTTCAGGTAAATCTAAGGGAGAGCAGCTCTGTGACAAATTTCATTCATTCAATAACGGAGGCACCAAATGACTAAGGTTAAAAATAGCCAATCATTTCCCCATCAGAATGGATCTCGAAATGACCAATAACATCATCCATACAGATGCCTCCAGGCCCCTGCGTAACCATAAACACGAGAAGTTTTCCCAAAGTATTGCAAACGGCATGACGCAGGCCGGTGCATATGTTGATGCCGGATATCAAAACAACAAAAGTGTTGCCGTCACTGCTAATAAATTCATAAAGAATACCCTAGTTTCAGCCCGTATCGAGTTTCTCAAACAGGCGACCTCCGATGCAATCATAGACGCAAAGACATATACCGCCCGTGAAGTATGGGAAGAGCTCTTGATCGGCATCAGGGCCGCACGTAAAGCCGATGACCATAAAGCTGCTGCTGAACTTACCAGAACCGCAGTTGAAGCCGCAGGTCTTGATGATCCCCTATATACCCGCAAAGCCATATTCGGAGAGAAAGTCATTGTTGAAGGTGGTGTCGACGCTCGCCCCAGGAATTCGGAGCCCAGCCCACTGTCGATTGCACTCGATAAAATTCGATCAGAGCGCAGCAGAGATAGCGAGACAAATCTGTCTGAACCTGCGGCGTAGGCATTTGAACAAGAACACATAAAGTTGCCGTCAAGCTGCCTAAATCATGGCGGCGATCACAACGAAGCAATGACACCGAAAAGCCTTGGCGACGACAGGAAAAGTGCCAACGCCGGAGTAATGCTTTCGGCAGGGGTGTCAGCTGCGGCTTCATTTTGAACTTTCATGCTGATCTCATTCGGCTACATTTTTAATCCATGGTTCTCTTCCAAATGTTTGATCACTTTGTTCAGTGCGGCGATAACGTTCAATCGATTTGCTCCAAAAGCGTAATAGCCCGAAGATAAAACATCGGGGCTATCTATGCTGGCGACGCCTCTGGTCTTCAATTGTTTCCCATCTTGATCGATCGTCGTCAACGGATAGCGAAATGATCTGCCATCGCCATATTGAACCCCACCCGGTCCCCAGTTTTGAATATTCCCATTGTAGCAGTTATTTCCGATTATCGCCTCGAGTTCAGCCAGCAATTTTGCCCGTTTCTTCGTCAGTGATTTTCTTGGCATTTTTCGGCCACCTTTTCTGTTAGTTAGCAAAATTTCAAAAGTCATGGCGATACTAGGGGGTGGACTCAATTGCACCACTGCCTGATTGCAAAGATATGTACCATGGCAAGAAAATTCCTGCTGAGTTTATCGAACCGTGCTGCCAGTCTTCGCATATCCATCATTTTGCAAAAGAACCGCTCGACGATGTTGCGCATGGCGTAGAGATTAGTGTCATAGAGGATCGGGTTTTGTGCGTTTGATCTAGATGGAATGACCGCCAGAGCTCCTTCATCGGCAAGACGGCCATACGTTCGTGATTGAGATATATCGCCTGGAAAATGAAACCACTTGGATATTGGAAATTGTTGACGATCAGGGAACGTCCCATGCCTGGGATGATCGATTTGATAACTACCAGGCGGCGTTGGATGAGGCTAACTGCACCGTTTGAGATGAAAGACTTCCTGAAGGCACATGGATACCGCTGGAATGATGGCAACGATAACCGGCCAAAGGCTTGGCACTACGATATAGACGATTTTGACTTTCAAGATGAGCTCATATTTCTGAGGGTGAAATTTATGGCTGCGCAATAAATCTACCGGTGACGGAGATAACGGCGTTTGAACTGTTCTCAAATAGGGTTTGACTGTGGGGTTCAATGGTCAGCCCAAATGCATATTGCCTCGAATCATTAGTCGATCTACAATTTCCCGATATCAAATTTACAAATACTGCTAGTGGGAGGAGCAGCAACAAATGGCCATGCAGTGTGTCAAGACGATATGCCAGGATTGCAATTCGGTCGGATACCTATCGGCTGGCGTTGTAGCGCGCCTCATTCGAAGGCGGCTCACTGAATACACCGTTGCTTTGCTAACCCAAATGATCACGTGTCAAGAATGCAGCTCACCGAGCTTGGATATATACCACGCACACCAAAATAGAATTTTCATTGATTCAAAAAACATGCTCCGCTGCCGGATTTGCAATCATCCAGTGACAGAACCGTTTCGTACACAATTTAGAAATTTGGATTTTTGCCTTTTATGCGTTAGCAACGGGGAGATATCTGATGCTGAAGTTGCAAGTGCAAAGGGTTCTCTCTTCCCTGGCGACGCCTACTGGTCCATGGCAATTTGTTTTCATGAGGATAAGACGCTTCGCCTACACTGGTTGAGGAAGGCTGTTCAAGAGAGAGTTGAGGTTGCCTGCTCAAGGTTGGGAGATATGTTATCCCACTCGACCGACTTGGGTGATCTTAATGAGGCTGCCCGAGCTTACAAACAAGCTGTAGACCTTAATAAAACCGATTCATATGCTCATCGGCGATTTGCCGAGATGCTTCTGAAAGGGCGGGGAGTTCAAGCTGATAGAAAAGTCGCTGTCAGGCATTTTTATGCTGCGGGAGAACATGGAAATTCTATCGGTTATTCCCGTTTAGCTCGCTTCATATTCAACGGGCAGTTTGGTTTAACCCAAGATTCTAAGCTAGCGTTTGAACTATATTCACGCGCGCACGAGATGAATTCCATGAGTATGGTCAATAGTGCTGCTGTTGCCCTGATGTTGCTTCAAGGCATCGGGGTTCAGCCAGATATAAAAAAAGGGATGGTTGAACTTCGCGATGCGATATCGATATATGGCAATCACAAGCATATGTTCGATGCCGATGAATGTTTTAAGCAAATTATGGCGGCGAGGAGTTTATCTGAAACCAAAAAGTCGAAACTTCCATTGGCGCGCGTCTTTCTTGATCAAATGTCGCAGTTTGAGGTTCCTGGAGCACCACAGCTCCTTGGGTGTTGCGGAGGGCCACTTCCACCACGTGAGTTTCCATGGAAAATTTCATTGTCACGCATATTACCACAAAAGGAAAAAGGAGCGGTTTGGAGGGCAACTGCACCGGTTTCTAAAGACTCTGGGCTTCGAATATTTTTGGGTCAGGTAGAGAAACTCATAAATAATCGGTGGATTGCCACTACGGAAAAAGGAATACCCGTTGAAAGTACATTTGATTCCAAAAGGCTTGCGGTAGAGGCGTTGGCAACTGAACTCAATTGCGATGTTCCTTATGTCGACAGGTATCAGATTTGATCTGATCTAAGTAAACATCGTAGTTTGTTGCAGCACATTGGATATAAAATACTCTTTTTGGGCGCTAATATAGGTGTTATGGCTTGGGGAACGTAAATAGATTGACCAATAATCTGAAGTTGAAGACTGTTTAATCCTTGTCACTATAACACTCCCTACCGCTGTAGACATGTTCATGTAAGGCCGTAAAACGGAAGAAATTTATCGAATGAAATTAACCGACAACGAAATAAGAGACATCAATAAGCTTCTGGAAGCAGGAAAATCACTGCCGGATAAATACCGGTTTTTGTTGTTTGAGGACAAGCGCGAAGTCGAACTGGTCTGGAACGGCAAGACAAACGAGGTTTGCAATGTCGTACTGCCATTTCAGACCATCGAACAGGTGGATGAGCCGCGTGCAGAAAAGCCGGAAGATACCGCCACTCAGCAAGATTTTTTTTCGATTGATAACCGTGGTCGCCAGCTTAAAGGTTGGACCAACAAGCTAATATGGGGTGATAACAAACTAGTATTGTCCAGTCTCAAAAACGGCCCGTTACGAGAGGAAATCGAACGCCAAGGCGGTCTCAAGCTAATCTACATTGACCCACCATTTGATGTGGGAGCTGATTTTTCTATGGACATTGAGATCGGTGGTGACACTTTCACCAAAAGGCCTAATATCCTTGAAGAGATCGCCTACCGTGACACTTGGGGCAAGGGTACAGATTCCTTTATTGCCATGATTTATGAGCGCCTCACTCTCATGCGTGATCTGTTGGCTAATGACGGCAGTATCTATGTTCACTGCGATTGGAGAGTAAATAGTTTTATTCGACTAATTTTAGATGAAGTGTTCGGTGTAGATAATTTCATAAACGAAATAGCAAGGGAAAAAACTAATCCCAAAAACTATACCAAACTCGGATTTGGAAATATCCATGATACTATTTACTTCTACAAAAAGGAAAAAGCATGCATCTGGAACAAACCGTATGAAAAAAGAAACCAAAAAAAGATAGATGAGGATTTTCCAATTATCGAAGCTAGTTCAGGGCGTCGATATAAAACTGCTCCTTTACACGCACCTGGCATTCGGCATGGTGAAACTGGTACGGCATGGCGTGATATTATGCCTCCAGCGGGCAATCATTGGCGTTATGTGCACTCGACTTTGAATCAATTAGACCAAGAAGAAAAAATTGAATGGTCATCAACTGGTAATCCTCGCGAAAAAATTTATGCTGATAAAAGCCCGGGTATATATATTCAGGATATATGGCTTGGGCTAAAAGACCCAAAAGCTCCATACCCAACGGCAAAGTCTGAACGACTACTTGAACGAATCATTCTCGCATCAAGTAATGAAGGCGATCTTGTCGCAGATTTTTTCTGCGGTTCCGGAACCACTGCTGCCGTCGCGGAAAAATTGGGTCGCAAATGGATTGTCGGCGACCTAGGCAAGTTCGGCATTCACACGACCCGCAAGCGCATGATTGGTGTGCAACGTAGTTTAAAAGCAGAGGGCAAAGACTACCGCGCTTTTGAAATTCTTAATCTTGGCAAATACGAGCGCCAGCATTTTATAGGCATTAATTCTGATCTGCGCGAAGAGCAAAAACAGCAACAGATAGCGGCAAAAGAAGCGGCGTTTCTTGACCTGATTTTGCGTGCCTATCAGGCAGAGAAAACAGATGGTTTTGCCACCTTCCACGGCAAGCGTGCCGGGCGACTGGTCGCCATTGGTCCGGTCAACATGCCGATAACGCGGCTGTTTGTTGAAGAAATAATTCTTGAATGCCGCAAACAGCATATCACCAAGGTGGATATCCTCGGGTTTGAATTTGAGATGGGATTATTTCCCAACGTGCTGGACGAAGCGCGGTCCAAGGGGATTGACATTGCACCCAAATATATTCCTGCTGATGTTTTTGACAGGCGGGCGATTGAGAAAAATCAGGTCGTATTTCATGACGTGGCATTCATCGAAGTCAAGC
Organism: Rhizobiaceae bacterium; assembly: GCA_045047085.1. Classification (GTDB taxonomy): domain Bacteria; phylum Pseudomonadota; class Alphaproteobacteria; order Rhizobiales; family Rhizobiaceae. The sequence goes on along the minus strand of JASFYT010000104.1, from coordinate 17,800 downwards.
CGCATATCAAGGGCGACACGGTAGCGGTGGAACTGACTGATTTCTCGGTATTCTATTCGCAGGATTCAATAGCAAACGCTGAGGCTACCCTGAAGAAAAAGGGTAGCCGGATTGTGGTTGAAAAAGGTCAAATTGTAAAAGTTACTATGGATAAAGATGGCATTATTTCCCGCGAGAACCTTACCGAACAATGGACAGACTGGATCGACTATTGGTCGATTGATTTTGATTTCGAGAGCAAGCGCGAGATTATCCGCGTACAGAACACCGAGACCGATGGGTGGGAGGAACAATGGACCGGCGATTATATCTTTGAAAACGAATGGCAGAGTTTCCGCACTAAAAAGGACCGTTCACTTGAATTGACCAGCGTTGCCCATGAATGCAAGCCCGGACGGCGCAAGGTGGCCGTCAAGGTGGTGGACATCTTTGGGAATGACACGATGACGATCATCGAAGTGGATGTGGGAGGACTGGCATAATGGCGCTACACCCAGATTTTCCCGCTTCACCTCACGCTATTCTCGATCCGTCAATCCGCTGGTTTCCGGCAGATGAAGCGTTGCGCGATACCAGCATGGATAAGCTAATGCCGCCGCTGGTGGCACAACTGCGCAAGAAGGTGAAGGAGTTTCGTGACAGTGGCTATGTCGGCGCAAGCGATACCAGTAAAAGCCTTATGAACTGGTGGTTCAAGGAACCGCATCTTCTGCCCCAATCCGACGGTGCAATGGCAGAATTTAAATATTTCTTTGCTCAACGGGAAGCGCTGGAAACTGTTATTTATCTCTATGACGTAGTAGGGGCGAAGGACAAGTTTGATCTGATGCGCTTCGATAGCTCTGGCGCGGTATCGGCAAGTATGTTCGATGAAAGCTGGCGCCGCTTTGTTATCAAGATGGCGACCGGCAGCGGCAAAACCAAGGTGATGAGTCTTGTTTTGGCATGGAGCTTTTTTCACAAGCTCTATGAACCGGATTCTGATCTGGCACGTAATTTTCTTTTGATCACACCCAACATAATTGTGCTTGATCGCATTTATCACGACTTCCAGGGCTTGCGTATTTTCTTTGAAGATCCGGTATTGCCGGATAATGGTTTTGACGGACGAAACTGGCGTGATGATTTTCAACTCACCTTGCACAAGCAGGACGAAGTGCGCGTTACTCAGCCTACTGGCAATATCTTTCTGACTAATATTCACCGCGTTTATTCCGGCGATGATATTCCGCCCTCGCCAGATGACGACAACTCTATGGACTATTTCTTTGGCAAGCGCCCAACCGGAAAAACCACGGACTCAAAAGTGGATTTGGGCATGATCGTCCGCGACATTGACGAGTTGATGGTTCTCAATGATGAAGCGCACCACATTCATGATAAAAAACTCACCTGGTTTAAATCCATTGAAGACATCCACAACCGGCTTTTGCAAAAGGGCGGGGCGTTGGCATTGCAGGTAGATGTGACGGCCACGCCAAAGCACAATGATGGTGCAATTTTCGTTCAAACCGTGTCCGACTATCCTCTGGTGGAGGCGATTTCCCAGAACGTAGTGAAACACCCCGTTCTGCCAGATGCGGCCAGCCGGGCGAAACTTTCGGAACGCCAAAGTTCCAAATTTACTGAGAAATATGCCGACTACATTGATTTGGGCGTGATCGAATGGCGCAAGGCATATGACGAGCATATGAAGATGGGCAAAAAAGCCATCTTGTTCGTGATGACAGATGATACCAAAAATTGTGACGACGTGGCCGAATACTTGGAAGGTCGCTATCCTGATCTGAAGGATGCTGTTCTTGTCATTCACACCAAAAATAATGGTGAGATTTCGGAGGCAGCATCAGGGAAAGCCAAGGAAGAGCTTGAAAAGTTACGCGAGCAGTCCAACAAAGTTGATGACCCTGACAGTCCCTATAAGGTGATTGTTTCTGTGTTAATGCTGAAAGAGGGGTGGGATGTCAAAAATGTCACCACCATTGTTGGCCTGCGCGCCTATTCCTCCAAAAGCAATATTTTACCCGAGCAAACTCTCGGACGTGGCCTGCGCAAGATGTATCCTGGTGGATTAGAGGAATATGTCAGCGTCGTCGGCACGGACGCCTTTATGGTTTTTGTGGAGTCAATTCAAGCTGAAGGCGTGGAACTTGAACGTACGGCGATGGGTAAAGGCACCAAGCCCAAGACGCCACTTGTCGTGGAAATCGATGATGAAAATGATAAGAAGGACATCGACGTTCTTGATATAGAAATACCGGTACTTACGCCGCGCATTTATCGTGAATACAAGAATTTTGCCGATCTGGACATAAAGGCAATGGAACACAGCCCCGTGCCCTACAAACAATTCACCGAGGAAGAACAGCGAGAAATTGTTTTCAAAGAAATCACCACCGGCGAGGTGACTCACACCACAATTCTCGATACCGCAGGCATTGCAGACTATCGCAGCGTGATCGGGTATTTTGCCCAGACAATCAAGAAGGAATTACGATTGGTCAGCGGGTATGATGTGCTTTACGGCAAGGTCAAGGAATTCGTGCAATCGGAACTGTTCGACCAGAGTGTTGATCTTGAGCACCCCAACACGCTGCGCAATCTGTCGGAACTGGCCGCTACCAAAACATTGATTGAGACCTTCAAAAAAGCGATCAATGCGCTGACGGTGCGAGACAAAGGCGATGCAGAAATCCGCGACACCATCAAATTGCGTCAGACGCGGCCATTCGTGGTGAATGATCAAGAATATATTCTTGCCAAGAAAAGTGTTTTCAATCGCATTGTTGGTGACAGTCATCTTGAACTTCAGTTCGCGAGTTTTCTGGAAGATTGCAAAGATGTTGTGTCCTACGCGAAGAACTATTTTGCGGTCCATTTCAAACTGGATTACGTCAATGCCGACGGAAATATCTCCAATTATTACCCGGACTTCATTGTCAAAATATCTGAAAAAGAAATATTTATTATCGAGACAAAGGGTCTCGAAGACCTTGATGTCCCCCTAAAGACCGCTCGCCTCAAACAATGGTGCGAGGATATTAACCGAGCACAGTCGGACGTGACTTACGATTTCGTATTTGTTGACCAAGAAAGTTTCGAAAAATACAACCCAAATTCATTCGCCGACCTTGTTACCAATTTCCGACAGTACAAGGAGGAATGATCGACAGTTCTGGAACGGTTACCTTCGCCTCCGAACATTGGTTAATTCGACAATGTATGAAAGTTTGAAATATGTAAAACGTTAGTCAGAGTGAAGGATAAAGCCCAATCAATTGTCCAGTTAACAATTACAAATCTGATTCCGCTGTAAAAACGAAAGCAAAAAACAAAAATGAGAGACGCACAAAAACCGGATCATGTGAGTTTGAATACGTTAATCGGGCGCATGCGTGAGGGCCATTTCGTCATTCCGGATTTCCAGCGGGAGTTCGAGTGGAAGCCCTGGGATATCCGTGATCTGATGCGTTCGATTTTTTCTGATTATTACATCGGAAGTCTTCTCCTCTGGAAAGCCAAAGACAAAAACATCAAACTTTTGGCCTGTGAAGGGCTCTACGGATTTTCCGGTTCCGCTTCTCCACAATACATCGTGCTCGATGGCCAACAGCGGCTGACGGCAATGTACTACGCGTTTACCGCACCAGACAAAGCCTTGCCCAATCGTGCAAAGCGAGCAATCTACTTCATTCACGTCGACAGATATATGGCGGGCGAGACCGACGATGCCTTCGGCTATGAGTGGCTTTCCAAGAAATATCAGGCGTTGCTCGACACGCCAGACCAGCAATTTATACGACATATTTTTCCACTGTCCGTCGTCGGCAAGGGCGGTTTCGAGCTCTACAAGTGGATCGAGGCTTACGGAAAATTTTGGATCGAGCAGGCAACCAACGAGGAAGATGAGAAAAAACGAATTATTGCAGAAACGCATGCCTCAAATGCCACGCTCTTTGGCGAAGAGATGCGGGCGACGATTGAGCAATATCAAATTTCGCACATCGAACTCGACCGGGAAATCGGCATCGACAAAGTCTGTGATATATTCACACAGATTAATAGCAAAGGTGTACAGCTCGACATATTTGATCTCTTAAATGCGCTCATGAAGCCACAGGATGTTCAGCTCAAGCATCTGTATAGGGAAACACGTGATCGATTAAGCTTCGTCGATACGCCCAAAATGAATGTTTACATTCTTCAAGTCATGTCGATTCTTCGACAAAGTTACTGCTCACCGAAATACCTATATTTCCTACAACCAGGTGTTCAAAAACCAGTGAGACTGCCCGATGGAAGATTAAAGACCGAAATTTTGGTCAAAGACACCGATGACTTTCTTCAGCTTTGGAAGCGGGCGGTGGAAGCCCTCGAGCGCGTTATCGGTTTGTTGCAACACCCTCAGGAGTATGGAGTAGTCGGCCAAGCTTATATCCCCTATGCGTCTATCATTCCGGCGTTCGCGGCAATCAGCACACTTGTAGGCGCTCAGCCTGCAAACAAGCAGTTATCTGCCCGGCGGAAAGTTCGGTTGTGGTATTGGGCGGCTGTTTTCCTCAGTCGCTATTCAAGTTCTGTCGAATCGACCGCTGCCCGAGATTTCAATGATGTTCGCGATTGGATCGCCAAAGGTGAAGATAGCCGACCTGCCTTGATAGGTGAGTTTTCTGAGGCCTACAGGTCATTGGATTTACGCAATGAGGTCAAACGCGGCTCATCGATCTACAGCGCTATCTTCAATCTATTCGTGTTAGCCGGAGCGCGGGATTGGATGACCGGCGATGTTCCCAAATATGGTGATCTCGACGATCATCATATCATTCCTGCGTCTTGGGGCCGCGACAACGGATTAAGCAAAAGCATCAATTCCATTCTCAACAGGTCACCGCTCACCAGCGATACTAACCGAAATGAATTTCGGGAAAAACTCCCGAATGATTACCTCCCCGAACTGATCAAGGAGAATGGAGAGAGCACTGTTCTAGCAATTCTAGAATCACATTTCATCAACAAGAAGGCACTGGAAATACTGCTGCGCAATCCGTTCACGCCGGACGATTATGATGCCTTCATCTCTGTACGCCATCGGACATTGCTCGACGGTATCGAAAATCTATTGATTAAGGAACGTCTTGACCTCTCTCCTGATCTACGCGCCCTGGATGTTTCGATTGAACACACCGAATTGGCGCTGAGGAGCATGATCGCTCAGAAGTTGGAAAATGATCCGCAAAGGCTACCACCGCACTTGCTGACGAGTGCGCAGGAGCGAATTCAACGTGCGCTTAGAAAAAATGCAGCACTAAATGCAGAACGATTCGAGCACGCAGAAGGCGTTTTGGAATACTTTGATTTGAGGGCGCTTCAAGACACCGTTCTTGCTAAAGCTCTCTGGGACCAATTCGCCCCAAGGTTTAAGAATAAAGAAAGCTTGAACCAGAAATTTTCCCAACTTGCCGAACTCCGCAACGGAATAAGGCATAGTAGAACTGTTGATGAGGTCACTCGAAAAGAAGGTGAAGCCGCACTGATCTGGTTTGCAGAGGTTTTACGAAAGGAAGCTGATTGATCGGCGAACGTGATCGCACACTGATATTAGTTTACACAGCTACTGGGGATTAGTGCGATTTCAAAATTTCGATACGAGTATTAATCTAGCGGAGCACTGCATTCCTTGATAATCGAGGTGAAATAGTTGCAACTCTGATGAAAAGCGTTCCTGAAGGCATCGTGCAAAAATCAAGATTTATGCACCGAGGAGCGATCAAAGCCACCCATGCAAATGTTCTACCCGCCAAGCGAGGAGGGTTCCAGTAGTATCGTCAAAGCGGCGCAGCAACCCGGTGATGACAGCTTCATTCGGGCTCCACTTTTGAAAGTCGCAGCCGAGTTCCACAAACCGATTGTTCCAGACAAGTGAACCACTGAATCCGGCGGGATTGCTGTACTTTACGCGGGCTCTGGCATCCCTATGCGCACCAGAAGACACTGTGGTACCTTCGGGGTTCCAGCACAGAGCGCTTTGCTGGGTCATGAAGGTTCTTGATAGGATGGCAGAGAACCTGACTGGCGATCCCGAGTATTATCATGCGAAAGCGCACAAGGTTCAATCAAATCGGGATTGTGGTTTTGGATGCGTTGAAGGCAGCCGACTTCGTACAAAGTGGTTGCTAGGTCAATTTGAAAAGTTAGTAGCACAAAAGCGTGTAGTAAGATCAAAAGTAAGATTGAATTTTATGCGAAGCTAAAAACATACATGAAATCAATATCTTATTAGAACCAGATGGTGGGCGCTGAGGGGCTCGAACCCCCGACCTATTCGGTGTAAACGAATTGCTCTCCCAGCTGAGCTAAGCGCCCAATGCATCATAAGATGCCATTAGGTATCTGGTATTTATCACATTGCCATTCAGTAGAAGAGACCAAAGGTCTCAGGTAAAAAATGGCGCGAGTGACGAGACTTGAACTCGCGACCTCCGGCGTGACAGGCCGGCACTCTAACCAACTGAGCTACACCCGCATTATCCAAGAAGCGAACCGCTTGGATGGCGCATGAATTACGTCCAAATAATAGTTAAGTCAAGTATCATATTGGCTTCATTTGAAAATAATATGAAACCCGGCCTGATTCAGTTGAGTGGGTGCGATTTCATGTCCTTAATGGAGAATTCTTCTTGCCTATTGGTAAACCGTGCGCTACCTGCACAAATGTCTCAATGAGGTTCACGAAAAGTATAGTTGGCAGCGGTATGTGGACTGGATATAAAGGTTGTCGAGAGTTGACGATTCGTTGCATGTGTTTGCGAATGGCCAAACTGTCGTATCGAGGAAGTTGAATATGGAAGCTCTGTTGGTTTCTTATCTGCCTGTAATTGTGTTTGTTGGCATTTCCCTTGCCATCGGGCTTGCGCTACTGGTTGCACCGTTTTTGCTGGCCTACAAGGCTCCGGACGCTGAAAAATTGTCAGCCTATGAGTGTGGTTTCAATTCATTTGACGATTCCCGAATGAAATTCGACGTACGGTTTTATCTTGTGGCCATTCTTTTCATCATCTTTGATTTGGAAGTTGCCTTCCTGTTTCCGTGGGCGGTCAGCTTCGGCTCACTTGGATGGGCTGGTTTTTGGTCCATGACCATCTTTTTGGGTGTTTTGACCATAGGTTTTATTTACGAGTGGAAGAAAGGTGCACTGGAATGGGATTGATCATATTTGACAATTACATTCCATACGGCAAATTTTAGGTAGTAACATGAATACTGGCGCAACAACCCTCATAGCCCAATCGCCAAAGGGGATTATTGACCCATCCACTGGCAAACCAATTGGCAGCGACGATGCCTATTTCACCGAAATCAATGCGGAACTCGCCGATAAGGGGTTTCTGGTAACTTCTACCGAAGATCTTATTACTTGGGCAAGAACCGGCTCTCTCATGTGGATGACCTTTGGTCTTGCGTGCTGCGCCGTTGAGATGATGCATGTGGCCATGCCCCGTTATGATGCGGAACGTTTCGGTTTTGCCCCGCGCGGTTCCCCACGCCAATCCGATGTGATGATTGTTGCTGGAACCCTGACCAACAAGATGGCCCCGGCATTGCGTAAAGTCTACGATCAGATGCCAGAACCCCGCTATGTGATTTCAATGGGTTCTTGTGCCAATGGCGGCGGCTATTATCATTATTCTTATTCAGTTGTGCGCGGCTGCGACCGTGTGGTGCCTGTGGATATATACGTTCCCGGATGCCCACCAACTGCAGAGGCATTGCTCTACGGAATAATGCTGTTGCAAAAGAAAATCCGCCGAATCGGCACGATAGAACGATGATCGGTGTAAGCAAATGACCAATGACGCAACACAAAATATAGTACCTCCTGTTCAGGATGAGAATATCGTTGAACTTGCGCCTTATATTCTGTCGGAATTGGGCGATAAGATTTTATCGCACGAAACGACTTTCGGGGATTTTTGCCTGCACATATCTCCAGATGATCTACTGGCCTGTCTTCGCTTTTTGCGCGATGACACCCAGACACGGTTTATCTCTTTTATCGATATTTGCGGTGTTGATTACCCGGAGCGCGACCAGCGCTTTGAAGTTGTCTACCATTTGCTTTCCCCAAATCAGAATGCGCGTATACGGCTGAAGCTCGTCACCGATGAAGAAACGCCAATTCCAAGCGTCACGGGTATTTATCCCGGTGCAAATTGGTTTGAGCGCGAAGCCTATGACATGTACGGAATTCTATTTACCGGCCATCCGGATTTGCGTCGCCTGCTAACCGATTATGGTTTTGACGGCCACCCACAGCGCAGGGATTTTCCACTAACCGGCTATGTTGAAGTACGATATGACGACGAATTGAAACGGGTGGTCTACGAACCTGTTGAACTGCGTCAGGAGTTTCGGAATTTTGATTTCCTTTCCCCTTGGGAAGGCACAGAATATAATTTACCAAATGAGAATAAAGGCGATGAGAAGGCCAGCAGTTAACCTGTAACCTGATTTTGCGGAACCAACACGATGAGCGAACACAACGTCCGGAACTTTAATATCAATTTCGGTCCTCAACACCCGGCAGCGCACGGTGTGTTGCGGCTGGTGCTGGAATTGGATGGCGAAGTTGTTGAGCGGGTTGATCCCCATATTGGTCTGCTGCATCGCGGCACGGAAAAGCTGATTGAACACAAAACTTATTTGCAGGCATTGCCGTATTTTGACCGCCTAGACTATGTGGCTCCGATGAATCAAGAGCACGCCTATACTATGGCAATTGAGAAGCTTGCCGGTATTTCAGTGCCAAGACGTGGCCAGTTGATCCGCGTATTATATTCCGAAATCGGACGCATTCTTTCTCATATGCTGAATGTCACCACGCAAGCTTTGGATGTTGGCGCGTTGACACCGCCTGTTTGGGGCTTTGAAGAGCGCGAAAAACTGATGGTGTTCTATGAGCGTGCCTGTGGCGCTCGTTTACACGCAGCCTATTTCCGACCCGGCGGCGTGCATCAAGATTTACCTGACGAATTGATTGATGATATTGAAGCTTGGTGTGATCCGTTCCTCAAAGCGCTTGATGATATCGATAGTCTACTCACTGATAACCGCATTTTCAAACAACGTAATGTAGATATCGGCGTTGTATCTCTGGCCGATGCGTGGGCTTGGGGCTTTTCTGGTGTCATGGTGCGCGGATCAGGTGCCGCGTGGGATTTGCGCAAGAGTCAGCCTTATGAGTGCTATGAAGAAATGGAATTTGATATTCCGATCGGAAAAAACGGCGATTGCTACGACCGCTATTTGATCCGTATGGAGGAGATGCGTGAATCCGTTCGCATCATGCGCCAGTGCATTACCAAACTCGGTGAGCCTGAAGGCAAGGGGCCAGTATCCTCTGCGGATGGCAAAGCGGTGCCACCAAAACGCGGAGAGATGAAACGTTCTATGGAAGCTTTGATCCACCATTTCAAACTCTATACCGAGGGCATGAAAGTGCCGGCGGGTGAAGTTTATGTGGCTGTTGAAGCGCCCAAAGGAGAATTTGGCATTTATCTGATTGCTGATGGTACCAACAAGCCTTATCGCTGCAAGGTGCGTGCACCGGGGTTTGCTCATTTGCAGGCGTTGGACTTTATGGGCAGGCATCACCAACTGGCAGATATAGCAGCGATTTTGGGTTCTATGGATATTGTATTCGGTGAGGTGGATCGGTGAAAATTCACCCCGCCCTTATGTTAATCTCAACGCTATCGCTGGTTTCCTGCAATAGTGGCGGTGGAAACATATCAGCCTCCGATCAACGCGCTATTGATGCACGTGCCGCAGGAAACGCGGGGTGCGTTTTTGAAGATCGCCAGCTATGCTCACAACTGATCGACCAACGCGCATCCGTCGCTCAATTCTTTAATCGAGGTGAAAACCCGAAACTTACAGAGCGTCAGAAAAAAGTTGGCAAACAGTCTTTGACCAAACGCATCGTAGATGCCGCCGCGACTATCAGGCAATGCAACAAAACCGATGCAACAGCAATTGCACTCGTCCAACAAATGGAAATCGCCGGACAGGAATTCTCCGTTCAGGCAACTTCACCGGTTTCTTCCACTTCCGATTGTTTCCTGACGCGATTGGGGGGCTGATTGTGATTTATACAAATTACATGCAGGAATTGGTTGCTTATGGAGCTCCGGACGCGATAAAGAAAACTCGAATTATGGCCCGAATTACAGGTTGTGGGTTCACCACCATGAATTGTGAACTACAACTGAGAAAGTACAAGATATAATGTCAGTTCGCCGCCTTGCAGAAGATGCTGTCCAACCGGTTGATTTTAAATTCAGCGTGGCCAATATGAAATGGGCCAAAGAGACCATTAAAAAATACCCAAAAGAACGGCAGGCTTCGGCCGTAATTCCGTTGATGATGCGCGCGCAGGATCAGGACGGCTGGGTGACCAAAGCATCAATTGAATCAATCGCAGACATGCTTTCCATGCCTTATATTCGTGTGCTGGAAGTGGCGACGTTCTACACCCAGTTCCAATTGGCCCCAGTTGGAACCAAAGCCCATATTCAGGTTTGCGGCACTACCCCGTGCATGTTACGCGGCTCCAAAGAGCTGATGAAAATCTGCAAAAAGAAAATCAACGAGCATCCATTTGAAACCAATTCAGATGGCACCCTTTCATGGGAAGAAGTTGAATGTCAGGGCGCCTGCGTAAACGCGCCCATGGTTATGGTATTTCACGACACATATGAAGATTTGACACCGGAAAGACTTGAAGAAATCATCGATGCATTTGAAGCAGGTAAGGGCGACGAAATTACACCCGGACCACAGATCGACAGAGTGTTTTCTGCACCCTTTGGTGGCTTCACCTCATTGACCGAAGATCCCAACGTGAAGAAATCGGTCAGGATTTCCAAAACCAATTCTCCAGCCAAAACAAAAACTGTTGCAAAAGCTAAACCTGTTGCAAAAGCTAAACCTGCTGCAAAATCCAAACCTGCGACCAAAGCAGCGTCAGCTTCTTTAAAGGATGCGAACCGTCCTGCAACTGTAAAAAAACCATCGGCACCGGATGATCTGAAATTGATCTCTGGCGTAGGACCAAAACTAGAAGGCGTATTGAACAAACTGGGCATTTATACATTTGAACAGATTGGCAAATGGAAAAAAGCTGAATGTGTCTGGGTAGACGGATATTTAAAATTCAGCGGGCGCATTCAGCGTGACGACTGGGTAAAACAGGCCAAGGCGCTGGCCAAAAAACGATGAATGGTGTGGAACAAGTAAATGCTTCAAGATAAAGACCGCATATTCACCAATATTTATGGTGTCCATGACAAATCCCTTAAAGGGGCAATGATGCGTGGCCATTGGGATGGGACCAAAGGGTTTATCTCAAAAGGACGCGATTGGATCATCGACCAAGTCAAGGCATCCGGCCTTCGTGGTCGTGGTGGGGCAGGGTTCCCGACGGGCCTCAAATGGTCCTTCATGCCGAAGGAAAACGATGGCCGTCCGCATTATTTGGTAATCAATGCAGATGAGTCAGAGCCCGGCACCTGCAAAGACCGCGATATCATGCGCCATGACCCTCATACGCTGATTGAGGGATGCCTGATTGCCGGTTTCGCCATGGCTGCACACACTTGTTACATCTATATTCGCGGTGAATATATCCGCGAGCGCATGGCTCTACAAGCTGCTATCGATGAGTGTTATGACGCCAATTTGCTTGGCAAAGGCAACAAGCACGGATGGGATTTTGACATCTATGTGCATCATGGCGCAGGCGCATATATTTGCGGCGAAGAAACAGCTCTGCTCGAAAGCCTTGAAGGCAAAAAAGGCCAGCCAAGGCTGAAACCGCCTTTCCCGGCGAATGTGGGTCTATATGGGTGCCCAACCACCGTGAACAATGTGGAATCTGTTGCTGTTACTCCGACAATTTTACGCCGTGGTCCGGGCTGGTTCTCGTCGTTTGGTGAAGAGCGCAATGTCGGCACAAAACTCTTTTGTATCTCCGGTCACGTGGAGCGGCCTTGTACGGTTGAAGAAGAAATGTCCATTCCATTCCGCGAACTGATAGAGCGTCACTGCGGTGGCATCATTGGCGGTTGGGATCATTTAATGGCTGTTATTCCGGGCGGTTCTTCCGTACGTTGTGTACCAGCTGACCAAATCATCGATTGCAAAATGGACTTTGACAGCCTCGGCGCCCTAAAATCCGGCCTCGGCACTGCCGCCGTGATTGTGATGAACAAGGATACCGACATCGTTCGTGCAATCGCACGGCTTGCAGCCTTCTATAAACATGAAAGCTGTGGCCAATGTACACCGTGCCGTGAAGGCACTGGCTGGATGTGGCGGGTTCTCGAGCGCATGGCTGAAGGACGCGCTCAAAAACGCGAAATCGATATGTTGATGGAAGTCTCTAAACAAATCGAAGGCCACACAATTTGCGCCCTTGGTGATGCAGCAGCTTGGCCGGTTCAAGGACTAATCACTCATTTCCGTCACGAGATCGAAGCAAAGATCGACGCGTATTCCCGAAACGCAGACGCTGATGGTGCGGTGACCGAACGAATGGTGGAGGCTGCTGAGTAAACCCAATGCATTTAGCTAAACTCAATATATCAATATGGAACATCAACCCGCTTTCATGGGATGCGTTGCGTGAAGATATTGTCTTAGCTTGTATGAAGCAAAAGAACGGCTTGATTATCTGGGCGAACAAAGCGATAGCGACCATGCAACTAGCTGGTCCATCCGCCACACATAAAACTCTGACAGCAACAAAGCTGCGCATAAAGGCAAGTTGAATGGCAAAGATTATTGTCGACGGAAATGAAGTAGAGGTACCTGACCATTACACGCTGTTACAAGCGTGTGAGGAGGCTGGTGCTGAGGTTCCGCGTTTTTGTTTCCACGAACGCCTGTCAATTGCCGGAAATTGCCGCATGTGTCTGGTTGAAGTTAAAGGCGGCCCGCCAAAGCCTGCTGCATCCTGCGCCATGGGCGTACGCGATTTGCGCCCCGGTCCAAACGGCGAACCACCTGAGGTTTTGACCAAATCCCCCATGGTAAAAAAAGCCCGTGAAGGGGTGATGGAATTCCTGTTGATCAACCACCCACTTGATTGTCCAATCTGTGATCAGGGCGGCGAGTGCGATTTGCAGGATCAGGCAATGGCATTCGGCGTTGATAAAAACCGGTTTGCTGAGAATAAACGTGCCGTTGAAGATAAATATATCGGCCCGCTTATCCGCACAAAAATGACCCGCTGCATTCACTGCACCCGTTGCGTACGGTTTACGACAGAAGTCGCCGGCGTTTCCGAGCTTGGTCTTTTGGGCCGTGGCGAAGATGCTGAGATCACTACCTATCTTGAAACCGCAATGACCTCTGAAATGCAGGGCAATGTGATTGATCTTTGCCCCGTTGGTGCGCTTACTTCGCGCCCTTATCAAGATACAGCACGCCCTTGGGAACTCACAAAAACAGAATCCATTGATGTGATGGATGCTCTCGGCTCCAACATTCGGGTCGATGCCCGTGGCCGCGAAGTCATGCGCATCATGCCGCGTTTGAACGAACTGGTGAACGAAGAATGGATTTCCGATAAATCCCGTTTCATCTGGGATGGCCTGCGCACCCAACGTTTGGATAAACCTTTTGTACGAAAAAGGGGTAAACTGGTTCCGGCAAGCTGGGACCAGGCGTTTGCTGCAATTGCAAAACAGGCAAAGGCAATCAAACCAAATAAAATCAGTGCCATCGCTGGTGATTTGGCATCTGTTGAAGACATGTATGCCCTAAAAGGCCTAATGGGTGCTTTGGGTTCCGCCAATCTTGATTGTCGTGAAGCGGGTAGCGTGCTTGATCCGGCAAAGGGTCGTGAAAGTTACCTCTTCAACGCAACGATTGATGGGATTGAAGACAGCGATGCATTATTAATCATCGGTGCCAATCCACGCCTTGAAGCAGCCGTATTAAACAGCCGGATTTTGAAGCGGGTCAAAGAGGGTAATTACCCCGTGGCACTCATCGGTGAAACACCGGATATTCGCTATGCCTATGAGCATTTAGGCAAGGATGGCGACGCGCTGAAGGCTCTGATATCTGGTAAAGATAAATTTACCAGAAAACTGAAAAGCGCCAAAAAGCCATTGATCATCATCGGGCAGGGCGCGTTGAGCCGCAGCGATAGCAAGAATATTCTGGCATTGGCCACACAATTGGCGGTGGATGTGAAAGCAATCACACCAACATGGAATGGATTTTCCATTCTGCACACCGCAGCAAGCCGTGTCGGTGGCCTGGATCTGGGTTTCGTTCCGGGCAATGGCGGCATGGCAACGGCAGATATTCTCAAATCTTCCGAACTAACCTTCTTGCTTGGTGCTGATGAAGTTGACGTTTCCAATGCCAAGGGCTTTATCGTCTATGTCGGTTCTCACGGAGATGCCGGAGCCCATCGCGCTGATGTCATCCTGCCAGCTTCCACATATACGGAAAAATCGGGTACCTATGTCAACACCGAAGGCCGGGTGCAAATGGCTAACCGTGCTGCATTTGCTCCGGGTGACGCTAAAGAAGACTGGGCCGTTATCCGTGCATTGTCTGCTGTGCTGGGCAAAACACTGCCATTCAATTCTTTGGCGGAGCTTCGCAGTCAATTATATACGGATTATCCTCACTTCGCTCAAATTGGTGAAATTGCAGACAACGCAGAGTTTGAGCCAACAATATTCGCCAAAGCAATGGGGGCCACCAAGACCGGCAGAACATTGGCCCGAGCATTGGCTAGTCCCGTAACGGATTTCTATATGACCAACCCAATTTCCCGCGCATCAAAAGTGATGGCTGAGTGTTCAGCCCTCGCATCCGGCGCAATGGCGCAGGCGGCGGAGTGATATCATGACACTAGAATATTTCATCGATATCTACCTAATTCCCGGGCTAATAATGGTTGGCCAAAGCCTGCTATTGCTGGTGTCGCTGCTGATTTTTGTTGCTTATATCATTTACGCAGATCGTAAAATCTGGGCAGCAGTACAGATGCGCAGAGGACCCAATGTGGTTGGCCCGTGGGGATTGTTACAATCCTTCGCCGACATGTTGAAATTCTTGCTGAAGGAACCCGTAATCCCGGCGGTTTCTTCCAAGGTGGTATTTTTGCTCGCGCCGCTCATTTCAACAACATTGGCACTTGCAGCATGGGCCGTGGTGCCGGTCGCAGACAATTGGGTGATTGCAAACGTCAACATAGGCATATTATTTGTGTTTGCAGTATCTTCACTTGAAGTTTATGGCGTCATCATGGGGGGCTGGGCTTCCAACTCCAAATACGCATTTTTGGGCGCATTACGCTCGGCTGCACAAATGGTTTCCTATGAGGTTTCCATGGGTTTTGTCATAGTCTCCGTGCTTCTTTGTGTAGGTTCGCTCAACATGACCGATATTGTGATGAGCCAGCAGGACGGCATCGGTACTATGCTTGGCCTGTCACCTTCTTTCCTTGATTGGCACTGGTTGGCACTGTTCCCAATGTTCATCATTTTCTTCATCTCGGCGCTGGCTGAAACCAATCGTCCACCATTTGATTTGCCGGAAGCTGAATCCGAACTTGTTGCCGGTTTCATGGTAGAATATGGTTCCAGCCCGTACATGCTTTATATGCTTGGTGAATATGTAGCCATTGTGTTGATGTGCGCACTAACAACCGTTCTCTTCCTTGGTGGCTGGTTGCCACCATTGGACCATGCGCTTCTAAACTGGGTTCCGGGCATCTTCTGGTTCGTTTTGAAAACTTGTATGGTGTTTTTCATGATCTCGCTGGTAAAAGCATTCGTCCCGCGTTACCGCTACGATCAACTGATGCGTTTGGGCTGGAAAGTGTTTCTGCCGATTTCCCTCTTTATGGTTTTTGTCACCGCGTTGGTGTTGCAATTAACCGGATGGGCACCATAGGAGATAATCATGGGTATTGCACAAGCAGCTAAATCACTTCTTCTCAAAGAATTCGTCAGCGCAACATTTTTGACCATGCGTTATTTCTTTGCCAAGAAAGCCACCATTAATTATCCCTTCGAAAAAGGTCCAGTCTCGGTACGCTTTCGCGGTGAACATGCCCTGCGGCGTTATCCCAATGGAGAAGAACGCTGCATTGCCTGCAAATTGTGTGAAGCAATTTGCCCTGCACAGGCCATTACGATTGAAGCGGAGCCACGCGGCAATGATGGCACAAGGCGCACAACCAGATATGACATCGACATGGTCAAATGCATTTATTGCGGCTTTTGTCAGGAGGCATGTCCAGTGGATGCGATTGTTGAAGGACCAAATTTTGAGTTCGCCACGGAAACCCGTGAAGAACTTTATTACGACAAAGAACGACTTCTCGAAAATGGCGATCGGTGGGAGCGTGAAATTGCGCGCAACCTGAAAATTGATGCGCCATATCGGTAAGTAAGCTAACGGCGTTCGCGCCAAAAGAAAATGAAATGAGAGGACCATAATGGGTCTCACAGCGATATTCTTCTATCTGTTTGCAATGGGCACAATTGCATCCGCATTCATGGTGATTGCCACACGCAACCCTGTGCATGCGGTGTTGTTCTTGATTTTGACATTCGTCAACGCGGCCGGCATTTTCATGCTCAATGGAGCAGAGTTTCTGGCGATTATACTCATCGTGGTTTATGTGGGTGCTGTCGCGGTATTGTTCTTGTTCGTAGTGATGATGCTGGACGTTGATTTTGCCGAACTACGCGAAGGCTTTTTGCAATATCTGCCCATGGGTGGACTGGTTGCTCTCATCGTTTTGGCCGAACTTTTAATGGTATTGGGCGCTTGGACATTTGCTCCCGGCACCATCGGCGAGGCCGTGCAGCCCATCCCGGATTTAAATCAGGTTTCAAACATCGAGGCCTTGGGAAATCTGCTTTACACCCGCTATATTTTCTTCTTCCAACTGGCCGGCTTGATCCTGCTTGTTGCAATGATCGGGGCGATCGTTTTGACCCTGCATCACAGGGAGAATGTAAGGCGGCAAGACATCAATAAACAGGTTGCTCGCACGCGCGAAACAGCAATTGAAATGAGAAAGGTCAAGTCCCGCGAAGGGCTTTAGATAATCATGGAAATTGGACTTACTCATTATCTGTCTTTAGGTGCAATCCTTTTCACAATCGGGATGCTCGGCATTTTTCTAAACCGGAAAAACGTCATCATCATCCTGATGTCGATCGAATTGATCCTCCTGGCTGTAAACATAAATTTTGTAGCATTCTCAAACCATCTGGGTGATCTGGTAGGGCAGATTTTCGCGTTGCTGGTTTTAACGGTGGCGGCGGCTGAAGCTTCAATCGGCCTTGCTATTCTGGTGGTATTTTTCCGAAATCGCGGTTCCATCGCGGTTGAAGATGTGAACGTGATGAAGGGCTAACGGTAGTAAGATGTATCACGCAATTGTTTTTCTGCCACTGATTGGCTTCCTGATGGCCGGTTTATTCGGCCGCACCCTTGGTTCCAAAGGTGCAGAATATATCACCACAGGATTGTTGATCGTATCAGCAGTGCTCTCATGGATTGCATTCCTGACTTATGCTTTCTCTGATGCAGAGCCATTTACCATTCAGGTTCTTCAATGGGTTAGTTCAGGCGATCTAAATGTTAATTGGGCTTTCCGCATCGATACTTTGACTGTGGTCATGTTGGTTGTGGTCAACACAGTTTCCTCGCTGGTGCATCTATATTCCATAGGTTACATGCATCACGATCCTCATCGCAC
>JASFYT010000103.1:0-6765 GCA_045047085.1 Rhizobiaceae bacterium | reverse complement strand
GGTAACGCCATCAGGTGCCATGCGCTGAAACTCTGGTTCCACCACAGAATTGCCGGTAGAAGCCAAGACCCAATTCTGCAACGTTCACCGTACATCTTATTGCCTCCTTAATAATTGCCCCTCTATTCTGCAGCCTCTGTATGATCAGGCAGGCTTGCTTCATGATGCGCCATGAGCCAACATATCGGCGACTACACCGTCTTCCATTCCAATCTGCATGGCATCGTTAAAGCGGTTGAAGAAACCGCACAGGGCGATGCGCAATGTCAGTTCAACAATTTGTTCCTCAGAGAAATGATCGTGCAAATCAGCGAAGATTTTATCGCGCATATATTGCGGTTTTTCGGTAACCTGAACGGCATAATCGCGTACCAGCATGTCGACTGCATCAAAGCCTTCGATCTCATCGGCAAGAATGTTCTCGACCGCAGCAACGGGTAGACCTTGTTCGATCAACCTTGGCGTATGATGGGCAACACAATAGGTGCATTCATTCAGCTTGGAGACCACAACAAGCGCGATTTCCAGATAGCGCTTTGGCAATATGGCTTCATCTTTTAATTCCAGTAACAACCCCATAATGTGGCGAAGCGCCGAGGGTCGGTGCGCAAAAACCTTTACCTGATTGATAAAGGGGCCATATTCTTCCGCAAATCTTTGGTAAGTTTCGCGCGCATTTTCCGGCACTTCATCAATTTCAACATCTCTAACTCTGGCCATCACAGGCTCCTATAATCAATTTAGTTTTTACTTTTAGTTATTGCAGGTGGCCACTTTATGCAGCCACCCGAAAATTCAGTTAGCTTTTCACTGAGGAAAGCAGCTTATTCTTGCCGCCTTCGATTTTCCAAAAGCCGAAGTCTCGTGAACTTAGCACACCGGTTGGTGTTTCATATTCAACCGTAGAGGATGCACCATCGAAGTTGA
Source organism: Rhizobiaceae bacterium (assembly GCA_045047085.1). Classification (GTDB taxonomy): domain Bacteria; phylum Pseudomonadota; class Alphaproteobacteria; order Rhizobiales; family Rhizobiaceae. The sequence continues at coordinate 5,838 of JASFYT010000103.1, read as the reverse complement.
TTTCTTCACCGGCTGCAAGTGCTGCCAAGCCGTCTTCTATTTTGTAGACAGATTTTCCAGCCCCGTTTGATACCTGGTGAATAGCTTCAGCAATTTTCAATCCGTCAGACGATTTAGCTTTGGCGATTGCTAACAACAGGGTGGTAATCTGGTCATACCCAGCCGTACCAAACGGATGCTGGACGCCACCATTGTCTTCCAAACCAACAAGAGAAAGATAATGTTGATACGCCTTGGATCCAAGGTTTGGTATTGGTAGGCCGTGCAAAACGCCGTCAGCAGCCTCGCCTACAGCTTTTACAAACTTGGCTCCGGTAGCAATTGAAATCGCTAATACTTTGCCTTCATAGCCCTGGCGGAATAATTCTTTATAAACGGCCGTAAAGTCGGTAACAAAACCTGGAATGTAAACCAGATCGGGGTTCTTGGCGATCAGCTTGGATACCTCAGCGCGATAGGAAGCCTGTCCACTATTGTAATAGAACGCGTCTTGAACTCTTTCCAGGCCATTGCCCAAAGCGCTTGCTTCAAATGTATCAACTGTGGATTTGGTAAAGTCGGTGTTCAACCCCATCACAGCGAAAGTTTTTGCGCCCTGTTTTTTGGCAAAATCGCCAAAGGGCTTACCCCAGGTCGGACTGAGGATCATGAAGTTATAGACCAGGTTTTTCTTGTCTTTTCCCGGAATACTTGACGAAGATGATGTGCACATCTGGATAACATTGGCTTCCTGGCACAATGGCATAATGCCCAGAGTGACCGAGGAATTCCATGTACCCAATATGGCTGATACCTTATTGATATCCACCAATTTGCGTGCCGCACGAATGGCAGTTTCCGGGTTGGTTTCCGAATTTTCCTGGGTAAGTTTGACCTCGCGGCCATCAATGCCACCGGATTTGTTGACCAGTTCAACAATCATTTTATGGGCGGCGGTAATTTTGGGGCCGAATGGACCACCGCCACCGGTATTCGGGGTTAGGCTGCCAACATTAATTGGATCAGCGCCGAGTGCAATATTTGGCAGCAAAGCTGTGGTTAATGTTGCCGCCGCTGAAACTTTAATAAGTCTTCTTCTATTGATCTTGAGCGTCATTTCATTTTCTCCCATTAGTACTGTGGTTATGGAGCCTGTATTCTCAGGCGGTTTTTTGCTCTTTACTCCCTTCAAACTTCTCTTCCGGCATAATTCCCTCAGGGCGGAAGCGGATTACGAGGATAAGCAAAACACTGATAATGATGATGCGGATGGCCGATGATTTTTCGGCATCCAGAAACGAAAATATATCACCAAGAAAACGCGTGCCTTCAAGAAGTAACATCACCAGGCCAGCCCCGATGAGAAGGCCCTTGTTGTTACCGGCACCGCCGGTAATTACGCACATCCAGATAAAGATGGCGATGACCGGGGTGAATGCATCGGGTGAAATATTTTGAATATAATGGGCATTCAATGAGCCCGCGAGCCCCATGAAGAATGCCCCCAGAGCGAATATCTGAATACGGGTGCGACGAACATCTTTGCCCAGGGTTTGGGCAACCAGATCATCCTCGCGGATGGCTTTCATAACGCGGCCATAGGGCGATTTTCGTATGTGCTCATTGATGAGGAATATGAACAATATTATGACTGCGACCAACCCCAAATAGAACAGGGCATAACCCTCGCGACCAAAATAACCGGCCATGGGGCGTACTTCAATTGGTAGCCCACGCGGACCATGTGTTAGCCAGTCTTCGTTAAGTATAAACAGCCGAACAAGCTCAGCAAATCCCAATGATACGATCGCCAAAAAATCATCCCGCAGACGCATCGACAATAGTGCCAGCCCGACACCAAACACCATTGCCAATAGTCCGGCAGCAAAAAAGCCTGCAAGAAACGGCCACCCGGCATCCGTGGTCAATAATCCGGATGTATAGGCCCCAGTTGCATAAAATCCGGCAATGCCGAAGTTTACCATGCCGGTCATGCCCCATTGCAGATTGAGCGCCAGCGCCAATATCATAAAGAAACCGGCAAATGTCGCCATTGAAATGAGATATGCGGTCATGGTCTTCGCCTCCTATTTCTTGATTTCCGGCTGACCAAAAAGACCTTGCGGACGCAGCAGCAGTAAAAGCGCAATGATGATGAAACCAACTCCGACCTTGTATGCCGGGTTAAAGAAATGAGCGGTAAATTCCTCAGCCAATCCAACCGCAATGGCACCGATCATCGCCCCAATTGGCGACCCTATGCCGCCCAGAATTGCAGCTGCGAGTATCGGTATGGTCAAGTTCCAGCCAACCAATGGCTCGATCACCAGATCAAGCCCGACCAGTAATCCGGCCAGCCCGGCCAACGCTCCGCCAATGATCCAGGTAAATATAATGACCCGGCCGGTATTGATGCCGCGAACTTCTGCCAGGGTGAAATTATCAGCAATCGCGCGCATTGCCTTGCCGAGCTTGGTATATTTCAACATGGCATATACAGCGATCATTGCTATTAGCGAGATGCCGACCAGCCATATCTGTTCAGGTGTAATCTTGAAGCCCGGAAATTTTGTTGGACGGCTAAGAGATACATCAAATCCGCGAATATCATTGCCTGCTATAAAGCGAATTATATTCTCAAGAATAAACGCAACGGCAATTGAAACGATAAGCAAGGTTATTGATGAGCGTTGTCGTAAAGGCTTGAAAACGACAACGTCGCTTGCCCACGCAACAAGTGCCGTTGCTGACATTCCCAAAATCGTTGCGACCCAAATGGGCAATCCGGCAACGGTTTGGAAAAACAATATGCAAAATGCGCCAACAGTAACATAGGCGCCGATGGCAAAATTGGGAAATTTCAGGATTGAAAACATCAAGGTAAAGGCAATTGCTGGCAATGCGATAATCGCGCCAGAAATTATGCCGTTGACGATTATCTGTATCATGATGATCGCACTCCAAGATAAAGTTCGCCAATTTCCGCATCTTTGAGCAAGTCGGATGCCTTGCCTGACATTCGTTCCTGACCGGCGGCCAGCACAAAACCCTGATTGGACATTTCAAGCGCTTGAATGGCATTTTGTTCGACCATCAATATGCCAACACCGGAATTATTGACCCGGTTTATGATTTCGAACATTTCCTGTACAAGTTTCGGAGATAATCCGGCAGAAGGCTCATCAAGCAACAGAATTTTCGGGTCAACGATAAGCGCCGAGCCAAAGGCAACCATCTGCCTTTGACCACCTGAAAGGTTGCCCGCTCGGGTTTGCCGTTTGTCCCTTAAGTCAGGAAAAATTTGAAATACAGCCTCAAAGCGGTCACCCAGATCCCCGCTCAATGTCCATGCCCCCATCTCAAGATTCTCCATCACTGTGAGGGTGCGGAAAACATTGTCTTCCTGTGGAACATAGGCAACGCCATAATGAGCAATATCAGATGCTTTTTTTCCGGTGACATCAGAACCATGAATTGAAATCGAACCTTCGAAAACCTGAACCACCCCGGCAATGGTTTTTAAAAAAGTCGATTTCCCCGCGCCATTCGGCCCGATAATTGTGGTGATCTCACCTGGATATACTTTCAGATTAACGCCTTTTACAATCTCGGCCTTGCCATAGCCAGAGGTCAGGTTTGTCACTTCAATGAAAGGCGTTCTTTGAGTTTTATCCATCATCCGGCACCACCCAGATAGGCTTCAAGGACTTGCTTGTTTGAGGTTACTTCTTCAAAAGTTCCGTCACAGAGAAATGCACCTTCATACATGACCACAACCCGGTCGCAGAGTTTGGCAATCAAATCCATATCGTGTTCAACGATAAGAACTGTTTTGCCATATTCTTCTTTGAGGCGAACAATTGTATCGGCCAATAACCCCATCAATGTGGGGTTCACGCCAGCGCCTGGCTCATCCAGCAGCACAACTTTTGGGTCAATCATCAGAACACGGCCGATTTCCAGTAATTTCTTTTGCCCACCGGAAACATTGCCCGCATACTCGTTCGCCACTTGGGTCAGATTTACTTGCTCAAGCACTTCGTCGGCTCGGGCAGCAATTTTTTGCTCCTGGCTTTTAACGCCGGATAAATTGAACCAAAGCCCACGCATTTCTTCGCCAATTTGCCGTTGCGGGGCGAGCATCAGGTTTTCCAGAATAGTCATTTTCCCCATTTCGCGTGAGAGCTGAAATGTGCGTATCAAGCCACGTCGGGCGATCTTATGGATTGGTTCTTTTGTGATGTCCTGACCAAACAATTTGACATATCCAGTATCGGAGCGAAGAACGCCGGAAATCAAGTTAAACATGGTGGATTTGCCCGCACCATTTGGTCCAATCAACCCGGTAATTTTACCCTCTTCCACATCCAGAGACATATCGTTGATGGCTTTGAACCCGCCAAAGGATTTGGACAATCCCCGGCATTCAAGCAAAATTTCACCGCTAGCGGACTGATCAGCCATTGCCAGCCCCTTTATCCTGGCTGAGCACCAGCTTGACGATGTCTGTCCATTGATCAAGTAACGCGCGAAAATATTCAGGATCATTACCCATAGCAACGCGTTGGACGGCCATACCGCGCAGCAGGTTGAGGGTTAATGGTAGCAATGCTTTTGCTTCCTCTGAGCTATAGCCAGAGCGAGCCAAGGTGTCGTTCCAGACTTCGTCATAGGTATTCGAAAGCCGTTTCCAGCGCTTTTGAAGGCGCTCTTTTAGCTGAGTGTTGGTTCTCGCAGCAGTAACCAGTTCGATATTCGGGTTGAAATTCTCTTCGGCAAATACCCGGTTCCACAATTCGCAGATAAAACGGCGAATGTCCTCATCCGGTCCACCATCAATTCGGCGCGAAATTTCTTCGACATCGGTTTCTACCTGCCCATGAATATAATCAATGACGGATAACAACAGGTCTTGTTTGGTTGCGTAGTGATGAAGCTGAGCACCACGGGATACACCTGCCCGTTTCGCAGTTTTGGCTGTTGTGGTTGCAGAATAACCTAGCTCTGAAATCGTATCGCGAGCCGATTCCAGCAACGCTTTGCGGGTTGCTGAGGATCGTTCTTCTTGGGTGCGCCTTTTGCCCGTAACCAATTTGCTTTCTCCCAGAAACAGTTGTTTGGTGCAGTTGACATTCCATTAACAATCAGGATGTCCGGTTTCTTTCTAAATGTAAAGCGATAATTTTTGAGTGCTATTTAAGCCCACTCATCTTTCAATTGGATTTATCAACTTGCAAACGCCTAACGGGCCTCTCCCAGTGATATTGCAGTTGATGGCGATGATTTGATTAGCGCCGGAACGCCAAGGATATTCATGACACGGGTCATGTTGTAAGCGTCTGAAGCGGATCGTGACAGACCTGGAATTGGACAAGGTGATATTGTAGGAAAGTTTGGATTTTTTAAAACCACGGGTCTGAAGACAGATGATTTACGCAACGCTGTCATTCGCACCCTTCAAAAACTTGGAACTTCAGAGCGTCGAACGTGCAGAACGCTCGGTGTTGCGCGATCCACTCAGCATTACAAATCAGCTTCTAAATATGACGAAGAAAGCCTGCGCATGACGCCGATTAGGCTTGCCGGGCAATATGGTCGATACGATATCGCAAGATAGCAGCCCTGTTGCGTGTCGAAGGGTGGCAGGTCAATCACAAAAAGGTAGAGCGGCTCTGGCGTGAAGAAGGTCTTCAGCTTCCCCAGCGTCATAAGAAACGCAGGCGGCTTTATCACAAAGACAGTTCTGTCATCCGGCTGAGACCGAAATACCCAATCACATTTGGAGCATTCGCTGCCCGGCAGGCAAGCAAAGCGTCGCCGAGAGGGGACTTCGTTCACGACAAGCTGAGCAATGGCAGA
>JASFYT010000102.1:0-9336 GCA_045047085.1 Rhizobiaceae bacterium | reverse complement strand
CACCAAGCCTCGCGGCATAACAGGCATAAGGTCCAGCGACGCTCTGAGGAAAATCCAAAATCATAACAGATTCAGGGCCGAGTTTTTCAACGGAATAGGGGGTAAGCCGCCGTTGGCAGATTTTCAGGCTCTTGCTCGATGCACGCACAAGCAGACTTTGGTTTTAGCATTGTGTCCAGAGCGGCGAATTCACACTCAGAGCCCTCAACGGGCATGACCGTTGTGTCCCAATATGAATATTTAAAAATAACTTCAAACTGCCAATTTAACCCAATATACAGAATGCGTTTTTGGAATATTCACCGAATTTGAAAAGCCGAAAATTAACGCCAGGATAATCAGAAACTTTACAGGTTCTGTTTCAACAGTATTTCAATACGAATTGTTTCTTGAGAGGCAAATGGTTCCCTTTGTTCACACCGGGCTCTCATAATTCTAATGGCGCTCCTCACTGCGTGACCAGTATTTTGTGCAATTATTGCATCCAGCCGATCATGTCTAAGGGCGTATTCAGTAAAGCCTGTTCTTTCATGGGCAATTTTTACGAGCTTTCGCAATCCGACAGCTCGTTCGATTGCCAAAATAGGCAATTCTGCTTCAGAACTCATGATATAGACGCCGCAAAGGTCGGGGTTATTCTCAAGAGATTGCCCGATAACCCGTTCGGTTCGATTTTCGCTCCCATAAGTTTCCAATGACGGCAAAACTTGAAAATCACTAAACTGCCCGGACAAGACCTCATCAAAACCGAGTCGGCGTTCAATCGCATCTCGCGATTGCATTGTCTCCGAAACTACCAGAATTTTTCCGCGCTTCGAGCCTAAAAATCTTCCCATAATAGACCCGGCCGTTGCACCAGCCGCGTGATTGTCAATGCCAACAAAGTCGGTCTTTGAGGCTTTGGGTTGACCAGAAAGAAACTGAACAGCCTGGATACCACGCTCCAGTAGACGGGTAGTTGCGTCACGCACTTGAGGGGATTCAGGAGCCATAATCGCAACCCCGTCGACGTCACCTTTTCTTAACGACGATAAATAATTGGCGACTGCATGAGGATCATTCGCCGCAATTTTTGCGCCTTGGGCCGAAGTCATTTCCGTCAAGAGAGACTGGTTGGTTTCCTCAATCCGATTAAGAAGTTCATCGAGAAATTTTCCGCCAGCTTGCGGAAATATGAAATTGAACCGATAGCTCTTGTTTCTTGCCAGATTTGCAGCCTGGGCGTTTCTGACAAATCCAATACTTTCAATCGCTTCGTTTACCTTGATAACTGTTTGCTCTTTTACACCTGGTCGGCCGTTTAATACCCGGTCTATCGTCGCCAGACTAACCCCTGCTTTCTTAGCCAAATCTTTCGTTGTCGGCCGCATTTTCCTTGCCCAGCTTTCAAGTTTGATTGATAGAATTACCACCCTTTATTTAGCAAATTTTCTCAAAACGCAATTGCTATGAGGTGCGCACCTCATAAATGACTTGTATTGAGGTACGTACCTCATTATAGAGGAGTGGCTAACCGTCTCGGCAAGAGGTCGAGGCATCAACTGGGAGGTTTCTAAAATGAGATCGATAATAATACGCTCGGCTGCAGCAATTGCAGTAATGGCTTCGGCCAGCTTTGGTGCATCCAACGCTGCTCAGGCTGATGAATTAACACTTTGCTGGGCCGCTTGGGACCCTGCGAATGCTCTGGTGGAACTGAGCAAGGACTTCGAAGCCAAATCTGGACATAAAATGAGTTTCGAGTTTGTGCCGTGGCCAAACTTTGCAGATCGCATGCTCAATGAATTGAATTCGGGCGGCAAACTTTGCGATCTCCTTATTGGAGATAGCCAATGGATTGGTGGCGCTGCTGAAAATGGCCAATACGTGAAATTGAATGATTTCTTTGACAAAGAAGGAATCAAGATGGACGATTTCCTTCCAGCAACCGTAACAGGATATGCGGAATGGCCGAAAGGTACGCCAAACTATTATGCTCTTCCTGCCTATGCTGACGTAGTCGGCTGGACCTACCGCAAAGATTGGTTTGACCGCCCTGAAATCCAAAAAGAGTTCAACGAAAAATATGGCCGTGCCCTTGCTGCCCCAAAAACTCTGGAAGAACTTCAGCAAATCGGTGAATTTTTCCAGGGTCGTATGATTGATGGCAAAAAAGTTTATGGTGCTGCTATCTATACCGAACGCGGTTCGGAAGGCATCACAATGGGTGTTACGAACGCGCTCTACAATTATGGCTTCAAGTACCAAAACCCAGACAAGCCATACGACATAGAAGGTTTTGTGAATTCTGATGCTGCCGTGAAGGGGCTGGAGTACTACAAAAAACTCTATGATACAGCGACACCTCCTGGTGCCTCAGATGCTTACATGTCAGCAAATATTGATGCTTACAAATCGGGCCAGGTCGCAATGCAGATGAACTTTGCATTTATTTGGCCCGGTGTTGAAGCTGACAAAAATGTTGGTGGAGGTAAATCTGGTTACTTCGTAAACCCTGCTGGTCCAGGCGGACATTTTGCGCAACTGGGTGGACAAGGTATATCAGTGGTTGCAAACTCTGATAGTAAAGATGCTGCCTTGGAATATATCAAATGGTTTGCACAACAAGACGTCCAGCAGAAATGGTGGGATGTTGGTGGCGCATCTGCAATGCGTGCGGTAGTTGAAGCACCTGGCTTTGCGAGCAGCCAACCATTTGCCCAGACATTTCTGGACTCAATGGCCATCGTGAAGGACTTCTGGGCTGAACCTTCTTACGCATCACTGTTGTTGCCAATGCAAGCTCGTGTTCACAGCTATGTTGTGGCTGGGCAAGGTACAGCAAAGGAAGCGCTGGACGGTTTGGTAAAAGATTGGAACGAAGTCTTTGAGGACGAAGGCAAAAAATAATTTTCCACACCTCAATCTAAATGAACAAATGATTCCGGGGTACTTTCCCCGGATTCAAACAAAAAATACCGGGGATAATGGGATGTCTGATAAAATTGTTGATCGCGCTGCAAAAGCCACACCAGCTCCGGTCGCGAAACAGATAAAGGGATTATCAGACAGGGCAATCGCTTGGATATTCATTGCACCTACAATAATATTGCTGCTTGCCATCAATATCTTCCCATTGATTTGGACGATATATCTCAGCTTCACAAACTATCGGGTAAACCGCCCGAATAGGGAAGTAGATTTTGTCGGTCTTCGCAATTATGAGCGGATTTTGAGTGATCCTGATACTTGGCTGACCATGCAGGCAACCGCGCATTTCCTTGTTTGGACAATCGTTCTGCAGGTGTTGATAGGCTTTTCACTTGCCTATTTAATCAACAAAAAGTTTAAGGGTAGCGATATGTGGACGACCATCATCGTTTTACCGATGATGCTGTCTCCTGCGGTTGTTGGTAATTTTTGGACCTTTTTGTATCAACCCCAAATTGGCCTGTTTAACTACGCCGTTTCCTTTGTGACCGGTGTGGATCCATCCAGTTTTTCGATGATTGGTGATCTTGCATTAGCGCCGTGGTCAATCATTATTGTCGACACATGGATGTGGACGCCGTTTGTAATGTTGATTTGTCTTGCGGGGCTTAGATCCATTCCTGATAGCATTTATGAGGCCGCCGAGTGTGATCGTGCGAGCAAATGGCGGCAGTTTTGGACGATTACAATTCCCATGGTCCTGCCATTTCTTATGCTTGCTGTTCTTTTCCGGGGAATTGAAAATTTCAAGATGTTTGATCTGGTTGTTCAACTCACCGGTGGTGGTCCGGGAAGTGTAACGACACTCACATCGATCGATTTGAAGCGTGAAGCATTTGAAAAGTGGCGCACCGGTTTCTCTTCCGCCTACGCCGTCATACTTTTCGTGACCGTCTTTGGTCTTGCCTCAATCTACGTCAAAGCATTGAACAGGGTGAAAGCACGATGAGCTTTTCTGTAACAGCACCATCCTTGCGGCAAAAATGGGGTGCTGGTATCCTCGTGATAACCTATGCAATTGTGACGCTTTTACCTTTGATGTGGATTGTTGCCACTGGCTTTAAATCTTCATCAGACTCGATTGCCTACCCGCCAAAAATTGTATTTGAGCCAACCGTTGAAGGCTATGTCAATCTATTCACAACCCAAATACGTCTGAATAAAAATAATTCGGTTGTTGCAAATCCCGAGGCATTGCCTTGGTATGAACAGTTAGTTCGCGAAAAAGGCAACACCATTGTTGGGGCATCACGCTTTCCTAAACGATTCATGAATTCGATAATAATCGGATTTGGGTCTACTTTTTTCGCGATAATCTTAGGCACCGCCGCCGCATATGCTTTCTCACGATTCAAAGTGCCGTTAAAAGACGACTTGCTTTTCTTTATTCTATCGACGCGAATGATGCCGCCAATTGCTGTGGCGATACCGATCTTCCTGATGTTCAGAGGGCTTGGGATGAGTGATACCCATGCGGGCATGATTTTACTTTATACTGCAGTCAATCTTTCGCTGTCGGTTTGGCTCATCAATGGCTTTATTGATGAGATCCCGATCGAATATGAAGAAGCCGCTCTCATTGATGGCTACACCCGCTTTCAGGCATTCTACAAGGTTGTGTTGCCGCAGGCAGCAACGGGTATTGCGTCGACAGCGATATTCTGTTTGATTTTCGCCTGGAATGAATATGCATTCGCGGTTCTCTTAACATCAGGAAATGCTCAAACAGCGCCTCCATTTATCCCGACAATCATCGGCGTAGGGGGTCAGGATTGGCCAGCGGTTGCGGCTGGTGCGACACTCTTCCTGCTGCCTGTGATGGTCTTCACAATCTTGCTTCGCAAGCATTTGCTTCGTGGCATTACATTCGGGGCGGTTAGAAAATGAGTGCATTTATTCACGGGTTAGTGCATTTTCGACGTGGTTCCTGGGAGATGCTTGCATCGATATTAATTGCATTGGGAGTGTTCATGTTGATGCAGCCAGTTGTGCTGTGGCTCTTCACTTATTCCTTTATCGTTACCCTGATTGGCACGGTGATGTTCATCATCGTCAGCCATTTTCCGGAGTAACTCATGGCACAGATAAGAATTAAAAATGTGCGCAAGGATTTCGGATCTTTTAATGCGGTTAAGTCATCAACTTTTACGGTGGAAGATGGCGAGTTTTTTATGCTGCTTGGGCCGTCTGGTTGCGGAAAAACCACAACCCTTCGCATGATGGCTGGCCTTGATATTCCAACAAGCGGTGAAATTTATATCGATGGCGAAGAGGTCGGTATGAAGCCGGCCAGTCAGCGTGATATTGCATTTGTGTTTCAGATGTTTGCGCTTTATCCGCATTTGAATGTCGGCAAGAACATATCCTATCCGCTGCTCAGCCAGGGAATGTCTAAAAAAGATGCAAAAAAGAAGGTCAATGAAGTAGCGGAAATTCTAGGCATTCAAGGTATTTTGAACAAGTCCGTCGGCGGACTTTCTGGCGGCGACCGCCAAAGGGTTGCCTTGGGTCGTGCCATCGTGCGTGAACCAAAAGCATTCTTTATGGACGAACCTCTCGGCGCGCTTGATGCGGAATTCCGCGAGCACATGTCAGAAGAGCTGCGAGCCCTTCATGACCGTATGGGTGCAACAACTGTATACGTAACTCACGATCAGCTTGAAGCCATGCAAATGGGCGACAAAATCGTAGTTATGAACCATGGTGTGATAGAGCAGTTTGGTGTTCCGCAAGAAATATATGACTGGCCGGCGACAAGGTTTGTAGCCAAGTTCATTGGCTCTCCTTCCATGAACTTCCTTGACTTCAATGGTATGGTCGGAGTGGGTTCAGACAGCGTTGAGTTGAGCGGCGTAAAAATCAAAGTGCCTGTCATGCGCCAGGGCGCAAAAGGGTCGCTAACCGTGGGCGTTCGACCCGAGCATGTGCATTTTTCTGACAAGTCCAAATACCGTGGAAGTGTCATCGCCTCCGAGTATTTGGGAACCACTCAAATTGTCACACTTGCGACTGCAAATGGTGAGGTAAAAGCCCGTATTAATTCAAACATATCGGTTAATGTTGGCGAGGCAATCGGCCTTGAGTTTGATGAACGCACTTTGACTATATTTGAGGGCGAGAAAGACCTTGCCCTGCGCTCTGCTGCTAACGAAGGAGTGCTTACACATGGCTGAAGTCAGACTTGAAGGCATAACTAAGAAATTCGATGATACTGCTGCGCTTAGTGATGTATCAATCACGATCCCAGACGGCTCTTTTGTTGTTCTTTTGGGGCCAACCGGAGCCGGTAAAACCACAACATTGCGATTAATTTCCGGGTTGGATAGTCCGGATCAAGGTGATATTTTTATTGGTGGTCACTCAATGAAAAACCTCACCCCGGCGCAACGCAATGTTGCGATGGTGTTCCAGCAATATTCTCTCTACCCACATTTGACGGTGCGTGAGAATTTGGCATTTCCTTTGAAATCTCCGCTACTTAATACATCTGATGCCGACATCAAAAAGAAGATTTCAGAGGTCGCGGAAATTCTACAAATTTCTCACAAACTAGATAATAAGGCGACTGAATTGTCCGGTGGAGAGATGCAACGTGTTTCAATTGGGCGTGCTTTGGTTCGAGATCCTCTAATCTATTTGATGGATGAACCGCTAAGTTCGCTGGACGCTAAATTACGCTCCGATTTACGCGTTGAGTTGAAGAATATTCAAGCCAATATGGGGGCAACATTTCTGTATGTAACCCACGACCAGATTGAAGCTATGACAATGGCAACTCATGTGGGTGTGTTAGATGCAGGCAAGCTAATTCAATTCGGTTCACCACGCGAAATCTATGAAACCCCGGTCAGTATATATTCAGCCAGCCGTCTTGGACAGCCAAGAATTAATGTGTTGCCTGCGGAACTATTTAAAGGGGCACCCAAAAATGCTCACACAATTGGGTTGAGACCCGAGCAAATTCATCAGGGTAATGGCGAAGACAGCCTGGTTACACGTGTGGAACATTTGGGCGATCAAACACGCTTGCATCTGTCATTTAAAGATCATGACATCATCACTGTTACAGATGCTCATACAAAATTGAATTCCGGTGACATTGTAAAAATCCGCCCGGAAAAGCCGTTTTATTTTGATGCCAATGGCGCGCGTTTGGCGTAAAGGAAGATATTTATGACCCAATTTATAAACAAAAAAGAAGATATCGTCACTGAAGCCATTGATGGCGTTCTTGCTGCCTCTGGTGGTAAACTCTCGCGGCTGGACGGTTACCCGCATATTCGCGTTGTCGTGCGGAATGATTGGGATAAATCCAAGGTGGCGCTCGTTTCCGGGGGTGGATCAGGCCACGAACCTGCACATGCTGGTTTTGTTGGCGAAGGCATGTTGACTGCAGCTGTTTGCGGTGATGTGTTTGCCTCCCCTTCCGTTGATGCAGTGCTTGCAGGAATATTGGCCGTAACTGGATCTGCGGGCTGCCTGTTGATCGTAAAAAACTATACCGGGGATCGTCTGAATTTTGGTTTGGCAGCAGAACGTGCCCGCGGCTTTGGTTTAGATGTTAACATGGTAATCGTCGATGATGACATCGCTCTCCCAGATCTACCCCAAGCCAGGGGCGTTGCAGGTACGTTATTTGTGCACAAAATCGCTGGAGCCCTCGCCCGGGATGGCGTATCCTTGGCTGATGTAACAGCAACCGCAGAACGGGTGATAGCCGGATCAAAAACCATTGGCATGTCTTTGGACACATGTTCAGTCCCGGGTTCTCCTAAAGAAAACCGCATTTCGGAAGGAATGGCGGAATTAGGGCTGGGCATTCACGGTGAGTCTGGAGTTGAGCAGGTCGAATTCACAAGTGCCAAAAATGCTATATCCGCTGTTGTTGAGAGATTGGCGGCTGCGATTGAGAATAAGCCTCATGTGGTTCTTATGAATAATCTTGGTGGCACATCCGTTTTGGAAATGTCTGTCTTGATGCACGAATTAGCCAACTCATCGCTGGCTGGCAATCTCACGCACGTTATCGGTCCAGCCTCAATGATGACTTCGCTGGATATGCAGGGTTTTTCGATCTCTGTTTTTCCGATTGAATCGGGCGATCTTGCTGCATTGAGCGCGCCAACTTCTTTGGCAGCGTGGCCGGGGATTTCAGAGCTTTCGCCAGTGGCAATTGTCAGTTTGCCTGATGGCTTGAAGCCGTTGACACCTTATCCATCAGAGCATCCAGCGACTGCCGCTTTCCTGAAAGATTGCTGCGAGACATTGATTGCTGCGGAAGATAAACTCAATGCGCTTGATGCAAAAACCGGAGATGGAGACACAGGGTCAACGCTTGCAGGCGCGTCCAAAGCTCTAATAGATGCGATGGACCGTTTGCCACTCGCGGATCATACTCAACTCTATCGGGCTATTGGCCAGGAGCTTAGCCAAACGATGGGAGGATCATCTGGTGTTCTGCTAGCGATTTTCTTCACTGCCGCTGGTGATGCCTCGTCCAGTGGCATGACAATGCAAGATGCGCTTAAAGCAGGCCTTACGCGCATGCAGGAAATCGGCGGCGCTCAATTAGGCGACCGCACTATGGTCGATGCGTTGCACCCGGCACTTGAATCTCTTGGTGATGGTATCAGAGCGGCTGCAAAGGCTGCCCGCGCAGGCGCTGACCACACTGCCACGATGTTGAAAGCCAAGGCTGGTCGCGCATCATATATCAATGCGGCACAGTTAAGGGGCCACGTAGATCCGGGAGCTGAAGCAGTTGCTTGCTTGTTTGAACATTTAGCAGACTAATTTTCCGATGTTGGAACATGATGTGGATACACCGGACGCATCTGCATTGTGGAATTTTAACCTAAAACCCTGTTCGAACGGTGTTTGCAGGTTATGTTGATAAATCGAATTTCCTAGGTGAGAATTTTTTGGTCAATAACCAATTATATCTATAGCCGCTTTCGTATTCACCGCGAGCGTTATTCAGGGCGTCACGAAACTAGATATAACGACAATGGCGGCTGCCTCAGCCCAGTTTTTTGTAACGTTCGGTAAACAAACTGAAGTTTTATCGATCAACCTGAGAAAATGATCTTGTCAACACAGCTGGCACATATCGGAAGTTAATCTGATGTCACAATTTGGATGATTTGTTCATTTGCATGGGATGTAAAGTCCGCTGAGTCGCCATCCGTAGCTGGCTGTTGCTGTCCTGACTGAATGGCCGCTATCGAGAATTTTAGATGAGCCGCATCGACCTATCTCAATGGCCGGTAAGGGCTTATTCCGTTGAAAAACTCGGCCCTGAATCTGTTATGATTTTGGATTTTCCTCAGAGCGTCGCTGGACCTTATGCCTGTTATGCCGCGAGGC
>JASFYT010000101.1:0-38563 GCA_045047085.1 Rhizobiaceae bacterium | reverse complement strand
TACTGCCTGATTAAATCATAACCGATGACTGTAGATATTATGCCTACACCTTTGAACTTTCGAGATAATACTCGAGAAATTGAAATCCTGACATAGAGAAGATGTTTGGTGGCTGGGGTGGTAGGAATCGAACCTACGATACACGCTACCAAAAAGCGTTGCCTTACCGCTTGGCCACACCCCAACAATCTGTCCGAACAATTTTTGTGGACAGAAAAATTGTATACCCATTTCATTTCTCCCCTGCAAGCATGATAATCAAGTGAATTGGGTTATTTTCAATTAAATTTTCCGCATATGGTGTTGGAATCAATGGATCGCCTTGGCCTACAATTAAATAAAAGGCTTGTTCTGGCGCTTGGAGCGAATTAGTAAATTATGCAATCGACCAAATGTGCCGCAAAATTATGGATGACAGATGACAAATATGCGCTTTGACGGAACTTCTTCTTATGTGGCTGCAAACGATCTGACGATCGCGGTAAATGCTTCGATTGCACTGGAACGACCACTGCTTGTAAAGGGCGAACCTGGAACCGGAAAAACCGAGCTTGCCAAACAGGTCGCAGGCGCGCTTGGGCTGGAACTTCTGGAATGGCACGTGAAATCCACCACCAAAGCACAGCAAGGGCTGTATGAATATGATGCCGTATCACGCCTGCGCGACAGCCAACTGGGTGATGAACGGGTGCAGGATGTCAAAAATTACATCAAAAAGGGGAAGCTCTGGGAGGCGTTTACTTCTGAGAAAAAAGTGGTTCTGTTAATCGACGAAATCGATAAGGCCGACATCGAATTTCCCAACGATCTGTTGCAGGAACTCGATAAGATGGAGTTTCATGTTTATGAAACAGGTGAAGTGGTAAAGGCCAGAAATCGCCCGATTATCATCATCACTTCGAACAATGAAAAAGAACTGCCTGACGCATTTTTGCGCCGTTGTTTTTTCCACTATATCAGTTTCCCCAACAGCGATGTTCTAACTAAAATCATTGATGTGCATTACCCGGATATCAAAAAGACACTGGTAAGCGCCGCATTGACCCAGTTTTACGAAATACGTGAAACCCCCGGCCTCAAGAAAAAACCTTCGACCTCGGAAGCTCTGGACTGGATCAAACTACTGGTAGCCGATGACATAGATGCAGCAACGCTGAGAGGCGACGACCCAACAAAGGTTCTCCCAAGGTTACACGGCGCACTATTGAAAAACGAACAGGACGTACACCTATTCGAACGCCTGGCATTTCTATCCAGACAACGAAACTAACAACACGTTTCCTTGCTCCACTCAATTAATACCCACACCCGCCAAAGGCGGGGAGCGAAGAGCGACCGGCGCTAATGCGCCGCCCCTACGGAGGCCCGAGCAAAGCGAGGATACGCCGTGAGTACAAAAATATTCAATTGACGCGAATTTAGCAAAGGGCTAAATTCACATCAATTGTGGTGATTTGGGCCGGCCGGCTTGCAGCCACGTAAAACAAGTTGCTAAAGGGGCCGTCTTAAAGTTACAGCGGACCCTCCTGCATATCGATAACGCCAGATATGAGTGAGAATTATGCCTATTAGAATCCCCGACAAATTGCCCGCCCGCCTGACCCTTGAGCAAGAGGGCGTAATGGTAATGGGTGAGAGCGAGGCGGCGCGTCAGGACATCCGGCCTTTGCAAATAGGCCTGTTGAATTTAATGCCGGACAAAATCAGAACAGAAACCCAGATCGCACGGCTGATCGGCGCAACACCATTACAGGTGGAGCTTTCGCTTATCCGCATCGGAAGTCACAAATCGAAGAACACTGCCGAAGATCATTTGATCGATTTTTATCAAACGTGGGATGAAATCAAAGACCGTAAATTTGACGGTTTTATAATCACCGGTGCACCGATTGAGACTCTGAATTTTGAGGAAGTTACCTATTGGGATGAACTGGTCAAAATTCTCGACTGGACCAGCGAGAATGTGCACTCGACAATGAATATTTGCTGGGGTGCGATGGCCGCAATGTACCATTTTCACGGGGTGTCAAAATATATTTTGGACAAGAAAGCGTTCGGTGTATTTCGTCATAAAAACCTCAACCCTTCATCGCCCTATTTGAGCGGGTTTTCCGATGATTTTTCCATTCCCGTTTCGCGCTGGACAGAAATGCGCTCCGGCGACATGATGCCGGAACTGGGTTTGGAAGTTTTAATGGATTCGGATGAAACCGGCCCATGCCTTGTGCATGAGAAAAAGGGCAATAGGCTCTATATTTTTAATCACATAGAGTATGATTCTGAATCTCTTGGTGAGGAGTATTTGAGGGATGTTTCTTCTGGCACGCCAATTGAAATTCCAACCAATTATTATCCGTTCAACAATCCGGAAAACGAGCCACAAAATCGTTGGCGCAGTCATGCCCACTTGCTGTTTGGCAATTGGATAAATACAATTTACCAGACCACATCTTACAATGCCCAAGATATCGGGGCCCAAGATATCAGGTCCAAAGATATCAGGAAGGGTGCCTAGGCGTTATGTTCATTCCATTTTTTCTAGCCCTGAAGGAAGCCAAAATTCCTGTATCTCTGCGGGAATTCCTGACCTTGCTTGAAGCGATGGAACGAGGTTTGGTGACCTTCGATGTGGAAGGCTTTTATTTTCTCGCACGTTCTGCGCTGGTAAAGGATGAGCGCAATCTCGATAAATTTGACCGTGTTTTCAGCCAGGTTTTCAAGGGCATTGAAAGCGTTGGTGGTCCGGAAGGCATTGAAGAGGTGGATCTGCCGGAAGATTGGTTACGCAAGCTAACGGAGAATAATTTATCCGACGAGGAAAAAGCGGCAATTGAAGCTGCTGGCGGTTGGGAAAAGCTGATGGAGACGCTGAAAAAGCGCCTCGAAGAACAGCATAAACGCCATCAAGGCGGTTCCAAAATGATCGGCACTGCGGGCACTTCGCCCTACGGAGCGTATGGTTATAACCCTGAAGGCGTACGCATTGGCCAGAAAGAAAGCCGCCATCGCAGAGCAGTAAAAGTCTGGGATAAACGCGAATTTCGAAACCTCGACGACAGCGTCGAACTCGGCACCCGCAACATCAAAGTAGCACTCAAACGATTGCGCCGCTGGGCCCGTGAAGGGGCAGCGGAGGAACTGGATTTAAACGGAACTATCCGTGCCACCGCCGAGCAAGGATATCTAGACGTCAAAACACGACCAGAACGCCGCAACGCCGTAAAAGTATTACTGTTTCTTGATGTGGGCGGCTCCATGGACGATCACATAAAAATTGCGGAAGAACTTTTCTCAGCAGCCCGCATGGAACTGAAGAACCTTGAATATTTCTATTTCCACAATTGCCTCTATGAGGGTGTCTGGCGCGAAAACGGTCGCCGCCACCGCGAACGCACCTCCACATGGGACATTCTCAATAAATACGGCCCCGACTATAAAGCAATTTTCGTAGGCGACGCCGCCATGAGCCCCTACGAACTTGTTCATCCGGGCGGCTCGGTCGAACACTGGAACGATGAAGCAGGCGAAGTGTGGCTACGCCGAGCCCTCGATCAATGGAAATCCTCAATCTGGTTAAACCCAATAGAAGAGAACGGCTGGCGCTATACCCAGTCCACCAAAATTATCCAGACATTGTTTGGAGATCGCATGTTCCCACTAACACTGGGCGGACTGGAAGCTGGAATGAAAGAACTTTCACATTAGGCGAAGATGTTAATCAATAAGACTGCTGCACTGCCACTACTTCGCCAACTCCGTTATTCCGCCATTCTTGGCAGACCATGCCAGCGGGTCGTTCAAAAAGCTCTCTACTTCTGCCAGAGTTTTTGTGTCGAACTTGTTGGTTTTTTTACAGGTTTCCAGCACCGTCCACCATGTGGCCAAATGGTGTAATTGCATTCCGGCGGCTTCCAGTTTCTTCGGAGTGTTTGGAAAAATATCATAGTAGAATACAGCAAACGTATCGGTGACGGTGGCACCGGCTTCGCGCAGGGCATTGGCGAATTTAATTTTACTGCCACCATCGGTAGTTAAATCCTCGACCAGCAGTACGTTTTGGCCCTCAATCAGATGGCCCTCAATCCGCGCGTCACGACCAAAACCCTTGGGTTTCTTTCGCACATACAGCATGGGAAGTGCGAGGCGTTCTGAGAGCCATGCGGCAAACGGAATGCCTGCGGTTTCGCCCCCGGCAATTGCGTCAAATTTCTCAAAGCCTGCATCACGCATAATGATCGATGCGCCAAAATCCATCAGGGCGGAACGAATACGAGGATAGGATATCAACTTACGGCAATCGATATAAACCGGGCTCGCGAGGCCGGAGGTGAATGTATAAGGCTCGTCGCTACGAAAATGCACGGCCTCAATTTCCAGCAACATCTTGGCAACAGATTCAGAAATCAGATCGCGATCAGGGAATGAGTTTTGAAACATGTAGGTGTCCTGCTTGTTGGCCAGATAAATCTCAACTCTGTTATCAACTTCTTCGTCTGAAATCTATGCCTACGACAATCTCCCTGTGGATGAGTTTGCACTCTAAGATTGTGGCATCACGGATTTGAGTTTTGCAATCAATGCGCGACGTTTTTCCGGGTCTGTCTCATCGTCAAGCTGATCATCCAACTGAATTAAGAATGCGGCATAATCATTGAACCAGTCTCTCTGCAGAACAGTTTCATCCATACGCTGCGGTGCCCGGCCTTTGGATTTTGCAGAACCAGCACGCAGTTCAAAACTCTCATCGAAATGAGGCATGTAGATTTTGTCGATATCCCAGCCTTTTTTTGCGACCAGACGGCGTAGCTCCGCCCTTGCATCATCATCACCATGATTGAGGAACAGCCCACCCACAACGGGGCCGCGCTCGATAATCCAATCAAGCAATTCCTGTTGATCTGCGTGGGCTGAATAATTGCCAAGCCGACGAATGGTAGCTTTCACTTTGAAGTTCTGACCGTGAATGCGAATTTCTTTTTCGCCGCTGGTGATGAGGTGGCCTGTGGTGCCCGGAGCCTGATATCCCACGAACAGGATGGTTGCCTCCTCCTTCCAGATGTTGTTTTTCAAATGATGTTGAATACGCCCGGCATCAGC
Organism: Rhizobiaceae bacterium; assembly: GCA_045047085.1. Classification (GTDB taxonomy): domain Bacteria; phylum Pseudomonadota; class Alphaproteobacteria; order Rhizobiales; family Rhizobiaceae. Next base: position 33,466 of record JASFYT010000101.1, on the reverse strand, counting down.
CATTCCGCTGGCAGAGATAATAATGCAACCACGTTTATCATGTTTGATCGCCTTGCTTTCATCAACGCTCTCCACGAGTTTAAAATTTTTGTCTTTGAAGAGCTTTTCTTCATCGATTTCGATATCATCCAGCGTGTGGGAATATTTAATGAAGACGCTGGTGACTTTGCGAGCCAGCGGTGAATCGAGATAGACGGTAGTGTTGGGAATATCACCATTGGCAAGCAACGTTCCAATATCGTGCAGTAGTTCTTGGCTGCGCTCCACAGCGAAACACGGGATAACCACATTGCCACCGCGAGCAAGCCCGTCCACCAATTCTTTACGAATGGCCTCGCGGCGTTTTTCCAATGTGTAGTCGTCGCGGTTACGGTCACCATAAGTACTTTCACTGATAATATAATCAAAGCCCTGTTCACCGCCCGGTTCTGGATGAAACACTTTTTCGTCCGGCCCCAAATCGCCCGAAAACAGCAGACGCATGGTGTTCTTGGTTTCCTCGTCGTGGAACTTCACCTCGATGGAAGCCGAACCAAGCATGTGACCTGCATTAGCATAGCGAATGTGAACGCCCTTGATTGGCTCAAACCATTCATCATAATCCACAGGTTGCAGCATTTTGAGTGTTTTTCTTGCGTCCTGCTCCTCGTAGATGGGAAAAACTTTTTCCCGTCCGCGTCTTTGATGTCGTCGATTGGCGCGAGCAGCATTACTTTCCTGAATTTTCGCAGAATCCAGCAGCATATATTCAAGTAGATCAACCGTTGGTCTGGTTGCGTAAATCGGCCCTTTGAAACCGGCCTTCACCAATTTTGGTAACAGACCAGAATGATCGATATGAGCGTGAGTAAGCAGAAGAAATCTGGCTTGTTCGGGAATGAATGGAAATTCCTGATAATTTAGCGCCCGAACAGTCTTATTGCCCTGAAACATACCGCAATCGACCATGAAAGTGCCGCTATCGGTTTCCAGCATGGAGCATGAACCGGTGACAGTGCCTGCCGCTCCGAAAAAGGAAAGTGTAGCCATTATTTTCTCCCACCAATTGAATTTGATCTAAGATATAGGGGCTTATACTGCCAAAATACAGGTCATTTAGTCAGAAAACACAGCTCCCGGATTCATAATGCCGAGGGGATCGAGGCCTGCTTTGATGCTTTTCATTGCTGAAAGTTTTGCTGGATCGCCATATCGCTGTAATTCGTTGCGTTTCAAACGGCCAATGCCATGTTCGCCGGAAATTGAACCGTTCAATTCATGGGTTTTCTGGTCGATCACCAAACGAACGTCTTTTTGTATGGTCGGGTTGGTAGTCAGGAATTGCGCTTTGCCTACACCTTCCGGCGGGAAGATGTTGAAATGTATATTGCCGTCGCCCATATGCCCGTATTTGTTGATTCTCAGGCCGGGATTAAGTGCGAGAAGAGCTGCATCCGTTTCCTCAATAAAGACATCCACTTGGCTCTTTGGAACAGAAGTATCGCTGTTGCAAAATGCGCCCTCCAGTTTGTTCGCGTCTGCCATCAATTCTCGCAACCGCCACAGCGCCTGACTTTGGGCGCTGGAGCTTGCAATCACGCTATCGAGTAACAGTTCATTTTCGAATGCACTCATCAGCATTGTTTCGAATCTATCGTTTATGCCCGTTGGCCCAGCAATTTCAATCAGGGTGAACCAGCTATATTCTCCTTTAAACGGGTTTTGCTCCTGAGGAAAATGGCTAGCCAGCACCTTCATGCCCTGATCGCACATCAATTCAAAAGCAGAAATCGTTTCACCCATTTCCTCCCGACAGAATTTGAGCAGGGATATTGCGTGAGAGGGTGAGGGGACCGCACAAAAAGCGGTCGCTGTATTTCTCGGGTTCGAGAAAAGCTTTAACGAAGCTGCCGTGATAATTCCCAATGTGCCCTCACTACCAATCAACATATGACGCAAATCATATCCGGTATTGTCTTTGCGCAGCGGAGCAAGGCCATGATAGATAGAGCCATCAGGCAAAACCGCCTCAATACCCAAACAAAGATCGCGGGCATTACCGTAACGAACAACTTGTATCCCGCCGGCATTGGTGGCCAGATTTCCACCAATCCGGCAACTACCCTCCGATGCGAGGCTCAAGGGAAATAGGCGGTTTTCATCAAGGGCTGCGCGCTGAACATCTGCAAGGATACAACCTGCCTCCACCAGCATACTGTCGTTATTAACATCAATGCTGCGTATTTTGTTCATTCGCTCCAGTGACAGGACAATTGAATGGCCATTTTCCAGAGACAATTGACCAGCCACAAGACCGGTGCCGCCGCCATAAGGCACAATTCCCACGCGTGCAGTTGCGCATAGTTTTACAATCTCAGAGACTTCCTCAACACTGGCCGGAAGCACGATGAGAGCGGCTTTCCCGCGAAAGTTTCCGCGAGGCTCTTCGAGGTATCGGGCAGCATCTTCGCCCTCACGCCAGCCCGTCGAGCCCAACAATTCTTTTAGGGAATTCAGAAACTCTTCGGACGGGTTTTGTAAATCAGGCATTTTAACTCCATACAATGATAGCTCCTTTCCTAACCTAATTCCGGTCATCTTGATAGCTTCACTTTACGGGACAATTTAAGTTTTGTATTCATACCACTAAGGGCATTTTGGGAGAATTGATATGAGTTCATATATACTGGCGATTGATCAGGGGACGACGTCCTCGCGCGCGATCATATTTGACAATCAGTTCCGACCCGTGGCTTCGGATCAAATGGAATTCAAACAATATTTCCCAAGCGACGGGCAGGTTGAACATGATGCTGAGGAGATTTGGCAAACGGTTGTAACGACCTGTCGCAATGCTATCGCCAAAAGTGGTGTTGAGGCATCCAAAATTGCCGGAGTTGGCATAACTAACCAGCGCGAAACCACAATTATCTGGGATAGAAAAACCCATCAGGCCATCGCACCCGCCATTGTATGGCAGGATCGCCGGACGGCAGATTTTTGCAGCGGTCTGAAAGAGCAAGGGTTAGAAAAAACCATCACCCAAAAAACTGGCCTACTGCTTGATCCTTATTTCTCCGCCACCAAAATCAAATATTTGTTAGACAATGTGGAAGGTGCGAGAACAAAGGCAGAAAATGGTGATCTGGCATTTGGCACTGTAGATAGCTATCTGCTGTGGCGGTTGACCGGCGGCAAGGTTCATAGAACCGACGCCACCAATGCGTCACGTACCATGCTGTTTAACATCGGCGATAATCAATGGGATGCCGAGCTACTCGAAATTTTCGATGTCCCTGAAGCTCTTTTACCTGCGGTGGAAGATTGCGCATTTGAATATGGAATGTGTGACCCCGAACTGTTCGGTGCTGCTATCCCTATTTTGGGTATTGCAGGCGATCAGCACGCTGCCACGCTAGGGCAGGCCTGTTTTCAACCGGGCATGATGAAATCAACCTATGGAACCGGATGTTTCGCAATGCTGAATACCGGCACTGAATTGGTGCCATCCTCCAATAGGCTGCTCACTACCATAGCTTATCGGTTGAACGGCGAAACCACCTACGCGCTGGAAGGGTCCATATTCATTGCTGGTGCGGCGGTGCAATGGTTGAGGGATGGATTGAAAATTATCTCTAAGGCTTCGCAAACTGGAGAGCTTGCGCTGAGAGCCGACGACAGTCAGGAAATCATCGTGGTTCCGGCCTTCGCAGGGCTTGGCGCACCCTATTGGGAGCCCAATGCACGGGGGGCAATTTTTGGCATCACCCGCGGCACGACGAATGCTGAATTAGCAAAGGCTACTTTGGAGGCTGTCTGCTTTCAAACCCGCGATTTAATCGAAGCGATGAACAAAGATTGGTCCGGGAGCAGCGATGACATGGTCCTTCGCGTTGATGGTGGCATGGTGGAAAGTGATTGGACCATGCAGTTTTTGGCGGACATATTGGATGCGCCGATTGATCGCCCCGATATTCTGGAAACAACGGCACTGGGTGCAGCGTGGCTTGCAGGTTTCAATGCTGGAACATGGCCGGGTCAAGAAGATTTTGCTAAGCAGTGGCATTTGAACAACAGATTCAAGCCAACAATGAACGAAGATATTCGTAATTCAAAATATAGGGCGTGGAAATCTGCCGTCGCAGCCACAATCAGCCACGCAACACCGTCCTAAGCAGCAGGTGCCACGGCTTCCATTTCTTCCAATCCGAGCAGGAAGTTGATGTTTGGTCGAGCAGCGATCATATCAGCAATAGTGTATTTTCCAAGCACATCAAAGAACGCATTCAGCGCTTCACGCAATGCTGAGTTGAAGCCACAACTGTCAACCAGCGGACAATCGGTATTTTCATCATCAAAGCATTCTGCCAATGAGAAGTTTTCTTCGGTCACCCGAACCACATCAAACAATGTGATATCGGCAGCGTCTCTTGCCAGTCTGATACCACCGTTGCGTCCTCTGACAGATTCTATGATCGATACGTCCATCATTGGTTTGAGGATTTTGAACAGGTAGGCTTCCGACAGACCGTAAGCTTCCGCGATATCTGGAACCCGGCTAAGGTTTCCATCATTCGCTGCGCAATACATCAAAATTCTAACGGCATAGTTTGTCTGTCTTGTCAGGCGCATGGACCGTTCCTCTCACTCTATTTTTCAATTCAAAGCAAACGTACTTTAGAACGACTCTAAGAAGTTTACTTAAAAAGTCAAGTTTTTTTGATCCCCATATTGACTTCAAATTCCTTGCCGTATAAATCTGACTATTATAATCAGGTATATGATGTAAGGAAAAAAATGAAAATTTTGACACCCACTATTTCCACTCTCATGGTAGGCGCTGTTGTTCTTGCCGCTTCTTCTTCTCTTTCAGCCGCAGAAGTAAATATTTACTCTTATCGTCAGACCGATTTAATTGCTCCTTTGCTGGAAGCCTTCACCAAGGAATCCGGCATCAAGACCAATGTGTTGTTCTTGAAAAAAGGACTGGTGGAACGCGTAAAGGCGGAAGGCGAAAATTCGCCAGCGGATGTGATTTTCACCGTGGATATCGGGCGCTTAAGCAGTGCGAAGGCAAACGGCATCACTCAGGCTGTGAAATCCGATGCTTTTGAAGCAAATATTCCAGCAGAATACCGTGATCCAGAAGGCCACTGGTTCGGTCTTACTACTCGTGGCCGTGTGATTTACGCCTCAGTTGACCGTGTGGCACAGGATACGATCACTTATGAAGAACTGGCTGATCCAAAGTGGAAAGGCAAAATTTGCACTCGCTCAGGTCAGCATCAATATAATATTGCATTGTTCGCCTCCATGGTTGCTCATCACGGGGAAGTAGAAGCTGAAAAGTGGCTTGCGGGCCTCAAAAGCAACCTTGCGCGCAAACCCAATGGCAATGACCGTGCTCAGGCAAAAGGTATTTTCTCCGGCGAATGCGATCTAGGATTGGGCAACACTTATTATGTCGGTCTGATGCAGACAAACGAGAAAAAACCTGAACAAAAAGACTGGGCAAAATCCATGAAAGTCTTGTTCCCTAATAGTGAGGGACGCGGAACCCATGTGAATATTTCAGGCATGGCCATGGCAAAATATGCGCCTCATAAAGCGGATGCCATGAAGTTGATGGAATTTCTTTCCAGCGGTTCTGCACAGAAAATTTATGGTGAAAGGGTTTTTGAGTATCCGATTAAACTTGGTGTTGAGCCTTCCGATATTGTGAAAGCCTTCGGCAAAATTAAACCGGATACGCTTTCTCTTGCTGAAATTGCAAGGCATCGCAAAAAAGCTTCTGAGCTGGTTGATAAAGTTGGTTACAACGACGGCCCATCCAGCTAAGTATGCTATATGCAGCAACAGGCAGAAAAAAATACTGAAGTAAATGTTCGGGGAGGATCAAATAGGTCTTCCCCGATTTCTGTTTTGCTACGCCCTCTCAACGTTGCGACATTATTGATTGCTCTGATCGTAGCAATGCCGTTGATTGCACTGATTGTAATTGCTGCATCAGGTACGACCGAAAGCATTTCGAATATCGCCCATACGGTTTTGCCTACGTCGATTAAAACCACCATCTTGCTATTGGTGGGCGTTGGCTTGCTAAGCGCATTCATCGGCACGATGTGTGCGTGGCTGGTATCTTTTTTCGAGTTTCCAGGTCGTAAAATATTCAGTTGGGCGCTGATGTTACCGCTGGCAGTGCCCACTTATATCGCGGCTTACTCATTCGTTGAGTTTTTCTCGTTCACCGGGCTGATTCAGGAAACCATCCGAGCAGTTGGCGGATATACCTCCATTAAACAATATTGGTTCCCGGAAATTAGAACGTTGCCAGGAGCCATATTCACCCTATCGCTGGTGCTTTATCCCTATGTCTATATCTCGGTTCGGGCGCTGTTTCATTTCCAGAGCGCAAGGTTGATTGAAACCGCGCGAGTGTTGGGCGTCAAACAATTCCCGATTTTCCTGCGTGTCTTGTTGCCGCTTGCCAGGCCGGCAATTGTGCTCGGCGTAACATTGGCAATGATGGAAACAATCAACGATATCGGGGCGATTGAATATTTAGGGATTCAGACTCTGACATTCTCGATCTTCTCAGTCTGGTTAAACCAGAACGATATCGCAGGTGCTGCTCAACTGGCGCTCATATTATTGCTAATTGCCTCCCTGCTAATTTTTCTTGAACGCTGGGCAAGGCGAGGGCGCTCAGTTGCGGAAAACCGCATTTCATCCTCTAAAACCCGATATACAAGGATGAAGCTTGAAGGCCAAAGCGGACGGGTTGCAGCCTTTGCCTGTGTCCTGCCAATTGTCATCGGTTTTGGAATTCCACTTTCCGTTCTGGCCGATTACACCATCACTTACTATCCGTTTGGCATTGATGCCGATTTGCTGGAGGCATTGGTAACCAGCCTGATCTTTGCAAGTGTGGCTGCTATTATCACCGTTTTGTTGGCACTGCTCTTAACCTATGCGGTGCGGAAAAATGATAGTGGCTTGATTGCACTTGCGGTGCGCATTGCATCCGTCGGCTACGCAATTCCTGGAACCATCATCGCTCTGGGTATATTCCTGCCAATCGCCATGTTCGATAACTTTTTGGATGGGGTCTTCCGCCAAGCATTTGGCATATCAACAGGATTATTAATCACCGGTTCTGGTGCCACAATTATCTATGCCTACACAGTACGCTTTATGGCCATGGCGGAAGGTTCTCTCGATGGTGGTTTCAGGAAAATACCACCACAAATGGATAGCGCAGCCAGAAGCTTGGGTCGCACATCTTCCGGAACACTATATGAGGTTCTCCTGCCACTGATGAGACCCGCCATAGCAACGGCGGCTTTGCTGGTATTTATCGACAGCATCAAAGAATTGTCCGCCACCATTATGTTACGGCCCTTTGGTATCAACACCCTTGCCACCCATGTCTACGATTTTGCCTCGCGTGCACGCATAGAAGAGGCAGGGTTTGCGTCGTTAATTATCGTAGCGGCTGGCATTATTCCCGTGATATTAATCACCAAAACTGCACTAGATGGCGATTAGCTTCACATAAGCTTTATTTGCAAATGATGCTTTTGATGTATGTCAATGACATGATATATGCATAATGCTGATTGGATGGGGTGCGCGTTTGCACTTTTATTCATGCATTGAGCTATGATATTGACCCAATACGCGGGTAACCGGAGAGACTGTCGATGGATTTTGAGGCACATTTCACTGCAAAAGTAGACGAACTTCACGAAGAAGGACGCTATCGGGTTTTTGCAAATTTGAAGCGACATTCCGGCTCTTTTCCACGCGCAACCAGATTTGTTGGCGGTGAAACGCAAGAAGTAACCGTGTGGTGTTCCAACGATTATCTCGGCATGGGACAAAACACCAAAGTTGCCGATGCCATGCACAAAGCCATTGATGAATGCGGCACAGGCGCTGGCGGAACACGCAACATCTCTGGCACAAACCATTATCATGTCTTGCTTGAAAACGAGCTGGCCGATCTGCACAACAAACAATCGGCGCTGATTTTCACCTCCGGTTATGTTTCAAACTGGGCGGCCCTCGGTACATTGGGCGCCAATATCGAAAATTGCGTTATATTTTCCGATGCTTCAAACCACGCTTCAATGATTGAAGGTATTCGTCATTCCAGAGCCGAAAAACGCATCTGGAAGCACAATGATCCCGCTGATCTCGATAGAATTCTGTCAGAATATGGCGATGAAACTCCAAAAATTATCGCTTTTGAATCCGTTTATTCAATGGATGGCGATATCGCACCAATCAAAGAAATTTGCGACGTCGCCGATAAGCATGGGGCACTGACATATCTCGATGAAGTCCACGCGGTTGGCCTATACGGTCCACGCGGCGGCGGCATTGCCGAGCGCGAAGGAATTATGGATCGTCTCAGTGTTATTGAAGGCACGTTGGGAAAAGCATTCGGCGTAATGGGCGGCTATATTACAGCATCTGATGCATTGTGCGATTTCATCCGTAGTTATTCGTCCGGCTTTATCTTCACAACAGCGCTGCCACCTGCAATTGCTGCTGGTGCACTAGAGAGCATTGCTTATTTGAAAGAAAATGATGCAGAGCGCCTTGCTCAAAAAGAACGTGTTGCCCGGGTGCGTAAGCTTCTAGATGCCAAGGGCATTCCTCATATAGATAATCCCAGCCACATCATTCCGGTGATGGTGGGGGATGCCGCAAAATGCAAATGGATCAGCGATTTATTGCTGGAAAACTATGGTATTTACGTGCAACCAATCAATTATCCAACGGTTCCAAAAGGCACTGAGCGCCTGCGCATAACGCCTTCGCCAGTACATAGCGATGCGGATATTGCGCATCTGGTTTCTGCACTGTCAGACTTGTGGTCCCAATGTGCATTGTCACGGGCTGTAGCCTAACCGATAAATTCACGCATTTTGTCAGCAATTAAGTCGCTATGGGTGTGGAGTAGCCAATGCTCTGCATCGGCAATTTCGATTTCATGAAAATCATCGCAAAATTCTGCAACTGCCTTCTTCGACGCTGGCAACAATGCCTGATCCTTCATGCCCCAAAACAATAAATGCGGCATTGGCAAGCGAAACTGCGAGCGATCAGAACCATATAGCGGCGCTTTGATATCAGTTTCGCCCGGTTTCGGAATAATAATGGGTGATGAATTATACCAATGGAGCATCGCTTCCAGTCGTCCCGGTCTGCCCCAGGCTTCGCGATAAGAATTACGGTCCTCGTCCGTAAGCCACGGAGAAGCAGAGAATTTTTCAAACATAGCAAGGGTACGCCTGAAATTGTCTTCTGCCATTAGTTCCGGTGCATTCTCTGCACGCAAAACATGAAAATATTGGCTTGCCGCCGCCTGTTCAGGGGTATCAAGTATCGCCTCTTGAAAACTCACAGGATGAACCCCGTTGGCAATAATCAATTTGGATATTCGCTTTGGCGCAGAAATTGCCAATGCATAGGCAATTGAAGCACCCCAATCATGCCCGGCAAGAACAAATTGCCGGTCACCCAACAGTTGTTGGCTGAGTTCAAGCATGTCACCAACCAGTAATCTCGCTTTATAATTGTCTGCACCATCAGGCGCATCACTCAAATTATAGCCGCGTTGGTCTGGTGCAATGATCAGATAATCATCCGCCAATTTTTCAAAAACAGATTGCCATGCAATCCAGAATTCCGGAAATCCATGCAGGAATAAAATCGGTGTTCGAGTGTCAGTGAGAGGGGACACACCACCATTATGCACCACGTGCAGGTTGATGTCATTGCACTGGATGAACTCAGAAACAAAACCGTCAGGTAAGGCCATTATCAAATTCCGCGTTAGGTTGATAATGAGAACTTTAACGAATTTTTGGTCCTTGGCTAGCTGGTTTGGTTACGCTCAATCTGTATATTAGGGATAGATCCACCACCAATGAGATCATCGGTAGCCGGCTCTTGCCAACGGTAGCCGATAATCGCACCTTCCCGAATTTTGGAAAACAGGTTTTGGGAGATAACCGCTGGCCCCGTTCCTTCGACAACCGTTACATAAATTCCGATTTTGGTGTCGCGAATAACATTTGAAGTTACAATTACATTACGCAGATATTCACCCCAGCCGAGTATCATGCCGAACTGAGCTGTATTCTCAATCACATTGCCGGTAATCGTGGTTTCTGCTTCGGCAGAAATACCCTCGCCGAAGAGGTGGTCTTTATCTTCATAAGGTGGATTATCGTGGATATTCCGAATGAGATTATTAGCACAAATCGCCATGCGGCCATTGCGGTTGAAATTTGCAATCGAAATGCCTCTGCAACCGCCATCAATTACATTATTTGTGATAACAGCCCCATTGAATTCAAATTCAGAATAAATTGCTGCTTCGCCAGAACGAAGGCACTGATTGGCGGTGATTTGGACATTGTTGCCGGAATTGGATCTGATCGCGGAGAAAGCACAATCTTTCACTTGATTGTTGGCAATCATTACCGAATCAGCCCTGTAGACGTTTATCCCGTTGCCCCACTGGCCGGTGCCACCATTAACAGCGCCGATCCGCTCTATGCGGTTGTTTGAGATAATCGTACCATCATCACCGGTCTTCCAACGATGTACGAGAATGCCGCCATTAGCACAGTCATGCACATGATTATGGGCAATCAGAAGGCCTTTATTTTCAATGCCGTAAATTCCGCATTCACCTGCTGCACCGCTGATCTCGCAGCGCTCTATACGCCCCTGAGAACGGTCAACCTGAAGCCCGATTTCCAGACTCCCGGAAATTTGACAATTTTCAATAACCAGATGGGACGCATTAACAACGCGCAAAGCAGCACCTGCATAGGATTGTAACCCGCGATTAGCCCCATCCAGCACCAATCCGGTAAGTTCTATATGAGAGCCGTTCTCCGACATTAAAAAATGCCCGCCGCCTGTATAAATCAGGCGTGAAGCGCCCGGAACGCCCATTAACCTGGTTTTGGAAGGCAACACAATATTTGAAACGAAATAGTTCCCCGGCGGTAAAAATACCGGTTTATCCGCTTCAGCAGCTGAATTAAGGATTTTTTGCAGCAATTTTCCCTGATCATCGATGGCTCCTGGACGAAGGCCCGACTGGTTGGCGTTGAACGATCCACGAATGTCTGCAAGTGTGATCCTGTCTGTGGTCTCAGCAGCGGCAAGCGCTGGCAAGCCAAGCGCTGCTCCTGCGCTGCCCAGTCCCATCGATCCTAGAAAATTCCGTCTGTTCAACGTCATGATTTGCTCCTTAAAGCGTATTTGACGTGAAAAATGCATAAATCGTGCCAATTATACGTCCCGTATTGGGATTCCGGGCAGTTTGGTTTGCCTGAATGGGCCGCGCTCGCTATAGAATCATTGGAAATACTTGATCAGCCTGCGAGGAGTTTCCAAATGAGTGAAGATGGCAAATTGTTTATCGGTGCCAGCCGAAAAACCGATGATTCCTTTCAGCAACAAGAATTTTTAAATCTGAAACTGGCAAACAGACATGGTCTGATTACTGGCGCTACCGGAACAGGTAAAACCGTCACTCTACAAATCCTGACAGAGGGTTTCTCCAATGCAGGTGTGCCGGTTTTTTGCGCAGATGTGAAAGGTGATTTATCGGGCCTTGCCGTCAAAGGTGAAGGCAAAGACTTTCTCATAAAACGCGCCGAACAAATCAAATTCGACGATTATGATTTTCAGGAATTTCCGGTAATTTTCTGGGATTTATTTGGCAAAAAAGGCCATCCCATCCGCACTACCATGACAGAGATGGGACCATTATTACTATCGCGATTGATGGATCTAAACGACACACAGGAAGGCGTCTTAAACATCGCCTTCAAAATTGCCGATGACGAAGGGCTAGCACTGCTCGATATGAAAGATATCCGCGCGCTCCTCTTCGAAATGGGCGAACGCGCTTCGGAAATTTCATCCACATATGGTTATGTTAGCAAGTCCTCAATTGGCGCGATCCTGCGTCAACTTCTGGTTCTGGAACAGCAGGGTGGTGACGATTTTTTTGGCGAGCCAGCGCTTCAAATTGCAGATATTATGCGAACCACCCGCGATGGGCGCGGTGCCATCAGTATTTTGGCCGCAGACAAGCTGATGAGCTCACCAAAGCTTTATGCAACCTTTTTGCTGTGGCTGTTGTCTGAGTTGTTCGAAGAATTACCAGAGGTCGGAAATCCAGATCAGCCAAAACTGGTTTTCTTTTTTGATGAAGCGCATCTTCTGTTTAATGATGCACCAAAAATTCTACTCGAAAAAGTGGAGCAAATGGTGAAATTGATCCGCTCCAAGGGCGTTGGTGTCTATTTTGTAACTCAGAACCCGATGGATATTCCCGATGGCGTTCTGGCCCAACTCGGTAACCGCTTGCAACATGCCCTTCGCGCTTATACGCCCCGCGAGCAAAAGGCAGTGAAAACAGCGGCAGACACTTTTCGCCCCAATCCCGATTTCAAGGCGAGTACCGTTATCACCCAATTGGGAATAGGGGAGGCGCTGGTTTCAACCCTGATGAAAAAGGGCGTACCATCCATTGTCCAACGCACGCTCATTCGCCCACCATCATCACGTCTTGGTCCGCTAACAGACAGCGAACGAAAAGATATCATGAGCGTAAGCCCAGTAGGTGCGCAGTATGATAAAGCAATTGACCGGGAATCTGCTTCTGAAATCCTACAAAAACGCGCTGCAGAATCCGCTAAACGCGAAGAAGAACAACGTGAGCGCGAGGATCATGAACGCGAAGAAACAGGCCGTATGAAACGTTCGCGTTCAGGCTTCCAGATTCCGGGCTTTGGCTGGGATGACCGTCCAACAAGAAGTGCCAGAAAAAGATCAAACTCCACCCGCAGAAGAAGAAGCAGCGGCCGCCAGAGTGTGACGGAAGCAGCCATCAAATCACTAACCCGCTCATTGGCTTCAGGCTTGGGCAGGGCGCTAGTAAGAGGAATCTTGGGAAGCATCAAGAAGGGTTTTTAGAGCAAAACACTCAAACAAAAAACGGGCGCTGGGATCGCGCCCGCCTTGTTTTTCAGACTACATGGAGTGAATTTCAGTCACCATTTTGGTGCTGTCATCATACACAATTTTGACCTCTGCTCCGGTTTTGACGCCGTCTACTGAGACGCCTTCGCCGATAGCAAGTTCAGTGCCATTCTCCAATACGATTCTTGTCGCATCGACACTTTGAACTTTGCCTTCTATTTCGCCAGCAAATGCTGCGCCAACGAATGCCAATGAGGCTACAAAGGTCACCAATAGAGTTTTCATGGGTCTTCTCCTAAGTCTAATCGACCGGCCACAATAATTTGCACAAACCGGTCAAACTAAAATAACTGCAATGCCTGCACTCTTTCAGGTGCCGCATCACAGTTCGACGAATACCCTCCATACGCCCCTCGTGATGGGAGGAGAGGTTATTCATCGACAAGCAGAAGTTAAAGCTTTGAACACGCAGTATCAAATCACGTAATATTAATATATATAACTATACCAATGACTTAATTGAAACATATTTTAGTATAGTTTGGCAAAAATGTGACAAACCACAGGTTATTTGGTGGCATTACAGTCTCTAAATTAGCAATCCACCAAGGTCTGAAATGACGCATTTTGGCGGCATATCCGTATATTCGTCTGGCTGATTGGTGCGATTTATCCAGCAGACATCAAAGCCGAAATTGCTCGCAGCGGCTGCGTCCCAGCGATTGGAAGATTGGAAACTCACCTGCGAGGGATCGATATCATATGCCTTCGTCACCATGGAATAAGTAGCAAAGTTGGTTTTGAACACGCCCACATCATGCACGGAAAAAGCATCATCCAAAACGTTACTGAGGCCGGCTGATTCTATCGCGCTGTTGAGCATATCCGGCGAACCGTTTGATAGTATTGCAGTTAGGTAGCCTTGTTCTTTCAACGCTTTCAACACAGCAGGAACCTCGGAGTAACAATCAAGGGTTTGATAGGCTTCAAGCAATTGATCACGCGCATCTGGATTTACGTCGGGAACAAATTCAAGGGCGAAATCCAAGGCTTCGGTAGTTAGTGTCCAAAAATCTTTGTAATTGCCCATGCCCGAACGGGTCCATGTATATTCCAGCTGCTTGTTGCGCCAGATTTCCGATAAACGAGCAGAATTTGCACCCACTAATGTAGCGTGGCGAGAAACAGCCGAGTGCACATCAAACAATGTGCCATAGGCGTCGAATACAAAAGCTTTATAAGTCATGGAAATTACCTCAATTTTTTGTTCAAACATCATTATACCATTGTGCCGCAATGCGTAACGGCTTAATTGTATAAACAGTGTGGCCTACGCTGCATAATCGAGAATTTTTGAAAAGGAGAGCCACTATGGCATTCGAATTGCCCGATCTTCCCTATGGTTACGATGCCCTCGGCCCATATATGTCCGCTGAAACTCTGGAGTTTCATCATGATAAACATCACATGGCCTATGTGACCAACGGCAATAATTTGCTGAAAGACTCAGGCCTTGAAGGCAAGAGCCTTGAAGATGTGGTCAAAGGAAGCTTTGGCAAGAACGCCGGCCTCTTCAACAATGCCGGTCAGCACTATAACCACACCCATTTCTGGAACTGGATGGCACCAAATGGCGGCGGCGGAGAAAGTAAAATCCCCGGCAAGCTTTTAGATGCAATTAATTCAGATCTTGGCGGATACGATAAATTCAAAGCCGATTTCATGGCCGCAGGCGCCACGCAATTTGGTTCTGGCTGGTGCTGGATTACCGTCAAAGATGGCAAACTGGAAATCGCCAAAACACCAAACGGCGAAAACCCGCTGGTACACGGCGCAATCCCAATTCTGGGTTGCGATGTCTGGGAACATTCCTATTACATCGACTACCGCAACGCGCGCCCAAAATATCTGGAAGCCTTCGTTGATAACCTTATCAACTGGGAATATGTCGCCGAAATGTTTGATAAAGCTTAAGTCAATTAAATTTCGGAACAAGAATTAACCCCGGTTTCCATGAGACCGGGGTTTTTTGTACTGGTATTGACGTAAAATACTGTTCGGCTTGTATCCTGTTGGATGTTTGCTTTGAACGCATTTACGACACCAATTATTGTCGTGGATTGAATCGCGCGGATTAATCGCGACTTCCGCTTACAACTCAGGGCTAACATTCGATATTGGCAGGGCCAAAATAATGACCCCGCCAACAAAAGGCGCAGTCTTAGAAGGGGTTATTTTCAGACTTCCCTTTAGTGTCGAAGAATTCTTTGGTGATTTTGAACACCAAAGGACTGAGCAATGCCAAGGCAATGAGGTTTGGAATTGCCATAAGTGCGTTGAGCGTATCGGCTAGTAGCCAGACAAATCCCAGTTTCAACGTTGCACCAACGAGTGCCGCAAGTGACCAGACTACTCGAAATGGCATGATAATTTTCACTCCAAACAGATATTGCAGCGAACGCTCGCAGTAATAGCTCCACCCGAGAATTGTGGTGAAGGCAAATATAGTGAGTGCAATTGCAATGATGTAACCACCAAATCCTGGCAGAGCCAGATCAAATGCATGGGATGTTAGGGCAGCGCCAGTTTCGCCACTCGTCCAAGCACCTGTCGCGATAATTGCGAGAGCAGTAAATGTACACACGATGATTGTGTCAATAAACGTACCAAGCATTGCAACCAATCCCTGACTAACAGGACCTTTTGTGGAAGCTGCAGCATGCGCGATTGGAGCAGAACCCAACCCGGCCTCGTTTGAAAACACACCGCGTGCAACACCAAAACGGATAGCTGCCCAAACTGCAGCGCCAGCAAATCCGCCAGTAGCAGCCGATGGAGTGAAGGCATGGGTGAAGATCAGCCCAATTGCTCCAGGAATGGCTCCAGCGTTAAGCAAAAGCACAACTGTTGCGGCTCCAATATAGGCAACGGCCATAAATGGAACCAGTTTGCCGGCAATATCAGAAATTCGTTCAATGCCACCCAACAATACGGCACCCACTAGCACCACCAGAACAACACCTGTAACCCATTCTGGAATTGCAAAATTGGCATTCAAGGCATTAGCGATGGAATTTGCCTGAACCATGTTGCCGATACCAAAACCGGCAATTCCTGCAAAGAGGGCAAAACACACAGCTAACCATTTCCAATTATCGCCAAGACCATTTTTGATATAGTACATCGGGCCGCCGACATGTTTGCCACGCTCATCGGTTTCACGGAAGCGAACTGCAAGAACGGCTTCAGCATACTTCGTGGCCATGCCCACTAATGCAGTCATCCACATCCAAAATATCGCACCGGGACCACCAAGAAAAATCGCGGTTGCCACACCAGCGATATTTCCTGTGCCAATAGTGGCAGCAAGTGAAGTCATAAGTGCATTGTATGGACTGATGCCTGAATCATCGCCCGGAATTCGGCCCTTCCAGAGCAAGTCGAACCCAAATGGGATTTTTATTATTGTTAAGAGTCTGAGCCCGACAGTGAGATAAAGCCCAACGCCCAAAATGAGTACCAACATTGGTACGCCCCACACGATGCCATTCAGCGAACTGATTGCATTTGTTACTGCTTCCATATTCCCCTCCTAGAGGATGTGACCCGCGCTATTATTGCCAACAGGTCTGTTGAAATACGCGGAATATCACAGGGGAATTCAGTAGGAATTAGCACGACAGAATTCCCGCAAGAAACCCACGGTCCTATCTGTCGTTGGACCTGAGAGATGCAAGCTGTTGCCAGCCCTTACTCCTTCAGTGATGAATTGTCCTCACAATTCAATCTTTCTATTTTGTCCCGCATCAAACCCAGTCCATTTACATGAAAGGTTCTGGGGTGATTGCTCCATTGATGTCATTATACGCAGATCGAACTCTCTTGGTGCCGTTTCTGGAATGCAAATCCAGAGATGACACCTTTTTGGTAGCAATTTTTATTAACCATGACAAGTTTTGATGCCAAGTGTCCACTATAGGCATGTAATGGGCTCGGCATATTGTTACAGGGTGCTCACTTTGTCGGCTTTGTTGCTGTACGAGTTGCTAAGTGGCTGGTTGTAAATCAAAGCCATCAGAGTCTGGGCTGAGCCGATAGTGTGGAAAAACCCAATTATTCTTTGAGGCCGAACTCAGCTGGACCTTGGAAAAGGATTCGCATGATTGCTGATTGTTACCTCACCCGTCGATTAGCAACAAATGTCCCTCAGAGCCAGATAGCGGACCAGCCCCTGCACCAACGAAAAACGGCGGAGCATTGCTCCGCCGTTTAATCTCAATTGATTGTGTATTTAATGCTTGGTCTTGACCAAACGCTAATTACGCAAGCTCAAGCTTGCTAACAGCTGTTTTTCCGCTACGGGAATCAACTTCTGTTTCGAAAGAGACTTTTTGACCATCAGCAAGTGCACTAATGCCTGCGCGTTCTAATGCAGTAGCATGAACAAAAACGTCCTGCTGACCGTCGTCTGGTTGAATGAAGCCAAAGCCTTTTTGACTGTTGTAGAATTTTACTGTTCCGGTGTTCATTGAAATGTCCTTTCACCAATGAATTGCGTGTTTTGATGACGCACGAATATTCGTGCCCACATCTCGTATTCGAATTAAGTAGAAATGCCTGAATAGTGCGCGGCCATCATTGATGGGCGACGAAGACAAGAAGTCCGACAAACGTCGATAAACAGCGATTATACTCTATTTGGTTTTAATGCAAGGCAGGAATGGTGTGAAATGCCAACAATTGACGCAAATCCTCTACATCAACCCCGCAGTCTTAATCGCAAAACTATAGCTAAATGCAATTTCTTCCAAACGTTGGAACCTTCCAGCAGACCCACCGTGACCGGCATCCATATTGGTTTTCAGAAGCACCGGATTGTCATTGGTTTTGAGTTCGCGCAATTTTGCTACCCATTTTGCCGGTTCCCAATAAGTTACGCGTGGATCGGTCAGTCCGCCAATAGCAAGGATTGGCGGATATCCTTGCGCGCTTACCCTGTCATAGGGAGAATATGCCGCGATGGTTTCGTAATCCTCCTTGCTCTCGATTGGATTACCCCATTCCGGCCATTCGGGCGGGGTGAGGGGCAGGGTATCATCGAGCATTGTGGTGAGTACGTCGACAAAGGGGACTTCGGCGATGATGCCAGCGAACAGATCGGGTTCCATATTGGAAATAGCGCCCATCAACATACCGCCAGCGCTGCCCCCATGGGCAACGATCTTTCCTTTGGATGTGAATTTCTCGGAGATCAGATAATTGGCGGAGGAAATAAAATCCTTAAACGTGTTGGTCTTATGTTTGCGTTTTCCAGCTTCATACCACGCAAACCCCTTCTCCTTGCCGCCACGAATATGGGCGATGGCATAGACAAATCCATGATCTGCCAAAGAGAGGCAGTTGGTATTGAAAGATGCTGGCATGCTCATGCCGTAGGAGCCATAGCCGTAAAGCAGGCACGGAGCGGATCCATCAAGTGGTGTATCCTTACAATATAGCAAGGTTACCGGTATCTGCTCGCCATCATGCGATGGCGCAAACACTCTTCTGGTGACATAATCGGCTGGATCGTGGCCGGAAGGGACTTCTTGTGTTTTGAGCAATGTCCGTTCACGCGTGTCCATGTTGAAATCGAAAGTCTGGGAAGGCGTTGTCATGGAGGAATAGGTGAACCGGATGATATTGGTGTCAAATTCATAGGCTCCCCCCAATCCCAGAGAATAAGCCTCTTCATCCAGTTCGATGGAGAATTCTTCCCCGTTTTCAAGCTTGCGCACAACGATGCGGGGCAACCCGTTCTCGCGCTCCAGCCAGGCCAGATAGCGCTCGAAGATGCAATGATTGATGATCATGCGCCCTGATTTATGGGGGATCAGGTCTTGCCAGTTTTCTGGCCCCGGGTTGTCTGTCGGCGCGGTAACAATCTTGAAATCCTCCGCACCATCCTTGTTGGTTAGGATATAGAGTATGCCATTGCCCTCATCGACGGAATATTCAACGCCTGTTTCTCGTGCCGCAATCAGGCGTGGTTTTGTATCAGGGGCATCTGCAGGAATAAGCCAGCATTCGGATGTTTCGTGGTCATGAATATCAATCATAAAATAATTGCCGGATTGAGTCTTACCAACGCCCATGAAAAAGCCAGGGTCTTTTTCATCAAAGATTAGGCGATCATCTGCTTGATCAGAACCCATTTTATGGTGAAATATTTTTGAAGGACGATGGTTCTCGTCCAGCTTTCCGTAAAGAAAGGAGGCGCTATTGCTACTCCATACCCCACCACCGCCTGTATCTGAAAGTGTATCAGAAAGGGCAGATCCATCAGACATGCTTTTGAAATACACGTCAAAATATTCGGAGCCCTTCGTGTCACAGGACCAATAGAGTGTTTCATGATTGGGCGCGTGGCCGCAGCCGCCAATCCTGAAATATCCTTTATCCTTGGAAGCCTCGTCCCCATCAAACAACATTTGCTGTTCACCGCCAGCCGCGGGTTCACGCACAAAGCGAGGTTGTTCGCCGCCTTCCACATAGGAAACACCATAAGCCCAGTCTCCATCAACCATAGGTACGGATGAATCATCCTGCTTAATGCGTCCTTTCATTTCTGCAAAAAGATCCTTCTGCAATGACTTCGTGTCTTCCATGAGAGCCGCTTGGTAACTGTTTTCCGCTTCCAGATAATCACGAATTTTGTCATTCAGAACCGACGGATCGCGCATAACTTCCTGCCAATTGTCGGCGCGAAGCCATCCGTAGTTATCTGTGCGCTCAATAGTATGATGGGTGTCCGAAGTCGCTATTTTATCAGCAATGGGCGGGGTCAGATTGGAAGTGTCAAAAGTCATGTGGTCGTCCGAAATTATTTATAGATAATGATGATATAGGGTCTATTCGTCAGGTTTAAAGTCAAGCGCGTGACCGTTCATACAGTAGCGTAGTCCAGTGGGTTCTGGTCCATCATCGAACATATGGCCTAAGTGGGCATCGCAGTCGGCACATCGTATTTCTGTGCGTACAAATATTAGCATGGAGCGGTCTTTATGTTCTGAAACAGCACCAGGCGATGCCGGTTGATAATAACTTGGCCAGCCAGTGCCGGAATCAAATTTTGCGTCCGTACGAAACAACCTGTTTCCGCAGCAAACACAGTTAAAATTGCCTGGCCGTTTTTCTTCCTGGTGAGGTCCTTTGAAAGGAGGCTCCGTGCCATGCTCGCGCGTCACATGATATTGCTCGGTAGTTAATAGTTTTCGCCATTCGTCGTCTGTTTTATCAAATTTGGTCATTATTATTCTCAAAATGTTGTTGGAATACGCGCCTGCCTAATTGATCGTATAAGTCTGGAGATACTAAACAAGATATTTTTACTAATGTATATCTTGAGAGAGGGGCAGATCAAAAACAAGATAGAATTTATCAAAATTATGCTTTGTTTTCAATGGGAGCGCTGGCCGTTCGGTACATTTTTTTACATATATGTAACATATATTTCTAATTACGGAACAAATCTAATATTAAGTTAGGTAATAAATACATTAGTATTAAGCTCAATATATAACACTTAGGGAAGATTTGATTTACAAGTATAATATAAAACACGCATGCAATACTAATATATTTCTATTTTTCTTGACTATTTCTTTTTTTATGTTTACTTGAGTGTAGAAACTCCCCTGAATGGATGGAGAGTTCTAAGTTGTTTGTTTTTAAGCAGACGGGGCGCATTACTATTTAAAGAAAGACTAAATATGGAAAGTGAACTATCCGATTCCGCCGTGGAATCAGCAGAGATGGATGTTGTATTGGAAATGACTGCTGAGGTTGTTGCTGCTTATGTTAGCAATAATCCAGTTTCATCTCTTGAGTTGCCGAATCTGATCGGCGATATTTATGGAGCATTTTCAAAGTTGAATGGCTTAAAAGGTGCTGCTGCAGAAAAGCCAAAACCAGCTGTTTCGATTAAGAAATCTTTGAATGATGAGTATTTGATCTGTCTTGAAGATGGAAAAAAATTCAAATCGTTGAAACGCCATTTACGTTCTCATTATGATATCTCTCCTGAGGAATATCGTGAAAAGTGGGGATTGCCATCGGATTACCCTATGGTTGCGCCGGCTTACGCAAAAGCCCGTTCGCGCCTTGCAAGGGAAATGGGACTAGGTCGTAAACCCGGTACAAAGATCAAAAAATAATCGGCAGAAATTTTTTCCAGCCGAGCGTGGCCCTTTATCACGGATACGTTTGGAGAAATGAATTTACCGGCATTCAGCCATTGAGCTGAGTGCCGGTTTTTTAATGCCAATTGCGCCCAGCACCCTTAATACATCAATCAGAACAAGGTCGTGATCAAAATCACAACGGGAAAACAGTTGAGCCGCCCGTTCTTTCCTAACAATGGTTCCATTATATTCTTGGATGAAGTGCGTTGGAGTTCTATCAAAAATTTCAGGAATAAAGTCCTAGCTCTGAAGCTATGATTCGATTCTAATTAGCAGTTTACAACTCCGTGAATAAAGTTACGCCGCGCCGTATATAAGAATTGGCATAAATATTTGTAATGTAACATATATTATTATTGCCATATAATTTTATGGGAAACTTATCCCCGAGCGCTTCTTTGATGTTGAAAATAGGAAAAATATCCTAATACTCAACTCGGGAGCGAAATTTGAAACATATTTCAGAGCAGGAATGGAGCCATGCTGGGACTTCATTCCCAAAGCAACTTCAAAACATCTCAGGGCAGCAAATTTCAAATCGGGAAAGCGAAAATAAAAGCTTCGCGATGTGCCACCTACCTAATCATGATTTAGATATCAATCAAAATAATGAAGGACCTCCGGAAAATTGTGCAGATTTTAAAGTATTGCGTACTCGTTATCAGTCAAAATGCTTTTTGTTAGTTATTGAACTTGTATCAAGCTTTTTCTCGGTGTCGGTGGAAAGTTTGCAGGGCCGCACACGTGGAATAGCCCCCATCTGTCAGGCTCGGCAGATATGCATGTATTTACTTCACACATCACTATCGATCTCATACCCTGAAATTGGACAACTGTTTCGTCGAGATCGCACCACAATTTCTCATGCATGTATGGTTGTGGAGGACCTACGGGATGACAGTGATATAGACCGAAATCTAACACGACTTGAATTGATCCTGGATACCATCCGCTCAATGCACGGAGGAGCAGAAATTCCAATTCTGAAAGAAGTTCAATGAGCGATGAACAAGTTCAGAAAAAACAACAAGCTAGACTGTTGAAATTGTTGATGAAGGCGTCGGAAGGTGGATTGCCGGTAGAAATCGGCAGTTCCAAAATCACAATACCATTCAAGGGCAGGGACTTTTCATTTTCCAAAGCCATATATAATCAAGGCGTTAAAGGAAAAACAATTGAAGAAAGTGATGGTAACCTCGAAATAACCGATATCGGACGTGTGATTGCAAGGCAAATTCTCCATCCCGATACTGAATTTGAACCCTCTTTTCAAAGCAGAAGCAACACTACAACTCCCAATATTGCTGGTTCACAACCAATTCCTGATGGTGCTGTTCTCAATCTTTCTGAATCGCCTCTCATGCGCCTTTATTCGCGTAAGGACAAAACCGGACAAAGCTACATTACCTCAGAAGAACTGGCGGCTGGAGAGAAATTGCGCTCTGATTTCGAAAAAGCCAGTCTTCAACCTTCAATTTCTGCAAGCTGGGATGGAAATATCGTTGGGAAAAGTAGTTCACGTGCCGGCAATAGTCAGGCCGAAATGTCCGATTTTGCCATCGACAACCGAAAATATGTGGAAAGGGCGGTTGAGCGCCTTGGGCCTGAGCTCTCGGGAATTGCCCTTGATATATGCTGCTTTCTAAAAGGCTTGGAGCTTGTAGAACGAGAGCGGCGCTGGCCGCCACGTTCGGCAAAACTAATGTTGAAAACCGCCCTTTCTGTTCTTGCCCGCCATTACGGGATATCTCAAAAATCAGGAAGAGCGCCCGGAAAAATTGAACAATGGGGGGAAAGCAATTATCGCCCAAAAATTAGGATGGATAGGCTGAGGCGCTGACTATTTTGACAGCGAGGCGTGGGCGTCTGACTTTATCCGCGCCACAAGTGAGCGTAGCCCGTTCGATCTTTGCGGGGTGATATGTTCTGACAAGCCGATTCGGTCGAACACGGCAGTCTCGTCGATTGAGATGATATCGGATGCAGATCTATCGGAAAAAATGGCAAGTGCAATAGCAACCAGCCCCCGCACGATATGGGCATCTGAATCTCCCAGAATATTGATAACTGGGTCTTTATCTTCGCTCACGCTGGTAACCACCCAAACCTGCGACACGCAGCCCTGAACCTTGTTGTGGTCGTGACGTTCGCTTTCAGGAAATGGTTCGAGTTTATTGCCAAGCTCAATCAGGTATTTATAACGATCTTCCCAATCATCTAGGAATTCGAAGTTTTCAATTATGTCTTCAATGTTCATGTGGATATCCAGTTTTGGTCCACTATTAGAGTACCAGCCAACCGATTTGAACCTCAACATGGGGTATTTGAGCTTAATAGTCGCGCGAATTCAGATTTATTTTGAAATGGAGCTCGTTGTTACCTGGTCAATATTCTTAACCGGATTTGTTGATTGCCTGCCTTCGTCAAGATAGGCCATAACCATATTGACGCCGGTGCGTGCTTTCTCTTTGAATTGGGCAACATAATAGCGCCCCGTATCGCAAGTCTGAGGGTTACGGTCACAGAATTGAGCAAAATCTCCATAAACGGAGTTTGCCGCAGCAAGCGTTTCCTGAGTGGAAAGCTGTTGGTTAGAAAGGTCAGTACCGTCATTCGTGGTTGGAATGAACATGATTAGCAAACAAATCCAGAATACTAGTCGTAACATAATTGAAAACGTCCCTGTTAAATCCGCCCCGTTAAATTCATGCACAGCGTTTACCCAAGACCTGTTAAAAGCTACTTCCAGTCTTTGCGAGAATTTATGTAAAATTTGATCGAACACCGATTTTCCATGGATAAAATGCTCGAATAGCCAATGCCTGCTTCATTGAAAGACTTCGTTTACCATGTCCGTTAAAATCCGGCTTTTTTATGGATAAACCGCTTGGAAGTGGTCAACAAAACTCCGTTCTTAGCTTTCCATTAAATCACCTGTGCCAGTTTGAGCTCAACAACAATAAATCTTTGTAAGCCGATTTGGGTAATGCGTTGAAAGCTTCATTTAAAAGTTTGATTTCAAAAATATCAGGTGAGCCGAAATCTGTGGCTCGCAATGGCAATGGCAAAAGTGCCGCCGATGAGGTTGTGCACGTGCCAGCTAAAAATGTAGGCGATGCCCTTAATCTCCTGGATCTCGCAGCAGACTGGGTAACGCTCCATGCAAAGAATGGTCTTACCAGTAAGTTATCAGGAAAAACCCGGACATTTTTTGGTGTGCCGGAAGCTGATCTATTAGAGGATGGCTTTATAAAGCATGTTCACGTTCAGGATCGGGTTGCGTTCCTGTCCTCAATATCTGACTGTTTTGTCGATGGCTGCGAAAGTACAATAACCATCCGCTTGCTTCTTCCTACTCAAGAATTCAAAGCCGCAGATACCTTCTGGTGTGAATTACAGTTTCGCCCATTTATTATCGCCGATCAGGGGCGCAGCCTGCGACAGGTTATGGTGATTGGCCGAGACATCACAAGTCAGATTGAGGCCATGCAGCAATTAGAGCAGGAAAACGATCAGGCTCAATCCACAAGCGAAGCAAAAACACAAATGCTGGCCAATATGAGCCATGAGCTGAGAACGCCACTCAATGCAATCATCGGCTTTTCAGAGATCTTGCAACTGGATAAATACGAAAATATCCGCGCAGAAAAGCAAGACGAGTATGTTGGTATTATCAACAGTTCGGCAAACCATTTGCTGAGCGTGGTCAATGGCATACTTGATATGTCAAAAATTGACGCGGGAAAATACGAGATACACCCGGAACCATTTGACCTTGCTGGTGCAATCAAATCCACCATGTCTATGCTTCAGGTTGAAGCGGATAAGAACGGTGTACGTTTCAGCGTCGGTTCTCTCGATCAATTACCGGAAATGACGGCAGATCATCAAGCCGTCGTTCAAATTCTGACAAACGTTTTGTCCAATGCGATCAAATTCACCAATACTGGTGGCTCGGTATGGCTGGATGTTGAACGAGTTGGCCGGAACATTAAATTCAAAATAAACGATAGCGGGATCGGCATATCCGAACAGAATATCAAAAAACTGGGTGAGCCATTCTATCAGGCAGATAGCAAGTATGATCGCAGGTATGAGGGCACCGGCCTTGGGCTTTCAGTGGTCTACGGGCTTGTCGAACTACACGGTGGATCGGTTCATATCCAAAGTCAGCCCGATGAAGGAACAACAGTTAGCATAACTTTGCCGGTCATCGTCGACATGGCACCTCCCGTTCCAGCTGACGCCATAAGTGAAATTACACGAATCATGCCTAGCACAGAAGATGGCGCTGAAACTGAATTTAACATTGTACAAAAAATTGCCCGGGGGGGGAATTAATATGTTCAAAAATACAATGCGCTCAACCGCAAAAATTATGGTGCAACACCCGACCCAATTGATGGGAAGTTTTGCCTTTTTGCTGGGCTTTACGTTGATTAGCGCCAATGCCCTGTTTTCCCAATCCGAAAACCATCCTGGCCCGCTCTGGATGACAAGAGACGGTATAGTGGTGAAGGCGATACCAAGCACAAATGTCAGAGGCCCCAAAGCACATTCAGTATTTACCCAAAGAATTAGCGTGAGGAATATTCCGGTACCAACGGTCAACCCAAATTTGCATTCATCCCCAAACCTGCTTTCAACCAATGGCGCATCCTCGTTCTTGCTTATGGAAATTCAGAAGGAACTTACATCGGCTGGATTCTATACAGGTGATATTGACGGTATTTACGGTCGGGAATCGCGTTCCGCGATCCTTAAATATCAAGCTTCACGCAAATTATCACAAACCGGCAACCCTGATCGAAAACTTCTGGGGTCATTTAGAAAAAGAAAACCAATTCAATCTGTTGCGACAGGTGACAGTACTCAATTGGTTAAACAGATTCAAACAGGACTGATCGCATATGGCAGTTTGGATTTAACGATTGACGGTATTTATGGCGATAAGACCAAAGACGCTATTCGTGCGTTTCAAGCCCGCTATAAATTGTCCGTAGATGGCCAGCCAAGCCGCGCGGTGCTGGACAAATTGACCAGCATTGGCGCTATCAAAAAGAGCTAATGCTTCAAAATTATGAGACTTAAAAGCGACATATGGGTATCGGCATTTCTGCGTATGGAGCAGGGACGCGGGGCCTATGTCACGGTTCTTCAAAAAGGAGCTTCGGAAGCAGGCGCAATATTTATCGTTCAAAATTACTTGAACGGCGAGTTTTCATTGTTTTCACCCGCACCCCAATCCTTTTTTGAAGAAGAGGATGATGGCGGGAGAAAATTTGAACACATTGTCAAACGTTCTAACGAAAGCGATGTGATCGAATATCTGGATCGGCAGAAAAAGTTTGATTCAGATATCTGGATTGTTGAAATTGAGAGCAAATCAAACGATTTGCATTTGGAGATCGCACAATAGCCGCCTGAAATTCAATTTGGTCAAGCAGCAGAGAACTGTTTACGCACTCTATTGCCAAATGATGGGGTCTGTACATGCTGACCAAGGGCCTCCTGACGTGTTCGAAGTGCTTTTTCCAGCCGGGATACACTGGATTGCACATCCGCATAGCTTTTTGGCGTGCGCGATGGTGATTTTTGGAGTTCATTTTTGAAATGTGCTCCCGCCCGGATCAATTCGCCTCGGCATTTGTCAGCATCCAGAACATCATATTTAGCCATAGTTGCCCGAAACAATTGAATACTAGTGCCAATTTCCCGGTTTAGCAGCAACAATACCTGCGACGCGCCAGCGTATGGAATATGAAGCGCTTTCAACAGCGAGCAAAGGGCTGCCGGATTTGATTCAGCTAACAATTTCGCAATAAATGTCGGTTGAAGTGATGCCGCATTGCCAACGATAGTACAAAAACTATCCCGGTCCCGATCACGGGCAGCAATGACGAGAGCTTCGGAGATATTTTCAAAAGCCATTAAAGTTTCGTTGGAAACGTCTGGGTCTTGTTTGCCCAGTCGTCCACCACGCGATGCCAACGCTATCAATTCATCTCGTGCAACGGTGGCGGTAGATATGTCTGGTTTTGTAGTTTCATGGGCAGTGATGGCAGTTCTTGGTTTTTCCTGTGTGGATAGCGCGACTGCACCATGCCTATCTGCCTGAAGAATACGAGAAGCCATTGCATCTTTGCGCTCCTCAATCGTTTTTATGAGGCGTAAACTCATGCCATCGCGGCGTGCCAGCACCCTTAGCCCTGAAACCGGGCATTTGGTGGCAATAGCAACCAAATCTACTTCCTTTAGGACGGGAGAAAACAGAAGGATAGGGGTGCTTCCGGAGACCTCACCCAGTGCAAGGTGAATGGCAACGGTGCGTGGCGTATAATTATTGCGCGCCAAAGCAATCGATATCTCCCGCTTTTCGATAGCGGATGTTTGATCAATCAAAGAATAGAAGAACTCTTTATATTGGCGAATATTTGATTGGCTCGGTTGGTCACACCTGCAAAATACATGGGTAGCATCCAGTAAAATTTTTACCGGGCGACCCTTGTTATATCTGGTTGTTTGCGTGGTGACCGGGGTTTGAGCCGATACTGTATCCTCATGCTGAATATTCATGTGATTCTCTTATGTTGCTTATGAGGAGGATATTTGCCGAAATTTATTAGCAATCTGTTAACCATAATGATTTTATTTATAGTTATAGAAATATAGTTCTGATGCGTACCGAGAAACCTTCATACATATCGGAGAATTGTTATGGGAACGGTAGTAAGACTGCCCAGACCAACTGAAATCAAGATTTGGTCAACACGCTCGCAGAAACCGAAACTCAGAAAAGAAGCTAAAATTTTATTCTTTTCAGGCGTTCGATATTCAAGACATTATGAGACACCGGTGCGAGTGACCGCTGGCAAATGCGACTAGGCAACAGCTTTATCAATGAGCAGTATATCTGTTGCATTGAATATTACCTAAAAATTCTTCTATGCCGGGTTTCCAACTATCATCCGGCGACAACACTCTCAAAACCACAAATCCTCTGTTATTTCGTGATTCGACCAGAATTGAAGTTTCAATTTCTTCCGGTTGTATTTCCCTCAAATTCGACATCTGAATTGGGTTAACGACCAGAATACTCAATTTATCGTCAATAGCAGTGCGCTTGTTCATGCTGTAGAGAATTTTTCCGTCTTCGGTGAATACTGATGCTGACCAGAATGCATCTGTTTCAGGCCCGGAAATCAATAGAGAATCCACGCTCAAATCATACCTGCAAGCTCCGATTTCAAAGAATGGATCAACATCAGCGATATTGGCTGCCCCGAGACTGGAGAGCGTAACAAAATCCCACATATCATTATTTTGGGACAATTGGTCAGACGCATCCTTGGTCCCGAATGTCGGGATCAATAAAATGATCATGATATGGATTATCCCGGCAAGGATGAGTCCACAAATGATAATATAGGCGGCACGCTTGGTCACGATTCGCATCCTGTTTGCAAAATTCTTGGCATAACCGGCTCAATCAATCCCGATGAACTGGTCACCGGCGTATCATAGAGGCGCAAAACCAGTTTGAAATTACCGGAGCCTTGAATGGAAATCCAGTTTCCAGCCATTGGGCTTCTGCCAATATTGATGACAAAAGTGGTATCAGGAAACCGCAATAAATTTCCCGAATATTTGGCAGATGTTCCACCCGGGCTTGGCGTTACCGCTGCGCCATCGGAAGTATACGCAACCAGTGTCCATAATTTTGCAGGCGGCGTCATTCCTTCCAACCGATAAGAACACTCCAGCCGAAGGAGCGTTCCCTCTTCGTCTTTCACTGCTTCAAATGCCAACCCTTCGGCTGCACCCAACGGCAAGGATCCATCCGCCACCACCTTTGCGCCCGTATAAGGATCGACCGCAGAACCTCCCACAAAGGGCCATGCGGACCACTGCCCAATATTGATGGCACCAAGGCCATGAGATTTTTGAATTGAATACCACGCGGTAGCCGAGCCGACCCCAAGCCCGATAAGAAAGATAAACAGTAGATTGAAGATACTACGCAAAGGATCATGCCCGCATATTTTTAAGCCGCTGTAGAAGGTCTATTGAATCTCATTGGGTTGTCAACAGGGACGGGGACTGGGCAGCCACTTTGCCGTGAGCAGCAGTGGGTTTCGCCGAACGGAACACTTTTTCCAGTTCCCGCAAGTTTTCTTCCGATGCCCGCGATAAGGTTTTGGGCCGAATCGCCACAGCTTGTTCTTCCCCTGTATCGGTCTTGGCAACGGCCTTGGGTTCTTTCACCTCTGGGAGTGGATCATCAACAAAGGGCACTGGAACCAATTCGATGTTTTGATGAGCATAAGTCATGAATTTTTTCCAGGTCATGGCCGGAAGCCGTCCGCCGGTGAGGCGATTGGTCGATGTATAATTGTCATTACCAAACCACACAGCAGCCACGTAATTTCCGGTGAAGCCAACAAACCAGGCATCGCGGTAAGCCTGCGTTGTGCCGGTTTTCCCGGCAGCGCGAATGCCATCAAGCCTTGCGCGTCTGGCCGTTCCCCATTCCGGGATTTGCACCATCATCCGGTTCATTGCGGAAACAGTTGATTCTTTCAGGATACGCGGGGATTCTGGCAAATCCTTGCGAATATCATAGAGGGTATTGCCCTGTGTGTCTGTTATTTGAATGATGCCCTGCACATTCAGTTTGGTGCCGCCAGTCATGAATGTGCCGTAGCCAGTTGCCATCTCAAGCACAGTCAAACCGTTGGAACCAAGCACCATTGGTGGGTTCATCACGAGCTTGGAAGTGACGCCCATCTTGCGGGCGGTATCAACGATCTTTTGGCCACCAAGAGGTTTTAAACCATCACGACCCAGATAGAGTTTCACAGGAATCGTATTGATAGATTTCACCAAAGCTGTGGTGAAATCCGTGCGACCGCGAAACCTGCCGCCATAGTTGCGGGGACACCAGCTCTTACGACCGGGGCGGTGCAAACATACGCTGCCATCTGTCACCTTGGTCGTTTCATCATATCCAAAATTTTCGATAGATGAGGCATATACAAATGGTTTGAAGGACGAGCCCGGTTGACGTTTTGATTTGGTGGCGCGGTTGAATTGGCTGTGACCGTAATCACGCCCGCCGACCATGGCACGCACAGCGCCCGAGCGGTCGATTGCAATCATTGCTGCTTGTTTGACCCGGTAGGCAGCACCAAACTGGCGCAAATGGGTTTCGATGGAATCTTCAGCAGATTTTTGCAAATCGAGATCAATAGTAGTTTTTACAACCAGCGTTCTTGTGCCAAATTTTATCGCGATACGCCGTACTTCTTCATAAGCCCAATCAAGAAAATAATTCGGCCCTTCAGCATTGTCACGTTCGATAATTTCCGCAGGTTTGCGCCGCGCAGCAATCACTTGGCCCTCGGTCATAAATCCAGCTTGCACCATATTGGTGAGGACTTCATTTGCACGCGCACGCGCCGCAGGCAGGTTGATATGGGGAGCATATTTTGTTGGTGCCTTGAAAAGGCCAGCCAACATGGCAGATTCCGCCAGACTTATATCCGTGACTTCTTTACCAAAATAATATTCAGCCGCAGCACCCACCCCATAATTGCCGCCGCCCATATAGGCCCGATCCAGATAGAATTTCAGGATTTCTTTTTTGGTAAGATTGATCTCCAACCAAAGGGACAGAAATGCTTCCTTAACCTTACGATCAAACGTCCGCTCATTGGATAAAAAGAGGTTTTTTGCCAATTGCTGGGTCAAAGTACTACCACCCTGCACAACGGAATTTGCACGCACATTTTCAGCCATGGCGCGGGTTAGGCCCAGAAAATCAATGCCCCAGTGGTCAAAAAACCGGCGATCTTCAGTCGCTAACACAGCCTTGATGAAATGATCAGGCATCGCATCCACCTGCACCGCATCATCCTGCCTGATGCCGCGCCGCCCAATTTCCTTGCCATTACGGTCAAGGAAGAGAATCGAATAGTCCCCCTGACTGCGCCAATCCTTATGAGTTTCTTCAAAAGCCGGAATTGCCAGCGTAAAGAGCAATATCAATCCACCCACGCCGAAGGTAAAACCCTCGTCGAGCACCTCAACCAAAAACTTCTTAAAACCGGTAACACGAAAGCGCCTGAACCAGATATTGATGGTTTCCAGTCGCTCAGTACCGTCGCTGAACATCGTATAGAGAGATGAATCAATCCACGAATCAAAATCGAGCAGCCGATTGCGGCCTTTACCCTTATTGGAATTATTGAACGGATCGCGCACGGTTTCTCCAAATGTTGCCGAATATTTGAGCGGTGCTTCGCATTATTTTATACAACAGATAACCCTTAATGTTGTAGTAAAATTACTGTAATAATAATATTAGCTATTGATGTGGCTCTTGCACGTGTCATAACGCACTTTCAGCGCAAAAAACCCAAATATAATTTGTCTGCCCCGCATGAAACAGCCATTCTGGAAAACCAAAAAGCTCACCGAGATGACGCCCAAAGAATGGGAATCTCTCTGCGACGGCTGTGGGCGTTGCTGCTTGAACAAGCTGGAGGACTGGGACACGGGCAAAATTCACCTCACCAACATCGCCTGCACTCTGCTCGATCACGGCACATGCCAGTGCAAGGACTATAAAAACCGCTTCGACACAGTGCCCGACTGCATCCAGCTATCTCCAGAAAAACTAAATGAAATAAGCTGGCTACCCTCAAGCTGTGCCTACCGGATGGTCGAAGAGGGCAAGGAGCTACACTGGTGGCATCCACTAATCTCAGGCGACCCCGAAACAGTACACCAAGCAGGCATAAGCGTACGAGGTAACGTGGTCAGCGAAGACGGGCTGACCGCAACAGATTATGAAGATTATCTGATTGATGACTTTGAGTGATGTGAAAACTATTGTATACTATAGATGACCTTCTCTACGAAGATGAGTGTTGATCTATTCTAAAATAAGAGGGGACAGCAGGATTATGAAAAAAATTGCCATTATCGCTGAGTTAAAATGTTTGAATTGCTTAGGTACCACCCTTAGAAACTCAAGTGGTGAGACCGAGGACCCAATCTTAAATTGCGGTAAGTGTGGTAAACTGATTGGCCCTCAATCTGCCATTGAGGCGGCTCTTCGAGGGGAGTGCCATACCCCAATTGGTGGGGCCGTCGAGATCACTCATAAAGAACTCAATTGAATACCTCCATCGAGGAACAACAACTCAAGACTCAATGTTATTGTGAAAAAATTCCTAAAATAGGAAAATAATCATTGACACCGAACCGGTGTTCGGCTATACATATGTCATGGTTAGAGAAGTGCGGGAAAACATTACGGTGTTTTCCTTTTTGTGTTTCTGGCCCTCTCAAAATGAAATTATTGAATTGATGTACACTGCTAAAATTCGCTGGGCAGCGGCCCGGCGTATCGTTGAACTATGCCCGGGTGCGGTTGGTTATCTCGACCACCTTATGAATTTAAAGCCGGGCAGGGTCTTTGAACGAGCCACTCAAGAAAACTGGAACTTGCAGAAAGCGCCAGATAATACGGAGGGTGTTTTACCCAACGATCTAACGCAAACGTTTGCCAGTTTGATCAGTATCATCCGGCAGGAAATTACAGAGTTTGAACGTCATCAAAAATCGGATGGTCCCTCGGACGGGCGCATTCGTTCTCTGGCGACATTGGTGAAGACATTACAAGGGTTGGAAGAAATGCAAAAACGCATGGAAAAGGCGGCAGATGACAAAGTTGTCGACAGCGAAGAAATATTGGAAATCCACCGACGACTTGCTCGAAAAATTGAAAAAATTATCCAACGCGAAAAAAATAACTGAGTTTATTGGCTCGTTGGATCTAGACGATTTGCACTGGCTCGACAGAGCCTGGCACTTACAGGCCCG
This sequence comes from Rhizobiaceae bacterium, assembly GCA_045047085.1. GTDB lineage: Bacteria > Pseudomonadota > Alphaproteobacteria > Rhizobiales > Rhizobiaceae. The sequence goes on along the minus strand of JASFYT010000101.1, from coordinate 353 downwards.
AACAAACCAGCGACCGGAATTAGGTGATTGGCGCACATGGCTTTTACTGGGCGGCAGGGGATCGGGAAAAACCCGCACCGGTGCCGAATGGATCAAGGCGATTGTCGCAGGAAGCATACTATTTCCCGGCGACGGAGCCGGGCGCATTGCCCTTGTTGGTGGCTCATTTGCTGATGTTCGAGATGTGATGATTGAAGGAGAATCCGGCCTGTTGGCAATCCATGACAAAGGGGATCGGCCAAATTGGTTGAGCTCTAAACGTCAATTGGAATGGTCGAATGGCACTATCGGCTATGCATTTTCTTCGGAAGATCCCGAGCAATTGCGTGGCAGCCAGTTTGGTGCAGCATGGT
>JASFYT010000100.1:0-5178 GCA_045047085.1 Rhizobiaceae bacterium | reverse complement strand
AAGCCTCGCGGCATAACAGGCATAAGGTCCAGCGACGCTCTGAGGAAAATCCAAAATCATAACAGATTCAGGGCCGAGTTTTTCAACGGAATAAGCCCATAGTTACCAGTTCACAATATCCTATCTATTGATTCGACCGAGGATTAGTCCAAAGGTAACAAGACCAGCCGACACGAAACGCCAAACCCCAAATCCTTCCTTCAACAAGAAAGTCGAAATGAGCGCTGCAAATAGAACACTTGTCTCGCGGAGGCCAGAGACCATGCCCATAGGTGCTACAGCTAATGCATAAATGATGATCCAATAAGCTCCAACCTGCATAGCTCCACCTGCGATTCCCGTCAGAGCGTTATTTTTTGCAATAGCAACGATCTCGCGCCGTTTCCAAATAAGCGCAATCAAGAAAGTCAGAATTCCATCACCAATAGTGAGCCACACCGCAAAACCCAAAATTGACCCTGCTTGCCGTGCGCCCAACCCATCGACAACTGTGTACGAGGCAATGCAAACACCCGTCAATAACGCAAAGATTATTGCTTTGGGATTGATCCCATTGATCTTTCCACCGTCGAATGAGAGCGCCATAACGCCAACGGCTAGGCACAGAATACCAACCATGGCCAGTTGGCCAACTTGTTCTCCTGCTAAAATAAAAGCGCCCAAGGTGACAAGAATTGGAGCTACGCCTCGCGCAATTGGATAGACTTGACCAAGGTCGCCATGGTCATAGGCAATGGGAAGAAAGAAATGATAACCCGTATGGATTAAGATAGTCAGTGCAAGCAATGGCCAACTGGCAAGGTCAGGGCTATCCACAAAAGGCAAAGCGAAAATCGAGAGGATGCTTCCTGCAAGTGTAACTACCGCCATTACGGCAATTCGGTCACCACTGATTTTGATCAGTGCGTTCCACCCTGCGTGCAAAGCCGCAGCCAAAAGTATCAATAGGGTTAATTCAAAAGTCATATACATAGACTCTATCCGTCCACCTGAGAAATGCCAGTATTTTGTGCGTATGTTCTAATTCGGCTTTGTCCGCAACTCGGTCATGCGCTAATATGGGGATTCAACTCTATCGGGAATGTGACTCAAGCGTGTTGGAGATCTACCCATGTCTGATCTCAACCGTATAGGTCGAACGATAAGCGCTCTGGACTCTAACTTCTTGCTCTGGTTCACGGCATTGGAAGGTCGCTGATTCTGTATCTGAGTGACGGTGAACCGCCCGGTCGCAGAGTGATGAAATCGATATATTCGGCATTGCTGATTGCCAAGGTCGTAATTGATAAAAAAAGATAAGGCGGCGATGAGTTTTGAGAGGTATTGAATCCCCGAAAGATCAAGGCCTGCATCCCGCATTGATGACGACGAACAGTGCCAAGGAGGCTAGACCTTAGGTCGCTTCCACGAAGGATGCCAGAACGCGTTTTTCACCGGCTTTGTCGAAGGCGATAGTGAGCTTGTTGCCGTCTATCAGCGTGATGTTTCCGTTGCCGAACTTTTGATGGAAGACACGGTCTCCCAGACTGAAATTTCCAGCAGTATCGTGAACTGAGGAGGCGATTAATTCGCCCTCGATCGTATTTGATTTTGTTTGCGGGCCGGAGCGGGTTCCCCAATTGGATTTGGTATTTGTGTTGCTGCGTGACTTGGCGCGGTTCCAACCGGGTGTGGAATAGGTGTTTTCAAATGGGTCAGAGGTGTCGAACCTGCTGGTGCCGGAATTACCGTAACCGCCATAGTTTGAATTTCCCTCGACCACTTCCACATGGCTTGCGGGTAATTCATCGATGAAGCGGGAAGGAATTGAAGACTGCCATTGGCCGTGAATGCGGCGATTGGAAACGAACCAGATGTAGCAACGCGCTTTGGCGCGGGTTATTCCCACATAAGCGAGGCGGCGCTCTTCTTCGAGACCTGTTTTTCCGCCTTCGTCGAGAGATCTTTGGTGCGGAAATAAGCCTTCTTCCCAGCCGGGGAGGAAGACGTTTTCAAATTCAAGACCCTTAGCCGAATGGAGGGTCATCAGGGATACAGCGTCAAGATTTTCGTTTTTATCTGTATCCATGACGAGAGAAATATGTTCGAGGAAACCGTGCAGGCTTTCAAACTCCTCCAGTGAGCGGACGAGTTCTTTTAAGTTCTCCAAACGGCCCGGGGCATCGGCACTGCGGTCGTTTTGCCACATTTCAGTATAACCGGATTCATCCAGTATCATCTCTGCCAATTCATTATGGGGCAGGGTTTCCAGCAAGCCAGTCCAGCGGGTGAAATTATCAAGAACGCCCTTTAGGGTACTACGAACTTTTGGTCTTAGTTCTTCTGTTTCGGTTAGTTCACGTGCGGCTTGTAATAGTGGTATGCGGCGAGGTCGGGCATTGTCGTGAATGATGCGCAGGGTTGCTTCGCCAATGCCTCGTTTGGGGGTGTTGACGATGCGTTCAAACGCCAGATCGTCCGCCGGTTGGCAAACTACGCGGAAATAGGCCAGTGCATCACGGATTTCCATGCGTTCATAAAAACGTGGGCCGCCGATAACACGGTAATTGAGACCAAGGGTTACGAAACGATCTTCGAATTCACGCATTTGGAAGGAGGCTCGAACCAGAATTGCGATGTCGTTCAGTGCGTTGCCCTTACGCTGAAGTTGTTCGATTTCATCGCCGATTGCGCGCGCTTCTTCTTCAGAATCCCAACCTGCGGTAACCATCACTTTGCTGTCGTCAGGGTCGGACATTTCAGTGAAAAGGGTCTTACCCAAGCGTCCGTCATTGTGGGTAATTAGGTGGGAAGCCGCGCCCAAAATGTGAGAAGTGGAACGGTAATTGCGCTCTAGTCGAATAACCTTTGCACCGGCAAAATCTTTGTCAAAGCGCAAGATGTTATCGACTTCGGCCCCGCGCCAGCCATATATCGATTGATCGTCATCACCGACGCAGCAGATATTTTGATAGTCTTTATCATTGGTCTTTTGCGCGAGCAGGCGCAGCCACAAATATTGGGCGACGTTGGTATCTTGATACTCGTCCACCAGCATGAATTTAAAGCGTCTGTGATAATCGGCCAATATGTCCGGATTTTCCTGAAAGAGGCGAATGCATTCGGTCAGAAGGTCGCCGAAATCGCAAGCATTGAGAGTTTTCAGGCGATCCTGATATTGCACATATAGTTCGCGCCCCTTGCCATTGGCGAAAGCTTGCGCGTCGCCCTCGGGAATGCGTTCAGGTGACAGGCCTTTGTTTTTCCAGCCATCGATGAAGCCTGCAAGTTGGCGTGCGGGCCAGCGTTTATCATCAATGCCTTCAGCACGGATAAGTTGCTTTAGCAGTCGTATCTGATCATCTGTATCAAGGATGGTGAAGTTTGATTTGAGGCCCACCAATTCAGCGTGCCGGCGCAGAATTTTTGCGCTGATTGAGTGGAACGTGCCCAGCCATGGCATGCCCTCGACCGTATCGCCTAAATATTTGGCGATGCGGATTTTCATTTCTTTTGAGGCCTTGTTGGTGAAGGTCACGGCCAAAATTTGGCTCGGCCATGCACGGCCCTGTTTTAAAATATGGGCAATGCGCGTGGTGAGCACACGCGTTTTTCCGGTTCCTGCACCGGCCAGCACCAATAAAGGGCCATCAAGGGAGGTTACCGCATCCCTTTGTTCGGGGTTCAATCCTTCGAGGTAATCAACCATGCCTTTGGACTGGCTGGATGCTGCAAGCGCCCGTTCGGTTATGCTGCCCGTCACAGGGACAGGGGATTCAGATCGTTCATCGCCAAAAAAAGGCACGTCATTTTGTGAGTTGCTCATTTGTTCTTATTACTGATTCGGGGCCTGAAAGCATAGGGAAAAGGTTGAAAAACCTACAAAACCAGCCAAAAATGGCCGAGATGAGGCGTTTGATCGGCGGAAATTTCCATGTTAGACAATCGAGTGACCCAATTTTGCAGGAAAATTCTATTATGTGCCGTGTGATTTCTAAGTTTTGTAGGATGTATGCCGGGGCAGGATTGTTTGCTCTTTTGTCCGTTAGTGCAGCAAGTGCTGCCGAAACACATGCGGGCTATTACTATCCGGCACCGCAAACTTTTGAACTTTATGTGTCGCCGCTACCGGTTTTGCGCGATGTCACCAAATTATCGCGGGTAGGATTGTTGGTCGGGCTCAATGCTCGACAATATAAGCGAGCTTTTGCGCCGGGATATCATATGTATGGCAAAGGCGAATATAGTGAAAAACTGATTATCATAGCGGTGGAAAAAGATCGTTATCAGACCCTTTACCAGTTGCGGGCGTTACTTGCTTCCATGAGTTCTATGGCGCGCACCTCGCCGCTTTTTTCCCAAACGGGATCAGCTGAAAATCTAAATTTTCTCGACTTGTTGAAAATTGCGGGATTTTCACAGCTGACCCTGACCAATGGGGTTGATCTATCTCATCGTATTTCGATTAAGTAGATTTTGGATAATGCGCCGTTTGAAAACGAGCGATGTATTCGTACAGATTTTTATTTGATTTTACCGCATTGGCCGCCTGAGTGTTGCTCGGCGTTGCTGCCATTGCTGCCAGTTGTGCAACGATTGCAGCATCCGCGAAGCATGCTTTTTCACCGAACAGGAACTCTTTGTCTGCGAGGATATTACTGATTGCTGCAAGATCGCTGTTTACCCGATCTTCAAGCATGTTTTCGGAAAACCTGCCTATGCCAAGAAAGTTCAGGCCAGCCTTCACCTGCTTGCGTATGGAGGCCGGGATGAACATTCGAAGGATTGCTGGCATTTGTTCGAAGTAAACAGGCATGGTGCGTTTCCATACTTTGTCGCGGCCCCAACGATCATTTACGATGTGAAAATACAGATGTTCTTCTGCCATACGAACCAGAGCGTGACCGGTGGCCTGTTGTTCCTTACTTAACCAGGAACCAAAATCTGCGCCGTGGTGCTCTTCCAAATACTTTTGGATAATACTGCTGTCGGCGATCAGGGTTTCGCCATCGCGCAATACCGGAAATTTGGCCATGGGTGCTGAGCGCGGATCATTGCTGTATTCAGGCTTCCATTTCACGCCTGACATTTGCAACAAACAAAGCGCTTTTGTACAAAAAGGGCTGCCGCTTGGTTGGCCAAAAGCAGGGTTATAGATGATGAGGGATAGCATTTTCAAATTCTCCTGATTTCTGATTT
>JASFYT010000099.1:0-28612 GCA_045047085.1 Rhizobiaceae bacterium | reverse complement strand
CCAGATATTGCCATCTGGATGGAAGATTTCAATCAGGTAAACATGATGCTGTGAATTGAGTTTGATTGCGTCATGGGTGGCTTTGGTCATTGTTGCGGCTCCTGATAGGGAACTTCAATCGCCGACAAATTGCCGCTGGAAAGCGGGCCGGATGAGCGCACCAGTTCGACACTGCCATTAGCGGCGGTATCAACCAGAATGAAGCGACCGGTAGGCCGGTAGAAATTGACAATATCACCGGGCAAAGCACGTTTCCAAAGCTTAGCCATGAAATCAATCCGGGCTTCGCCAGTTGCACTGCAAACACAATCACTCATGGACATGTGCAAATTCATTTCACCCGGAACACCAATGGAAAAATGATCGCCGGTCTCTAATATGGTTTTTCCAGCCAGTGAAAGATCAAGGCCTTTGATCAAAACACTATCAGCGCCGCGTGGTGCCTCGGTTTTAACCAGTGCTGTGGTGGCACCTTCCAGCAATCGGAGATCCGAACAGAAAGACAAATCTTGTGCTGCATCATTGGTGAACAGGATTTCGTCGTTAGCAGGGCTGTAACCGCCGCCAAAACCAAGAGGTAATTGGCGCAAAGGATCATAGGCACGAAATGCCCAGTTCTTCGTTGAAAGCCTAGCAAAAAACGCTTCCATATAGATGGTCTCGCGTCTGGAAAGCGGCGAAGCTTCAATTGAGAATGCCCATAAGTTTTCAAGGTTCGGGCCAAAACTGGGTGTTGAAGGCTGGAAACTGGAAGCCGAGCTGAACCGATAGGAACCAAGCCCAAATGGTCCGCCGCGTGTTTGAAAGATATCTTGTGGTAATTCAACTGTCACGGTGCCGGTCATACTCTATTCCACCTGCGCCTTGAGAAATCTTCCTTGGCCAGTTCTTTGCCCTGCTCTGCACCGGCTGCCGAAATATGGGGTGCTGCCTGTTGCACAATACGGGTGGCGTCACCCGATGCCTGCTGCAAAACACTGCCGATCAGACCGGGCGCTAAACGCACTTCCATGACTGAATTGCCACCGTGGGAAATGACGCCGAGTTTTCCGTCTGCACCGCGTTTCAATGGCATGATGCTTTCAGGGCCAGCTTCACCCATGACGCCAACACCTGAATTCATTCCGAAAAATGTAGGGCCATTCACAACGCCGCCATCGGCAAATGCCTGCACATTGCCACCGGAAAAGACATTGCCCTTGGCACTGAACAGTAGCGACAATGGGTTTGCACCGCCGCCGCCAAGCAACATTTGAAACCCTTTTTGCAGCAACTGGCTTCCGATATTAGCCAGACCGGATAATAAAACCTTGCTGGCATCGGCACCGGATAAAAGCTGTTGTGTCATACTGGCGAAATTGGAAGCGAGCTGTTTGGTCATGCGGCTTTTTTCACGCATCATTTTAAGGTCATGATCGCGTTGGGGAATAAGGATTTGCAGACGGCTAATTTCATCGGCGGTAGCATTGGCACCAGCGGAATTGATTGCTGAACGAATATCCTGCTCTGCTTTTAGTTGTGCAAGCAGGCGGGTGCGTTCGGCACCAACTGAATTTAGGGCTGTAACTTCCTTTTCCAGATCACCGAGCAGGTCTACAAATGCCTGACGCTGTTTTGCCTGACGCTTCCCGGTCCGTGCGGCGCGTTGTGCTTCACGCTGTTCGCGTTTTTGTTCCCGCTGCCATAATTTACGCAGGTCCGTCCCTTTTTCGGGATCGTCCATTTTCATGCTGGTAAGTTTGATGGTCTGCTCCGCAAGCCCGGCAGCAGCTCGATTTATAGCTCCGGCGAATGTATTTGCGCCACTCACCAGTTGTTCGACCAAGACAGTCGTGCCTTTCACATTGGCATTCAGCCCCAACACTTCGTCTGCCCCGTTCCTGACTTCACGAGCATATCTGATGGCTACATCTGGTAGTGCTTCATTATCCGCTATTTTCGAAACTTCAGCGGTTAGCTCACTAGCCGAGATTTGACCATCGAGAAAAGCGCGTCCAAGTTCTTTGACTTTGTCGATGCCCTCCGAGACATTGGGAATGAATGAACTTAAATAATCGATTGCAACAGTGCCATTGATTTTTTCCTGCAATGAGGCCAATGCAACTTCGTATTCTTTCAGTGCCTTGGTGGCTTCTTCTTTGGCCAGAGAAGCAACAAATTCTTGCGGTTTGGCAGCATTGAAATAGCGTTTAGCGGCTTCTGCAGCATCGTCATATTCTTTGTCGAGACCGTCAACGAACTCCAATAGTTCTTCGGTTGCTTCCTTGGCTGTTTTTGCTTCCGATCCGCTCATAACATCCCAAAGCAACGATGCCGCGCCTGCAGCAACAGCGAAACCGGCAATGGCCAGATTGATTGGATTTGTCAGGAATGAAATGATACCGGCACCGGTTGATTTCAGTGCGCCTTGAACGGTTGAACCCGGTCCGAATATCTGGCCGATCTGCATGCCCTGTTGCATGATCATCACAAACGGGTTTTGGCCCGATGCCATCATCACCGCCATATCGTTCATTTGAAACTGCATATTCTGCAGTTGCTGATTATTCAACTTGATGGCAGAGACTGATTTGCCAGCGGACATGGTCATGTTGTTATTTGCAATAGCAGAAGCTTTACCGACTGCCTTGGCAGCTTTTGCGGTGGCCTGTAATTCGGTTCTGGTTTCCTTCAAAACCTTCTTGGCACCCGATGCATCGCCTTTGACAAGCAGGGCAGTATTGAGGGTCATTGCTGCCCTCCATTTAGTAATTTGGTCACGGTGAATTCGATCACTTGCAGGCGGGAAAACAAATCCTTGGACAATTTGATCCCTACCGCTTTGAGAGCAATGTTCACGCCGGGATAATCAAGACCGAGATAGAATGCGCCACTGGTCCGCCACTGGCTGCAAACCACCGTGAAGGCGGTTACTGCAGCCACGTTTACAGGCCATACGCCGGTAAAACTTTCGTGGGTGGATTGGTTCAACATGGTCTCGACTATTTCCTTCGGTATTCCCATGCGTTCGGCATCGGCAAAAACATCATCTTGCGGATTGGCGGCTTTGGGCTGGTCGGATAAATTACCTTTTATCCAAGCACGGCCCGCCGCAATCAGTTTCCCTGTTCAGCTCCGGCAGCTCCGCGCATATAGGCGCGGTATATGGCATTGGATATGTGCGGGTGTTTCAGCAATTTTTCGACAAGCTCCGCAGAGTATTTGACTGCTTTTCCGTCGATATCCTCAATGTCATCGAGATCACAAATAGTGTCTTTCAAAAATGTCTTTGCAGTTTCTGGATCGGTGAGGTCGATACCGTCGATATCTTCAAAGGTTCTGACCGTGAATTTGACTTTGAAGGTCTCCGGTTCTTCTTCGCCCAATTGAAATTTAACCGTGTTCCAGAAGGTCGGATTGTCATCAATTTTCAGCATGTTGTTTTTCCTGTTAGGTGAGGTTGATTGTCCACTGGTCATTGCCAGCGGCTGGCAATGGTGAAAGCTCCAATGGCCATTCCACGATTTCCTGTGCGTTCTGCAGGCCGGATAGGCGTTTCATTTGGCAGGTTGGCAGGCTCAAACTAGTGATTTTGCCAGCCACAGTGCCGTGCACCAGATTAACCGCCAGCAAGGTTTGCGCCTGCGCCAATGCATATGGATCGAAAGTCGTTAGCGGCACGGCTTCAACCGTTGCGGATAATGCATCCTCGCGATTTGGAATAACAATGCCTTCGGAACCAACCAACAGGCGTGGCTCCACCTGATTATTCAAGGCCAGCATCATTTCGCGCATAACCATGGAAACACCGTTCACGGTAAAAGTGGGTGTGTTGGCATTAGTGACCAGAACCGGAGATTGATAAGCAGATAGGTCAGGCGTTGGCCGTACTTCCTCGGTTGGCTGTGACCAAAGGCCCAAAATATCAAATTCAATATAGGGCAGACCCTGCGCACCCACTTTTATTGTCGCAGTGCCACGGCAGCCGGTAAGCACATGGCGCGTTGCGCCCTGCTGCCAATAAATCGTGGCACTTTCCATATTGTCCGAAATCGGATTGTAAACAACCGACACACCGCCCGTGATGGTTTCAGCCACAGCACAACATCTAAGCAATGGTCCCCACGCTGGCGCTGTACCGGCTGCACCCGATGGAACCATTTCCACCATGCCGGTTAATCGACCGCGCAAGCCGGTTGGGATCATCGCCTGACCGCCAAGATAGGGAAGTTCCAAATCGCGGGAAACGTCTTCGCCTTCCATGGGAACCAGTTTTGCATCTTTCATCAAAACCGCATTGGCTGCACCGGTTGGATTTGGATCGGTGCCGTAAACGGCTTCCATTTTTAACAGGATGATTTTCGATTGTTCACGAATAGGCATAACTATTCTCCCTTGGCTTCCGCTGGTTTTTCTGCGGTGTCTTCAACAGGCTTTTGAACCGGGTTTGAACCGGCTTCGAGAGTGCGTTCAACTTGGTTTAATCCGCCGTTTTTTTCGGCCAGATAAGAACCGCCGCCACTTGGCAGCTTTTTTGGCATGACTGGTTTCTTGCTCATGTGTTCCTCACTTGGATTTGGATTGTGAAATCGAGCTGATAAATTACGGTGCCATCAATCGCAGAAAGTAGTTGCCCACGGGAAACCCGAAAACCGCCGATTTCGTCGCCGGGTATCCATCCGGCAAGGTTGGTAATTAGCTCATCGCGCAGGGTTTCGATTGTTGGCAGGGCTTTGCCGCCTGTGATGTCATTGGCATTTCGGATAACCAGAATAATGCCGATGGTGTCGTCAATCGACTGGATAAAATACCCGGTACCCGCATTGCCTTGGTCTCGCGGACGAAGGCCTAAAGGCAGGACGAATGCAGCAACGCTTGATTGCGGCATTTTCTTTTGCCGGACCAACTCTGCCAGATCAGCCGCACTTTTAACCCTGCCTTCCAGAACCGTGATTTTTTCACTAATGCGTTTGGTGACATCATCAACGAGCATCGGAGCCTCCTGAATGAAGAGGTTCACCGATGTAACCTTCGACAAGTTCAATGACGCCTTTTTCGTCGTCGGGATCGACACCCAAAAACGCGCGACGCGGCATGGTGACTGATTTGCGAATAATATCTGAATTGCCACCCAAGGGGCGAAAGCGCAGACCCTTGGCAGTCTTGGCTTTGATCACACCGCCGTGCTGATGAATGGCAGCCTGAATGGCATTGGTGCCGACAGCAACGCTATCGTCACCAACTTCATGGGTGATTGAGCTGGCCAGAAACCCGGTGTCGGTTAGCGTCTTGCCGCCTTCGAGCTGTACACGCAAAGACATCGGCCACGGATTACCTTCGGGATCGGTTTCAGTTTCAAATCGAAACTGGGTTGAACCGGTTAGCATCACGCCGATATCGTCATAAAGCTCACGTGGATTATCAATTCTTGCCACAGCTTCGGCAAGAGCTGCATCGGCTGCTTTTGATCCCTTGACCTCAATTTTAACACCGACCATCAGATAAAATCCTTCATGGTACTGGCACTAAATGTTTGTACAGGATCATTGGTCTGCACTTCGGCGGCACCCGACCCATCCGGTTCCACGCCTGCAACGTCGAGTTTCAATTTGCCGCTGGAAATGTCTTTCAGTTGCGCCATGGCATTTTTGAAATCGGCTTCAATCTTATCTGAAACCACATTTGAATGGGCGTTATAGATCGCGATCCGCTTGGAGATCGATGCAATCACATTAGGCGTTTCAACCAAGGGCAGGGCATAGATCGGCTTGAGATAGCCATCAATCACAGCATCAGCATCGGCAATGGCCGCAGTAATCAAATAGGTATCAATCGCGCCAGTTTGCACAGTGCCGCGATCAGAAATATCAATCAGCAATTGTGTGCTGTAGCGATCTTCAAGCTCTTGTTGGGTGCAATATGGCAATTGATGGTTTCCAATATTTGAGAAGTAAGTTTGTCACTGTTCGCTACCGCCGCCTTTCGGCGCTCCCGCGATAACCGGCTTAGAGGTACTAATCTCCCGCGACACTCCGCTGGAACACTTAGCTAGGCTGATCGCCAACCCACTTCGGTTTTGATGTGTGGGCAATTGCGATTGTGGCGATGCTTGTGCAGACTTTGAACTTTGAAAGCGGCATGGTCAGTTTTGAACTTCGATATTCGTTCACCATTAACCGCATCTGATGTGACCAGCCGGCGATAAATAATGTGACCGTCCAACTCATCACCAAGTGCGTAAAGTTCGATTTGGTGAAATGCTGGGCTTTCTGTCATCACCGCTTTAGCGGCTTGTTCTGTGTCCAGTGGCGCGACATACAAAAAGCCATCCGGTTCAAGACTAGCACCAATTTCAAGACTGGCACCCATCATATTGGCTGTTGCCAAAGTGCAAGAGCCAATCAAAAGACAGGCTGCCATAGCTAGTGAAGTTTTCATGAGGTTCATGATGTTTCCTTCGGTAGGGGTGAGGCGGGTAGTGCGGTAACGCCTCGTTAAAGACAGGTCAGTCGCTGCACCAAATGCGACCGAATTTTGGGCAGCGGCAAAAAGGCATTCTTTTTGCAATTCTCCATCGCCGCCCTTCTCGGGGGGATATTCTGGATGCGGAGGCCGGATTTGAACCGGCGCACTCTAGGTTATGAGCCTAGCGGGCTACCAAGCTGCCCCACTCCGCGAAACTCTATTCAGAGACTGCAAGCACCGGATCATTATCCAAAGCGTCAAACTCACCTTCGCCCAATTCATCAAATGGGATATCGACAGGCTGGCCCTTAGCAAAAGAACGACCGGCACGGCGGCGATCTGCAAAGGCGGTGACAGTGATCATCTTACCTTTGGACGCCGCTTTTTTTTTCGGCTCTGTTTTCGCTTTGGTTTTTACTGCTGAAGCATCGCCGGAATTGTCGTTGCTCGATGTTGATTTCTTTTCTTCACGCACCTGAATTACTTTCAGGTAATCCTGATATTTAGTATCAGCTGCATCAAATGTTTTTGTAGCTTCTACCAACATATCCTTCGCGGTCTGCACATCATCACCCTTAGCTTTGCTCAACACTAGGTCAGCAGCTTTCTTGTCTTCAAATGCGGCGGTGGCTGCATTTTCCAGACCCACCAGTTTCTTTTTCTCTTGAGCATTCATAGTCTTGTTCCCTTGCCTTCAAGGCATTGGCTCCGGCCACATGGGCCGGAACTGGATTAAAGATTTAGGATCAGGCGAGCCATGGAGAAACGAGAAGCTCGGCGGTGCCCTTGTAAACATTGGTGGCACCAGCTGCATCACGTTCTGCATTCAGGATTTCCAGTGCCTGACCTTCGAGGGATGGCGGGACAACCAGCAAATCAGGCATGATGCCCAATGGGCGGTCGTAGTCGCCCTTCATGCCCATCAGGCCTTGGCGACCAATGGCATAATTGGCCTTGTTCAATGTCTGTTTTGAACCCCATGCCATTTGCCAGAAGCCATAGCCCACATTGCAGCGGCTTTTGACGCCATAATGATATTCGTCGAGATTGAACACATTGCTATCATCAAGGCGGTCACGCGCCGTAAAGACTGCCTTTTGGCGTTCCTGATACAAGAGCGGCTTGAGAGAGCGTTTGGTGGACAAAAGGAACCAAGGAGTGCCGCCGCCGCCATCGGTGTTGGCAACAGAGATTTCATTCTTGTTTGCATCAAGCACCGGGTGATCGGTATCAAAGAAATTCTGGCCGTCATAACATAGGGTAGAAAAGCCAGCGGACAGGGCGGCATAAACCAACATGTTCGGATGTGCAGCAGTCGCTGCACCCATTTCGGTGAACAGTGGCGCATAAACACCCAGATTGTCGTCTTGGATATCATCGCTGGCAACACCAAGGGTCAGCTCAAACTTTTTATTTTTGATCGCATAATCATGTTCTGCGATATTTTCCACGCTACGCGGGCCGATCCACTCGCGCATATTTGGCATTTTGCCAAGCCAGCCATATTTGTTTTCGCTCGTGGATGAGGGAACCGTTGTGGCAATCCGGTCATAAGTATTTTCAGCCTGACCAAGTCCATTGGCAAAAGCAGTGCTGAAACCCTTGCGAAGGCTGTCGAGAGAGGATGTGTTGATAAGCATGTGATGTTCCTGTTTTTGTGTGGCCGGTTCTGGCCAGTGACCCAGTCAGGCCGATTAAAATTAAATGCCGAGAGCTACCCAAACGCCATGGCTATCGAGCTGCACGATTTTTCCGGCAACAGAGCGGGTGGAGGTGCCATCGGTTTTTGCGACCGTTTGATCATCTACGATGTAACAATCGTCGCCGATCTCGGCGCGGGTGATTTCGTCCGCTGCAGCAGAGTTGGCAAATGGGAAAATCCCTTTTTTGACCTGAACGTTAATGTCGCCATTGGCACCAGCAGAATTATCTGCTCGGCTTTCACAACGACCAGCAGTTGTTAGCGTGGTTGCAGTTGCTCCCGGAACCAACCAGCCAGCCGCATTGAGACAGGCGATAGAACCGCCATATACAATCGTTGCTGCCAGAACCGGGTGCTCTTGATTGTCGCCAAGTTGCGCCGCTGTGGCCCTGTCTTTGGTGAGTGCGGTCATTTTGATAGTCTCCTTGGACTGTTGATCGGAATATCCGTGCCGGGTTGTCCGGGCTGATTAAATGATTTGGGGTTAAGCGGTTTCGGCTTCGACGGTCTTCTTGAAGTCGTCGGTTGAAAGCCCCATCTGCGCGATCACCTGACTGTCGCTGGCCGAAAGAGCATGGGTATCGCCCTTTGGTGGCAGAATGGTCGTTTCCGTATCGCCCATGATCGGCATGGCGTTGATTTCCAGCTCAACATCAGCAGCATTCAGTTTGTGGCGCTTGACGTAATGATCGCGCATCGGCTTCACACCGACATGGCCAGCCTTAATTGCACCATCGACAAATGCTTCTGCTTTATCAGTGGTGATAGTATCGGAAAGCGTATTGAATTTTTTGGTGGCGCTAGAAAGTTCAGTTTGCAGAGCAGCAATCGTCGTTCCGTCACCAGTATCTTCGGCCAAAGCGTTGATAGCCGTAACAACCGCTTCACCGTCAGCATCTTCATCAAGGCCAGCAGCAAGTGCAACCGGCTTGAGAGTTTCAGCGATCAGCTCCGCATTCATTGCCTCGGTTTTTTCGGGTGACTTCAGTTTCCCGATTGCAGCCATAATTTCAGCTTCGGTTGCATCTTCTTTCAGGCCGAGTTTCTTGGCGATTGCTTTAAGCATGTCATTTTCCTTGTTTTCTGGGTTGAGTTCTGCTGCTGCAGCAATCGCTTCGAGATCGAGCGCAGGCATATTGACTAGGGCGATGTTGTGTATGACTTCAATTTGATGGTCTTTGTCTGCGGTCAACAGCGGAGAAATGTAGCGATATTGGCCAGCTTTGATCTCGGACCTTGCTGTATCAGTCCATTGAACCAATGCGTAAATGCCATCTTCGCGAGCTTCGAGCTTCTTAATCCAGCCAGCCGCTTTTGCATTGCCGCCTTGCCCTTTTGCGACAGCCAACCCCTGATGGTCGTAATCAACCATCAGCTCGGTATTGGCGGCACGGGCAAGGGTACGCTCAACGATTGCATTCATCACCGCCAAACCACCGGCTTTGAACTGGCGACCATCACGAGCAGAGAAATCACCGGCAGGCACAATCAACATCCAATCACCGGATTGGGCGAAGGTTGTCGGTATTGCTGAATTAAGTAGGTGCGTGAAGTACATGCCGCAAGAATTACGGCAAATCCCAAAACCATACCGCCCACGCAGGTGCGTGGGTTAGATCGATATCAAATGGTCTGGGTGGGAAATTTGGTCAGGTCAGAGATAAGCGATAGCGGCAAAATGCGCAACCGTTTCAAATTGGCATCATATCTTATCGCCGTTTTTGGCGATGCGAGATCTAAATGCATTTTAAATTGATTGCGAGATCTGTTTCATGGGGATTGCCTCATTTTTGACAGTTCATTGATTTTGCCTGTTGAGGGCAGAATTCGGCAAATTATCAGAAATTCCAGAAATCAACCTCACATCCAGCTATCAAATCGCTTTCGAAGCACATTTGAGGCAATTTGAGGCATGGTGCAATCGTGTTTGGTATGATGGCACTTGAGAGCGGGTTCGTTGCAGCCTGTGCGCAATTGTGTCGATTTTCCCAAAACTACTATTTTTTCAGCAAAAGCAGCCCACGTTCGCCCGCATTATAGGCAAAGCCCGGATCGATGCCTTGAGGGGTGCTGACTTTCTTATATTCATTCCCGTCACGCACAATCTGCTCCACAACATTCATCGGCGGCGCTTGTTCGCTCACCTCGAAACCAAAACGCTTCATCAAGCTATCGTTCAACTGCATGATCCGGCAACGGCAATTAAATCCGTTGGGTGGGTAATGGGTCAGCCACCACGGATGGTCCACTGGCAAAATTGTATCGTGCCATGCCAGATGTTCTTTTCGTACCCGATGATCTCCGACCGTCACATAGCGTAGATATGGGAACCGTTTCTTTACGCGCTGGATTGTCTGCCAGCGTCCCGATGCCATGGCTTGGCTGGTCTGGGTGCGGAAAACGAGGTTTGATCTATAACCACCCTCATTATCACCTTTCCAGCCACGCGACCTGCTTATTCGGTCAAATTCTTTGCGGAACATCTCCTTGGTTGTTCCTTCTTCGAGCGCCTTTTGAATGGCCTTCAAAATGTCTTCATGCATGGAGCGAGACATATCTAATGCGCGTGAGCGAGCAGCTGCATCCACTTGTTCAATCAATGCCTGCCAGACTTCATCGGGCAAGGCCAAACGCTGCTTTAAAAATTCGATTGCTTCGGTGGGCTGGAAATTGGCCATTTAAATATCTGACTGCATTTCTGCCCGGCCTGTCAACTCGGCCAATAGCAAAGCTTGGCGCATGGCATCTTCCAGATCAGCAAGAGGCACATCTTTTTCAAGTGCTGCCCGGATTAATTCAGCGGCTTCTTCCAGTGTGTCTGTGCTATCGATAATTTCTTTCATGGTAGCCAGTAAATCATCAATTGAAGGTTCGGCAGCTTCACGGCCAGCCCGGCTGATTGCATCGGCTGGGTTGGTTGGATCAGTGCGGTCGCTGACTTCGGCAGCAAGAGCTTCGGTTGCCGGTTCGTCGTCTTCCTGCTCTTTTGATGGATTGGCCTTTGTTGCCGGTGTGGATAACAATTCGTCTTTTTCATCCGGCGCACCAACTCCGACAATCTCACGCATCTGGTTTTGACCGATTTTCAAACCAAGTGGAACGAGCTTTGTTACTGCGTCCACAACCTGTTTGACATCGGTTTGATCCGCTCTGCCAATCTTAATTCTCGGATGTTCTTTTTCCTGCCCGTATTCCAGCATCATCCATGGGGCAACAAGATCACGGTTTAAGACGCTGGCAAGGCCCTTGGCATCAGCGCGTTCAATATCTTCCTGAACTTGCCGGTGTTCCTGCCCGACCGCATGGCCACCGGCAATGGCATCCGTGGTGGCAGTCTGGCCAAGCACTGCTTTGGATATTTGATGGTTCAGCCAGTCGGCACGATCTTTATAGAGCGACAAGCTGGTCGAACCGGTTTTGCTTTCAATGAATTCAAGCAGCATGCTTTCTGGAATGATAGCCGCACAATCGCTGGCAATATTGGTAACTGCGCGAAGCAATGTCGCCCGATCTTCCTTGGTGGCATTCTGGCCGTATTTACCGACACGAATTGGCTGGCCATAGTTTTGCGTGAAGATCGTCCAGTCACGCTGGTTGAACATTCCAAACATCCACGTCCATGCCACAGCCCGTGCAATGCCTGATCGAACAGTGATGCCGGATTTGGCCCGGATGATATGCTGGATAAACTTAAAGGCGGGCAGGGGACGTTCTGCGCCACTCTCTTCAATTAAGAGCGGCGACCTGCCATCTTTCCTGTCAAAGCGGAACCAGCGCGGATCGCGGAACTCAAGTCTTTTGGGTTCCCACTGTCCGCTCGAACTATCCCAGATAATTTCCGTGAACGAATAACCCTTGCCGACAGCATCAAGAATATCAAATGCCTCATCTTCGAGCTCGTCACGTTTGAGCCATTCGCGCACCCGTTCCGCCTGTTCAATGTGCAGTGCATCGTTGCTATATTCTTCAACTGTAATTTCCAACTGGCAAACTGACCGCTTACGTGTGCCAAGAACACCCACATAATGCGGGTCGCGCTCTTCCATGGTTTCGGCAAGTTCCAAATACTGAATTGGATCGCCAGCATCTGCAGCTTTCAGAATTTGGCCAAGTTTTTCAGGATTGAGATTGTCACCGGGATATGAGGTGAGGGGCGAACGAATGCCGGAAACGGTCGGGCCTGCAATTTCTTCGGACAGGGTATCTTTTTCAATCTCATTACCCCATTTATCGGTAATGCCTGCATAGGTGGCCATTGCTAAAATCCTCCGCGTATGGTTGCGCCGAGTGGCGTTGAATAGGGATCACGAGCCGCAAAATCATCGTCGTAATCTGAATTGTTGAATTTCTCGTCACGGCTCTGACTGGATGATCGACCGGGCAGGTTTGGCGCTTCATAGCTATATTCATGCCAAGCCATGCGGCTGGCATAATAGGCCAGCGCCAGTGCAACGGTAAAATCGCCATGTCGCTTTTTATCGCCTTCTCCGGTTCGAACATCTGGCACTCTGGGAATTCCCCGAATGACTTTTGCAATGTGCAAATCGGTTGCGTGTTCGCGATCTTCAATAAGATGAATTGCGCAATCTTCGAAGGCCACTTTCACGGGCGGCATGTTAATTCTGTACCACTCCTGGCTAAAGTGAATTGCCATCACCAAACCGGTGCTTTCTTCTTTCTCTCGCAGGCCAAACAACCGGCCCATATCTTCTGCCACAGTCCAGCCCATGCCGGTAGCATCGAATGCTGCACCCACCAAACGATGGCGTACATGGTTCAACATCAAGGCCACAATCATTTTCTGCTCATTACCGGGAACACCGCGCAGCTCGACCGTGATTGCTTCCGAGCGATCCATATTGGTTTCAATTGACAGCAGTGTGGATACGGTCAAATCGGAAACCCGGCCGAAATCGAACCCGTGGGCATATTGCTTGTCGAGGTCGAGCTTGTCCAACGCCTCTTCAAGATCGTGCATAAAGGGCGAAAGCAGAGTGGCCCGTTCCACCTGTGACAATTGCAAATAGTTTTTCGGCAGGTCCAACCGCAATACTGGGCCGGGCAGGTTCATTCGGCTTTCAATCAGAGGCATGGATAGCCAAGAGCCAGAACCTTGGGACGGAATGCAGAACAATTCTTCGTCGGCACTGTCACCATAAAAACCAAGTAAATCGTCTCGCCATTCGGCTTCACCTTCTGGCGTCCACTCTACTCCGGTCACAAGACAAATGCGCTCGTAGAGCCCATCCTTCAGGGCATCATCCAGATCAATGCGAAGGTGCTTAAACTTAGACGTCCCGCCGAGTATTTTTTGTATCTGAATATTGAATTCATTCTCGGTGCCATTGTGTGTCGAGCAAACTACGACCTGACCACCCCACATCAAAAACGCCATTGCGGCCTTGAGGAGTTGTTTTAAATTATCAACGAATGCAGCCTCGTCAATAATCACCAGACCCTGTTTGCCGCGCAGAGATCGGGGAGCAGATGACAATGCAACGATTTCAAAACCACTATCAAAGCGAATGCGGAAAGCCTGAATGCTTTGGTCGCCATCCTTGTGCTTATCTTCAAAGAGGAATTCCTGCATTTCCATCGCGGCTTCAGAAAATGCCTTTGCCCACATGGCGCAGGCATCAATGAACTCAAGTGTCATTTCCCGCGAATAAGAAATGTACATGGCATCCATGCCACCGGCAGACCTCGCACGACCTGCTCGTAACACTGCATAAGAGGCCAAAGCCCAAGTCAAACCAATGCGGCGGGATTTTTCAATGAACAGAACCGGGCAGGCGCTTTCCAGCAGTCTTACTGTTCGTCCCTGATAGCCTAAAAGCACTTTGGTCAAGCCAAGCTTTTCAGCCAACTCTGGCATGACTTCTGTGCTTTTACGCCGAAGTTCTGCCCAATCCTCTTTTGGTGTGATCATGCTCATTTTTTGGGCACACTCAAAATCTTATCAATGATTTCTTCTGCTGCCTTGGCCGACAGGCCGCCTTCCTTCACCGCGATTTCAACAGCTTCTTCAACTTGATCGGTGAACTGTTTATCAATTTTATCACGGCGAGCGGTAGAAACACTTTGCGCCTGCGTGGCATTTCGCAGAGCTGCAGCAAGTTGCATTGCACCCTTCGGATCGACACCGCCTTCACCGGACATCGTCAGCAATTCGAACACCAGCGTTTTGATCGCCTCGGCGGCAATCAATGTCAGATCGTCGCTGGCCTCTGCATCAAACCGTTTGGATATGGCCGCTGCAATTTCGCGGGTTTGCTCTAGGCGGCGGGTGAGGGCAGCCAGATTGATTGAATATCGATTGAAGGCCGAAAAGCTCGGAATGGTGAATTCCAGTTCGCCGCGATGCTCTTTTTGAAGCGTTTCCAGCTTGGTGTTGAACTCTTCATAGATTTCCGTTTGGGTGCGGTCGCGGTCGCGCAACTCGTTAGATGCCCATGCAATGATTTCATCGCAGGCATAAGGCAACTGTTCCATGGCCGATAATCTGCCACGGCCTTTGCGTCTGCGATTGTTCTTTTTGGCGCTGGCCATTTATCAAACCTCCGGTGAAGGTTTGGCAATGCCCGAAATTAAAGACCGGCGTTCAACATGGTCAATTCCGGCTCTGGTAATCGTTGCAACCAAAACACCAGCATCCAGAACTGTCACAGCTCCCAAATCTTTCATTTTGTTCAGTTGCGTTTGAACCCACTCGCGGGATTGTCGATGGCCGAAGCTATCCAGCACGACAGTCAAAATGGTTTCGTTGAGACTACCGGAATTTTGTTTCATCAGTTCGCGCAAAATAATCAGGCGGGCATCTTGTGCTAAATGTTCACTGTAATCCATTTTACTTTTTCTCTTTCAGCAGAAACTCGGTGACATTATTCATGCCGCGCTGGACGTTTTTCATGCTTTCATCCATGCGTCCCACCACACCCTTTAGTTCCGATATCGTAAGTTTGAGATCGGTTACATCATCCTTGCCCGGTAAGTGTTTCAGCTCACCTTCCATTTCCTGAATTCTGGTTTTGTGATCATCCAAAATCAGGTCGACTGACTTCAAATGTTCTTCATTGACTTTGGAGCGAGCTGTGAACCATGCGTAAAAAAGAACGCCGAGTGATATCAAAATCGAAACAGCACTCAATGTTTTTTGAAATAATACTACGTCCACAGTCTAATTCTCCCGCTCGAATACGGGCAAATCGCCAATGGCATCGCGCCCCGGCAATCGCTTATCGGTGATTGTCACCAGTGCCACAAACAGCGCCCATGCGGCGACAATGGCGAAAAATCCACCGGTTAAAACCAGCCTTTTGGTCTGCTTGTTCATTGCCACTCTAGCGGCCTCCTGAATGCGTCTGTTTGGAAACTAGCGCTACACAGCGTATGAGCATGCAGCGCTAGGTATTCGGATTACTTCAAGGACACTGTCAGCTTTTCCTTGGCGACATAGCTTCCGTAGAGAGCCCACAGCGCACTTAATCCTGTAAAGACAAGCCTGATTGCTTCTGCGACATTTTTGCCATTTTCTTTCAGCTGATCGGCCACTTCGGGGGCTGCACCGATGACTTCTGGAGAAAGCATATCAATCACTGGCTGTGCGCCCGGAACGAAGGTTCCGATCAGTACACCCAACAATCCCCAAATACGTTTTGATTTGAGAACATGTTTTGTTCCTGTAAGTGCAGTCATAGTTTCTACCTCGTTTTGCGGCAGCAAGATTGCCGCCTTGGTTTGAATTTCGGGATTGTCGCGCTCCTGCAGAACAATCAGGACAAGCTTGTTCAAATCAGATGCCTTCACGCCTGCTGCCATCAAATCGGGTGATGGCCAAGTGCGAAGGTTTTCAAGTGTCAACTCACCACTGGGAACGGGCAAAGGATCAACAGGAACCGGCTCTGTCGGCTCTGGTTCAATTTCAAGGGCCAACCATCCCGGTGCTGCACGTTCGGCGTCCTGAAGGGCGCTCAAAAACGAGTTGCAATCTTGTTCGATTTCCTTACCAACCCTGCGCTTGTCGCCATTCACGACAGAACGTGCATTGTAGAAATCAAACGAACCATCTTCACGGACATAATCAGAAAATTTGGTTGATGTGAAAGTGCCATGGATACAACCGCCAAAGGCCACAATTGCTGAAACCAACGGGTCGAGTGCCAGATTGTAATCCTGCACCATGTTGACTTTTATTTGGAGCGTATCCCAAAGCATCGCCATCGCTTTGCGATAGCCACTATCGCGTGAGAGCTGGATAATCCCACGGCCAAAACCATTGCCAAGACCCTCATCGCGCCAGTAGGGATCACGCACACCCACAGCCTGCAATTGCCCTTTCGCCCATGCACTTTCCAGCCGGGCTACTGCCTGCGCATCACTATCTGCGAAAGTCTCTCTAACGGCGACCATTTTACCGCCGGTTTCCTTCACCGATTGTCCGGCCACACCAGCAAAAAAGGCAATCTGATATTTCGAGTAAAACAGCCGCCAGATGAACACCATAGTTTTCAGGCCATCAACTTGGCTTTGACTAAGAGGCTTGAGAACACTGCCACGCACACTTGCAAAGAACGCCTCCTGCCACGCTTTTTGCCGGGGCGGTTCATTATCAGCGTCCATGAAATGCTGCCAAGTGGCTTCATAATCTTTCAAAATGGAATTGTGCAGCGGATGAACCGGCACAACTGGCAAGGTGGATTTATCACTCACAAGTTTCTCCATTGCTTCACGCACCAATTTGTGAAGTGCAGGTGCATCATCAACAGATGTGTGGGTTGTGTCGGGGATAATCACTTGGTCATTCACATCGCCACCCTTGACGTGAAAACGACCGCCTGTTTCAGCGTCGATGCTCAAAACTCGTTTGACATTATCGGGGACAATTTCCGGCCATGCACTACCGATGGAAACGAACAAATCAATAGCTCTGCCCCATTCTTCAGCCAGATCATCAATGGTATCGACACCCATTGAATGGCCCATAAATACAATTGGCCGTGGACAGTCATTAGACCTCAAAAACTCTAGGGCTTTTGACCGTTCGTAATGATTGCCAATAAACTTAAACCAACCACGATCAGCCATCATGTTGGCAAAATCGTCTATGCCTTTGGACCAAAGCTGATTACCAATACCGCGCAAGGCTATGAGTGTGCCTTGGTTCATGTGTCTGCGATAACTGGTGTTGTGAAGTTGAGGGGATCAACCATAAGACCACTTTCAAATCAGTGAATTTCCTGATTTGCAGAATGGTCATTTTGGGATTTCTATACCGCCCACGCAGGCGCGTGGGTTAGAGGTTGTTCGATTTCTCAAACATATCCATTTGCCGACTTGATGGTCCCGGCCCAAGCCAACGGCGAACCGTTGCCATATCTGCGCGGACACTACGGGCAATTTTTGCAATTGACCATCCCTGCGATAAATAATGCTCGGCAGACCACCTTTTTGCCAGTGGAACCTTCGCATGCATCCCGCCCAATTCCTTTGCCAGCTTACCTACTTTTTCTACACCTATCATCTGCGCAACCATGCTGACTTCTGTCGGTTTTTTTGCCAAATAAATTTCAGCTCCGCCAAACGCCAAGAAGAATTCTGCGGCAAGCGTTTTACCGAGAATATCAACATAGGGTTTCAAATGGGCAGGGATCGGGTTTGTCACTTTGGCGACCTGCCTTGAAGGTCGCTCAAACCTCTAAGTGTTTCCACATCAGCTTTTGGCATCACATATCCAACGCCACGGTTGACACCGATTGAAATGCCAAATGGGGCAAGTCTTATTCGCAGTTTAGATATGTGGCTCTGGACAGAATTTATGGAAATATCACATTCATCCAGACCATAACATTCTTCATAAATTTGATCTGCAGTTGGATAACTCCAATTAAGAAATGCACGGCAAACTGCAATTTCCTTTGCAGGGATATTCAAGTCAGGATCAGGAAACCAAGCCTCTTGCTCAAGCGGTTTTTCCAGCAGTTTCAACTCTTCAATTAATGTCTCATTGGACACGCGAAGTGCGGCGTTCTCTTTTTCCAAAGTTCGAATTCTTGCTGCAGGGGTCATTGTTAAAGCCCCATACTTTCTAGGTAGCGAAGATCGGCGGTAGAACGGCATGGCACTGCTTCGGTCTCATGCAGGTCGAAGCTGAGTGCAATGAGCCTTTGACAATGCTCACAAACGACCATGATGTATTCGGTCTCCGGCCAGTCGCGACAATAACCTTCTTTGTCTGTAGCAACGATCAATTGCGGTGTGCTTTCGATTTTGAAGTCACCGGATTGAAACCCGTGGCTTTCACGGCAATGGGGACAGCGAGCGACAATGCCATGGCAGAGTTCCATTTTTTCGATGTATGCCATCAAACCGCTTCCCTGATTTGTCTGCCAAGGGAATTCATGACAGGTATCCAGTCGGCATGACTGAAATTGTCAGGGTCGGCATTTCCTGATTGCTGAAATGCGAACGTTTGAAACGCCATCCAGTTGTCAGTAGACAGAAAGACAAAACCATTGCCCTCGTTATTGCGCTTTAGCAGTTTCTCCCACTGCGCAACCGCAATTTTGTATCCCGGCAGCTTATAAAAATCGTGCGTGGTGGCATCCTTGGTCCAGTCCACACCCTCACGCGCTAGCATCCCTTTCAAGGCTTCAATAACCTTTTCTGCGTCACCCGCGTGATGCATAAATCTGGTGTGGTCCAGTCCGGTCTGACGCTTCACGAATGCTAGCAGGGCTTCGTCGGATGAATGTTTGATAATTCCCATGTTCCAGCAGGCAATCCATAACGCCTGCAGCTTCTTTGCGTATTTGCCTTTGAGCAACGTTCGATGGCCATTTGAAGTTTTCTTGAAACCCTGATCGCGCAGTTCTTGAACCACGTTCTCGCGCTGATTTTCACTCATTTCTTTCAGTGAACGAACATTGGTCACGCGCTCATAAAGGTCTCGCGCATCTTCCTGTTCAATGCCAAGTTGTTTCAGACCAACATAGATTGCTTTCATGGCACTCATAATTGTATCTCCTCGTTTCGGATAAATCCGGCAGGTTCACCAGCCGGGGAAATTGTTTGCATCGGGTTGTCTTCGAATTGCTGAAAAGCCCTTATGATCCACTCTGGACGATCATCTTTTGCTTGCTTTGTCAGATGTGTAAAAAACCGGCGTGCTTCTTTGGTACGATGCACCGCAACCGTCTTGCCACCCGCTGCAAATTCCAGCAGGTCCGGTACGTGAAATATGACCATGTCGGGTGTGTTCATTGGAGTGCACCTATCAGGAAATTGATGATCCAAATTGCAAAGGCAGATGATGCAAAGGCCAAAAATAGAGCCAATACACCGTCCCACAAAATTTTATGTCGCTGCATCATGACTGTGGTTCCCACTCGATAACAACCATGTGGAACAAACCTGCGCCATGACTTTCCAACCAATATTGCCCCATCAAGAAAAGCGGCGTGGTGGTAGAAATATAGTTGCCTGCTTCCGGCGGATGCATTGACGGATCGAAGCCATCTTTTTTTGCAAACTCCATTTGGGCTGCTAAGCCCAATTTCATACCATCAAGTGAAATCATCGAGATCAAATGACCACGCTCGGTTACATTGATATCGATAGGCGTGATGTTGGTGCAGATCGGATCAGGATCAACAATTTTGCGACACCATTTGGTGCGCTGTGCCTGATACAATTGAATAGGCTCACCAACCCGTGCATGGCGTTTACGATGAGCGCGAACAGTCTGGCGTTTAACACCAGCCTCGACCTGCGCCACGAACATGGCATTGAAGCTATAAGCAACCATTACGCAGCCTCCTGCGAATATCCAGCTTCACGCGCCAACCGCTTAATCACGACTTCCAAGCGACGAGCATTTTTTAGATCGTTGCTATGGCTTCCGCCCATTTCGTATGCAAATGCGGCCTCTTGCTCACAATGATCGACTGCCCAATCAATGTCTTTTCTTGATGGTTTTTCCTGTCCCATCACACGCCTGCCTTTGCCAGATCGATGGTGATGGCTTTCCAATCACCAGTCGGGCTGTCGCGCTTGTAAAATCGCGTGTATCTTTTTGAGCCAACAATTCGGACTGCGTCCTTGATCGCTTCCATCGCTTTTTTCCAACGCTCATCTTCGAACTCAAAGCGCAGCAACATGAATACATCGGCGCGATTCACTTGGCCTTCTTTCTCGGTGTTGAATGCGCGGGTGATGACTGCGCGAACTTCCGAGCGGCCATCCTTTACCCAGTCATTGAGACATTCATCAATCAAGGATTTTGCGACTTGCAGCTCTGGACCAAATTCGATCTTGTCAGCCACCTGCACCTGTACTTTCATGCAGCCGTCGTAAGACAGCAGAGTAATGTTACCCTTTTTGCCGCCCACTGTAGATTGATACTGCTCGGCCAGTATTGCTTCGAATGCGGCGATATCGTCAAAGCAATGGTCCTGAAATCTTTTGATCCGTGCATTTAGATCAATGCTGAAACCAATCATCTTTCTGACCAAATCATCTTCCAGCACCCTTTGCGCTGGAATGTGTTCTATCGGGTCAAGACCACTTTTGGTGTTCTCCATGTACTTGTTGCCATTCATTTCAATAATTGGGCTTTCATAGGCAACTTGAACGTCATTATCTCTTGCGTGATCTTGTAAAGTCATGATTTTTCTTCCTCGGTTTTGAATTTCGATAGGATGCATTCTGCCCCGGTCGCACCAACCAATATGCTGGTGCAATCAATGTTGATCGTGCCGCCATTAACTTGCGGAGCATCATTTGGAATTGGGCGTGGAATAACCGGAAACGCCGTAACGTTTGCCTCGTGTGAAGCAATTGCCAATCGCCAAGGCAGCGGCATTTGCTCCTTTGCGAGCCGCGAAGCCATTTCCCTGACCTCGTCCACCACATCTTCCAAATCGGAATGAAGCTGAAAAGTGCCAGCCGCATCTAGTTTGAATTCCCCACCGTGGGCGGCAACTGAACTGGCAATTTCATTCAGCAACACATCAAGCATGCGTTCGGCTTTGCAGCGGGTCATTGCATCCCTCCTGCACGTTCAACGCTTTCCACCATTTCCATATTCATTTGACGATGGACATCTAGCTCCTGATATTGAAGCTGTGACAGTTGCATTGCGCTTTCGAGCAACGCCATAAAGCCTTTAACACCATCCACGGGCATCAGCAGGCCAACGTCCTTGTGCGGTGATAAAACATCATGCAAATCTTGCAATGTAGCGGTTAGGTCGTCTGTGAATTTATCAACCATGATCAAACCTCCACATCGCGGTTTTTCCATGCAGCTTGAAGGTCTTTCAGTCCCAGTTCCCTGTCATTTCCCATGGCCATAAATTTGGCCAGTTTCACAGTCATATCGATCTGCCCCATGGCACCGGCTTTCTTTCCGATTGCCATCAGGAAATTGACCATTTTTTCGTCGCTAATGCCCCATGCTGCGATGAGTGCAGCCAAGTCCGAATTGTGCGGAATTCTTTGGGTTACACGTTTGAAAATTCGGCGTTTCAACTGGCCATATTTGCCCGATGCACCCCACGCAGAGAACCGCGTATAGCTTTCGTCATTTCCAAGTAATGCGATGCCGCATTTGTAGACATCGCAAAAATGGCGAAGCTGATTAATTGCATCATCAATCAGGTTTTGTGCCTCATCGACAATTAAGAGAGTAGGCGCACTTTGTTTCCGTACTCGACGCCCAATACCGTCAACCAGTTGACCTGCGTTTAGTTGCTGAACATTTACTGATCTTGCAATTTCCAGCAGCATGCCATGAATGGTTCTTGTGCTGGGGCTAATGGTTACAAGCCAACAATTTGCATGGGTTTCAATGTAGTTTTCTGCTGCCATGGTTTTGCCCATACCTGCATCCATCGTAATCAAGCTGATGGATGGGAGGATTTGCGCAGAAGACATTGCGGCAAAGATTTCGCCTGCAGCTTTTGTCTGAATGAATTTCGGGGAGGTTGGAATAGCCAGTTCAATTGCTTGAGTATTCGCTAACCCGTCAAGCCAGTTTTCAGCCTTGTCGTTTTGTTTGTCGTACCGGCCCGGATATTTGCCGGATACCCATTGGCTAAATGTACCAATCGGCATGCCCGTTAAATCGGCCACGTGAGATTTGGTCCACCGTTCTCGGTTGCCAATATCAGCAACCTTGCGCACCAAATCCATAGCTCTGGTCAGTTCCGCTTCACCTCGGCCTTCCTGCTCCGGGTTTTTGCCATTATTGGTTTTGAATTGGTCCGCGAAATCTGTTGGAATATCCCAACTTGTCCTTATGTCTGCATTCATGCTAATAGTCCCTTTGCTTACTTTATTCGGCCAGTTGCATTTTTGCTCTGGCCGTTTTTTTGTCCGCCTGCTACTCAATACAAAGGGCGGTGTTCATCCTGTTCGTTAGGAATTAGAATTCATTGTCGGCAACCAGCCGTAGCCCCTTCGAAAATCCTTCTTCGGCTTCCTCGTCCCATTCGGGTTCGGCCTGCTTTGCGGCAAGCGCATTCGCCCCTGCAATGCGCGTGACCTTTGTTGGTTTTGCTGGCTGTGGTGTGGTGGGTGTATCGTCGCTGCTGTAGAGCCGTGTTAGTTCGTCCGCGCTCATTTCCTGTGCTAGGCGCTTGCCATCGCGTAGAGCCTTCTCAAACGCCTTGCGCTTGCTATTGTGGACGCGAGCGGCATCCACATCATCAAATCCTGCTGCCACAAAGCATTCAGCCTCACAGATCAGTTGATCGTTGAGGTCGTAAACCTTCACGCCATCGCGCAAATGATCGGGGTCAAATCGCACTGTCACTTTCTTGCCAGCAAAGCCGGTTAGGGCAGGGCTCCAATATCGATTTTCGAAAAAGTGGATTTCGCCATTGCCACGTTGGGCGCGAATTTGTTCTGCTGCCAAAAGCCAAAGTGATTTTTGGGCCTTGGTTGGCCAAGCCACAATAGTAGTGTCCAGCGCCAAACTTTCATCAAATGCCTGATCGAAACTGCGGCCTCTTACTGCAGTGGCCTTACGGCCCGTTCGTGCGTTATGCTCTGGAATTTCCTGTTCAATTAGCGCCACGAAGTCGGCATAAGGAATGGCTGCATTGCCGTAGTTTTCCGGCTTTGCGTCTATGGTGTTTCCGGTCCATGCGCCAGCACATGCTGGATGGCGAGAAATCGTGTCAGCCAGATCACGCCATGCTCGTTCAATCGGTTTTGACTGGCCAGAATATGGCGTTGTCCAAACCGTTTCAACGCCCAACGTGGTGAGCAACCCTTGCGGCTCTTCTTCGCGTATTTTGAAGCGGAAGCGGGTTTTTGCCCCGCCCGTAATCCACTTTGATGCAAAGGCTCGGCCATTATCGAGAAACATCTTTTCAGGAATGCCGAAGGCTTCCACCATGTCGCCAATAACCAGACGCACGGTTTCCTTGTTCTCGTTTTCTGCCAGTCTCCAAGCAACGATCTTACCGGAATATAAATCCTGAATGCCCACAAGGCAGGGCCGGATAATTCGGCTATCGGGCATCTTAACAAACACATCGAATTTGTGACCATCCATATTCACTGCCTGCATGGCGTGGAAGTGTGAGCGGTCGCGTTGCTGCGCTGGATAAAGTGATTTCGTGCGCTCGCGGCCCAAACGTGCAAGTTTCTGCACGTCGCGTGTTACGTCCTGATCAATATGGCGGCGCAATGATCGTTCAGTCGGGATTGGCTCCCAACCTTTATTGTTTGCAGCTCTCACCATGCGCCGGTAGCAACTAGAAAAGGTCGGCATTTCTGGTCGTAAAAAATCACTGGTCAAAGCCTTGTAAGCTTCCGAGTGGCAATCAACCCGCTGCAACTTCTTTTTGGCTTGCGGTGCCAGTGCCGCCAGCCAATCAGAACGATCAAAACCAGCAAGTTTTGCTTTCCAGTTGAAGAGACTGGCCACCGATACACTTTCAGTGTTGGCGACCAGTCGGGCTGCGGTTGTCTCACTCATGCCGCTGCATTTAAATTTTTCGATTTGGTGCAACAGGTTCAAACGAGCTTCACAGCGTGTTTTTTGCGCTTTCGAAAGTCCTTCAAACCGCAGCCAAGCCGCCTGACGCTCTTCGTTCTGTTCCAGCTGCTCTGGCATGGCTGCCAGTGACAAACGCGCCTGTACTGGTCCCGGCAGCAGGGAGACGTGATAAAGCAACCCACCGCCGCGCCGAGATGCTTTTTCAGACTTACCAACCTGCAAGCTCCAACCTTCACGCTTGGCTTTCAGGTTCAATCCGCGCTTGCTCGCTGGCAGTTCGCCGCGATTAACTTCTAGAATTTGGTCAAGGCTGTAAAAGTCTGTCAATTCATGCGGTCCTTGGCTTTATAACGACCGGAACCGAGCGCAATACACGCAGCTGATTGCCGATTAGTTTTTGTTCCTGTTGAAGTCTGGCAATTTCAGCCAGTCGGGCTTCATCGCCTTGAAGAATGATCAAACCTTCATCACTCACGGCCTGATCCCATAATTGAATTGCGCCGGTTGCACGGATCAGTGCTTTAAACCGAACCAATGAAATGTCGTGAGACTTTGCTTCGGACGTGTAAGCGTCCAGCATTGCTTTCGACATGTTGCCGACACCGGGCATTGCACTAATGACCTTCACCACGTCTGCGCGAGGTAATGAAATTTCTGATAGGGCGGCAGCCATGCCGCGTTTAATGCGGCTTCTGAAACGATCCAGATCAAGTTTTTGAACAGGTTCTCTGGTTTCGAAAACGGGTTTGGTAAATAGGTCTTTTTGAAATGGTGTGGAGATATTACTAGACACGATTAGTCTCCTGATTTTGTAAGTTAGGATTGGCCTCAATGGCTCGGTTAATCGCCGCATTTGTGTACCCAACGAGCTGATCTTCCAGATGCTCGCGGTATTCCTCGTTTGGTTGTCTGCATGCCTTGATTTTCATGCGGACTAGAAATCTGCCTTCGCCCTCAACCATTGCCAAATGATGATCAGCACAAAGCACTGCATGCTTGCCTGTCAGCTCATTCGTGCATTTTGGGAAAGGGCAAAGGCTCATTTTTTGGCCTCTAACGGGTTTTTCAACGCCCACTCGACATCTGCTCCATAACTTTGGAAAAGCACCTGCAGGGTGTGTCGACGGTCCTTTTTAGCCAATGCTCCAATATTGTTGAACACCGCATTTTGGTGCTTTTGCTTATTGTCGGTTTTGGGCGGAGTGAATAAAATTGCCTCGGCAGTATTCACATCACCATTCGTCTTTTCAACGATCAGCTTTGCTAGTTTTCTTTGATTGACCGGCGTTGCTTTTGACAGGCGTTCAATTTGTGATTGGTTGTCTTCGGCACTGGAACCGACAAGGGCATCATGCAGGCTTTTATCAAGCCGCTTCGCAATGGCGCATTGTCGTTTGGCTGTCCGCACTGATAGATTAAGGCGTTCTGTAACCAGACCGTAAAAATTACCCTGTTGGCTATCTTCTACCAGCCCAAGAAGGTTAACTTTCTGGCCATCCATTTCAAAGGTGCCATCTTGGCACTTTTGAAACTCCACACTGCGGCGATCCCCGCCTGATGGTTTTACTTTGCCGAACCGTTCTTCAAAAATATTGCGATATTCAGCAACCGCATCTATGCGCTCCAAGGCAGTCAATTCGTTGCGAAATAGGTTCTCTTCGATTTCCTCTTCAAGAGCCTGCTGTTTGTCTGCTTTTGTGACAATTGCTAAGGCTTCTTCAAGGCCAGCTTCCTGATGGCCTTCATATCTGTGAAGGCCAGCAACCAGCGTATATTTGCATTCGCCGTTTGGGGTTATGCGCACCTTGATTGGATTTAACTTGCGACCCTTTTTCAACATCAATGCAAACAGTGATACGAATTCAGGTTTGACCTTCCGTAAGCGATCCTTTGGAATGTGAATATCGATCAGGGCAATTGATTTGATGTCACTCATGCTAAAGCTCCCATGTTGTCAGGAGCAAACTTTGCGCGGTGCTTTTTGGTCAGGCGGGTCTCGTATTTCATCCCAGTCTCACCAGCCCGATTAAGGCGTATGAAATGCTCTTCTTTTTCCTCTTTTTCCCATTTATCGATTATTTCAATAAGAGATTTGCTTGTAATCCTTCCAGTTTTCCAGCGCTTCGCAATGGATGCAGGTACCCAATCTTGTGAGCAATGAGATAACCTTTCCCTTACTGATTGGGGTAGGGCGTCAAACGCTGCCCATAGCGCTTTTTCGGTAATGCGATAAGAACCTGTGCAGTTGCTCATTTCTTGCTCTCCACCAAATCAAACAGTGATTGCACAGCAGCCTCCGACATGGTCTCGTAACTATCGGCAAATTCAGGGTTAAGCATGCGCTCATCTACAGTCCGCATTGCGTTCAAGATTGTGGCGCGGTTACGCTCCAATTCCCGTGCAATCTGTCTGCGCGGGATATCAAATTTTTCAATCATGATGTGGATGGCTATTTGACGGGCAAGAGCCGCGTCCAGCCAACAATGCGGCGGGTAGGCTATATTCTCTTTCGAAAGGTGCTTGAAGCCACTTTGAACGCCGCTAACACTGGCTTCATATGTGGTCTGAAAATCCGCTGATACTTTCAGTGTTGGTACGTTATCAACAGGCAGATTTCCCGTGGATAGGCTTTTCAGCTGATCTGACAGTTTGAGAAATAATTGATAGTTCTCCATCGGTTAAACTCCAATACATACGATGATGAAAATAAAGATGTTCGCGATAACAATTGCCGAGACTGATCCAAGAATAAAAATGCGCTCTTCTGTGGTGAGGCGAACCTGTCTGGGAGACTGAAAGCCATGGACATGTTTCATGTCCGCGCCCCTGCCAATTTTCGACGTTGCCGAATCGTCGGCGGTCGGTCATAATTTTGGGAAGGTTGAGGCGAAAGCCGTTTGCCAGATTTCGCGTTATATCGTGAAGGCCACAATGTTTGTGGTTTCACGCCAAGCGCACTAGCAATTGCTTTTTCCCCGCGCTGATTGGGATTTCGGAGTGTGTCTCCGGCTGTGCCTTTTGGCAGTTTGTAATGGCGATCAACGCCTAAGAGTGTAAATCCGTTCTCTGCCAGACTACTTTTGATGGTCTGTGCTTTTCGAATGAGAACTTTGACGCGCTTTGGTATCATTGGTCGTTTCCGTTTCGGATAAAGGCGCTTTGCAGAGCGCCTTTCTTCGGGTGCTGTGGTCCATATTTATGGAGATATATCCAATTAATTGGATATTGTAAAGATAATGATTGAGAAAAAGACCAATATTTTGGATTTGGATATATCTGAAGTGGATGATGCTATCGAAAAATATGGTTCAAATTGGCAATCACTCAATGATCAAGATCGACAGTTGGCCGAGAAAATAACGATGCTCACATACTATGCGGGCGGACGTTCTAAAGCTGCTCACGCAATGGGAGTAGGGGTCACAACAATCGATAATTATAGATCAGGTAAAACACAGCCCAAATTTTTTGAATTGTTGAAATTGGCGGAGGCGGCAGATCATGATGTGAAGTATTTGTTGTCTGGTACTGAATTTACATCCGTAAGTGAAACCGAAACAGGCCCAGAGCTAGTTGATCAACCGGAGCAGTTACCGGTTGATATTCCCATTTATGGCACAGCAGCTGGTTCAATTTCTGGCTCTGTGGCAATACTAAGCGATGTTATCGATTGGGTTGCCAGACCTGCAGGGTTGAAAAACGCTCAGCACTCTTACGCACTATATGTATCTGGGAATTCAATGCAGCCAAAGTACTCACCGGGAGACATCATATTCCTGCATCCGGGCAGGCCTCCGAAATCAGGTGATATCGTCGTGGTTCAAACCCAAAACCATGATGGTGCGGATGTAATCTCGTTTGTGAAAGAGTACATCAAGCCAACTGACGATGGCATTTTAACCCGCCAATACAACAAGCCGGTCGATATCGAATTCAAAACCAACACAATAAAAGCAATCCACCGCGTCATGACCACGAATGAATTGCTTGGGGTTTGATCCGGTCAATATCGTGTTCCCAGATAAAACCATTCTGTTTTCGCAATTAAATTTAGAGCGCATTCCTGTAACCTATTGTATTAATGCGATTTATCACAATTCATGAGCCGTGAACAACAAAGATGGAACTGAGTGCCAAGTTAATTTTGGATTTCACCCGGTGCGATGTGCTTGATTGCCTTGTCTGCACCAACAACCTTCAAACCCTGAAAGCCTTTTCCTGCAACACTTTCAACGCTGCTTCGAATATTCTTCAAAGCCAATTTGAAACCAGTTTGAAAATCCGGCTTGTTTTGCTGCTACTACGCTAATCATGCAAAAAGTCAAAAATTGTGTGTCAAAATCTGATCTGGCCATTTTCCCACTAACCCCGCCTAAAACCCTTGTGTTCCTTACTGTTTTCACCAGTTCCCGGATATTCCCAGTTGTTCCCACTAATTCTAATCTTCTATGTCAGACTACA
>JASFYT010000098.1:0-54823 GCA_045047085.1 Rhizobiaceae bacterium | reverse complement strand
TGGGGGTTCATGCCGCCGCTGCCCGGCATGGCCGGTCACGCGTTAGCAAGGCGATAGGCGCCTTCGCAACAAACAAATGGAGACAGTAAAATGGCACAAGCAATTGGATATGTAACAAAGTCAAACAACAACGGATACGAAGGCACACTCGCTATGATGAGCCTTAAGAAACGCATCACCATCCTGCCCAACACGTCAAAGGAAACAGATGCACAGCCAGACTTCCGTATCTTCACAGAAGATCGCGTAGAAATCGGTGGCGGCTGGAACCGGGTCGGAAAAACATCAGGCAACCCATATGTATCGCTGACCTTTGCAGCACCAGAATTTGGCCCGCAAAAAATCTACGCCAATCTGGGAGCAGCAGCGGGACAAGATGATGAAGAAGTTATGGCAATCCTCTGGAACCCGGTGAACTAACAAACAAAAGCCCTCGTTCCAAAAAGGAGCGGGGGCTAATTACGCCCTTTATCAATAGCTTTAAGAAGGCCACGTAATGAGGGATCACGATGTACAACTCGAAACCAGATTGAATCGTTCTCTTCGATAATCTCAATCATAGCCTTTCCCACATGCCGCCGTTGTTGACCATCAAGATATAGACCTACACTTAGATCACCGCTATCAGATGCCACCTGTTTTATGAGGGTAAAATTCGATGTTTTTGCCGTTATGCCTTCACCCTGTTCGTCGATTTCATCAATGGCGATCATGCAGTGGTCAGCCATGCCGGTAACCACCAATTGCAAACCTTTTGGCATTCCAGATCGCTTGCCCGGAGCCTTTCCAAACTCGCCAACTTCAAAATGAGCTTTAACATGTCGCAATTCAGGGTGCCGTTTTAACAGCTGCCGAGCCTGATCAAATTCATCGATGGAGCTGTACACATACTGGGTACTTTCGGCAATTTGCTTTTGATTGAGATGCAAAACCTTCGCTTCATCTATCAAAATAGGCTCACCCGATTTTAAATTGTCTCGATAGGCTATTTCAGCAGGTTCCAAACCCATTTTATCAATTGCTTCGTATTTGGCGACAATGGTCGGACAATGCATGATGATCGTATAAACGGGCGAAATGGGGATATAGACGAGGATACCTGGGGATGCCAATCCATGGTCACCAGATGGAAATGCATTTGATCGAATAACCGGGTGATCAGAAATGATAAATGGCGTCTTTGTTTCATTGCGGTAGAGAGCGGGCGTTAATTTGAGTAATAAACTGCGGGTATCATCGCGTTCCAAAAAAGAGGTGACAGTTCCCATACGGAACAAATTATCCGATGGCATCGCCATAGCTGGATCATCATCGGGATTGTAACCGCTTTGCTCCATCATATTGCGTAAAGCTAAAGCCACCACTTTTGCTTCAGTCCTAACAAAATGCGTGCGGAGCATTTGCACCGTTATAAAATCTGCCAGACCCTCCCGGTCTTCCAGTGACATCCATCCCAATGACTCGCGCTCTAGAATTTGAGCAATAATCCTTGCAGAACGGGTATCCACCCTTTGAAATAAATCTTCGAAGTTCCATTTGAAATCACCAACCATGACTGTGTTGAAGTGATTTTCAGAACCTATATTTTTGATTGATGACCCAAAAGTCCTATCTGTACGTTTGTCGAAAACATATAAATATTGGCGCTTTTTATCTTTTGAGAAATGCCGGAGTTGTGCCTGCGGTACATAATGATGTTTTCTGGAAGTTGGGGCCATAAACCTCCATATCAGCTGTGTGGTAGCTCAAGCAACAATTTGAAACAAAAACAGCAGTGGTCTCTTCTAGAACCGAGAAAAATAATACCCCAAAATAGCGTTTCCCAACTTGGCACCTAATGCACGAGCTGACAGGATGTCGTGCGGGTCGTATTGGCTCTTTGCCCAATCATAGGTTGATCGTCTAATTGAACGAACAGTCTCGGCATAATCACCCTCATTCAGGTAATGTACATCCTCTCCTGAGATTGCCTTTATGCCGCCCTCAGTTTCCAGCAAAGACGAACCTTTTTTTAGAAGTGCCAGAGTGGCAATTTTAGGACTGATATTGTCTCCGATCATTTCATCGAATTCAGCTGATACGCCCGGGCTTGGAAATGACGCGAGCAACCGAACAGAAATAGTTTCATCGGGCTGGACAACGCGCGCAGGCAGGATTGATATGGTTACTTGCTGCACATGTTCAGATCGAGTTGGAACGGGTGATTTTTCGGAGCTGTCATCCGACAGCTTTTTTTTCGGATGAACGTAATCAAAAGGCACTTTTTTGATAGGCATCTCACTTAGTCCCTATTGTTACCAATAACTCTTCAGCCAGTGCATCGGCCTCCAGCATCGCGGTTGCAATATGGGATGCTGAAATACGTTTCATCGGATTCTTGATGAGCTGCGCATGAGTTTTGTGCAACAGACCCCGCTTGCTAATCGCCGCAAAGGCATCTCTTGCGTGCATAATGGTTTTGCAGCGTGGAAGATCCGACAGGCGCTCCAAATCGCCTTGCTGAGAAACTGTCAACTTGCCGACCGGTACTCGTTGGATCAGCAATGAAACGGGAATATCCAAATTCATGTCTTGGAGCAATTGAACCGTGTGCTCAAATGTTGTCAGCGCGGCCCTCATATCCAGCGTTGTGAGCGCCGAAGGAATGATGACTGTGTTGGTATTCACCACACAGGCATTGTTGAGTTCTGATCCGCCGCCGCGTGTATCAATGATTGCTGTGTCAAAGCCGGCATTGTCAGCGTCTTCATAAGCCGCTTCGAATGATCGCAAATCATCAGCCTGATAAACCCTGCAATCAGTCGTCCATGTTTTGGATCGTTCTGCAGATTTTTGCCAGTCGGAAAGGGGCCCGTTTTCATCAGCATCGATGAGGGCAACTTTTATGCCTTGAGCGACAAAGCTGGAACAAACCGCCATGACGGATGTGGTCTTTCCAGACCCACCCTTGAACGAAGCAAATGTGATGAGTTTCATCTATCTATCTATCTATCTATCTATCTATCTATTCATCTATCAATCCAAAAATCGAACAGCGCACAAGCAAACATTCCTAATGCGGCATTAGGAGAATACGTGAATGGAATTTTGGTGCGCGCTTTATAAAGGAAAAAGGAAGTACGTGGCAGGATATATACAAAGGTAATACCTTTGATACGTACCCCCACAGCGCCCGAGGGCGAGCCAAGGAAAGAGGGTCAAAGATGTTGCAGAAAGTGACTGAATCAAAGTCGGATAGCGATCAGAGCGCTCAAAATGCGCGATCAAAGCAGACAGGCCCATGGCGCAAATCGACTAAGAAATCCACCAGTGAGATCGTGGGCTTCCAGATGGTCAGCGTTAAAATGCGACCAGCCGAAGCAGAAGAATTCAAAATCGCCTGCGAAGAAATTGGCGTCTCGCGCAACAAGGCCCTGCGGCTCATGGCCCGTCAGGTAGGCGGGTTTCTGGAAGTCAGCGATCCATTGATCGATGAAATGCGTGATGTTACGCGCCAGATCAGCGGCATCGCAACCAACATCAATATGCTGGCCAAGGCAGGCAATGCGACCCGGCACCCGGATTATGCCGCGTTCATGGATGAGCGGCGCGAGCTGGGTGTTCAGCTGGTACGCATCGAGCAAATGATGCAGCAGGTCCTTAATGTCAGCAAACGTCGCATGGACGGTTTGACTAAACTTGAAAAAGCCGTGGCATCGTCATGAGTAAAAACGTTCAGGCATATTTGGCTGTTGCCCAGAAAGCAAAGAAGCATGTCTCGCCCCTCGATGCCGTAATGGGTGAGGATTGGGCGCAAGTTGAACTGGGCAATTCCATGCGGTTGTCGCTGCTGGGCGTGATGCTTAAAAACCAGAAAAAGTTTGGTGGCAGCGGCCCCAAAAGCGGACGAAGCCCAGCCATACGTTTACCGCTTCAGGTCATTCTTCGTGGCAATCAGGCCATGGTGAAAGTTATTAGGAACGGTGGAACGACAAGCGCCCGTGGCATGCGTGACCAGATGAAGTATCTGGAAAAAGAAGGAGAGGCGACCCTCGAACGATCAGAACGGTATTTTGGTACCGCGATCAACGATACAGATCAACAAGCGTTGATTAAGTCTTGGGGAATAGCAGGGGAAGCAAAAACCAATTCCGACAAGACAACCCACTTTGTCGTCAGTTTTCCTATTGGAACCGATCATGATGCAGCCTATCGGGCAGGCAGGGCATGGGCCGAGGAGATGTTTGCCCAAGGAACATATGGCGACGTCTATGATTATTATACAGCCTTCCACACAGATCGCGCTCACCCTCACATGCACGTTGTCGTCAATCGCCGGGGTTTGGAAAATGGTGACTGGCTGAAAGTCTCCAAGCGAAGCCAGTTCAATTACGATGAATTCAGAGCAGTTCAGGTAGAGGTTGCAGCTCGCGTAGGCATTATGCTTGAAGCAACACCGCGTCTTGCAAGAGGTGTTTCTGATCGAACTATTACCGACCCGGAAATCCGCCGCGCCGAGCGCGAGGGCAAGGCACCGCGCGCCCCAGAGCATACTGCTTTGACCGCCATTCGTGCAGCAGCCTCTATCGCATTCTTTGCAGAACATATGGAAGCGGATGCCAAACTAATTGGCCGTGAACACCCTGATCTGGCCGGTGCAATGCGTGATGTCGCGCTGGCCATCAGGCAGGGCCATGAAATCAACGTCCAAAACAACGCCGAGCCAACAATCGACATTGAGGAAGCAAAACAAACAAGCGAGCTGATAATGAGCAAACGAACAGACATATTGGATGGCATCGAGAAAATCGATGAAGAACTCAACGATCTTCCCGGTGGCAATGAGCGGACAAAACTTGAGCGCGAAGCCTCTAAAATCAAGGCAAGTGCCGCCGAATTTTTACCCGATGTAGAAAAGCTGCGTGGATATGCGGCCGACAATTCCAAAGGTAATTATCAAGGCATCGTGAGCGATGATGAAATAGGTCGCGATATCAAAATCAAAGCTGATGAACAGGTTCACCGCCATGCCAAATCAAATGGTTTTGACGCAGATAAACTCATTGGCCGCTATCAGGGAGACGATGCCGTATCCCAATCGCTGGCAGAACTGTGGCGCGATGATGAACTCCAGGATATTCGCACGAGCCAGAAACTGGGAACAGATATTCCCGAGGCAGAGGCTGATGCTCTGGCTCTCAAAACCTATGATGATGTTCATCTCAATGCTCGCCAGATTTACCGCAAGGCCGAGCGTGATATCAAGGCACAGCTGCAAAGAAGACGAGAGTTGCAACATCTGGAGAGTGAGCGAACCATCCAACATGGCCGAAGTGATGATGGACTGGATTTCTAGGAGGTATTATGAAAAAAGCAATTAAAGATGGTTTGATATTTGGTCTGTTCGGAACAGCATTAGGCGCAATGGTAGGTGTTATTGGTGCAAGTGCTTATGTCACTATCAAGTCGGGCAGAAGATTTGAAGATGTCGAGTTACTGGATATTTTCAAATACGCACCCTGGATCACCGGCAGTTATTCCGAACCATTTCAAACCGGCTCGATGATAATTGCAGCAGCTGCCGTCATTGGATCAATTGCATTCATTGCCCTATCGTTTCAGTCTATCCTTTCAAGCCACGGAACGGCCCGCTGGGCAACCAAAGAGGATTTGCGAAATGCTGGATTGGCTGTGCGGCTGAAAAATCTCTCCGGTCCAATCTATGCAAAACTGGGGAACCCAGCCAGTCGCGGCGAATTCATAACCTCACACGATATTCCCCACAGTTTCATTTGCGCACCAACAGGATCGGGCAAGGGGGTTGGTGTCGTTATTCCCACTTTGTTGACCTATGGCGGGTCAGTCATATGCCTCGATATCAAGGGGGAAAACTATGAGGCCACAGCACGGGCCCGGGTTGAATTGGGAGACAAGGTGTACCGATTTTCGCCACTTGATCCGGATGGGCGATCCCACCGTTTCAACCCGCTAGAAAAACTAGCGAAATTGCCATCAGAACGTCGATTTACCGAGGCCCAGCGTATTGCCGAGAGCTTCATTGTGATGGCAGGTGATAATGTGCAGGGGTTTTTGGTGAGCGCTAAACAAATCTTTGCAGCGACTGTGTTGGTGGCAGTTGAACGTCACAAACCAACAATGGCATCAGTTTATGATATTTTGAGCGAGGGAGGGGACTTCAACAAACTATTTGCAAAACTGGCAAAAGACACAAATGTTGAAGAGGCGAAATCCATCTATCAACGCATGGCAGGCATTTCTGACAGAACCCTT
Source organism: Rhizobiaceae bacterium (assembly GCA_045047085.1). GTDB lineage: Bacteria > Pseudomonadota > Alphaproteobacteria > Rhizobiales > Rhizobiaceae. Next base: position 48,553 of record JASFYT010000098.1, on the reverse strand, counting down.
TCTGCCTATATGTCAATTCTCTTTGATGGTGGTCTGGGTATCTGGCGTGACGGTTTCGTGAGGGCAGCAACCGAAAGTTCAGATTTTAAAATTGATGACCTGCGCCGTAATCCGGCCAGTATTTATATTGTCGTTAGCCCAAATGATCTGGCAGTTCTTGCCCCGATGATACGGCTTCTTTTTCAACAAACAATTGCCATCCTGCAAAGCGCTGAGCCAAGCAATGAAGAGCCATATCCCGTTTTGTTCTTGCTGGATGAGTTTCCGCAGCTGGGACGTATGACAGCCCTGAGTGGCGCAATTTCAACAATTCGTGGGTATGGCGGACGCATTATGATCGTCGCCCAGTCGCTTTCTTCTCTAAGGGGCACTTACGGTCATGAAGGTGCTCAAAATTTTCTAGCCAATTGCCGCATGCAATTGTTCATGGCACCAGCTGACAGCGATACGCCCGACTATGTGTCAAAAGCGATTGGTAATTTCACCCGCAAGTCCCGCTCTAAATCCTGGACTATGGGGCAACTTGGGAAATCCAATATTCAGGAAAGGGAAGAGGGAGCGCAACTGATCAGGCCTGAGCAACTACGTAATCTCAGTCAGGATGATGTCATTTTGCTCATCCAAAATACCGATCCAATAAGGGCACAAAAGGTTCGTTACTATGAGGACAAATATCTGAGGCCAATTTTTGAAGGACAGGTTGATGCTTTGCCGTTGCCGCCAAAGCTGGCAGTTAGAACAAGTTTTATCACATCAGTGAAAAACACTGCGATAGTTCCTTCCAGATTGCGGGTGAATGGTGATGACAATGATATTCCCGACGAAGAATTCGAACGGCAGAATGGATCGCAGAGTATTTTGTTGGAAAAAATAAGGGCCGTAAAAAGCAGTTTTCAATCATAAGTCTTTTTGAAATACTGTCGTTTGAAAATGCTAGATGAGATATCATCAAAAAATGTTTATTGTTGTCTCGCCTCATTCAACCACTGAATTATAAAAAATACTCTTAAGTTCAGTTTTGGGTGATTGGGTGCCGCCGCCCATTATTTTTGCTAAAATCACGACAAAAGCTCATATCATCGGTTCCGTGTCTTGAGCTTTTATCCAATTTGCAAATGCTGATACGATAGGGCGCCGCCAAGCGGAATCGCTCGCTACGATCGCATAAAATGCATCTGATTTGACTGTCTCTGCACACTTAACCAAACGATTTTCCGACAAGTCTGACGACACGATAAGCGAAGGCAACAACGTTACACCAGCACCAGCCCGCGCGGCTTCCAACAACATAAAAAAATGATCAAATACCAAACCAGGTTTCGGCATTCGGATTGATTTTGCCGTCCCAATATTTGCGCTGTAGGTTTTCCACATGTCTGGTCGCGTTTTGTGACCAAGACGCGTTACATCCCAAATGTCAAACTGCCCGTTTACTGTGTAATCTTGTAAAAATTTAGGACTGCATACTGGTACCAAAATTTCCGCCGCAAGCTTTTGGTATGTTAAGGAGCGCCAGCCCCCCTTTCCCCAAGTTATCACCAAGTCGGACTCGGAGGGATCCCAAGTAACTGGATCTTTATGGGCATTTGAAAAATCAACATCAAAGGTTCCAACAGAAACATTGACGTCAGGGTGTATTTTGACGAAGTCGGCAACCCTCGGTGCCAGCCAATGGCTGCCTAAAGAAGGCAAAACGCCAATTCTCAAAGTGCCAGCTATACGACCGCCAAATTCCTGTAGTGTGGTTTCCACCATGCGTAGCGTATCAACGGACATATCTGCAAGGCGGATTCCATCCGCCGTCAAAGCCATTGAACGACCGCGTCGAACAAACAGAGCCACACCGATCAATCCTTCCATATCCCTTATTCTTCTCGACACAGCGCCTGGTGTTAATCCAAGTTCTCTGGCTGCACGGGAAAAACTCTTATGGCGCGCGGCTGCTTCGAATACGGGCAGGCACGAAAGCATCTGCGAATAGTTTGGAAGGCGCTTCATCTTGAATGAGTATTTCTCAATTATTGTTGCTCAATTTGACGGTTATTGTCGCAATTTGCACGAATATAATACAATTCAATGAGAAAATCACACTAAATAGGCTATTAAACAATGACTAATATTTCTAACGCGATCATGGAGGAAATTCGTTCAAGGTTCGCGTATGTTGACACTTGTCCTTACGATGGTCAGCGAGTTTTTTTTGAAAACGCTGGCGGGGCATTGACGTTGAATTCCGTAGTAGCTGCCTCCGACGTTTACGCGCCGGTCCCAGACAATCAAGGCCGAGACAATGCCGCCTCGAAGATATTGGTCGATGTCATTAACAAATCAAAAGCCGATACAAAATTGTTTTTCAACGCATCCGCCGGTCAGGTTTTTGTCGGCGAAAGTGGTACAGAGCTGATATTTCGTTTGATCAGCGTCATGTTGTTAGCTGTTGGCAAAGGTGGGAACGCTGTAGGCAGTACTTTGGAGCACCCGGCAACCGTAAGTGCGATGACACGTTGGTCCGGCATTGCAGAGGTAGAGTATACTCAAGTTGAACACGACTCGGTAACTGGCAGTGTAACCGCAGAGGCTTACGCGCAAGTTGTGAATTCTGAAACACGAGTTGCCACAATTATTCATACATCACCCGTCACCGGAATGAGCGTCGATGTGGCGAAAATCGTCAAATCAATTCGGACTGCCTCGCCCGAATGTCTAATTATTGTTGATGGTATCCAACATGCGGCACACGGACGGATCGATATCGACAGCTATGATGTCGATGGTTATGTGATTTCGCCTTACAAAGTTTTCTCTCGACACGGATATGGCTTAGCTTGGATTTCAGACCGCATGTCTGCCCTACCGCACAATTCGTTACTGAATGGTCCCGCTGTTCAGTGGGAGATGGGGACTCGTGATACTGGAGCATTCGCTACATTTTCATCTGTGGTAGAGTATTTTGAATGGTTGGGAAGCAAATTTACAGACTCATTGGATCGACGCGAACGCATTGTTGCCGCAGGTGTAGCAATTCATGGCCAGGAAAAAGCGTTAACAAACGCCTTACTTAATGGAGTTGGGAACCTGCCAGGATTGGCTGATATTGAACAGGTAAGTATAATTGGAGGTGTGGATAATCCACTGCGCGAAGGGCTGGTATCAATGACTATTCGCGGCCAGGATGCGGCTGAAACAGTGTCTGCGCTACGCGCGCAGGGCATTCGGGTACATGCCCGAATAAACGACCATTATTCAGCTAACATTCTACGACCATTGCGGTTGGAGTCCTGCGTGCGCGTATCAATGTGTCACTATAATACTCTAGATGAAGTGGCACAGTTTTTAAGTGTGATTCAGGAAGTTGTACAACCGGAAGGATGAAGAGCACAGGCTGCTTGTATCATCAGTTCCAGTTGGCACAAGCGCGCAAAACAGGAAAGTAGGGGGAAAAATGACGCAATTGATTCCATTCTCCAGTTGCCTCAGCGCTGCTGAGACAAAAGACTGGCTCAATCATTTAAATAGAAATCTGACAAATGTGAAAGTAGTTCGGCTGAAGGATCTTTCAGAGGCCGACCGCACAAAGGCCGAATGTGCTATCGTTGCCAATGCCAATCCTGCAGACCTCGAGACGCTACCAAACCTGAAATGGATTCAAAGTCTTTGGGCGGGGGTTGAACGACTGATTGCTGAATACACCAATCAGGATGTGACTATTGTCCGCCTGATCGACACACAGATGTCGAAATCTATGTCCGAGGCAGCTCTTGCGTGGACACTATTCATTCACCGTTCCATACCACAATACCGTAGGCTGCAAGCACAACGTCTCTGGAAGGGGCTTGAATTTGTTCTTCCTCAAGATCGGACGGTAGGGGTCTTAGGGTTGGGCGAACTTGGCAAAAAAGTTGCACTACGCCTCGCAGAAAATGATTTCAATACAGTCGGGTGGAGCCGGTCGAAAACTATAATTGAGGGTGTGAAAACCTATTCTGGAATGGGCCAGTTATCAGATGTTTTGTCGCAATCTGATATCATCATTGTTTTGCTGCCACAAAGTGCACAAACTATAGGGTTGCTGAGTACTGAACAATTCGCGCAAGCCAAACTAGGTGCCTCTGTCATCAACTTTGGTCGCGGTCGCATCATCAACGATACCGCATTGCTTGAGGCGCTGGATTCAGGGCATCTGTATCACGCCGTACTGGATGTATTTGCTGTGGAACCTCTTCCTTCGGCACATCCTTATTGGACGCATCCGTCTGTAACGGTTTTGCCCCATTGCTCAGCTCCGACAAATAAACCAACAGCGGCAAAAACCGTGGCCGCAAACATCACAGCATTTCTTGAGAATGGCGCAATTCCAGATGGTGTTGATCGTAGCACTGGATACTAAAGTTTGATGAACAATACTGACTACATAGCTCATGGATGCTGTCATGATTGAAACGCCGTCTCGCGTATTTTAGGTAGTGCTCCAATTCTGCTCTGCACATCAATAGCGCCGACTCCTGCCTTCTGATTCACTCCGGGGGCATAATATGTCAAGCTTGACAGCCCGTTGCTTCTTTGCTGTTGACTGAAAATTACAGCAAACGGATTTCCAAAACGCCCCTTTTTCCATTTCGCCGGCCTACCTGAACGATCATGTCGATCGTTTGTGTAGCGTAATCAATTACATCTCGCCGCGACAATCGAACCCCCGTTTGCATAACCATAAGTGCCAATCTCTCCAAAGCCAGTATCGGGCTATCAGAATGTATCGTGGTTATCGATCCAGGATGGCCGGTATTGATGGCTTCCAGATAACTGAATGCTTCAGCACCACGAATTTCTCCCAGAATTAGCCTATCCGGGCGCATTCGGAGTGAACTTTCCAATAATTTAGCCGCCGTTCGTTCTGAATTTTTGTGACGGTCTGCGACTAGGGCGACCGTATTTATGTGCGTAGGTCTAAGTTCAACAGCATCCTCAATTATCACCAGGCGCTCATCAGGATGAGCCATCGCTAGTAATGCCCGCGCGATAGTGGTTTTCCCGGATGATGTGCCGCCTGAAATTAGGATGTTTAATCGATTGTCGATAGCGGTCCGAAACAATTCGGGGAGGCTGTCAGATTTTATGTAATCTTGAAGTTGGTTTCGCAATGTTTGCCGTTCATTTTTAACATCTACCATGCTGCCGGTGACAAACTCGATATCCTCAGGTTTCAGAACGTGGGAGATGTATTTTCGTATGGACAAAGATACTCCGATTTCAATAGCAGGCGGTATCACGACCTGCACGCGAACATCATTGCCAAAAACAAAAACGCGCCCTGATACAATTGGATGTTCTGAACCAATGACATTTCCAATTTCCCCTGCCAAATTGCTGCCGAGGGAGAGAATTTCTTGCTCAGACATCTTAGTGTCAGTTACTTCTTTCATATGTGCTGCGTTGGCGTATTCAACAAAAATTCTGCCGTCAGGATTGATGACGACCTCATTTACATTATCGGCCGTCAGAAGTCCCCTGAGCGGTGCTAACCCCTGTTCGGCATAACTCGCTATTTCCATTCAAGAGAAATCCAGATCCTGGTTCACCAGAATGTTCATTATAGTCCCTTGTGGGACACGGATGATGGGTGGAAGGCGGAGATATTCTTCCAGCACGTCTTCAGTCGCATCTTTGAGGTCTTTGGAAACGTCTGTCGCTACGTCAGTTGATGCCTTAATCGTGTTGCCACCTGTTGCATCGTTATTGGCAAGGAATGAGGGAATCGCACTTATGCTCGATATAAGAGCAGCAGAGCCAAAGCGCTCAAAAAAGCGTGTATCCACATTGCCATGCTGACCGGCTCTGCCAAGTCGATCAGTACCCGTAGCTGCGAGCTTAACCGATTTCCCCTCTGGAGTAATTGCCCTGTTCCATGCAATCAGCACTCTATTTTGAGCAATGGATATTTTCGAATTATAGGTGCCGATAAGCCGTGTCCCTGCGGGCATTAAGATAGTCTGGCCATCATACGAATAGACCGGTGAGGTCACTTGTGCACGGATGTTGCCGGGCAGTTCCGTATTGATTGCCGTTTCAAGAATTGCGGGAATTATTGTGCCTTGAACGATCAACTTTGAGATATCACCAAGACTTGTTGCTTTAGCTGTATCAAAATCCGAATTAGAAGCAGATTTTAGAAACTTCTCATTCTCACTCAATTCCCGGACGCCAGTATCATCTTCTGCGTTACCGGAAGTTGTTTTGCTTTCTTCGGATTCATCATAGACATTGCCATCAGACACACGACGGGCTTCCAGGTCAGCTAAGCGGTCTGCGCGCTTTTTTTCTAACAGTGCTCGTAATCTCGCTCGTTCGGCCTCGGCGCGTCGCCGTTGCTCTGCCTTGTCTAAATCCGCTAACGAAGGGGTAGTTGGAACACTCTGTCTGGCACGAAGTGCGTCGAGTTGTGCTTTTAAGATTTGTTCACGTGACTCGGCTTCTGATCGCAGACCCGCCGCCTGTTGATCAAGTAGCTTTTTGATGTCTTCCGCAGTTGGACCTGGAGTACCCGTCGGGCGATTGGCAATTTCCTTTAAAGCTTTTTCCAAAGCCGCAAGACGTGCCGCAGCTTCCGGATCGAGCTTGGCTTCCTTTACCAACGCATCATTGGTAGGGGCTTTTGGCCTTACAATATCTAGTTTGGCAATTGGCTCAAACTGAGTGGAAATTCCGCTGCTATCTGTTCGAGAAGTCTTCTGAATATCTTCAGAAGAAGATGTTCCAAGGCCTAGAAAGCGCCGTGTTTGGTCGGGAAACACGAAAATCGCACCAAGTAGAATGAATACGATAATAAATATGATTAGCAACCAAGGAGATCGCCGTTGTGTAGATCCACCACTCATACGATTACGTCTGGTGCGCAGTCTTTCATTTTCTTCAGTATTGATATTTTCATCAGCCATGAGTTTATCCTAACAAACCTTTGGCTCTAACTGAGCTGCCGTTGGCAACGCATACAGCATCCGCACCGATGCGAACCGACCATTGTGTGGCAATACCATCTACAATAATCTGCCTGCCGGAAGTTCGAGAGTTTACCAGATATTCTTTGCCTCCTTTACCAACACGAAAAATTACGGGAAGGGGGGTATTCTCAGGGAACGTGAAGAAGGTTTGCTTGCCGTTATCAAACACCTCGTATGGTGCAAAGGGTTTGTCACCCGCCAGATGGTAATCAAAGTTGCGGCCGCGTTTACTTTGAGCTCCGCTATACTGTGCAAGGACTCCGCTGGGATATTTAAATGTTGTGCGAAAATTGTGGTTCTGCCTGCGTCCAGGCCGACCCCGATGAGCACGCAGCTCAAACGTATAAACGCGACGATCAGTGTAGACAGTCATGTTAGTGATGGCATCGTTGTTGAGCGGTTTTATAGAAATCACATCGCCACGCTTCAGGCGGATAATTTGCCATGATGCACTATCACCGACTTGAATAGATTCAACAATTTCATTCTTTCCAAACTGTACCGTCGAGATGAAATTGGTATGCAATTCAAGACGGTAAACTGTGTTCTCATTATATACGAATTGCTTGATCCGATTGTCGGCAGGCAAAGGAACTGGTGCTTGCTCAGCAAAAGACAATGTTGGAACCAATATTGTTGCGCTAAATGCTATTGCGATGATTGTTTTTTTCATTTGGAGGGGCCCCTGTTTGTGAGTGTTTCCGCGTCAATGCGGTAATTTGTGACAACGAACCCAAGCGGGTTTTGCCAAACGGCTTCAAGGTTTCGCTCAACACGCGGATTAAACTCAAATCCAACCGTTGCGACAAAATCGCGTTGGACGGGCTTTTCTCCCTGAGTTTCAAGCGTTTTTCTAAATCTGACCTGAGCCGTTTTTTCAGTGAGTAGAGTGATTGAGACAATTGTTGTCCGAACTCGGGAGCGAGATGCATAAATAGACGGTGGATAGCTCTCCGAACCTTTCGTCCAAAGAGTTACTAATGAATCGCGGGCCTGATTGCGTGATCGAGTTAAAACTTCAGGAATCCGGGTTTCATTATCGAATGCATCATAAGTTTCACGATCAGAAACATAACTGACAAGTTCTGCTTGCCTGACAGCTTCCTGCTCAGACAGCTTGAGAGGCTGGACCTGGACGATCTTCTCAGCTGCCCCTGTTGTCTTATCAACCATCACAACGTACGGACGGATTTCCTTTAATGGCAAAAGAGCTAACAATGCTCCAACGCAGCCGACAGATAGGATTAGTGAAATTATCGCCACATACATCCATCGATTTCGTTGGGTTTGAAGTTGGAAGAAAACCTCTTCTTCAAAGGAGTACGTAACCTCTTCAGACGTTCTAGAATTCATTTCTCGCCCCACAATATTTTGCCATTGTTTTCTTTAAAGTACCCCTACGCTTTTCCATCTTGACCCCCATCCAGAATAGATTGGGTTCGTGCCAAGTCACCAGCTTTTGCAGAACGTTCCGCTGCAGCTGCTTTCATGTTGGTATGAATGCCGGTGTTTGGGGTAGGGTTGCTTGACCGCCGTTGGAAAAAGCTTGGATCGCTAAAACGTTGCCGGTCTCTGCTCATTCGAGCAGCTTGCGTTACATATGAGGCCGTTTGGGCTATTCTGCCCCCGCCATTTTCACGCACGGTTTCGGCAGCATTTTTACCAGCATCATGCCGAGCTACCGTGCTATAGGCCGCCCTGGCAGGTGCGGTTGCCAAATTGCGGCCGCTACGGGCGACTGATCGGGATTCTGCGATTCCAGTACCCGTGGTTACAATGGTGCCTGCCAGTCCTGTTACCAGAGAAGGAATGTTAAACATCATAAATACGGCTGCAAAGATCACGATTATGAAAGCCGCCGCTTCAGAAAGTGTGGTGGCACTGGATGCTGTGGCAATAAGGTTGTTGCCAACTCCAATAACGGCACCCATGACACCGGCCAAGACTAATGGAATAAGCGCAAAACCGATTGTGAATCTGGTCCAAGATTCAAACAAACTTCTGGTTGCGGAAAATAAAAGGCAGGCGATGAATACCGGAGCAAAAGAAATAGCCATAGCCAGACCAACTTTACCCAAAGCAGATACAAGGATCGCCACACAGGCCATCAGGGCGCCAAGTACAATTAGGACAACAGCCGTGAGGCTTATTCCCAACCATCCACTTGCTTCATTGGCCCGGTCTGAGAAATTGAATATCTCAGTGACCATGCCATCGAGGGCTGTATTTAAATTGGGGGCATTGGTAGCGCTGATCAGTTCAGCACCGATTGCCCCTGGGACATTAGTCAAAATATTGTAGATGGGTTGGAATTGGGACCACGTGGTTGCCACTGAGAGGACAACCACATAACGCACTCCCCATGTAATGTAATTTGACATCCGGACAGGTGCGAACTGAAAAATTGCATTGGCAGCAACAAGTCCCAATCCCAGTATGCCCGCTGCCTGTATCATCGTGGTAACAGGACCAGCAAAACCGGTAAAAACTGACTCAGCATAACCGGCGATTGCCGTATCAATCACATCCAGAGTATCTGCAATATAAGTTGCCATCAGACGTAATTCCTCATCTGAATGACCGATCAACAACACCAAGCTTGCCACAATAGTCGAGAACTTGAACACGTGTTCCTGTTTCAGTGCGTTCTTTCTGTAATTTCAAATAGTGGGGTCTTAGGTCTCGTGAACTGAGGCCCAGTAGTTCCGGAGGGATACTCTCTTTGATGGCAGACCAGTCTTGTCGACCGCCAAGGCAGCCAAAATTTACCGGCTGTCCCGCCGCAGCAGCATCGCAAATACGTTTTATCTCACCATTTTCCCATTGAATTGCATACTCTTGGACGACTACGCGAAGGCTTTTATTGTTACCCGCAATTTTGGAAATAGCGGCCTTAGCGTCCTGATGGACAAAGGATGAAAAATTACAGTGAAAATTCTTGCCGTGATCTGCATATGATGGTGTCTGCATGGCACAAAGACCCAAAACCAATGTAGAGGCGGTAATAAATAATCTCATTCGTCACCTGCTTTCATAAATTTGCGGGATGCTTGACCGTCTCGGGCTCTGTGAAGGGATTGCATACCAACGGTGTTGGTTGCTGCGGACTGAACTCGAACCAATTCCAGAAGAAGAACGGCCACTTCAGCAGTGACCCGTGTATTAAAATCAATGCTAGCTTTCAAATCCGGTGTTGTATCTATGCGGTCAACAAGCGTATTAATTCTGGCTACTGCTGCTCCAGCCCTCTTGTAGCTATCATCAGCTGTAGCGACAGCTGCCAGCCCTGAACCGGCCAGAGAAGCGATTGCCTTATCGCCAGCAACGGTGGAGGAATCGAATGTTGCTAAATCACCCAAATCAAAACGAGTGCGGAGATCGGCAATCACACTATTCATATCGCCTACGTTTCCGCTGATTGTTCCACCACTGATCGCGTTGTCTATGATTGACTGAAAATCCGTTGCAGCAGTTCTGGCAAGTTTTTCTGCTGATCCGTTTAAAATATTGGAGATGCCCTTGGCACCAGTCATTGCCAGAAGCCGTTCTTTCATATTTTCGAACTGCTCTTTCATTGTCACTAGCTGTTTGACCTGCTCCTCATAGTCGCGGATTTGTTGCTGTAACTGCGCAATGACCTGCGCAATTTGAGAAGTATCAACAACCGGTATCCCCTGAGCACTCACATTGACGGAAGACACACAGACTAACGAAAGGAGGATTGCACCTCTGTAAATTAGCTTTCTCATGCGACTGCCGGTTCATCAGAGTTGGTGTTTAAGGGTCTGTAATTGCAGGCACACTCAGAGGTGTATTCAGTGGGGGTTGTCGCGCAGCTGCTCAATAAGAGCGCCATCAAACTAATCGTAAAAATTTTCAACATACGGGCTTTATTCCTTCCAAAAATCATTGTTTTCACGCCAACCGGCCGTGGTATTCTCACCTTTGCCGCCACCCAAAACCCCGAGATATGAGCCAAGAGCATGGAGATCCATATCGATGATTGTGCTGTCGTCGCCAGACTGCATAAGGGCTAGCCTATGGCCTACGTTGGATTGAGTTAGAAAATCGCGTTCTTGATCAGTCAAACCAAGTGGATCAAGTTCAGCATGGGTATTGCGATTTGATGGGTAGATCAGTTTTGTGGCGACGCTTTCTATTATTGCACCACCCGCTGCGCTCTCTGAAATATGTGAAACCCTCTGGGTAAGCAAAATAACCACCACGTTCTTTTTACGCATGGTCAACATCCAGTCTTTCAGTCGAGTCTGGAAATAAGGATCATCCAGCAATTTCCACGCCTCATCCATGATCAACAGGGTAGGGCGCTCATCCTCAACAGTGCGCTCGATACGCCTGAATACGTAGCTAAGCCAGGCGGTGCGAACATCGTCATTGTCAAATATTTCGGTAAGATCGAAGCCGACAATACTATTTTCAAATGTGAGGCTGTCTTTGCGCTTCCCATTAAAAAGCCAGGCGAACTGGCCCCCTTCATCCCAGCGTCCAATCCTTGTATGCAGGTCTTTCTTGTCATCAACAGCGCGTAACTGTGAGCGGAAATGTGATATAGTTTGCAGGTTTTTTGGTGCCGACTGATTGTCTTGAGCGGCTTTTGCTAGAGCTGCTATTTGAACAGGTGTCAGTTCGCCGTCTTTAGGCTTCAGCATTGCTTCTAACCAGTCAGTAAGCCATGCAGCACCGCGTGAATCAGATTCAGATTCAAAAGGATTAAAACCAGTTTTTACACCCATTTTCACAGATGTGTAGTGACCACCAAGAGCCCGTATAGGCATTTCGAGCCCTTGGTCTTTATCAAATACAATGATGCGTGGTTTCAATCGCAATGCCTGAGACAGGAGGAATGCAGTGCCAAGCGTTTTACCCGATCCTGTTTGGCCAAGAATGAGTGTGTGCCCCACTGTTCTTTCATCAGCTTGACCGGGTAGATGGAAGTTCAATCGATAGGGTTCGCCATTGCCGGTTGGCACAATGGTAATTGCTTCACCCCAAGGAGATTGTTGTTTGTCGCGGCCACGAGTGGCGCCATGGAGTGCGGCAAGTTCAGCAAAATTTTTGGATGAGATCATTGAGGCGCGTGTGCGATATGCATAATTTCCCGGTTGTTGGGCGAAAAATGCGGCTCGTGCAGCGAAGTTCTCTCTGATCATAGAGCCACCAACACTCGTAATTGCGCGGGTTATCGTGCCAAGTGTCTCGTCCAGCTCCTCTTCCGAGTCCGCAAACAAAGCGATCGTGCAGTGGTGCATTCCAAACGCCACCCGGCCTGAAGCTTGATCATCGGCAGCTTCTTCTAGTTGAAGCTGTAATGATAGTGCAGCATCCTCTGCAGCGGACATCTGACGGGATACTCTTTGTATTTTCTGTAAGGCATCAACTCGATCACCTGGTGTGAACGAATTCGTCACAACCATATCAACTGCTAGGTCCAATCCGTCGAGAATACCGGCATAAGTTTCAGATGGGTAATCCTTCAGTGTAATGATGGAACCATATCGCGTGTTTCCGGAATAAGATCCGAAAACGGTGAAAGTGTCGCCCAGGAACGATACTGAAACATTGGAAATGAGATCGTTAAGTGGAGTGAAACGGCGACCTGGAGCAATGGGCGAATATCCACCGGTAATAGTAGCCCGGAGTAAACCCAGCCACTCGCCACCTGAAACAGTCATGCGACGTGGCTCAGTGCTACCGAGCGTTTCCATGAAACCAGTGATTATTTGATTCAAGCGAACAACGCGGCGCTGGAGGTTTTCTTTCCTTTGCTGCTTTCCGCCACCAGCAAGACGAGACCAGAGTCCAACAACCTTAGAAGGCCTAATGGTGATTGTTACCAAAGTGGTCCGATGACGTAAGCCGGCGACACCGAGGTATGATTGCCATCTCTTATCGATCGCGCTGGCAAATTCGTGGGCCTCTGACACTGGCTCCAAATGTGGTGATGTTTGGGTAGAAATCCGATGAATGTAAAACCCAACGTCAGGCATTTGTTGGGCAACAAGCGCAGAAAAGGCATGGGATATTCCTTCCACATCGCTCATATCACTCGTTGAAGCGCTTATGCCGTTTACAGCAAAAGAAGCCATTACATCGCCGTCTCGCAGCAATATCGTCTGATCATTGACGGCAGTTATATATGGCAATCCACGAACCAGTAGTTCTTCAGTTTCTCGAGCTGGTTCGCGAAGAGATTTTTCAGCCAGCGTTATCCTACTATCAAGCACCATAAGTGATGCCCTTTCCCTTAAACCAGCTCGCTGTAAGCGGGGTCGAGCGCAGAACAATGAAAATCACATCAAAAATACGTGGGTCATAAGCTGCGAGCAGGCGAAGGGCGATGTATCCAACGAATGCACTTACGACGAAATAGATCAAAGAAAGCGTACCAATGAACCCACCCACGACCACAAGCATCAAAACAATGACATAGGTCATAGGCAGGCCCATCAGGGAGACGGGTCGGGTTAATCCTTTAAATAATGGCGTGGCCAATTATCTGATCCTTTCCGAACCGTATTCCTAAAATCCAGAAAGTATGGTTGCGGCGCCAAACAGGATAACCAGACCAACAACAACCGACGCGGCATAGAGCCAGTTCATACGCCCCATAAGAAACAATATGCCGACACCTGCCAGCGCTACCAAGCCCAACGCTCGACCAAGAGTTGTCGTCAGAGCGGTTCCAATTGATGTCAGCATGGTTGTGATTGGTGACAGATCTTGTGCAGCTGCTGGCGATGCCAGAATGATGACAGCGAGTGCTGCCAACAAAGTGATCCTAATGTTGGTGTTTAGAATTCCCATACTGATATCTCTCCTTTGAGTGGGGCTTCAGGGTTTTGCGGTTGATTGTTCGATGGCAAAGATGGTTGCTCAGAAAGCTCGCTGGGTTTTAATCCAGCCTCCGCAAGTATCCGTTTGATGTAAATTTTGGTTTCAGAAATTGGGGGTATGCCGTTATACTCAATGACGCGTTCTGGACCCGCATTGTAAGCGGCGAGTGCCAAGTCAAGGGAGCCAAATTGCTCAAGCTGTTGTGTGAAATATTTTGCAGACCCATTGAGGTTGGTTACCGGGTCAAACCGATCTTTAACTCCAAGGGCATTAGCGGTATCTGGCATGAGTTGGCCAAGGCCAACTGCGCCTTTCGGGGAAACGACCGAAGGATCAAAATTGCTTTCCTGATGGATGAGAGCTTCGAATACATCGATGAATGATAAGGCGTTCAAACCTGCCATCCTTACTCCCTTTGATCCGGAATACTTGGTGGCAACATCGCGTGCGAGTTTTCGATATGTGGCTTGATCGGCCGGGGCGTTAGGTGTCGTAATCACACTTTTGATGGGCATGCCAGGCTCATCAGTTGCCGCAGATTTCCCGGTTATTGTGACATGGCCATCTATGCCAAATTCGATGACGGTTGCATCACTTTGTGAAACAGCAATTACTATAAAAATAACGCATGATATGGACTTGAATAATCTATTCTGGGCGCTATCGTTTTTATTCATTGTCAATCGTCCTAAATGATAACTGGAGTGGCCATAAGACTGTAATAAATAATGCCCCATAGAATAAATTAATCAATGCTAACAATATCTTATGTGCCATTAGAAGAATTTATGATCGAATAGAAAATTTGGAGAATAATTTACAAGTATTTGAAAATACTCGTATTTATATCGCCAATTGAGATTTTACTGTTTGTTTCATCAATCAAATATAACCGCAGCTGATCATCGTTTTGTGTGGATAGATTTGAAATAGAAAAGAGTTGTCCAAAACCAAAATTAAAAACTGAACGGTCACGTAGTTTGGCTGAGTGATTTGCGCTAAAATACTATGAGAAATAGATGATGAAATTGGATTCAGTGCTGATCATTTTTTTGAAATCTGTCGTGGCCATTTTAATTCACAGGCTCTAAGATGCGGATGTGACCAGAGCACTGGTCACGGGGCTTCAAAACTCCTGTCACAGCCACCTGCTTTGCCCGGGTGGCAATGACGCATGTCCAGAGCCTCGGCTTAAAGGTCATTGCGCATGTCACGCTGTGACCATGTTTTGAACACCCGGCTTCGGCTCGGTTGCCCCTTATGCTATAAACCGCGTGGGAGGAAACTGATGAAAACCGAAAGCAATGAAAACAAAGTGGACCTAACAACCAAAGGAACTCTGGTTGTTAGTATGTCGAAAGCACTTTTTATTGGTAATATTGATGAGGTGTTTGATGTTTTAGGAGGTTATATGGACGAACATGGCCTCAAAGTTTCAGCACGTACGATAGCTGATTACGAAAAAGCTGGTAGAATCGATTAACCAGGAAAAATACTAGTGCAAGATTAACTGCTGGATAGATAAAAAGAATAAAAGTTTCTAATAGCTTGAAGTTCTGTCAGGGCAAATTATGCGATATATGCATAAGGATTACGCTCCTAAAGTAATATGATCGTATTTGGTTCATACCTAGTTGTGACGGCGGCAGCTGCTCCTCTGGAACAGCTTCGATCGCTCTTTGAGTGGAAATGGGCGAAGACCAGGAATTTGGTGTGGCCGGGTCTTTGCTACCCGGCGCATACCTGAGAGTGACGGCGGGTCCAACAATATTTTTTAGGCCGTCACCCATTGGACAGATCCTCTAATTCAGACATTGCGCAATCCTTTCTTTAGCACGCACGCACTCGTAAGTGCAGCGGTTGCAATACCTTTGAACGGATCAATAGTTGAACCCCATATATTACCTATTCGCGCACCTCAAATACTGCTGATGTATCCACCGTCAATGCGGATAACTGAACCATTGATATAAGAAGCTGCTTGACTGGCGATAAACGTTACAACTTGGCCATATTCATTAGGTTCGCCGTATCGTCCAGCTGGAATACTTGAGAGACTTTCTTTGCGAACGTCGTCAACTTGTCGACCTTCGCGTTCAGCTTTCTTCTCATCGAGAAATAGTATCCTTGACGTCGAAATACGCCCAGGCAGCACTATATTTGATGTAATGCCATCGGAACCAATTTCAGACGCAAGCGTCTTGGACCATCCCAGGAGTGCTGAACGGAGAGTGTTTGAAAGACCCAAATTGGGTATTGGAGCAATCACACCTGATGAAGTGCTTGTTACGATTCTGCCCCATTGCTTTTGCTTCATGCCCGGAAGGATACGATCAGTGATTGCAATTACAGGCAAGACCATGGTTTCGTACCACGTCTGCCAGAGTTCAATAGATTGATTGGCAATGGGACTTGGCGGTGGACCTCCAGTGTTGTTTACTAAAATATCGACAGAACCAAGTTCTTGTTCAATCTGCGCCACATTTGATTCTATGGCTTCCAGATTGGCAAGATCCCATTTAAGGCACATACTAGAAGCATTTTCCGGAAGTAAAGATCTTGCAGAATTGGCAGCCTCCAGGTTAATGTCAGCCAACGCGACGTTCACACCCTCTTTAGCGAGGCATTGAGAGATAGCACTACCCAAACCTCCGCCTGCTCCAAGTACCAACGCGGTTTTTCCATTAATTCCTAAATCCATTTTATTTTTCCTTTGTGTTAATTATTGTTTTCAGTGGTGCACTCTTCGATAGCTTCCAGAGCAAGATCGATTTCGGCAGCGGTGTTGAAAGAATGAGGTGATAGCCTTGCAATCGGAGGGCGGCCCGCGCCGAACCAAAGTGGAGCGTAGACATATCCTGGTGCGGCGATGTTGATGTTCCGGTTGGCCAGAAATTCCAGATAGGCAGCTGGTTTGACTCTGTCGTTACTGAAACACACGATCCCACTAAGATTTTCGCATCTGTCTTGCAGGGATAACCCTGGAATGCCCATCAAACCAGACTGTAACCGTGTTGCAAGTTCCGTAATTTTGATCTGAACTGCGGGCCAATCCGTGGAGAGTCCTAAGCATACCGCCTTAGCCAACCCCATTCGGACTGCGTAAGACATTTCAACATACTCATATTTCCTAGCACCCTTGAGGATGGATATCCCTTCTGGCCCCCACGCACCTGAAAACTGGTCCACACTCAGTGGTGGCACGTTTTCCATAAATCTTTCGCTGAATATGCCAAACCCAACCCCCCGTGGGCTCCGTAGAAATTTCCGAGTACTTACACTGACAACGTCAAACCGTGGGTTCGATAGGTCCACAGACACCTGCCCAAACGATTGTGCTGCGTCAATAAAGTACCAAGCCTGATGGCCTTTCAGAATAGAAGCTATTTCATGAACGGGGTTGATGCCTCCGCTAGTTGCCGGCGCCCATGTCACGCAAACCATACGCACATTTTCTTCAAGCATGTTTGCAAAGGCGGCCACGTCGATCGTGCCAGATTCAGTTGATGGTATGATATCCAAGCGCGCACCGCATTGATTGCAGCAGTGTTGTAACATCGAGAGATTTCCACCCCATTCGGTTTCCCCAACAAGTATTAGGTCACCTGGTTGTAGGTTCAAGGCTAGAAACGCACGTTGCCAAGCTTCCGTATTGCTGCTGAAAATTGCGACGCGATGCCTAGGTACCCCAACCAATGCTCCGATATCCGTGTAGATGTTTGAAAATACGCCCGCCATCTCTATTTTTGCCTCTGTCACGCCCATTGTGACCTCGCAGTTCATATAGTCTCGCATGGCTTGATAGACCATTTCGTGGGGAAGAGAGGCCGCTGAATTATTAAGGTGGACCAACTTGTAGCCGGTCCCGTCTGTCTGTTTACCGTTCATATTTTCCTCGATACCCACTTTTGGCTTGCCATGTTGTAAGATATGTATATCGTTATATAGTGAATTAATTAAATAAGAAAGAGCTGATATGAATTTACAGATAAGTTCAGACATATTTTCGGCACTTGGTAATGCCAAGCGGATACAGATCGTTGCTTGGTTACGTGATCCAGAAGCCCATTTCCCCGCTCAAATTGATGGTGATTTGGTAAAGGATGGCGTCTGCGCAGGAGCCATTTGCCGCAAACTTGAGGTCAGCCAGCCTTCCGTTACAGCCCACATGAAAATTCTGATTGCAGCCGACTTGGTGAGAGCCACGAGAATAAAACAATGGGCGTTTTACCAGCTAAATCAAGAGACTTTAAAAAGGGTCGAGGCATTCGTAGCCGAGTTATCTTGTGATTGAGCCATTACCCGTTGGTCCCGTGAAGGGGCGTAATCGACCACCCGTTAAACTTTCACTTAAAATTGAGAAAACCAAGGAGAATTACTTTGATTGAACGAATAGATACCAACAAACGTATGAGCCAGATCGTCAAACATAATGGAGTCGTATATCTAAGTGGCCAGGTCGGAAACCCTGGCGATAGCGCGGCAGAACAAACTCGCCAGTGTATTGCCAAGGTGGAATCGCAGTTGGAAAAAGCCGGCTCTGCACCTGACAAGATCCTTCAAGCAATCATTTGGTTATCTGACTTAAAACATTTCCCAGAAATGAACAAAGTCTGGGATTCCTGGTTACCAGAGGGTGTCGCTCCGACAAGGGCATGTGGCCAAGTACAGCCTCCTCGTGAAGGTGCAATTGTCGAGATTACCGTCATAGCCGCTCTTTAGCTTGTGTTCGTAGCGGGCAGTGAAGTGTTCATTCGCTTCTCTGCCTTGACCGAAAAATACATGGCCGTGTATCGCCTTAAAAAAAGAAAATTCAATGTGAAGTGGTGCACGCACTCGCATCGGGAGGAAGTCATGAATACATTTATTAAACTAATCGCTGGTGCTATATTAGCAACAGGCGTTGTCTGTTCAGCTGCTGTTGCACAAGATATGAAATTTTTTAGGATTGGAACTGGGGGAGCCGGAGGAACTTATTTTCCCATAGGCGGTATTCTCGCCAACTCGATCTCAAACCCTCCAGGTTCGCGTGATTGTGAAAAAGGTGGAAACTGCGGTGTCCCTGGTCTTGTGGCGATGGCGCAATCAACTAATGCATCGGCGCATAATATTAATGCGATTCAAGCTGGCCAAATGGAAGCCGGTTTCGCTGAGGCATCCGCATTATTCTTTGCCTACAACGGGACTGAAGCGTACAAGAATAACGCAAAGCCTGATTTGCGTATTA
Source organism: Rhizobiaceae bacterium (assembly GCA_045047085.1). Classification (GTDB taxonomy): domain Bacteria; phylum Pseudomonadota; class Alphaproteobacteria; order Rhizobiales; family Rhizobiaceae. The sequence goes on along the minus strand of JASFYT010000098.1, from coordinate 29,476 downwards.
TCGCCAACCTGTACCCAGAGGACCTCCACCTCGTTTTGGCAAAAGGGACAAAGATCGATGGTCTTGCCGATCTCAAAGGGAAGAGAGTGGGCATCGGTCAAGCGGGATCGGGTTCTCAGTTAGCTGTTGAACTAATTCTGGCTAAATTTGGTGTGAATCGAGGTAATATTGACGAGGCGGAACTAAGTTTGGCGCAGAGCGCTGAGAGGATCGCTGATGGACAACTGGATGCATTTTTCTATGCTGCTGGGACTCCGATTGCTTCAATCATTCAGTTGGATAATACCAAGGGCCTTGAACTTTATAGCTTCACGGACGAAGAAGTGAAGATTGCCAACGAAGCTGTACCCTATTATGTAGCCTCAAAGATTCCCGCGGGGACTTACCCAGGGGTTACATACGACGCGAATACGCTTGCAGTAAGTGCCATATTTATGACCAACGTTAAGCAAGACGATGAGCTTATCTATGGCATCACTAAGGCCATGTGGTCTAAAACAGCGCGGAAGTTACTAGATAATGGTCACGCCAAGGGGAAAATTGTGACATTGGAAACTGCGCTGGACGGCATCGAAGGCATTGGGGTTCCACTACACCCGGGAGCTGAACGTTTCTATAAAGAAATTGGTGTCCTGAAGTAAATATCTCCCAAGCTTGAAGGAAGTTAAACTCTCCCAAGCTTAAAGAATGAGGTGGTTGATACATTCCCCACCTCATTCATTCCTTAACAAATATATAACGCCTCTGTGTGACCACACGTTGAGGTCGTGTGTCAAAAGGTGACCGTATTATGCCTTCCAAACTCAAGCTTGATCAAAAAGCACTCGACGATATCGAGAAACAGTACGATTCATCTCTCAAGACACGAGAAATAAGCCCAAGTCTTTCACAGTTTTTATACTGGGCAGCAATTGTCTACGCGCTTTATCATTTTCTGACGGCGGGTTTCGGAACTCCTGTGGATTATGTTCACATGGGGATACATTTGTCGGGTCTTTTTCTCTTCATATTTACAAGCTTTCCATTGGTTTGGTCAGTGACCAAGCTCCCCAATAGAGGAAATTCTTACCTCAAACCGGGAAATGTTCCGATTTATGATTGGGCATTTATTGTTTTTGGTACGTTAGCCGCTTTATTCCTCTGGTTTACCTGGAATGGTTACACCGGTTTTGGCGTCACCATTCCAAGGCAGATGTTACGACAGGGTAATCCGACAACAATTGATGTTGTTCTAGGCACAATACTTATTGTTTCGACTTTAGAAATCGCGCGTAGGACAATCGGATTTATGCTGCCGTTGATCATAGTGATCTTCATGATTTACGCACTATTTGGCCCCTATATGCCCGCCCAGATTCTGCAACATCCGGGGGTTGATTGGCGTCAATTTGTCAACAATATGTACTTTCCCTCAGAGGGCATTTTTGGAGTCACGCTTTGGGTGGTTTCCACGGTCGTTTTCCACTTCGTTCTCTTTGGTATTGTTGCGCAACGTATGGGGCTCGGCCAATTTTTCGTAGACAATGCCATGATTTTAGCCGGTCGCTATACAGGAGGGCCTGCTAAGGTTAGTGTGATTTCATCTGCCTTTTTTGGCACGATTTCTGGATCCTCGATAGCCAACACTGTCTCAACGGGCTCTCTTACGATCCCAAACATGAAACGACTTGGCTACCCGGCTCATTTCGCAGGGGGTGTCGAAGCTGCTGCAAGCGCAGGGGGACAAATTACACCCCCAATCATGGGTGCTGCAAGTTTCTTGATGGCCGAGTATCTCGAGGTTCCTTATACAACTATTGTAATTGCTGCGATTGTTCCGGCCGCAATGCATTACATTGCCGTCATGTCGATCGTACATTTTACGGCGTTGAGACTTGATTTGCCAACGTACACGAAAGAAGAGTTGCCCAAGTTTTTCCATGTGTGGCGTGAAGGTTGGTTTACCGTCATCCCCCTCATAGCGCTTTTGCTCGTTTTGTTTTCTGGTTATTCGCCAAATATGGCAGCGTTTATCGGCCTTTCTCTGTGTGTTGTAGTTGGCTTCACGTCTATCGCTAAACCAGCCACGCTAATTCTGCCCGCTTCGCTTATTGCCTTTATTTTCTGGAAAGCCTCACCACTAAGCGGTGAGGGGTTCTCGCCGATAATTGCAGGCCTTCTTTCTGCTTGTACCATAGTCGGTACACTTCATAATGGTGAACGAAAATCGTTTAAAGAGCTCTTCGATAGTCTGCATGTAGGTGTACAATATGCATTGGCCGTTGGGGCGGCATCAGCTGCCGTCGGAATTGTTGTAGGAGTTATTAACACAACTGGCATCGGCTTCAGATTGGGGTTTATGGTGACTAGTGGCGCGGAAGATCTAGCGTCGAACATATACCCGCTACTTTCGTATCTGCCATTTGAAATGTTCACGCAAGCCGCTCTTCAACAGTTCCTCTCTCTGGTATTAATCGCAATCGCTTGCATCTTAATGGGTGCTGGGCTGCCGACAACAGCTCTCTACATTATGTTGGTATCCGTCGCAGCACCTGCGCTTTCGCAGTTGGGTGTGCCGCCATTGGCCACTCACATGTTTGTACTCTACTATGGTGTAATCGCCGAAATAACACCGCCTGTTTGTTCATCAGCATACGCAGCAGCTGGTATAGCTGGAGCAAATCCTTTCCGCACTGGCGTGAGCGCATTTACGCTTGGTCTGGGTAAATTGATGGTCCCAATGGTGTTTGTCTATGCACCAACAATGTTGATTGTTTTACCTGAATATTTTAGTTTAGTTTCGTTTCTTCAGGTCTCATTGACGTGCGCTGCTGGTGTTTTGCTCATCGCTGCATCGGTCTCGGGTTACTTAATACAGCCATTGCAACATATCTGGCGTGGATTGGCAGCTATTGCCGGACTACTGTTGGTAGCCCCGGGCTTGATGAGCGATCTAGTGGCATTGGCAGTCCTTATACCTGTCATATTACAACAGTATTTCAAACGTAGAAATCGGATCAATATGTCACATTTAGCACCGAGTGAGTAACCAAAATTAATATTTGCGGCGGTTTCATACTATATTCAAAAATATGATACCATAGAAATGAAACACCTTCACAGGTTGTAAACTGGATGCGACCAATAGTGTTTGTAAAAAGCGAGCGTCCGGTGAACCCGGCCTAACAAGGATTGAAAGCATGATTTATGGGCCATGCAGGCTACATTTGAAGTTTAGTCCTCACAAAAGACCATGATGCCTGATAGTCATCTGTCACCCAGCCTTGTAATACGTCAAATGACTGACAGGATAGATCAAACGTAAAGTTATACCAAGTGCCCTTAACGCAGATCTAGCTCAAATAGCCAGATCACACACCAATCCAACGGCGCCTTTGCAAACACGTCTAACATAAAGCACCTGAAGTTTGAATGTGTTCGGAAATATCAAGACGTAAGCTCGGATTTCGGTGCAGGTAGCCCCAAATTGGTGCTGACTTTAGATATTACTCTCATCTTGATTATCTTTTAGTTTTGGGCGGCAATAGCTGGTTTGTGCCAATAACCAACGCGATACTTCTTTCGACGCGTCTGTCATTTCTTCTGGTTTACGCGAGATCAACCAATAGCAAGCTGATGGCGATGTTACGATCAGTTTGCAGGGCGATATCAATGTCCCAGATTGCAGGTGATCTTTAATTATTTGAGTGCGGCCTAGCGCGATGCCTTGGCCAGCAATCGCTGCTTGAATTGCTATATTGAAATCGGTCAGTTGAATTGATGACGAGTGGACTATATCGATCTCAGCAGCGTTTGCCCATACTTCCCAATCAAACGGGTGAAGCGATCTTAACAATGTGTGTTTCATCACATCACTTGCTTTGTGAATCGGCAGTCGCGCGTGTAATTGAGGACTCATGACAGGTGTGAGTTGTTCCTGAATAAGGAGTTGACTCGAACCATTGCGCCATTGATCTTCACCATATCGAATAATTATATCCGCGCTGTCATTGACCAAATCAACAAATCGAAATGTTGATTCAATATCAAGATCGATATGTGGAAGATCATTTTTAAATTGTTCTAATCTTGGGACTAACCAATTCGTTGTGAACGACGGTAAAAGGCTAATACATACCCTTGGTTTAGCTAAACTTTCCTCTATTCGGGCGGCCCCATCTACAAGAAGAGAAAATGCCTTTCGGACAACTTTGTGGTATTTCTCTCCTACTGGTGTGAAGCTAATTGAACGCCCATTTCGGACAAACAACAGTGCCCCAAGGTCTTCTTCAAGCCGCCGAATATGATGGCTCACGGCACTTTGTGTGATTAAGAGTTCTTCCCCGGCTTCACGGAAGTTTAATAGTCTGCCAACAGCCTCAAAAGCACGGAGAGCATGCAGTGAATAAAGAGTTTTAGAATCTCGCATAGTTTCCAGATTTTATGGCAAAACTACTCATGAGTCAAATTGATGATTGGGGGCGAATTTTTGAATTGGTACATTTTCAAACACTCCAGTAAAATTAGCGAGTTCATGGATTTTACATTAAGGAAGAATCGAAAATGAAAAAACAATTTAAGTCGAAAATGTTTGGCGCAATATTTTTAGGAGCTATGGCTCTGACGAATAGTTTACATGCAGCAGAGTGGGATCTACCGTTGACTTGGGGTGATGGTAATTTTCATGTCAAAAATGCTCATACTTTTGCAAAAGTAGTTGAGCAGGTTACCGGAGGTGATGTGAAAATTAATATTCACTCCGGTGGTTCTTTGGGATTTAAAGGGCCAGAAATGTTGACGGCGATCCGCGATGGTTTAATTCCGATTGGGGATATTTTACTAAGCCAGCAGACGGGCGAACGCAAAATACTAGGCATTGAAGCACAGCCATTTATGGTTCATTCACTAGATGAACTAGCCGTCCTACATAAGCACTTCAAGGCACAACTAGATAAAGTTGCGGCAGACTATAACCAGAAAATACTCTATATTGTGCCCTGGCCCAAGCAATACGTGTACACAAAAATAACTGCCAAGTCAGTATCTGATTTTAAAGGTATCAAAATACGTACGTTTAATAGTGCGACAACAGATATGTTCAATCGAATTGGTATGACATCTGTGCAGCTTCCTTGGGGTGAGGTCGTCCCTTCACTCGCTGCCGGAACGATTAATTCGGTAACAACGTCTGCTAGTGCTGGCGTTGATGGAAAGTTCTGGGAGTTTCTGAAAGTGATGTATCCGACTAGTCATGTTTGGGGGTCGAATGTTGTTTCGGTTAATTTAGATGCTTGGAAGGCTTTGTCTGACAAGAACCGGAGTGCGATCGAGTCAGTTGCAGCATTATTGCAACCTGTTTTCTGGGAAGTGAGCAGAGCTGAAGATGAAGCGAAAGTAAAAGTTCTTAAGAAAAACGGGATCGAGGTAGGAGACATCACACCTGAAATGTTGGCTAAAATGCAGCAGTTAACAGGTTCCATGACAGATGAATATATTAAGGATGTTGGTGAATCAGCCAGAACTATAATCGAAGCTTTCAAACAAGAAGTTGGCCGATAGCACATAGAGTACTAAAAGTGGTGCCGACCCGCCTTTTAAAACTAAACCTTAACATGTGAGCGGGTCGGTAATCACGTAGGTTGGGAAGCTAAAGTGTTGCATAAAATTTTAACTCTGATCGATGACATTGGACGGTATTCAGCATATTTATCTGCCTTACTAGTGGTCAGTGTTGCATTGCTCATCCTGACAGAAGTTTTCTGTCGAAACGTTCTGAATATTAGTCTCTCTTTTTCTTTTGAATACAGCGCATACTTAATGGCCATTGCCGTGTTCGGAGCATCTGCCTTTACCATGCGCACAGGAGGCCATGTGCGAGTCTCGTTATTGAGTACATCTGTACCTCAGAGTCTTTCCAAGTATGTTGAGATCGTTGTATCGGTTATGGGAACGGTGATCGCTTTCGTGCTTGCTTATTCTTTGGTAAATTTTGCCTGGAGTTCAGCCATCTCGGGTCGTACTTCCGGAACTATCGACGATACTCCGTTGGCAATTCCGCAAAGTGCGATGGCATTCGGAGCTTGTTTGCTGGCATTGCAGATGATCGCTCGAACCATCCGAATTTTGATCAATGAAGCGTCGGAAGACACGGATGCACGTTCCGATTTCAGCGTAGAATAGGATTAGTTCTAATGACTATCGTAGTTTTATCTATACTTTTTCTCCTAGCAATTACTCTTGCATCAGGTTTGTGGATTGGATTTTCATTGTACTTTGTTGGGTTTTTTGCGTTGATTACATTCAAGAATGTTCCCGTTGAAAAACTATTAGCTCAATTGACATGGAATGTTGCAACGACGCCAGAGCTTATCGCTTTACCACTGTTTGTGTTGATGGGCGAAATCTTATTTCACTCGCGATTGTCTTCGTCACTTTTTACTGGGCTAGCACCCTGGACCAACAAGCTGCCTGGCGGCTTACTTCATGTAAACGTGCTCGGCTGCACAATGTTCGCAGCAATTTCCGGTTCTTCCGCAGCAACAACCGCTACCGTTGGACGTATCACTTTAACGGAGCTATTTGATCGTGGATATAATCGAGACATGGCCATGGCTTCTCTTGCCGGGGCTGGGACGCTTGGATTCTTGATTCCTCCAAGTGTCATATTGATAATTTATGGTGTGTTGTCTGAAACATCAATCTTGAAACTTTTTATTGCTGGAATTGTTCCAGGCATCATTTTGGCAGCAAGTTTTATGATATACATTGGAGTCAGAGCAAGTCTCGATAAAACTATTGTACCCATCGAAATACAGACTATGTCTTTTATAGATAAGGTCAGAGGTTTAAAGCATCTCGCACCGGTAGTTTTCCTGATCTTACTAGTGCTTGGTTCGATGTATGGCGGTTATGCAAGCCCCTCTGAAGCTGCTGCTGTTGGTGTACTTGGTGCAGTTATTATTAGCGCGCTTCAGGGCACCATGACACGTGAAACAGCAAAAAAGGCAGCCCTTTCGGCTGTACGAACATACAGTATGATTGGATTAATCATTGCTGGAGCATTCTTTCTCTCGGTTGCGATGGGTTATTTAGGCATTCCAAGTCTAGTAGCTCGTGAGATAGGAGCATTGGGCCTCTCTCCATTCGCCTTGGTTTTATTGTTGTTAGTTTTTTATGCGATTTTAGGATGTGTGTTGGAGGGACTGTCAGTAATTGTAATGACGTTGCCCGTCACCTTGCCGCTTATTGTTGCTGCTGGCTTTGACAAAGTCTGGTTTGGAATTTTCCTAGTAATTGTTGTTGAAATGTCACTCATCACTCCACCGGTCGGTTTCAATCTGTTTGTCATACAAGGATTGACCGGTGAACCCATAGGGCGGATTGCGAAAGCCACATTCCCATTCTTTTTGATCATGTTGGCGATGGTGTTTCTCATGATATTTGTACCGGGTGTCGCCAATTACTTACCAAGTATTATAAAGTTCAACGGTTGAGAAAAGCAAACGCCATATCATTGTTGATACTTTCGATTTGATCCTTAGGTATGAAATTCACTCGGCCGAATTTCAGGATCGCGACGTGGGTGCTTTAGAATTCGACAAGCTTACTCGCCGTTTTCCTTTAATCGAGACAATCTACTGCAATTGTAGCTATTTTGTTGCCATCATGGAACAGAATGCTGCTGCAGCAGGCATTGACACCTCCTAGCTTGATTACTTTGTCAAAATTTTTCAAAGAAGGCAAAGCCGTGATCGATATTACCTAAACCTTCAGTGTGACAGAACGTAAAATTTTAAACATTAGTCACAAAGTTGAAAGTGTTTGAAATCCTGCGAATAGAATTATTTTGTAAGCGTCCTGCTGATCACTCGCCTGCAAGGTAATTCCAAGGCAACAGCTCGTCAATACGGTTGATCTTGTGATCTGCGATACGGCTCAGCACATCGGTGAGCCAGGCTTGCGGATCAACGTCGTTGAGTTTGGCTGTTTCGATCAGGGTGAAGGCAATGGCCATGGCTTTGCCACCGCGCTCAGAACCGGCAAACATCCAATTTTTCCTGCCTATGGCCACTGGCTTCATTGCGCGTTCGCAGGTGTTGTTGTCTAATTCCAGGAATCCATTGTCGAGATAAGGACGAGTCTTTGGCATGCGGCTCAGCGCATAACGGATAGCCTTTGCCAGCGGTGACTTGCCTGAGATTTTGGGTAACTGCGCATGCAGCCATGTTTCCAGATCATCAAAGATTGGTTTGGCTTTTTTCTGACGCAGTATCACTCGGTCTTCGGGGCAACAACCAAGAGCCTCTTTCTCGATGCCATAAAGTTTGGCAATGCGTTTGATCGCCTCCTCGGCAATAGCTGATCCCTGGGATTGCTGTACATCCACAAACTTGCGCCGGATATGAGCCATGCAGGCAACCTCTGAGGCTTTATGTTCACCAAACAATCCATTGAAGCCAGCATAGCCATCGGCATGCACCCAGCCTTTGTATTCTGATAAATGACGGACAGGATGTTCACCTTTGCGATCAATCGTGAACTGATACCACGCACCAGGTGGTGCGGGACCATCCCATGGCCGCTCATCACGAACATAGGCCCAGATACGTGCTGTTTTGGTGCGCTTTTTCCCTGGAGATAGTAACTTCACCGGTGTATCATCAGCAAAGAGTGCCTGACCTTGCCGTACATGCTTACCAATAGCGTCAGCCAAGGGTTCCAGCAGTGCAGTAGATTTGCCAACCCAATCCGCCATTGTCGAGCGATCCAGATCAATACCTTCACGCCCGTAAATCTGTGACTGGCGATAAAGTGGCAAATGATCAGCATACTTCGAGACCAGCACATGGGCCAGAAGACCCGGACCAGGACGACCTCGTTCTATAGGTCGCGATGGCATTGGCGCTTGCAATATCGCCTCACAGCAGGAGCAGGCCAGGCGGGGACGGACAATCCTGTTCACGATAACCCGACCAGGCACATATTCCAGCTCCTCGGTGACATCCTCACCCAATGTCTTCAGACTGCCACCGCACTTGCTGCAATTATCTCCGGGAGTGAGAACCTGCTCGTTGCGCTCCAGATGTTCAGGCAAGGGTTTGCGCTTCGGCTTGTTCTTCGGCTCGCCAACTTCCGGTTCCGGGGCATCGGTCGTTTCCGTCGCCACTGCAATCTCTTCGTTCTCCAGTGACAACTGAAGTTGATCAAGGCTTTCCGATGTGCTGCCAAAACGGTGACGGTTAGCACCATGTAACTGGTGCTGAAGTTTCTCGATAAACAGTGCCTGTGACTTCACTTCACTTGCCAAAAGCGTCACCATGCTTTGAAGTTCGGTAGGGTCATCGGGCAGCGATTCAAGGTCATTCAGCATGGTATATTCTATACCGGAAACACCCCCGCAAAGGAATCCAAAATCCATAGAAATACGCGTGTTTGTCGAGAAAAATACGATTCTTGGCTGGTCCGTTCACCCAGCCTTCAGGGGCCGCCATGTTCGTTGCGGCATTCTCCAATCGATCCCTTCCAACAGCATCGCCAACTGCGCCGTGCTCAGACTGATCTTGCCGTCCTTTGCGGCAGGCCAGACAAAACGGCCACGTTCTAGCCGTTTGCTAAACAAGCATGCTCCCTGGCTGTCCCACCAGATAATCTTCAACAAATCACCACGGCGACCACGAAATACAAACAGATGACCAGAGAACGGATCGGCAGCAAGCGTCTTTTCCGCCTGGGCTGCGAGCGTATTAAAGCCGCGCCGCATATCTGTGACACCGGCAGTCAGCCAGACCCGCGTATTACTTGGTACCGGGATCAAGACACCAGCCCTTTCAACAATCGGGCAAGTGCGTCTCCGTCAAAACCGCCCTCAACTGTCAACCGGTGACCATTGGACAGTTCAATCTCTACACGGCCATGAGGCCGGCAAGCCGTGTCCGGTTCCAAAACAGAGGGAAGAGGTGTCTGCTCATCGCAAACTTCAATTGGCAGAAAAACAGCGGCATCAGCTTTATCAGGAGATGGCGCAAAGCGGGAATCTTTCAGCCAGTTGAATATCTGGTTGTCGTTCATTGCGTAACGGCGGGCAACTTGTGACACCGACACGCCTGGTGCCAAGGTCTGCAAACAGATCGAACGTTTTTCTTCGTTACTCCAAGTGCGCCGCTTTCGACGTGCCATATCAAAATCCTAAGTGTCCGCTTAAAACTAGTGGACACTAGCGCACGAAAAGCGATCGCGTTAGGTGGGGAAGACCGGACGTTCACGTTTTACAAACGGTCTTTACTCATGAGTTTGATTGAAAAAATGATCGGCTACTTTGAATTAGTCCATCATACGTCGAAGCTTTATCATCACAGTTACAGTAGCTCCTAGAGAGTGCCTCCAACTCATCAGCCACCGGACAACGGATCAATGTTGCTTTCAATGCCAGTTACATCAGAATTTTATACGCGACTAAGACGAAGCTGTTTCTCGTCGAAAATCAATACCATTATTCAAAAACCCAACCTACGGATTACAAGAATATGAGTACAAATTTTGATGAATGCATTAGTATTCTAAGTGAGTTGATCGCTTTTGACACAACATCCGCGCTCTCCAATTTAGAGCTCATTGGTTTTGTGGAGAAATATCTCAAAGCGGCAGGTGTTTCATCACGGTTAAACCACAACGCGGAGGGCACGAAGGCAAATTTATTTGCCACGATTGGTCCATCCACTAGAGGCGGTATAGTGTTGTCCGGTCACACTGATGTTGTGCCTGTAGCTGGTCAGCAATGGGACACAGATCCGTTCCAACTCGAACGAATCCAAAATCGACTGTACGGTCGTGGCACATGCGACATGAAAGGGTTTGTCGCAGCCGTCCTAGCAATGACAAAATACTTCTGTTCATTGAATCTGCAAACTCCAATTCATTTTGCGTTCTCCTATGACGAAGAAGTTGGCTGCTTGGGCGTTCGAGAGTTATTAAAGGATTTGAAAGGCGCAGAAATATCTCCTTCCATAGTTGTGGTTGGCGAGCCCACGAACCTATCCTTGGTTTCTGCTCATAAAGGAAAGTGCGCAATGCGGACTTTTGTGAAGGGCAAAGAAGCCCATGCTAGCCAAATGAAACAAGGAACAAACGCAATAGTCATAGCTTCTGAATTTGTTTCAGCAATTGGTAGAGTATGGGAAAGACGAAGGGCGGACAGTCAAGAGAACCCCTTTTTTGATCCTGAGTATACCACATATAATGTTGGCGTTATAAAAGGTGGCACTGCACTAAACATTATCCCTTCTGATTGCGAAATAAATTGGGAACTGCGACCGCTACCCGGTGACAACCCGGCTGATTTTCTCTCAGAACTCGAAGAAGAGGTTCGCAAAACCGTCATGCCGAAATTTTGTGAGGGCGCAGCGGAAGCGTCTATCAAAACCGAAACTATTTATTGGACTCCACCACTCAAACATCGTGATAATGATGCAGCGCAGATCTTAATGAGGACGCTAACGCAAGAGAACGGAACTAGCGCAGTTTCTTTCGGCACTGAAGCTGGTTTATATCAGGAAGCAGGTCAGTCCGCCATCATTTGCGGACCGGGTTCTATCAAAAATGCCCATCAGCCAAACGAATTCATCGAAATTGAACAACTTAAAAATTGTTTAAAAATGCTAGAAAAAATTGGACGCTGGTCCGAAAAAAATACCTTGGATAGCCTGAGCATTGAGTTACCTTAGTCGAGGTCAATTGCGTTTGACTAGTTTCTAGCATCAAAAATATTCATGGACTGGACTGGACTAACTATGAAGTTATCATATTGCACACTTGTGAGAGGAAACAACCTGAAACTTGACACTGGTTACCTCGGGATTTCTTCCGTGGTACTCATTCAGGTAAACTCTCGCAATATTCTTTTTGATACTGGTGGCTACGCGACGAGAGCAGCAGTGCGAAGAGGATTGGCACAACTGGGCCTTGAGCCCAAAGATGTTTCAATCATCGTCTTATCACACGCGCATTTTGACCATTGTCAAAATTTGAATATGTTTCCTAACGCCAAGATAATGCTTTCGTCAGCAGAGTTTGACTATCTACAAAACCCAGCGGAAGATGATGACGGTATACCATTCGGATTAGCAGGATATCTAAAGGAAAAAGATCTCGAAATATTTGATGGCGAGTTTGATCTCTATCCGGATGTCTCTCTGTTTCCGACGCCTGGTCACACGCCTGGTCACTATTCCATGAGACTAATACTTCCTTCAAAGGGAACAGTTATTCTAGCTGGTGATGCTATAAAGTACCCGCGGGAAGCGATTCAGAAAAAAAGCGACCTAGCTTTTGATAGTGCTAAAAATGCCAATAAATCAATTTTGAAAATACTGCGGCAAGCGGACTTCGTTGTTCCGGGGCATTTTTCTGAATTTAGCGTGCAAGGCGAGAAGATCTCTTGGGAAGATGATATTTTCATGGGACTTCACATCAGATAAACTCGCATATTTGTTATGGTCGAAGCACCTAATTTGATAACTTGGTCGAAGAGTATGCTATTATACTATATAGTTGATCCCGCATCGGTTGGGAGGGAATCAATGGAACAATCAATCACCACTTCCGTTCGTTAAATTGCGTGCATAACGATGGCCATATCGCGTCTATTTTGTGCAGGTGAAGGCGATCCAAACAATCCGAATTCTTCATATTTGCAGCAAAATACGGTGGTTCTGAATTACTCCTTTCACTCAACCACTTATTTTTGAATAGACATTAAGTCGTTCCACTAACGCTGCGGCCGCGTTCCAGAATTTTTTCGAATTCGTCAGGAGGCAGAAATGATCCACCGGTAGTCCATATAACTCGAGTTGGTTCTAGATCATTATTTATTTGCTTCAGAGTTTTACGATGTAAAAAATAGGCTGCAAAACCAGCCGCTGCAGAGGGTTCTAATCGCATACCATAAACCCGCCACATGTGTTCCGACCAGATAAACAAATCGTCGTCTGGCACGGTCGCAACCGCGTACGCAATTCCTGACATTTCACGTGCAACCAACATTGATGCACGGGCAACTGCGAGTCCATCTGCATCCGTTTGATTGGATAGTCCGTAGTCATAAACACTAACAGATTCATCCAGTCCCGAAAGCAATTGCACCAACATGCTTGGTGAGTTCACCGGTTCAACCAATATAGGGCGCACATTGTCGCCAAACAAAGTGGTCAAACCAAAGGCGACACCCCCCGGCGCTCCTCCGACGCCACACGGCAAGTACACCTCCAAGGGGTTGTTCGGACCAACCTTGATGCCCAGATCAGTTAACTGTTGGGCGAGGTCTTTCGCCGCTGCAGCGTACCCCAAAAACAAGGTTGGTGAGTTTTCATCGTCCACAAAGTAACTATACGAATCTTTCTCAGAGTCTGCGCGCGCAATTGATACAGCACTTGAATAGTCTCCGGTGCTTTCATGTACTTTCGCACCCATTTCGAGCAGCCGGTTCTTTTTCCAGGCTTTAGCATCGTGAGACATGTGAACGTCGACTTGGTAACCCAAGCGCCGCGCGATTATACCTACACTGAATCCTAAATTCCCCGTCGATCCAACAACAATGCGTCTTTTAGAAAAATGCGTTTTAACATCGTCACTCAGTAAAATTAGTGGATTATCAGGGCGTAGGCCTTGATAATCGCTTAGCGCTTGCATCAAAATTTCGTAAACACCACCACGCGCTTTGATACAACCGGTGCCCGGTAAATTGTGATCACATTTAACAAATAGGGTTTCATCGGTTTGGCTAAACGCATCAATTTGGACAAAATTGGAATCGATTTTACCATCGGTAATAACCGTTTCAGGAAATATTTTGGCTAGTAATGGCGCAAAGTACCGCCAGTTTGAAACAGCTTCCGTAAAGTTCTCTTTCTTAAAGGCACTATTTTTCAAGGCCACTGATGCATGTCCCCAGCTTGGATTAAACCAGATCACTGGTTTGCCCTGTGAAAGTTTATTTTCTAGACAAGTCAATTCAACCGTTTTTGTAGATTGTTTGTTCATAAATCGCTCTCGTTAGCATTACGTCATGTACTTATTCATCAAAGCTCAGCGCCCGTCGAAGCAACCGGATCTAAGAGGCGAACTCGGAAAATTTTCATAGCTTCCTGTAATAAAGCCTCGCTAATTCCTCCGAACGCCACACGAACAACTTCGGGAGGTGCCGGTCCGTAAGTGCTGCTCACAGCAAATGCACGAACTGGAGAGATTGCAACTCCATCCTTAGCCAAGCTGATTGCAAAATCATCAGACCGCCACGGTGTCGGCAAATGGATAAGCGCGTGATAAGAAGAGTGGTGTGCATCAATTCTAATGTCGTTTGGCAAAGTTGCGCGCAACACCTTCTGTAAGCGAACGGCTTGTCGTCGTTTTTCGTCGCGCCATCTATCAACTGTGTTATCCTTTAGCCAATCAGTAATGATACCTAGAGATAATGGTGTTGCACTCCATGTCGTGATCCGAACCCCGTTAGCAATTGCCGCTGCCCAGCGAGCATTGCAGGTTGCTACATACCCAACCCGAAACCCGGGGGCTATTACCTTAGAAAAGGTATCGATGTAAATTACATGATCAGGCGCGAGACTTACGAGAGAGGGCGGCGGCGTTTCTTCTAGAAAGCTATAAGCAGCATCTTCAATAACGGATAGTTTTCTTGCCACCACGACTCGAAGAAGCTCGTGCCGGCGTTCTTCACTCATAACATATCCGTATGGGTTCTGCACAGTTGGCATGCAGTAGAGGGATGTAATGTGATGTTTAGCGCAGGCATTATCCAATTCACTAGGTTTAAGGCCGTCTTCATCGCATCCAATAGGAACCAAATCGATACCGAGGGTCTGTGCAGCAGCCTTAAAGCCCGGATAAGTCAAATCCTCACAGGCAATACGATCACCTGGTTTGCAAAGCGCCAGTATGCATAATGCGATTCCATGTTGTCCTCCCTGTGTCAGTACGATCCCGGCGGGATCAACCGAGCCAAATCCGGTTTTGATGGCATACTCGGCGATCAATTCACGGTCGCCTTGTGCTCCACTATGCGATTGATATTCAAGATAACGAGAGATGTCACTGTCGTTAGAAAGCTTGCGCAGCCCTTCACGCAGCTTTTCTGTTTGCTCATATAAAATGGGAAAATTGAGAGTTAGGTCAATTAAATCGGTGCGGACAGCCCCCGCTTGTAATCCGCCCCCAGCCCCGACGTCGCGAGGAGAATGATCCGGGAGTCTCGCATATGTGCCGCGTCCAACTTCACCTGTGGCATATCCGCGTTTTGCTAACTCTGAATAAATACGAGCGGCCGTTCCAGCGGAAATCCCCTTGTCATACGCATAGTCGCGATACGTAGGTAGTCGCTCTCCGCTCTTGATTTCACCGCTGATAATATCCTCGATGAGTTTTTCAACATGGTCCACATAGAGCATAGAGAGAGCCTGACAGATTAAATTGATATTAGATCAATGCTTATGTTGATACAAATTTATACTCGTATATCGTGATGTAATATTGGTGCAATTGTCAAGGAGGGCAGTACTATGAAACTTTGCGCGGTAAATATCTCACCACTCGAGCCAATGTCTGTTCAAGGAGACAATATAGGCACGGGATTTTATAAGCAGGCTCAATTAAACGCAGTTAATGTCGTTCGCGAAGGAATTTGTGGGGATGCTCGTGGAGCACTTCCCGATGATATGTCTCGGTCAATCTTTATGTACCAATCCCTCTATTATGATGAGTGGAGGGAAGAATTAAACAGACCTCTCCCTTTTGGTACTTTTGGTGAAAACCTGACCTTTGATGGGCCGCCAGATACAGAGATGTATCTTGGGGATGTTCTGCAAATAGGAAGCGTCATTCTGAAGATTACCCAACCGCGGTTTCCATGCCGCAAAATGACGGTGCGCATGGAAGAGGGGGATGATTTCCCACTTCGATATCTCCGGAGTGGTCGATTGGGTTTCTTCTGTAGCGTAGAACAATCCGGCGTGCTCTCAGTGGAGAATTCCGTTAAACTGATACACCGCGTTTCGGATAACCCTATCTCATTGTCGGAATTTTCTCGAGTTACCTATCTAGAACCCCACGATCAATTGGGATTAAGACGGCTGTTGGAATCCGAAGAACTCGTGCTGGATTGGCGGCTAAAGGTTGAACGTTTGTTACGGCGTGCTCGTGGCCCAGTAAATAGCTGGAACACATATCGACCATTAACAGCACGATGCCACAAGTCTTTGACCAGTGATGTCGTAAAAATAGAACTACATGACCCATCAGGGGATAGTTTACCAAACTTCGAGGCTGGTCAATTTTTAACCCTTGAACTCGATCTACCAGGCGTGGACAAATCATTAGTTCGTACCTACACAATTGTCGGGCGTTCCCATGATGATCAAGGCTACCAGTTGGCTATTAAACGCGAAGGATTGGCTTCGGGATATTTGCACGACCACGTCAAACAAGGCTCGGCGATAAAGGCATTGCCACCACGTGGACATTTCGTCGTCGAACCTGGAAAACGACCTATTGTATTACTTAGTGCGGGCATTGGCATTACGCCGATGTTGGCGATGTTGAGAGAGCTGTCAATTTGTCCTCTGAAGCGAGATGTTCTCTTCGTACATTGTGCTCGTTCAGGTCAAGAACACGTCTTCGCAGATGAGGTGAGAGAACTGGTGGCGACCTCGGATCAATTGAGCAGCCATGTGGTCTACAGTCATCCTAGGCAGGTCGATTCTATTGGAGAAGACTACGATTCCGATGGGCGCTTAACGGTAGAAACACTGGCTAATTTCATGAAATCACTTAATGCAGATTACTACATGTGCGGTCCTGTTTCTTTCATGCGGGACATGGCGAGAGGTCTGGCCGCGCGCGGTGTCCCCAAAGACAATATTCGATATGAGTTTTTTGGTGTGGGAGATTCATTATTTGAAGATGAGCTGGCAATCGATGATCTACCAGATGCTGTTGATGGGCAAGGGCGGCCAATCAGCGTTACTTTTGCTAGTAGCGGCGTGGTTCTCCCTTGGAAGGAGGGCTTGTTCAGTATTTTGTCCTTGGCGGACCGCAATGGTTTGAGCTTACCTGCCTCCTGCCGGACCGGTCTTTGTGGAATTTGTACCTGTCGCATGGACAGTGGTGATATCGAATATGTAGTAGAGCCGTTAGATCGACCCAAACTCGGTGAAGTCATGGTCTGCTGTTCCCGACCAACCTCAAGTATTGTTCTTGACCTGTAGGAGGACCTGTTATGACTAGCCATCCCATTCAATTATGGCCAGAATCTTCCATCTCGTATGGTCGAGGTCTTGCTGCTACTTCACCTGGCAATAGTAAAACACACGCGTTAACAGAAAAAGATCAGGGAGTGTTTCACTATGTCCTTGGCCCATATGTAAATCCAGTTCTTACAGTTAAGCCTGGCGATACAATACTGATCGAAACCCAAGACTGTTATGGTGGGGTGATTAAAACTGAGGAAGATCGACCAAGTGAGAAAGTTAGTTACCCACGAGTAAACCCTCAAAGTGGTCCAATCGCGGTTACAGGAGCTGAAAAAGGTGACTGTCTAGCCATTCACATCATTTCGGTTAATACACGAGGCGAGCAACCAGCAGGTACAACCTGTCTAGTCCCAGAGTTCGGTGGTTTGGTCGGGACCGATATCACAGCACTCTTAAATGACCCGCTACCGGATCTTGTAAAAAAACTTCATATATCTGAGGAGGGCGTGCATTGGAATGATGATTTAGTTCTCCCATACGAGCCATTTATCGGAACGATTGGAGTTTCTCCAGAAATAGAAGCGATATCATCGTTGCAACCTGACTATCACGGCGGGAACATGGATATGCCAGACGTGGCTCCTGGTGCAATTCTATACCTTCCCGTGCATACTGCAGGTGGTCTCCTTTATGTTGGTGATTGTCACGCGCGGCAAGGCGACGGTGAAATTAGTGGAGTGGCTGTTGAACAGGCTGCAACAGTAAAGTTGACGATCGATCTGATTAAGAATTGGTCATTTGCTTGGCCTAGGTTGGAAACAGAAAACTTTATTATGACCATTGGCAGCGCACGCCCCCTCGAAGATGCCGTGCGTATTGCCTATAGAGAATTAGTAAAATGGATGACATTCGACTTTGGATTTGAAGAACTTGATGCATATATGCTGCTTGGGCAAATTGGTCACGTAAGATTAGGCAATATGGTCGATCCAAAATATACGGTGGGAGCTTGGGTTGAGAAAAAGTACCTAATTCCCAAAAAGCCACGGTAATATAGGATAAATACTTCAATAATCTGAGATACGTCACGTGTATTAGCAATTGCCTTGGGTTCTTAAAGTTCCGATGAACCAAAAACTATCTCTCAGGTAATCTCTACGTTCTATTTCATTAATGATGGTATAAAAACATCGATTTGTAACTCATAGATTATCAATATTGTAAGTAATCAAATAGCCTAAATCACTATACGTTCAACTTCATCCAAAGAGACTTCATCGTTAGTTCTATCATAAAGCTTTGTCGTTTTGGGGTCAGAATGAGCTGCCATCCCTTGCGCATTTTCTAGCGAACCACCGGCATTGAGATAAGCCGTTATGCCTGTTGCGCGAAAAGAATGATTGCCTATTTTTTCAATGATACCGGCTTGTCGGGCTCGACGGCGTACCATTTGCCAGGCATTCACCCGGTCCAATTGATTGTCAGTCAGTTTACCAGACCGGCCTCGGCCTGTCTTGAACAGCCAAGCCTTTGGGTTGCCTCTTAGGTCAGCATAATCGAGGTATTCATCGAGATATTGCTCCAATGTGTGATGCACGGGCATCTCATGTCGCTTGCCGCCTTTTTCTCTCAGCGTTAGCCACCATCGTTTGCCACGGGGAGCATAATCACCCACACGACAAGAAAGAGCAGCCGAAATACGGGCAAATGAGAACACCATCAAACCTATAAGTGCTTGATCACGATAAGCAACAGCGTTTTTCAGATCGATTCCATCTATCAGCTGACGAGCTTGTTCGGGCATCAGTACTGGCGTTTTTCCAACGCGTTGAGAATGGGCTGGGCCTCGCACAGCATGAGCAGGATTGAGATGCAAAATATGCCCTGTGACCAACCAGTCAAACAGCATACGCAATGCTGCCAGATGTTGTTTGACGGTCGGTGCTTCATAAGTTTCCGTCATCTGCTCGATATAGCTGGCAATATGAATTGGCTCGATATCAAGAAGTTCGCCAAGCTGATGTTCATCCGCCCATTTAAAAAATGTCCGGCAGGCCAACATGTAAGCAGCACGGGTATTTTTATTTCGAATGGTGACTGCAAAAAACTCGAGAAAGCGCTTTGAAGCGACAGGGCCGGCAGCCTCGATCATCCTCGGCAGAACGATGATGTTTTCAACTGACGGTATCTTATTGTTGGAGCTGGTAATCAAATTGTTTGCCATGGTGCATCCTTGTGCAAATCACTTATGGCATTAACATAACATAACGTCCTTTATGTTATGTTAAAATCTTTTACTATTTTGACCTCTATTTGTAGTCTTCTTACCGCCAATATTAGATGAAATTAGAAACCTCTTTCAAATCAAATAACTAACTCGCGAATCAATAAGCGACATTAATTGAAAGTTATTATATATCAGATAGATAGAGATAATATTGCCCAGTATTTGTTGAATAAATAATGATAAAAACAAATGGAATAAGTCGCTCAAAATCAAGTAAAAATTACTAATCAGGCCTTAGTAGAATTAAGGCGGATATTAGTGAATTAAATCATCAAAATGCTAAGGTCAAACTAGGAGTTTAAGAATGCTTGACTATGCACTATTAGAAGCGCTGCTTGCGGTTGAGCGCGAGGGCAGCTTTGAAGGTGCAGGACGTTCACTCGGCATCACTTCTTCGGCTGTTTCTCAGCGAATCAAACTACTGGAACATCGGATGGGCGGGATGGCTGTGAACCGGCAGGTTGTACCGGTAGTGCCGACTGAATTTGGTACCAGCCTGTGCCGACATACAGAACGGGTGATGCTTCTTGAAAAAAGCGTGGTTCGAGAAAATAAACGTCATTTCCAATCGTATCAGGTATCGGGAAGATCATTAAAAATTTTACTGAACGAGGAAAGCCTCTCAAGCTGGTTCGTGGACGTATTACAAGCTGAAGGAAAGCATGATGATTCATTTATGTTTGAAATTGAAGTTGTCGGTTTGGACAAATCGCTACGACAGTTAAAAGCCGGCGCAGCACTTGCGGCAGTAACGGGAACAAAAAAAGCAGCTCAAGGTTTCCGCAGCACATATTTAGGAGATTTGGTGTACCGGGCGACAGCTAGTCAAGAATTCTATGATCGATATTTTTCCAATGGTGTAACTTTGGAAAACCTTCAAAAGGCCCCTACCCTTCGCTTTAGCTCACAAGACAATATACAAAAACAGTGGCTTCTTCAGATATTCAAATCGGAAGATGAACTTAACATGCATACCCTGCCCTCTTCCAGAAGCAATCTAAATGCATTTCGAAAACACGTCGCTTGGGGAATGACCCCAGATGTGATTGTTGATCAGTATATTCACTCTGGAGAATTGATAGAATTGATCCCTGGCGCCACATTACATAAACCACTTTATTGGCACTGCAATCTGGCAGTCTATGATCAAATGAAAGATTTAACTGACAAAGTAATTGAGGCAGCAAAAGTCAATCTGCATCAGGAGAGAATTCCTGATTGCAATGAATTGCAGACTTAATCAGCCCCCTCCCCTACTTCGCATTTTGAACATTGCGCGTGTTCAAGAATGCTGGACTGAATTTCAATCAACCAGGTTCTTACCCCTTAAATAATGCTAATGAACCATTAGCATTTTGAGGCATAAAAATTGAAATGTTTCTGTTCTGCAAACGAGCTGATGTGTAGCATCTATCCATGTTTGGTACGAACGGGAGTTAGAATATGAAGCTATATTGCTCTACAATGACAGCAAACTTGCTCGTTTTCATTATGGCTAGCGTCACGGTCCTCTCTCAAAGTAGCACGGCAAATGCTTTCGATATGGATTGCAAAGTCATTCTTTGTATAGCTGGTGGGTTTCCATCAACGTGTGGCGATGCTTATAGCTATATGATCAAACGGATAACACATAAACCACCCAAACCACCCTTTGGGTTCTGTGCAATGTCCAATGGTTCAGAATATAGAGCACACAATGTTGACTACAGGTTTTTATATCGCGGCCCCGAAGCTTATGATTGCCCGAAGGGGGCCAAACTTTATTATCGTTTAGAGACAGAGGATCATTCTCAAGGTACAGAAATAGCTTTTTGCTATTCACATTCTACCGTTGAGCGATCGGGTTGGGGCCAAGATGAGCAATTTCAAACGGTTTATCATAATCAATCAAGTGCACAACGTGTCAATTTCCAACTACAGATCACAATTGAACCTGGAACTCAGTCTGAATTTCGCTCTCCCCTGTTTCGAATTAATACCTCAACAGGATATGTCTCACATAGCGCTCTTTGATGAGGCTGCTGCTAGTTTTCTTAATCGTCTTACTGCAAACGGGAAACGCTGTAACCCAGCAGCGAGAATTGGGGACCTGCCTGGTTCCTGAAGAGCCGTATCCATACAGATTACAGAAAATGGACCCACTTTACGAGATAGCTCGTGAGGAACATCAAACATATTTGGAAGGCATGGAATTTTATATCCGCTGCATTGATTCTGAACGTTCAGATGCTGTAGAGCAGCTGAAACACTCTTTTCAGCAATTCCTACAAAATTTCGGTAAAGATGCCATTTTCGTATACCCGACCACAAAAATACCGGGCGAATGAAAGCAATCATTGTTACCCTGGCTGTTCTACTGCTAGCTTCCTGTAATCAGGAACGAAAAGCAACTCAGATCATAATTGCGACATCGGCCGGCGCCGTCAGTTATCAAGTTGAAATTGCCGATAATGGTGTTTCTCGCGCACAAGGTTTGATGAATAGAGGCCCCCTCCCCCTAAATGCTGGCATGCTGTTTCTATATAATGGCAAAACGCCAGTTTCGTTCTGGATGAAAAATGTATCGTTTCCATTAGATATTATTTTTTTCAATGAGGCCGGTAGTGTTGTAAAAATTCATGAAAACGCCCTGCCCAATGATCTAACTCCAATTCAGTCTGAAGTACCAATCATCGCCGTGCTAGAATTACGTGGTGGTACAGCCAAGCAAGATAGAATTAATCTTCATGATATGGCCGATATCTCAAGCCTTATGACAACGCGATAAATTTGAAACTGACGATATTTATAAACAACGTAAAATGATGATCTCGGTGTTTGAAATGGAACATGAGTTGGCACATATGAGAGGGTAAATTCATTTCCACGGGCTCAAAAAAAATCTTGAATATATTCAAGAAAAGATAATAAGGGAGCATATGCGGCCCAAATGTGCGTCTTTAAAACAAAGGCGCACGATATTTGTGCAAATTAACCATTAATGTGCTACTTATCCTTAGAATCGATTCCATCACGATTCGACTATGAATGGATAATGGCATGAGCGGCAATCTAGAACAATTCCTGAATGATCTCTCCAGAGGTCTCGAGCGCACGATGGTGGCGGTTAACAAGGAGATGACCCTTCGCAATAGAATCCAACGCTCTTGGTCAATGCGCCAATGCGCCAAATTTCTAGATGTGAGCTATCAGTATCTCACAAAATCAGCAAAAGAACTTAAAGACTTTCCTGCAGGCAAGTATGTGGGGCGCGAGCGCGTCTTCACGCTCAAGGAATTGATGCATATGCGTGCTCTGCTCGCATCCAGTGCTAAAAAACCATACGACTATCTCGCTTGGCGGAAGCCGGAAGACCCCCTACCCGTCATTTCGTTTGCCAGTCAAAAAGGTGGAACAGCAAAATCACTATCAGCTGCCCATTTGGCCCAGTATCTTAGCTTACATTATGGCATGCGAGTTGGTGTTATGGATGCAGATCCTCAAAGTACCATCACGCTTTATTTCGTCGGTGGTGAAGGTCTTCCATCTTTGCCAGATGAAGAAACAGCAACCCTTGTAGATTTCGCCGGCCTTTATGAATCGGAAGATGCGCCCTACACGGACCATGATGCCGATACACTCGATAGCTTTTTTCTCAAAACGTCATGGCCTGGATTGAGGCTTCTGCCAGCACATGGCACCACATCTGAAGGTGAAATACAAATTGCTCGCCTGGTTCGTAATCTCCCACCCGAAAAGAGCTTTTATCGTTTTCTGCGTGATGCGATAGAACGGTGGCGTGACGGGCATAAGCCAAAAACAACACCCAATGAATTTGTTCAAGATGGAAAAGTAGATACAGAAAAACTTGATGCAGCTCTCAATGAAACACTCGATTGCATAATCATCGATTATCAGCCTGCACTAACTTTATTCCAGTTGAACAACGTTATTGCCTCCACATCGCTCATCATTCCACAAACAATGAAGGGCTTCGATATCGCCACGCTTTCTACTTTTGTAACTGGGCTGCGGGGTATGCTGCAGCATATATTGGCGCACGAACGGCTCGATATTGGATCAGGCGCTAATATGTTGCTTCCAACAATAGTTCAGCGAACAAACGAACAGGATCTTAAACAGGTTAGCAATCTGCTAGAGGAATGCCCTTCAGAAATCATGCCAGTTTTTTACCTGCGGTCAGATTCCATAGCGAATGCATCGGACGTCTATCAATCAGTCTATGAATATGAACCCGACACTCCTGGGAAAAAGAAGGGTATCAACCGGTTTATTGCGAACGCAGATGCAGTCAATGATGAGATTGTTTCTCGTCTCTGGCCAGGGCGTGAACGTGGCTATGCCAAAGCATGGAAGGACGAATTTTATGAAGACGAAGAGGAGGGGGCACAATGAAACGAACCCTATCAAGATCTCTCTTAAATAAAGCCAAAAAGCCAGAATCTGAGGAAAATATTCAGAACACACCGGCCCCAGTAGCATCAGTTGATACTAGCGGCGGTTCTGCAGAAGATGCTCCGGCAATGATGAGGCCGCGTATTGGTGGTGCAGGTAGCGCGTGGAAGAGTGGTGCTCTAGCACAGTCCCAAGCAAGCTTAGAGCGCAGCCGTACACAGATCGCTGATGATATACTGAATGGACGTCACGAACTTCAGCTCTCTCCAGATCAGATTACTGATCCCGTGGGAACAGATCGGCGTGATGATTGGATGCAACAGAGAGAATTCCAATCCTTAGTGAACAGTATCAAGGGAAATGGCCAAGACACACCCATTCTTGTTTGGCCAGAAGATGAAAATTGGAAACCTGATAACTTAAATCCAGAGAATGTTGCAGATGTTCGATTTATTCTCCTAACCGGTAGGAGACGTCATGCTGCTGCTGAAAAGCTAGGATTATCATTGCGTGCTGTTCTGGCCAATCCAGAAAAACGCAATTCGGAAAACCGCCAATTTGAAATGCTGTTCTTTCGGTTCAGGGAGAACAAAGAGCGAGAAAATCTCGGTCCATTTGAAAATCTCTTATCTATCGGTGAGATGTATGAAACGCTGCGAAAAAGTAGTGAGGATGGTCCGCTGTATGCCAAAGCTTTCGCCAATCTTATAGGCGTACATGAGAGCACTGTGTCACGGGGCAGGGCGGTTTATAAGGCTCGAAAAGAAATCTTGAATATATTCAAGAATGTTTACGACATGAGCTTTCCGGAGCTTCAGAAGGCGTTATCGTCGCTATCGAATGAGGGTATCCAGAAGGTTGTCAGTCAACCTAAACCCAAGAAATTAGCGGTTAACCGAAAGATTGGAAAACAAAATCTATCGGTTGTCTCTCAAGGTGGAAAGCTATCTGTCAAAGCGGCCGGACTTAAATTGGATAAGAAAAATCTCGAGCATATCAGCGAAATGATTGCATCTTATCTGGAACAAATAGAGGCCGATGCTTCATCCAAATAACGTATCATTAGTAGGGCAGGGCGAAGCAAAAACTTCTACACAATTGCAACAATGCAAAAGGAAACCAAAGTGATTTAACGGCAAAAGAAAAGCCCCCTAACCGTGCGGCGAGAGAGCTTATCTGAGTATTTTGCAATTCATAGATATCTCTAGTCCACATCGTTGTCAATAAATAACACCGATTCGGTGAACGGGATTCCTTTGCCTTCATTCCAAAGAAGGAGGCCATAGAACTAACATGTCAAATCAAGGATGGCGTAAGCCAACACCGGGTCTTAGCAACGCTGAAAAGCACGCTCAAGTCGGTGAACGACTTTCTATACCCAAAAATCAGGCGTTGCTTGCTATTAAACGGGTCGCTGCAACTGTGGGCCTTAAATCAGGCGATCTGTTGTTACTCGATACACTTGGTGCTTTTACCAAGCCACAGGATTGGGAAGAGGGCAGGAGGCCTATCATATGGCCCTCGAACGATTATCTGATGGAACAGACCGGCTTTTCCCTTACATCGCTCAGGAGGCACGCCAGACGCCTCTCAGAGTTCGGATTGATGGCGTTCAAGGATAGTCCAAATGGAAAGCGGTGGGGCCACAGGGACGATGCAGGGGTCATCGTCGAGGCTTATGGCTTCGACCTGGCTCCTCTGGCAGCTCGATGTCAAGAATTTGAATGGTTGCACGTCCGGCTGAAGGAAGAGCAGAACCTTTGTAAAGGCATCAAGCGTAAAATTACGATCGCTAGGCGCACAATCAGAGCGAAGATTGAGATTGCCATCGATACAGCACTCACCGGGGTGTGGAATGAGCTGTTGGTACGCTTTCAAGACCTTCTCTCACTGCTGCCCAGAGGGAAGAAAAGCGCTGAATGGCTTTTAGATTTGTTTGATGGCTTCAATGACCTGAGAGAAAAAGTGGACGAGGAGTTTAAAACAGCCAATAATTTAGCGACTTCTGACAATGATTCAAACAATGAAGATGTGTTAGATTCATCTAATATGGTACCCAGGGTAACCTCTGGTGGCACCCACATACTATTTACAAAAGAACTCCATCTAGTATCTAGTAACGTCAATCGAAAAAAAGAAAAAAACGAAATCCAGAATAAAAAACTGCCACCGCAAGTTGAGGAAAGCTCCCAATCTTCGGAGATCGAGTGGTCGACAAAAACCATGAGAACGGAAGTAGAGATACCAACTTTGATGCAGGCCTGCCCGGAATTCGCGGAACTGGCCCGTGGAACCGTAAATTACGTCCGAACCTGGCAAGATGTGCATTTTGCGGCCGATAAAATCTGCGCAATGGTGGGAATTTCTCGAGATGCTTGGAATGCTGCGCAAAAAGATATGGGGCCATTTGTGGCCGCTGCAGCAATTGCCCTGATAACCGATAAACATACTTCAGGTGAGGTGGCTTCACCGGGGGGATATCTACGCGGAATGGTCGAAAAGGCAAGAATTGGTGAACTAAACCTCGCCCGCAGCATCTACGGCCGGCTCAATGAACGAGGGTCAATGCATTGATAAAAAAGGTGAAATATAATTCGAAAAACAAAATAACATAGTAATATCAATAGGATAGCATTTCTTCGGTGTAAACTGAATGCGAGTTCTGGCCCTCACATTTTAAGAAATGCTCAGTACGGTTGTCAAAATTAGGGACAATATGGTAAAAAGAAGTTTGCTCGATCATAAAATACCGTCTGCAAGTAAGCTAATGCAGCAGCCCGGATCTGTGAGTGATATTTTATCCGCATCAAAAACCGGACTCGGGGCTTGAGACTTCGATTGTATGGAAAACCTTGACATTTCGGATGATCTGAGCTATCTATTATTCAATGACTGAAAGCCCCGCTTCGCGAGATGCTGTCATATGTCTGCCCATGTTGGCCTTGTAGACCACGGTAAAGGACAGGGGAACTAATTAAAAAGGCCTTCCTTTGGAGGGTCTTTTTTTATGGAATTCTCCGCTCTCCGAACATGCTTTGGCGAGCAAAATAGCTCATTTTATTGCCCTTTGGCCTCTTAGCCACATGTTTTTGATAAGCTGACAAAATATTCATTTTAATATCACATTCTTGATCTCTGCTCGGCTCAAAATAATAGACGACGTGATAATTCTGTCCGTTATCTAAATCAAATAATGCCAAATTCGAGGTCTCGTTATAGTCGCTTACTTCAAATGAAATGGCGTCCGCAGTAATTGCTCCCTGAATTAATCCTGGTAGGGCTAACGACAAATTATAGCGGTCAATGCAAAATCTGCGAGGGTTTTGCCGATAGTCATATATGTCAGCTGTCTGTTGATGTGCACAGCGCTCGGTATAAACGTGGCACGACATCAGTATCTCCAATTGAAGATTTGACCTCGGGGCACGTCCTTTACCTACCAAATGCGCTACAAAACGATTTAGGTGAGAAACATCGTGAGTTTCATCATCGACAACTATTGGGGCATGGCTAATTCGCAAAACTAATATCTCTAACCAGTATCGAGTTCCCAACCATTCATTGGTTAGCTATCAAACTCATAGTTCAAAGTCGGTACGATATACAGATAATATTAAAATCAAAGCTGTTCATCAGCACACAATTCAATAATCGCCAGTGCAGCAAATTACCTGACTATTGGCCACTTTTCGATTAATTATCTGTTGAACCACAGGTCGCATCCAGCCGGCCACCTTAAGGCTTTGCTTCAATAACAGCGCGCAGTCTTTGCTATCGAGCGCTGATGCAAGCTTTTGGATCACTTGATCGCTAACACCATCTCTTCCCACATATCGCAATGCCTGAAACACTGCACCAGTCTTCTTGCCGGCGCCAACCAGAGTTTTCGCCGCAGCATTACGAAAGTAGATTGTTTGGTTTCCAATCTGCCTGGTAGGCCCAATCGGCCCGAACGTGTGATTTCGGCCAACTTGAGAAATATGTAGTATGAAACATCAGGAATGTTTGACTTTACCGCCACGACATTGACCCAAAATGTAAAATACCAACCTACCTAGATTGCTATTTATCTCTGAAAGTGGAAAGCTGTCATTTGTGGAAAAATGCCGCGAAGTCAGGCAATCCATTGCCTTTTCAAATGCTCCGCGTCGCCTAGATACTCCAATACCCAGGTTAACGCAGGAGATTGTTCATCTGTGCTCCACGCTAGGCAACACGGGCTCGGCGCTTTCGGCTCCGAGAGGCACTTTTCAATGAGAGAACCTTCCAGAATTGAGCGAGAGGCGACGTGCTGAGGGAAATACCCAACTCCCGCACCTGACTTTGCGGCGTCCAAGGCCACTTCCCAATTTGGAACAATAAGCTTTCGCTGATGGGGCAGTCGCCAAGTTGTTCGGCGTGGGATTTCCCTTGACGTATCTTCAAGACCGATTGATGGGTAGGGACTAAGCTCTAAAGCACCTATATCTCCACTGTTTTCTGCAAGTGGGTGAGTTTTTCCAACGACAAACACCCAGTCAATTGAACCCATTTCCTTATAATCAAATTGCCCATCCACTGGTATTGCTGTCGTCGCCCCAATCGCTATATCCGCGCGTCCAGTAACCAAGGCATCCCATACCCCATTGAATATCTCTACCCTAACCCTCAGCTCCACATCGCCAAATTCTTGAGAAAAATCTGTGATGAGCTGATTCAAGTGGTCAAGCGATAAAATGACATCTACTGCGATTGTCAGAGAAGGCCGCCAACCTTTTGCGATCCTGACCACATTGGCCTCCATCCGATCCATATGTTTAAGCATGGCCCGAGCTTCATTCACAAAATACTGTCCCGCCGTCGTAAGTGAAACATTGCGATGATTGCGGTCAAACAATGTAACTCCCAAATCATCTTCCAATTGCTTGACCGAATGGCTCACCGCAGATGGAACCTTGTTCAATAAGACACCCGCTCCGGAAAATGATCCTGCACGCGTGATGGCATCCAAGAGTTCAAGGGTGGATCTGGAAAGCATCGATGTGAACCCTTTCTTGCTGTGAAAAACATTAACAACGGCTGCCGATTTATATCATGCCAGCGCAACCAAGTATACGGATAGGGTGAGATAAGCGAGCCATGTAGCTGCGCACGAAGAAAGCCGAGAGGGCAGTATGAATAGTAGTGTTGGATTAGTCAGCATCGCAATTTTGGGCGGGGCCGCTGTTGCGTTGCAAGGTCAGTTCATGGGGATCATGGATCGAAAAATTGGCACTAGCGGGGCGTTATTTGTAAACTACGCCAGCGGAGTGTTCGTCGCTGGCGTTATCATCTTGTTATTGCAGGGGGGCGCATTGAGAAACCTCGTGCAAGTCCCATGGTATGCGCTAACCGCAGGTCTTTTAGGGCTGGTTATTGCTGGCTCCATTGGCTTTACAGTCCCGCGGTTGGGATTATCGGCAGCATTTACGATTGTCGTTGCCACGCAGTTTGTTGTGGCGTTGATCCTCGAACATTACGGGTTTTTCAGCGAGGCGAGGCGTCCGATTGATCTCACTCGGTTAGCAGGTGTCGGCGGGCTCAT
>JASFYT010000097.1:0-58739 GCA_045047085.1 Rhizobiaceae bacterium | reverse complement strand
TCCCACCAGCAAATTTGGTTTAGTCTGGCTATCTGGTCATCGGAAAAGCGCATGCGGATTATTTTTGCGGGATTACCTGCGACAATTGCATAGTCCGGGATGGTGCCGTTGACTACTGATCTTGCACCAACGATGACGCCATTGCCAAGCTTTGCGCCCGGCATGAGCATTGCTTCTCGCCCTATCCAGCAATCATTGCCGATGATTGTATCTTTACCGCGAGGGAGTGTCCCTCGATAGCTTGCTAAGCGGGATTGATCGAATATGGCGAACGGGTAAGTAGATATGCCTTCCATGGGGTGATTTGCGGTTGCTGTGATTATTTGAACCCCTTGGGCGATCTGGCAGAATTTGCCAATTTTTAATTGCTCCGGTGCGCCTGGAAACAGATATGGGGCAAGGCACGCTGCATAATCATTCGGTAGGTTTGCATCGTGATAATAGGTGAAAGCACCGATTTCGATATTGGGGTGATCGATTACCTGATTGAGAAAGACGGTGGCTTTGTCATGGCTGCCATCAGGGAAAACTAAAGGATTGCGGGTGTTGGGAGTGGGAAGCGTCATGGCTTGTTCTTTTTTTCTGATGGCTGGGTTTTTGATGGTCGGGATGTTGGAAGTTGGAAAACCGGTGCAGAGAGGCGCATTACGTGGTGCCTCAAATCTGCAGGCCATCTTCGTGTTAAATCGCGAAACTGAACTTTGTCGCCACGATATAATGCTCGTGCGGCGTTTTCGTAATTTATCTCATCGCCCAGCATGGCGATCATAAAGCGATCGGTTTTGGCCTTTGCCTGACGTACGAGCTCTTCGTGGCTATTTGACTTCAGCGCTGTTTCAACCAGTGTTCGCAGGGTTGCCGAAGCGCTGGTTTCTTGCTGGCTCAACCAATCCCAATGGCGTGGCAAAAGAGTTACTTCTTTTGATTTTACACCGAGATTTGGGCGACCTGCTTTTGAGTGTTTGTTCTTTTGTGATTTTGGTTCGACAGGCTTGTAGCGTGTGATTACATCTTCATAGCCACCACTTAGATCGAGGTCTATGAAGGCGCCGCTGCTATCATCAAAACAAAGAAATTCACTTTTCCTATCAACTTTCATCGCCGCCTTAAGTGCAATGGCGACTTCCCAGGTCTGACCACTTGTTAGCATATGTTCATTTTGGAACGCAGTTAAGGTGGATTGTTTTTGTTCGGTTTTTTTCATAAAAATAGATTTAACCCGGGTAAAATAGGGAGTCAATAATACCCGGGTAAAATATATTCTGAGTAATGGCTGTTGCTAATTGAATTGGTTCTGCCACATGGTAATAATTTAATTATACTGACTGTTTTTGTCAGGTGATGGGGATAGTGTGTGCAATGGTTTTTAGATTAAATAATCGGGACGGGCGCGGGCTTTGGCTGCATTCGCAGGGGTTGGGTTCAGCGCCGATCGGTGCTCTTGATGTTTTGGCGATCATTAAAGATTTAGGGTTTGTACAGCTCGATACCATTCGCAATGTATCGCGGGCGCATCACCATATTTTATGGTCCCGAAACCAGAACTATCGTGAACCGATGCTGGATAAATTGCTTGGTGCGGATCGATCTGTGTTCGAGCATTTTACCCATGATGCTTCTGTTTTGCCGATGGAGTATTATCCCATGTGGAAACGGCAGTTTAGACGGATGAAGGAGCGCATAGAGCGCAGAAATTATTATTCGTCTATGCTGGATGAAGAAGGCCGTGAGGCGATAAAAATCCGCATTGGCGAAGAAGGGCCGCTTTCAACCCATGCTTTTAATACCAAGGTGGCGGGCAAGAAGGAGATGTGGTCGCGACCGCCCCATAAGCTTGCGCTGGATTATATGTGGTATGTGGGCGAACTTTCTACTTCGCACCGAAAGGATTTCAGGAAATTTTACGGGCTGTCGCAGGACGTAATTCCTGATGAAATGAGAATGAGCGATCTTTCTGATCAGTATCAGATTGATTGGCTTTGCAATGGCGCGCTGGATCGTTTGGCTTTTGGCACGTTGAGGGATATCCGCAACTTTTGGGAGGCGACAGAGGTGGGTGAAGTTAAGGCTTGGGTTGAGAAAGCTTGCAGCAAAATCATGCCAATAGAGTTTCAGGCCGAGGATGGCAGTTGGATTGAGGCCTTTGCTCCTCTTGATATTGAGCAGCGTATTGCTGATATGCCCGATCCCACAAATCGGATGAGGATTCTCAATCCGTTTGATCCAGCTATTAGAGATCGCAACAGGCTCAACCGCCTTTTCGGGTTTGATTATAGGATTGAGATTTTTGTTCCAGCGGCCAAGCGAATATGGGGTTATTACGTATATCCGCTGTTGGAGGGGAATAGGTTTGTTGGGCGTATCGAAGTCAAAGCCAATCGTAAGGCAGGTATTCTTGATGTCATCGGCTTTTGGCGAGAGCCCGGTGTGAAATGGACAGCCAAGCGTCGGGAGAGGCTTGATGCTGAACTTACACGTCTAACGCGCCTTGTTGGGGTGAGCGGTGTTGTTTGGGCTGATGATGCAGAGCGGTTAGATGCCTGATTAACCCAATTTGATGGACATTCGGGGAAGCACGCGTCCAGGAATGGAGCCAGACACGGTTTCTCCGATGGTTTTAAACCCCATGGCTTCATAAAACGAAACGGCGTAGGGGTCTGCATCAAGCATTAGCGTGGTGAGATTCAGTTGGGCTGCACGCTCGAGCATTTTTGCCCATAACTGACGCCCGACCCCTTTTCTTTGCCAGTCGGGATCAATAAAAAAGGCGTTAATTTCTGCTGAAGTTGCATCGGTGGCATCTGGAGTTAGATTAACGCAGCCGCAGACAGTACCTGCATCTGCCACCCAGTATTCGCCTTCTTCCATCCGTTTAACTGTAACGGTCAACTCTTCCTGGCAAGCGGCCATAAAAGCATGGTCGTAGCCGTTTGAGCGTTTCGAGCGCATGGACAAATCGGTCAAAATGGCTGTTTCATTGGGTTTTGCGGGGCGAATGTTAAGTTTCATGGAGATAATATGGGCGATGGCTGCATTTTCCGTCAAGGTCAATTTTTCAGCTAAACCCCGAATATCAGGCTTGGCTTAAAATAAAATTAACCAAGAAATGGACAAATATTCCAAACTCCTGAATATAAAGGGTTTTTGCGAATTGTTTACGGTTTAGATACCAGTATCTTCTATGGTTTCCCTACCCGTGTTGTTGGGAAGTAGAATGAACTTTAGATCCGACCATGATGAGACACTAACAGATAAGCAGCTTCCGCTGAGTATCTATGATTCTGTTGTGAAGTCTCTTTTTGCTGACCGGATTTCCCTGATGATCGGTATGGTGTCGATGGCGCTTGCACCAATCGTACTTTTCCTGAAAACGGGTGATCATAATCAATTATGGTTTGCGACGACATTTGCTGTGATCGGCATTGTGCGTATGTCGGTAACTTACAGATTTCTGAAGAACATTGATAAATTCTATAGTCGTAAGCAACTCAAATACTGGGAAAATCGCTACGCATTCATCGGGAGCATTTATATTGGCGCGATAGGGTGCTGGGTGCTGTACGCATTTGGTTTGCCAAATGAACCTTTTGTACGATTGCTGTCATTATCAATGTTGCTTTGTTATCTGGTTGGCATCATCGGCAGAAATTTCGGTAGCGATAAAGTCGTTTGGCAACAGGTTTTGGTTGCAGGTGCGCCCATTATGGTTGCGCTGACGGCATTTGGTTCACTCTATAACGCAATTCTTGCTGTATTTTTGTTTCCGTTCTTTCTTTCTATCTGGGTGATATCTTCGCGTTTGCGCAGAATGTTGTTCGGTGCGGTGATATCTGCCCACCAACAGCAAATCATTACAGACCGTTTTAATATGGCGCTTAATCACATTGCTCAGGGTGTGGCGATGTTTGACAGGGAAGCGAATATTCTGGTTTCAAACAATCAGTTTGAAAAGATGATTGATCTGGAAGGGGCAGACCTGGTGGGATCAAATTTGAGGAAGTTGGAGAACACCAAGCAAGTGTGGTGTATCGAAAGTAGTCAAAAAACCAGCTTTATTGATGAGATAGATGCGTCTTTGAGGGAGCGCACAAGTAAGCGCTTTTCCTATCGTTCCAATGCGGGGGAAACCATTGAGGTTGATTTTTATCCCATGCCAAAAGGTGGCGTGGTATTCCTGCGTGATATCTCCGAGCAGGTGGCGTCAGAACAAGAAATTCAGAACCTTGCCAGCTTCGATCCGTTGACCAAACTCGCCAACCGGCGGACTTTTATGCAGGCCATGGCTGAACTGACAGATGTAAGGGGCGTACAGGAACCCGCCTCTATGTTCTTTATTGATCTGGATAAATTCAAAGAAGTGAACGATTCCCTTGGCCATGCCATTGGTGATGAAATGTTGACAATTATTGCCAATCGGTTGGATTTGGCAGTGCCGGATGGTGGCCTGCTTTGCCGGTTTGGCGGCGATGAATTTGTGATGGTGGTTCCCGGTATGGTTGATCGGGAAGAAAGTGCAGCATTTGCAGAAAAGCTGATACGAGAGATCTCGAAACCATTGACCATCGATACCCACGATATTCGTTCAGGAGCAACCATTGGTATTTCCGTGGCTCCGGAGAATGGGCAGAATGCGGATCAACTATTAAAGGCTGCTGATGTGGCACTTTATGCAGCGAAGGCGACTGGCCGCGGTTCTCATTCTTTCTATACAGACAATCTTGGTGAACGCATCAGAGAGCGCCGTCAGCTTGAAACGGATTTACGTGCAGCGGTTGAGAACGAAAGCCTGATTCTTTACTACCAACCCTTGATAAATGTTCAACAGGCGAGAATTACCACTTGCGAGGCCCTGTTGCGTTGGGAACACCCTGAAAAGGGTATGATTTCTCCCGTGGTATTTATTCCAATTGCCGAGGAGATCGGCATTATCTCTCAATTGGGAGAGTTTGTGCTTAAGGAAGCAACGAAGGCCTGCATGACATGGCCAGAGGACGTGCATGTAGCCGTCAATATCTCGTCGCTGCAATTCCAGCAATCTGATGTTCATGCGGTGGTGAAGAATGCGCTTGAAGAAAGCGGCCTTGATCCTTCGCGCCTGGATGCTGAAGTTACTGAGTCCGCGATGCTGGATGATATTGATGCAACCAGTAAAACGCTTGGTCGGTTGAAGAAGCTCGGGGTGAAAATTTCACTCGATGATTTCGGCACTGGCTTCTCAAGCCTTTCCTATCTGCATACCTTGCCATTGGATAAGGTAAAAATCGACCGATCCTTCATCAGCGGTATTGTTGATGATGAACGTTCATTAACCCTTTTGTCCGGGATCACAGACCTTACCAATAATCTTGGTCTGAAAATTGTGGTTGAAGGCATTGAGACAGAAGAGCAATCCACATTGCTTTGCAGCAATGTGCGGGTGGATGAGATGCAGGGCTTCTTGTTTTCGCGCCCGCTTCCGGGCAAAGATATCGCCACATTGTTAAATTCTGACAAGTTGTGGAACATCGGTGAAGATGACGCAGATGCAAGTTCTGGTAGCGAACACAGCAACCGGGCTGTCGCCTAAATCCAAATCTAAATAAATTTTATTGTAAAATCAGTAGCCTACGGTCGTTCGAACGGTGCGATTTTCAATCGCTGCGAACTCATGAATCCATTAACCTTAACAAAGTGTAAATATATAACACCTTTACAGATGATTAATAATCATTAACCTTAAATTCATGAGCCAAAAATCAGACGTAAGGGGCAACTTATGTTTTTAGACGCGGGTGGGCAAAACTTTGCTCATAAGCTTTTAGAGTATCGACAGGAGACGGACTATAAGGTCTCGGAATCTCCTGAGGAGCGCATGGCTGTGTATCGCTTGCGCTACGATGCGTATATGCGTGAAGAGACAATTGATAGGAATGAAGCTGGCGTTTTTCACGATGCTTATGATGAATTCGACAATTGCTGGATATTCTCAATCTCAATTGATGGGCGGATGATCAGTTCGATCCGTTTGCATGTAATTTCGCAGGAGTTTCGCAAGGGTCCGGCACTTGATGTGTTTCCTGATATCGTTGGCCCAATGATCGACGAGGGTAAAGTCCTGATTGACCCGACACGGTTTGTGGCGAGTGAGGAGGCCATGCTTCGTTATCCAGAATTGCCATATCTTACATTGCGGGCCGCTTGTATGGCGTCTGAATATTTCGATGCTGATTATTGCTTAGCGACGGTGCGTCGGGAACATGCTGCATTTTATCGGAGAGTGTTTCGCTCAACTTTTATGTGTGAGCCACGGCCTTATCCCGGTTTGAAAAAACCCATATGCCTGATGCGTGCAGATGTTTCGGATATTCGGGACAAGCTAATGACCCGTTATCCGATATTTGAATCCAGCTTTACCGAGCGTCGGATGATTTTTGAACAACGCGAAATGCTTCAGGCAATGAATGGTTCGTCGATTGTTGGGCCTATTCTTGGCGATAATCTGGCCAGATCGTTTATAGAAGGAACATTGTCTCATAAACTTAATTCTTGATTGTTCATGACGATCAATAATTAGAAGTAAATTCCTCTCATGGCATACCCTCCCTACCGGTCGGGCTTACAAGGGCGTGGCGCGTTAGCGTCAGCCCGATTTGGGGGTAGATGCAGATGAGATGAAGAACGCTCCTCTGACTTGGGGCGTTTTTCTATATTTTTAGCTGCAGCTTCTCCAAGCCGTGAAAATGGAAACGGTCTGCGTAAACCGGAGCTTCTGCCTGTTGTAGATTTGGCAATCGCTCAAGCAAGGTGTTGATAGCGATTTGCATCTCCAGTCTTGCTAAGGGTGCGCCGATGCAGAAATGGATACCAGCGCCAAACCCCACATGGCCAAGGCCACCGCGTTCAAAATCTATATTTTTGGGCTTTTCGTATTTTTGCCCGTCATGGTTTGCCGCGCCCAGCAACAGGCCAATTGTCTGACCTTTTTTTAAGCTGACACCCGCCATTTCCGTATCTTCCAACACATAGCGGGTAAACATATGGAGCGGTGGGTCATAGCGCATCAGCTCATCTACATTACGAAACTTATCAGGGAACTTGCTGAACTCTTGCCTTATCCCAGGCCCGGCCTGGAGTAATGCTTTCATGCCATTTCCGATTGCGTGTACTGTTGCTTCATGGCCTGCGTTAAGCAGCAATATACATGTGGTGATCAACTCTTCTTCGCTCAGATACTGGCCGTCTTCGCGGGCAGTAATTAGCAGGCTGATGAGATCATCGGCTGGCTGGCTGCGACGTTGTTCAATATAATTGCGCATGAAACTGGAAAATTCATCAGTGGCAATGACAGCGGCGTCTTCAATCTCGCGACTACGGTTAAACTGATACATGGCTACCATTTTGTGTGACCAAGTCAGTAGTTGATCACTCATTTCCTCTGGAATACCGAGCAGTCTGGAGATGACGATAACCGGAATTTTCTCGGCATAAAGCGACAACAAATCAAAACTGCCATCGGTTGGAAATTCATCAATTAGCTGATGAGATAAAATTTCAATTTCCGGGCGTAGTTTTTCGATGTGGCGTGATAAAAATGCCCGGTTTATCAATTTGCGCAGGCGTGTGTGCGCCGGGGGCTCCAATTCCAGCAGTGAATGGGCTTCAAAATCGTAAAACGGTTTTACGTGAGGTTTTATTTCCGGCAGGCCGACTTCATCACGCGTCAGGGTGGCAGAAAAATCGCGGCCAAACCTTCGCTCTCTCAAAGCCAAATTAACCGCCTCATAATGGGTAAAGCAGGTCATGTTATATTCTTCCCAGTAAATTGCCGGCCCAAGGCCCCGCATCTCTTCATAAACTGGATAAGGATTGTTAAAAAACTCCGGATTACCCGGATCAATGGAAAATTTCATTGCTCTAGAATGTACGATGGGTGATCAGCGTATAGGTGTCCCTTACCAATGGTTGGTCCACCACCAGTTCTGCGATTTTACGTCCGATATCTGTTTCGTCATCCACGTAGATTTTCGCCATTAGATCGTATTCTCCAGAAATTGAATATATTTCCGAGGCTACTTCTGTATCGGCCAATATGGCCGCCAGTTCATAGGCTTTGCCCACCTCTGTCTTAATCATCAGAAATATCGGTTTCATGGTTCACCTTTTTGAAAAAAATCATTACCAATGAATAACGTGGAGATAAACTCCCGGCAAGACACAAGATTGAAGCGCTGGAGAATATGATGGCCGATGAAGCACCTAAACTTGAAGCAAAGAGCCAGCCTTCGCTGACCTCGTTTAACTGGGAAGACCCGTTTTTGCTGGAAGATCAGCTTAGCGAGGAAGAACGAATGATCCGCGATTCTGCCCAAGCCTATGCGCAAGGATCGTTGATGCCCCGGGTGAAAGACGCCTATCTCAACGAAATCGCGGCACCTGAAATATTTGCTGAAATGGGTGAAATGGGCCTGCTTGGTTCAACTATTCCTGAGCAATATGGCGGGATTGGTGCGGGTTATGTGGCCTATGGTTTGGTGGCGCGTGAAGTGGAGCGGGTTGATAGCGGCTATCGTTCGATGATGAGCGTTCAATCTTCATTGGTGATGTATCCAATTTACGCCTATGGCAGTGAAGAGCAGCGCATGAAATATCTGCCGAAACTGGCTTCAGGCGAGTGGATTGGCTGTTTTGGTCTGACGGAACCTGATGCTGGTTCTGATCCCGGCAGCATGAAGACGACGGCGACCAAAGTGCAGGGTGGTTATGTGCTCAATGGTACCAAAATGTGGATTTCCAATTCACCATTTGCCGATGTTTTTATAATCTGGGCAAAATCCGATGCGCATGAAGGCAAGATACGCGGTTTTGTGTTGGAAAAAGGCATGAAAGGGCTAAGTGCGCCAAAGATTGGTGGCAAGCTATCCTTGCGCGCCTCGACTACTGGCGAAATTGTACTGGATAGTGTTGA
Source organism: Rhizobiaceae bacterium (assembly GCA_045047085.1). GTDB lineage: Bacteria > Pseudomonadota > Alphaproteobacteria > Rhizobiales > Rhizobiaceae. The sequence goes on along the minus strand of JASFYT010000097.1, from coordinate 49,795 downwards.
AGTTGGTGAGGAAAACCTGTTGCCACATGTTTCCGGCCTTAAGGGGCCGTTTGGTTGTCTCAACCGGGCGCGTTATGGCATTGCCTGGGGTGTGATGGGAGCCGCAGAAGATTGCTGGCACCGTTCGCGCCAATATGGGTTGGACCGTAAACAGTTCAACAAGCCACTTGCCGGAATGCAGCTTTTCCAAAAGAAACTGGCTGATATGCAAACAGAAATTTCACTTGGGCTTCAGGCATCCCTGCGCGTTGGTCGATTGATGGATGAAGCAAAAGCTGCTCCTGAAATGATTTCTCTCATCAAGCGGAATAATTGTGGCAAGGCGCTAGATATCGCCCGCATGGCTCGCGATATGCACGGTGGCAACGGTATTTCCATCGAATATCACGTGATGCGTCATGCACAGAATCTGGAAACGGTGAACACCTATGAAGGCGCTCATGATGTGCACGCGCTGATATTGGGCCGTGCGCAAACTGGAATTCAGGCATTCTTTTAAAGCGGTGTTTTGAATGGGCATTTTCGGGCGTTATAGAAGCTGGATTGCGCTTATTGTTCTTGGCATGTTTTGGGGCGGAACCATTCCGCTCGCAAAAATTGCTGTTTCCAGCGGGCATCATCCCTTTGGGGTGATTTTTTGGCAATTTGTTGTTGCGATCATTTTACTTGGTGCGCTGGCGTTGACGCTTCGGCTAAAATTTTTAATTAGCCGGCAAACGTTGATTTTTTACACTATTGTTTCTCTGATCGGAACATTGGTGCCGAATGGATTTTCATATCTGGCGGCTCCCCATCTACCCGCTGGAATATTAGGAATTATCATTGCAACAGTGCCGATGTTTGCTTTGATAATTGCACTGGTTTTCCGCGTTGAAAAACTCTCGCCGGTTCGAATTGTCGGTGTGGTTTTAGGGATGATTGCGGTTGTTCTGCTGGTGGCACCAGAGGCCAGCCTGCCCAAACCCGGACAAGTGGTCTTTGCGCTGTTGGCACTGATAGCGCCGTTTTTCTACGGGATTGAGACCAATTATCTGGCAACGCAGACACCAAGAAATTCTGACCCGATTATCACATTGCTGATGGCATCGGTCATTGGGCTTTTCATTTCTGGAATATTAGTGGTGGTGTTTGATGCTTGGGTGGATTTATCCGGGCCGTGGCAAGCGCCGGAATGGTCCTTACTGATGGCATCCATTCTACATGCCCTAACCTATGCCGGATATATCTGGTTGGTAGGTAGTGCCGGTGCGGTTTTTGCCAGCCAAATTGCCTATATTGTGACTATGTCGGCTGTGTTTATTGGTGTTTTATTCATGGGAGAAAGTCATGCAAGCGAGGTGTGGATAGCGCTGGGCATAATGATTGCCGGAGTCGTTTTGGTGCAGCCCAAGACAGGTAATTAGCCGTGTTCCAATAAAAACCGGTGAAATCCATCGGCCTGGATTGTTTCAAGCAAGGTGTGCTTGTCCTCATTACAAAATGCCGGGACATCGATCACTGCCAGCGGGTCGGTGGTCTCGAGCCAGATGCGACTTCCTGACTCCATTGAGCGCATGGCCTTTTTTGCTTTCAATACGGGCAGGGGACATTTAAGGCCTCGCAGGTCCAGAATCGTTGTGGTTTTAGTCAATCTTTTGCTCCAGCGTACACTTGGTTATTGCAATGATAACGCATAAAGTACCTCCAAAGTGAAGACAAAATTCTTAAAAGAAGGACAGGTCCCCATGGCAAATGGTCAAGAGATACTTGAATTTTGGCGAGAAATAGGACCTATGGGCTGGTGGAAAAAGAACGATATCATTGATAAGCGAATTGTCGATGAATTTGGTGGTTTGCACGCTCAGGCTGTGGCTGGTGAACTTTCCGATTGGGAAAATGATCCCGATGACTGCCTGGCGTTGGTGCTGATACTCGATCAATTTTCACGCAATATGTTTCGTGGTGATCCGGCAACATTTGCACATGACGCGCAGGGGTTAGCGACTGCTAAAGCAGCCATTGCCAAAGGATATGATAAAGAAGCCGATGATAGTTTGGCCACCTTCTTTTATCTGCCGCTGATGCATTCGGAAGAACTTGAAGATCAGGAAGAATGCGTAGGAATTTTCCAGGCGATCGATAAGCCTGATAACCTGAAGGCTGCGATTGAACATCGCGATATTATCAAGCAATTCGGACGGTTTCCGCACCGAAATGAAGTGCTTGGCCGCGATACCACGCATGAGGAACAGGCGTTTCTCGATGGGGGTGGGTTCAAAGGTTAACCATATTTCCTAATATTATCACTTTCATCCCTTCAAGCGACTCCTGTTCACACAGTTTGTTAAACGGCGTGTTGTAGATTGATGCAACACTAAGGGATCAATTCGTTGCAAACCAATCTGTCTCATTCCATCGGCACTAAACTGCCGAAAAATCTTGCTCGTCATGCACAGCCATGGCTGGAGCAGGCTGATGCTGTAATGACCGGCACGGATGATGATGCAGTTTCAAAACGCATGGCTCTTTTGGTTTTTGCCATTCGTGTTTTCAGCGCTGCAATTGCGTTTCTCTCTCAGGTACTGCTTGCTCGCTGGATGGGTGATTTTGAATATGGAATTTTTGTCGGTGTCTGGGTGGTGATTGTAATTCTTGGTACAGTTTCTTGTATCGGGCTGCCTACCGCCGTAATACGATTTATCGGAAAATACCGGGAATCAGGTGACGGGGAATTGTTGCGCGGTACAATTGTCGGAAGCGTGAGTTTTGCGTTTCTCTCTTCAACATTGATTGCTGTATTGGGCGGTGTGTTTATCTATATTTTTCAGGAATCGATGACGGATTATTACGTCATTCCAATCGTTCTTGCTGTTATCTGTCTGCCAATGCTGGCTCTGCAGGAAGTGCAGGACGGTGTGTGTCGAGCGTTTGATTGGCCCGGTACAGCGCTGGTTCCGACATTCATTGTTCGGCCAATTATGATTTTGATCTTTATGCTGATTGCTCTGGCAATCGGATTTCCACCCAGCGCTGTGACTGCGATGGGGGTAACGATTATTGCAACGTATCTGGCCAGTACAGGCCAGTTTATGGCATTGCTTTCGAAGCTGAAAGGCGCCGTTCCCAAGGGACCGAGGCGGTTCAGAATGAAGGAATGGGCACTGGTTGCCCTGCCAATTTTTCTGATTGAAGGCTTTTATGTTTTGCTGACATCGGTTGATATTTTATTTGTCAGCGTGATGATGAAGCCTGAGAATGTGGCAGTTTATTTCGCAGCTGTAAAAACCCTGGCGCTGGTTCATTTTGTCTATTTTGCGGTGCGTGCGGCTTCTGCTCATCGATTTTCGGCCTATCTTGAATCGGGTGATCGAGAGCGCTACGAGGCATATATCGCGCAAACCACTCGCTGGATATTCTGGCCATCGCTGTTTTTAGCAATTATGATGATGGTACTGGGTAAATATTTTCTGATGTTGTTTGGCGAAAATTTCGTGTCTGGTACCAGTCTAATCTGGATTTTGGGGCTGGGTATTGTATTGCGTTCCATGGTCGGGCCTGCCGAAAGCGTGCTAACAATGTCTGGTGAACAAAATGGTTGCGCGATGGTGTATGTGGGCACTTTGCTGGTGAATATCGTTCTGAACTGGTCATTGATCCCGGCTTATGGACTGCACGGTGCTGCCATTGCTACGACCTGTGCGCTTGGGTTTGAAAGCCTGCTTCTTTATGCGGTAGCCAAGCGTCGACTGGGCCTGCATATATTTATTTTTTCGCAAAAGAAATCAGGCGTTAGTGACAGTGAAGGAAAGGCAGTGAAATGACCCTATTTTCAGATCAGTTCAAAATGTCCTTTGATGATAACCTGGCTTATCAGCAGCCGGAAATAATTGTGCTTGCAAGTCTCGCCGGAATAGATTCTTCCAAGTGGGAGTTATCACTTCATGGCTGTAATTATGACAAGGATATGGAAAAAGAGCTGCAGCGGTTGAGTGATGCTTCCCACGACCGCAATATATTTTATGACCCTGCTTTCTTTTCAGCCTCGCAGGAGCGTCTTGGTCTGCCCAATAAAAGAGTTTTGGTGCTGACGGAAGTGCTGGGGAACTCAAGAACTATTAAACTGGCAGTGCCGATTCAGCAGGAAAAAGTTGGCCTTCTTCCGCAGAATGTCTGGCGGGTATGGAGTAATCCTTTTGCGCCTCTTTCGACCCCGCTGATTGATGGTGGTGATTTCAAAGAAGTCATATCGAAATTCTGTCAGTTGATCCCATTGGTGGAGAGCGAACATTCCAGTGCAATCCTATTTCAGGATTTGCCGATGGAGAGCGATTTTTTCAAGGAGTTGCTGAAGTATCCAGATATGGCGGCGCGGATGATTGTGCATGGGGAGAACGAACGCTCGACACTTTTACCAGATTCCCCGGAAGGCTATATGAAAAATGCCTTCAGTAAAAAGCGGGCGCGTGAACTAAGGCGACAGTTTAACAAGCTTGGCGAACTTGGTGAATTGCAGTTGGAGAAAACAGAAGAATTCTGGGAAGTAATGATCCGTTTTGAAGAATTCTTATTGCTTGAAACCAAGAGTTGGAAAGGTCGACGTGGCACTTCGATCCACGTTCTTAAACGTACAGCGGCCTTTGCACGTCAAGCGGTGGCAAACCTGGTCACAGGGAAGAATTGCAGCATCTATTCTATTCGTTTAGACGGCAAAGTAATGTCATCAATGATTGTATTTAAATCACGCGACCAGTTTTATCTCTGGAAAATTGCCTTTGCAGAGGATTTTGCCCGTTATTCAGTTGGCAAACAATTAGCCGTGTTTGTAACGAAAGATCTGCTGGCACAAGAAAATTTTAAAGGTGCAGACTCCCTTGCGACTTCCGATAATAATTTGATGAACCAGATTTGGTTTGACCGAATGAAACTCTGTAATCTCACTGTCGGTTTGGGCGAAAGTGTACTTCAGGCAAAGAATAATGCACAGAAAATAGTTGAAGCGGTGGATCGAAAAGACGGGGCAAAGACCTGGGCTAAATCAATGATTGGCCTGTTCAGGAAGTAGAGCTTGCTTCCGCTTCTTTTCTTGCCTGCTCGCGAAACAGGCGCCTTATGACTTTGCCGGTTGTGGTCATGGGAATCTCTTCGACAAACTCAACTTCCCGGGGATAGATATTGGCTGCCATGCGTGATTTTACATGGGCTTTGATTTCATCTGCGAGTGCCTCGCTTTTTGCGATATCATCCTGAAGCACAACAAATGCTTTGATGATTTCTGATCTGAGTGGATCAGGTTTTCCTACAGCGACGGCCAGTTGTATTGCTGGGTGAGAGATCAGGCAGTCTTCAATTTCGCCCGGCCCGACGCGGTATCCCGCATAGTTGATGATGTCATCATCACGGCCAACAAAATGGAAATAGCCGTCTTCATCCATGACAGCCTGATCGCCGGTGATCATCCAGTCATTAATGTATTTCTTTTCAGTAGCTTCTTCGTCCTGCCAATAACCAAGGAACATTACCGGGTCAGGGCGCATGATGGCAACTTGTCCCTGCGTTCCCGCAGGGCAATTAACGCCGTTCTCGTCAACGATTGCAACTGTGTGACCGGGGACGGGTTTACCGATGGTGCCAAGCCTTAAAACTCCCAGTTTAGCACAGGAGCTGAGCACAAGATTACACTCGGTCTGACCGTAAAATTCGTTGATCTGGATATCGAGTTCTCGTTCTACCCAGCTGAACGTATCTTCGCCGAGGCTTTCCCCACCGGAACCGATGGTGCGTATGGATAGATCAAACCGAATTGCGGGAGCCTCCACGGTTTTCATCAAGCGCAGGGCAGTCGGGGGAATGAAGGCATTTGCGACTTTCATTTCCGACATCAGTTGAAAGGCTTTTTCCGGGTCGAAGCGGTCGAGCCCGCCAAAGACAACCGGCACACCGAAGTAAAGAGATGGCATTAAGATGTTGAGCAGGCCGCCGGCCCATGCCCAGTCAGCTGGTGTCCATGCGCGATCATTCTTCTGGGGCATGAACTCATGGTGTATCTGAACGCCGGGAAGATGGCCGATTAAAACCCGGTGTCCATGCAATGCACCCTTTGGCTGGCCGGTAGTGCCAGAAGTAAAAATGATCAGCGCCGGGGTATCCGGCGTGGTGTCGACCGGGGTAAAATCTGATGAGGCCTTTGCGCAAATATCACGGAAAGAAATTGTGTTCTCCGGTACATCATCATCGATGCAAATTATGTGTTTTAGATCCGGCAAGGGGTCCTTGATTTCAGAAAGTTTTGCAGCACCGTCGCGATTGGTGACGATGATTGAAACGCCTGCCCTCTGCAATCGATATTCCAGTGCATCGGCTGCAAAGAGACGGGCAATCGGTACGGCGATGCCAGCGGATTTATAAACTGCTATATGGCAGAGTGCTGTTTCAATGCTCTGGGGCAGGATAATTCCAAGCCGGTCGCCTTGACCAAACCCAAGTTCGCTGAGAGCATTGGCAAGTTTGTTGGAGGCGGTTTTTAGATACTGAAAACTATAATTAGTCGGCTCAGAATTTGAGTTCCATTCGATCAGTGCAGTTTTATGCGGTGTTACTTCAGCATGAGTGTCGCAGCAGACGACACCCATATTGAATTTGTCGGGCATATTCCATTGGAAGTGTCTAGAAATATTGTCGAAATTGTCGCCGGAAATATGCATGATTTTCCCCTGTCAGATCCTATTTCTTTGCCCGACTTGTCCTGGTTGTGCGTTTTCTGGCCGTTGGTTTTGTTGCCGGAGGCGCTTGGGTTTTGATGTGAACATCACGCTGCGGGAACGGAATTTCGATATTTGCTGCTCGCATAGCACGCAGAATTGCAAACCGAAGGTCGCTTCGGACACCCAATCCATTTTCGATATTTGAAAGAAAACCACGTACTTCAAACAGCAATGCGCTGTCGCCAAAATCAAGGAAAAATACCGAGGGTTTTGGGTTTTTTAATACACCATCGTGTCCATCAATGCATTTTAGCAAGATATCGCGGACCTTATCGGGGTCGGAATTATAACCCACACCAATTGCAATTTTGATACGACCGAGTTTGCTGGAATAGGTCCAGTTTGTCACCGGGTCCGTAATTAGGATGGAGTTGGGAATGACAATGGTCGACCGGTCAAAGGTTTGTATTTCAGTTGAGCGAACGGAGATTTTTCGCACTGTACCTTCGCCGCCGCCAGTAACAATCCAATCACCAACTCTAATTGGACGTTCGGCCAGCAAGATCAGGCCGGAAACAAAATTACTGATGATACTTTGCAGGCCGAAACCAATACCAACGGAAAGGGCGCCAGCTACAATTGCGAGGTTGGAAAGATCCAATCCAGCTGCACTGATTGCCGTCATTGCCGCCAGTACGAGGCCGATATATCCAACGACGGTTGATATTGAATTGCGTAGGCCTGATTCAATATTTGTTGATGGTAAAAATTGATTACTTAGCCATGACTGCAACATTCGGGTTGCCGCATAACCAATGATAAACAATGCGCCAGCTTGTAAAATTATGGAGAATGATATGGTTAGGCCACCGACTTGAAAGCCAAAAAATGCACCGTTGAGCCATTGCAACCAGTCGTTGGTGCGATAGCCCCATGGCAATGACATAGCGATAATCGCGGTAAGAATGGCCAATATTTTCAACACACCAAAAACCAGAATATTGACTTGCTTCATTTTGGGTGATCGCAAGCCTGTCGGCTGGCTTGTCTCCTCAATGGAGGATAAAACTGATTGACGATTGGTGTCGATCAGTTCGAGGATTAACCACAAAATCGCCAGCACGATTGAACCGTATAAGAGCTGGAGAACGGCGAATTCGGCAAGGGCTATATACCCAAGAATTAAAGCGATTGTGGAAGCGGTTGTGCCTGCCCATAATAACGGGCGCATATATACCCAACGTAGAATACGGACTTCCTGAAAGGCTGGTGGCGGGCTGGTGAGGCGATCACTAGCGGCGATAAATAATACCCGGATAACCGCGATGGTGCCGACAATTGCGACGATTGCGCTTAATCCAATGCTTACCTCAAACGGTGATACCAACAAGACTGCCGTGAAGTTCGTCATATTGAGGAACATGATGATTGCAACGGTGATTTGAATTGTTCGCAAAACACGCTTTGCGGCCAGGTTGGACAGATTGGCAATTCGTACCTGTTCATTATCAGGGGCTAGAAATACCTGGGCCAAAGATTTGGTAATGAGAAACACGGATACTGATAAAACACTTTCCCAAGTGAAGAATATGAACCGTTTGGGCATCAGGTCAAATTCATAAAACAGGGAATAGAGATAGATCAACCCTGCGGCATCCAAAAGCCCGAATCGGGCAAATTTTGCAGCGGCCCATGCAGCGATTTGCTTTCTGCTAATTTCCTCAACATCGTGCAGTTTTGGGAAAAATTCAGCCGTTTTTCGTTTAACAAACAAATATGCAAGAATGCCGAGCAACAATGAAAGAGCCAGCAAAAACATTTTGCTGGGAGAACTGGCAAGGCGTTTGGTTATAACGGCAAATGAATCCTTGATTAGTAAGCGAAAACTTTTACCCAACCCTTGGAAACCAGCTGCAAACTCTGTCCAAAATTTTGGCTCGAGAATGCTTTCTGACTCTGTTGTAATTGATTCAACAAACTCTGCTCTGCGCTGCACAAGCGCATTGCTTCGTAGTCGACTTGCACGAACAATAATTTGCTTTGCGTCTTTGATTTGGCCGTCGACTTTTGAAAAAGCGGCCTCAATGTTCATACGTAAACTTGCAATTTCCTCTGTCTCAGAAGGCTCACCTTCCTTCGGTCTAAGGCCAAGCTCGTCAATTCTGCGTTTTGAATAATCATAGTCCGGCATTAAGCCCAGAATCATAGCTTGGGCATCAGAGATTATTTTTGCCATATCCACATCAAACACCTCAAATTGTGCGTCTGTGAGATTATCTCTTTTAAGTGCCTGTTCTGCGCTCTGCAGATATCCATTCCACTCAGCTACGGCAGAGGGTTCATCCTTGATGCTGGTTTTCTTACGGCTATTGTCGTTGGTATTGGACTGATCAGATGTTGGATGGTTTTGAGCGGAGGCAGCGCCGGTTTCTGTGATAAGTGTGAATGACCCAACGCCGACAAACAGTGAAAGAGTTAGAAAAAGACGTGCAAAAAATAAATTCATCAACATTCAGCCTGATCATGTTTGATTAATTAATTGAGTCGGAATCTAGTGCGTTGCGAAGTAAATTGATAGGTTCTTGTCGCGCACCTGCATTTCCTAAAGTAGTGGGGGAATTCTTCCCAAAGATATCAAGCCCAGACGTACTTTGCCATCATTGATTTGGATCTGAAGTTTGGTTGTAGCGTTGCCAGCAGAAAGTAATTTTACGGCCAATTCGATTTGCTCGATATTGTTGTTGGGGATTGCGATAAATTTTCTGAAAAATTCGAAAAGATGATTCAATTTAGTGACACTGACATCTAATTTTCCCGATAATTGTCCCTTGATATCAATTGAGAGCGGCCCTTTGATTTCTAATTTGCCACCGTTTACCGTTTCCAGCTTGAAAGCGTTGAGATTGCCACTGCCGCCATTGTTTTGAAAATGGGAAATTAGCTTCTGTTTGCTTTGCGCCTCTTTAAAGAGGTCATTGGCTGTGAATTCCACTATTAGATCAAATGGTTTGGACAAGAGTTCAGAGGAACCAAAACTGGTTGCGACAACAAGGTTTCGGCTCCCAATCGCCACGTCCAGATTATTGTCACCGAGCTTTCTGGCGTGAAGTTCAAGAGTTTCTGCAATCAGCAACGGAGAGGCGATCTTCTCATGGGCAATGGATATGGCGTGAGCGGCAATTGAGGTGCGCTCGATACCACTGAGCGTTGCACGCATGCTGGCGCGCAGGAATTGCCAGTTTATATTGAATATGCCTTGCTTGGCGTCACTGAATTGCGCCGGGCCGTCAAATTCCAAAATGAGTTTACCCGGATCGTATATTTGCGCCACTGTGCGAAGTGCACCCGAGGTGAGTTTTTGCCGCGTGTTTTTATCTTCGATATCGATGGCGTCACAGAAAATACCGATGCGAAACGGGTAACCGCGAACCTGTTGATTGTCGCAAGCAACTAACCGACCCGAAGCCTGAAGGCTTTGCTGCACTTTCAGAGCTGTTTCTTCGAGCTTTCCTGCGGCATAATACCAGAGCGCTGTTCCGCCAAAAACCAATATGCATATGATGGTCAACATCAACAAAAAGCCCCGGCCGAAACTTTTTCTCGGAATTGCAGCTATATTCATGGTAGAGGCACCTGTTACTGATTTTGGTTCTAATTCTAGGTCATGATCCTAGCGTATCAATAGGCATAACTTATGGGCGATTTTTGGGTTTTTGGCTACGGTTCTTTGATGTGGAAACCGGGATTTCCGTTTTCCGAGGAGCGTCGGGCCAAAATTCATGGACTGCATCGTTCCCTGTGTATTTATTCATGGAGACATCGCGGCACCGAGGAGAAGCCCGGTCTGGTTTTCGGGCTTGATCTGGGTGGCTTTTGTCAGGGCGTTGCTTTCAGGGTGAGCGATGAAAACCGCGAAGAGGTGCATGCCTATTTGCGCGAGCGCGAACTGATTACCCATGTCTACAAGGAGAAGTGGCACGATATTGAATTGGCAGATGGTCGCTCCGTTAACTCACTGGTCTATGTGGTGGATCAGGCCCATCCGCAATATGCTGGCGTGCTTTCCCATGACGAACAGTTGCGCTTGGTGAGCACCGCGTCAGGAATGTCGGGTAACAATAAAGACTATGTGGTCAGTACCGTTCAACAATTGCAGGCCCATGATGTTCCTGATGAGGCGCTGGAACGCCTGCATGATGAGTTGCTTGCATTAAAATAACGTTTGGTTCGTGTGTGAGCGTTAGGTTGATTTTTCGTATAGGTATTTTGGTGGTGGGTTTTTGCTGTCTGCTGATTCATCCATTAAAGCAGTGGTAGCTGTCTCGATTGCCTTTTCCAATGTGGCTTTGAATTTACCCTTAGTGAGACCTTTTTCTATTGGTTTTAGAAACTCTATTACCAGAGTTCCCGGGAATAGATGCCACGATCGTCTTGGCCAGTAGAGGCCTGAATTCAAGGCTGCGGGCACAATTGTTGCGTCGAGTTCATTGTATAAATGGACGATGCCATATTTATAATTTGGCTCTGCGCCGGGCATTTTTCTGGTGCCTTCTGGATAGATTACGATTTGGCGACCTTCATTGTATTGAACCCGGGAATTGCGTGTCATTGAGGCGAGAGCTTCTCCTTTTCGGCCCCGGTTGACGCCGACCACATCCATCTTCCAGGCGAACCAACCGAAAAAGGGTAGAAACAATAATTCCCGCTTCAAAATATAACTGGGATCAGCCAGAAACAACAACATAGTGTAGGTTTCCCATGTGGACTGATGTTTTGCAGCAATGATGCAGCCGGTGTTTGCCGGAATGTTTTCCGTTCCCCTGAAGTCAAATGTTGAGCCAACAATTTTGTGTTGAAGCCAGAGGCAGCTCCAGGCGATGCTTTTTACAATATTCCATCCGTCTTTGCGCGGCAGGAAGAAAAATATTGGTGACCAAAAAACCAGTTGAAAAAGAATATTTATGATGAACACGATATTGAAAACGACTGATTTGAATAAAAGCAAAATTATGCCCAATGCATATGAGAAGGATGAGGCCTAAGACGAATACGCACTCGCATAGGCGGCGAGTGTTTTGTCTACGCGATCAATGCTCTTTCGAAAAGAGATCGCTGTGTATTTTGCATATTCAATTGCGATTATTTTCAATTGAGTGGGATCAGCGTACCATTTTCCATGCTCGGGGCGGAATTGGTTCACCACATGGGGAATCAGTTGAATTTCCGGCATCAGGGTATGCATTTCCAACAGGCTGCGCGGCATGTGATAACTGCTGGTAACCACAATGAGTTTTGAAATATTGTGATTTTTTACCCAGTTTGCAGTTTGATTGGCATTGCCCTTTGTATTTTTTGCCTGACGATCAAGATCGATGCAGCAATCCAGCGTGCTTTTATCGATGTGCATCATTTTTGCAATGGATTTTCTACTGGTATCGGGGTGAACGCCACTGATTAGCAGGCGGGGGGCTTTATTGTTTTGCAGCAGAGCGACTGCGGTAGAAACCCTGTCTTTTCCGCCCGTTAGAACTACAATGCCATCGGCGTTTATGAGGCTCGCCTCGTTTTTAATGGTGGAAACAAAAGTGCCAAAGCGGATGAAGCCAATGGTCACGAATACCAGCAGGCAAAATGCAAGAAGAATACCCAGACCAGAAATAAATCCGATGAGTCGCCTGAAAAATGGCTTCTTAACGCTTTCAGTTTCCATATCTGTATCGCTTAATCCAGACATTGCGGCCTCCAAAAATTTCCCCCGCACCAATTTAGCATGAGTTCGAGCATATTAGAGGATTATGGCAAGGAATTGGCAAGTTGAATTTCTGGTAATTAGTCGGCTATTCACCGGTACTATTGTAGCTGTAGAGAGAATTTACATAACGCTGGACAGTGATGCGTGTGGTAAGCGCCGTTAGGAATGTAATCAGGGCCAGAACAATGAAAATTCCGGCATATCCGGTCCAACCCAACGAAAATGTGCCGAAAAGAGCTTTGATCTGGTCGCCCTGAGGCGTGGCATCGCTGGCGCTGGACCATAGTCCAAGGCCAATGAAGAGGGTTGCTGCGGCGGATGCACCGCTGGCCGCGCCTTTCAGGCCCAATTGCAAGAAATGTTGCTGGAATTCGTTGGAAATGAAACCGGCGTCTGCTCCAACGAAGTGCAACACTTCCACGACATCACGGCTGCCGGCCATGGCACCTCTTGTGGCGAAAACCACAATTAGCACAGTTGCGGCCATCACCAGCGCTAGAATCGAGACACCGATCATTACCATTGCCCATGCCATGGTGTTGAGCCGGTCGATCCAGTTTCGGTGATCATCTAGGCTGGAGCCTGGTACTTTCGCTAGTAACTCTGCCCGCATGGAGACGAAGTCTGGCTTTTTATCCCTGTCAATGACGACCGTCAAAAGACGGGGTAGCGGTAATTCCTCGATATTTAACCCGGTGCCAAGCCATGGCTCCAGTAATTTGGCGCTGGCATTGTCATTGAGCACCGTAACCTTACTGACACCCTTATAATTCAAGGCAATTTTGCTGGCGGTGCGGATGGCCGTATCCATTTCAACATTATCAAAGGGACGAATTTGTATGGTGACTTCGCGCGAGATATCGCCCTGCCAGTCCGATGCTGTTTGATTGATAATGGTGACGCTTCCAAGCGTCAGGCAAGCAAGAAATGCCATAATTGCAATGACGAACACCAAGGCCTGTCCGGCAATAGTTTCTGTGGGCACTATTTTATTGCCACTGTGCAGACGCCTTTCGCGAGGATATGGCGCGACCTTTTGTTTGGGAGCAGGCAGGGGGGCACGTGGCTCGTTGCGGCGCTCGATCTCATCAGTCATAGATTTGTAACCGCCCCTGATTGAGCACAAGACGGCGGGCATCGAACTGGTCCATCAATCCCAGATCGTGGGTTGCAAGGATTACCGCGGTTCCGGAGCGATGTAATTCTAGAAACAGGCGCATGAGGCGGCGCGCCAGTGGCGGGTCCACATTGCCGGTAGGTTCATCTGCCAACAATATATCCGGCTGATCAATCAATGCACGCGCAATTGCAACACGTTGCTTTTCACCGCCGGAAAGGACAGGTGGCAGCGCATGCATACGGTCGCCAAGGCCAACCCATTTTAGCAATTCAGTCACATCGGTCTGGTATGTGCTTTCGGAATTTCCACGAACACGCAGAGGCAAAGCCACATTCTCATAAGTGGTGAGATGATCGAGCAATCTAAAATCCTGAAATACAACGCCGATCCTTCGTCTGATATCCGGTAATTGTGCCGGGGTGATGGAACTTGCGTCTTTTCCAAATATTTTTACCAGTCCGCGTGTGGGGCGGAGCGACATCAACATCAATCGCAGCAGGCTGGTCTTGCCTGCACCGGAGGGGCCTGTGAGGAATTGCATAGATTTCGGCTTGATCTGAAACGTCAGATCACTGAGAACTTCGGGTCCGAGGCCATATCTAAGTCCTACATTTTCAAATTTGATCACGGCCGAATCATGTTCCCGGTGGTTGGTGCTTGTTTTATATCTACACTGTGAATTTTATGGTTAACAGTGGATTAATTAAATTGCTGTACTGAAAGTTCTACAAGAGGCCACTGTTTGGCTTGGAGCTTTGCCAAAATGCAAATTCTATCCCCTCATATTGGTGTTTCCGAAGCGGTTTCAAGCGATAGCTCGCCAGCTAAAAGTTCAAGGGCTGAGCGGTTGTTGACGCCTAATGTGGTGCAGCTTGATACCCGCGCCTTTAATGCAAAGCCCTCAGAACGTACATTTTTGACAATCGGTATCTACGGCTTTTTAATCTCTGCCCTCATTATATCGGCGGTGTTGGTTGCAAGTTGGGTTTATCTGCCGGGAATTTTTGCTGATAAAGAAGCTGGAACTTCTGACCAAATGATAACCTCCCTTCCGCCAACGGCTACACTTGAAGTCAGCGGTGTGAAATTGCGAAAAATCTCGGTTAATGGCAATAATATTGCGCTGGTATCGGGATACATTATCAACAGGTTCGGGAATAAATTGCCCATCCCGCAACTTAATATTGTATTGCGCCAAAAAGACGGGCAAAACGTCATTTCATGGCGTTATCGCTCCCAACAGGCCTTTTTAAGGGCGGGCGCGTCTCTGCGTTTCGCATCAAAGTATAGCACCGATGTGAAAGATGGAGGTGTGGTCGAAATTCAATTCGTTTCGGGGAACGACCGCAATTCTGCAATTAGATAATCGGGTCTCCTCATGCCAATCGTAAGAAACAAGAAAATTGAAGTGCTTTATAGTGCTGCTGAAATTGCTGAACGCAACACACAGCTGGCTGAGCAAATTGCGTTGGGAGACATGAGCAATATTCTGGTTGTTTCCGTGCTCAAGGGGTCGTTTGTTTTTGCGGCCGATCTGATGCGCGCTATGTACGAAGCCGGACTATCTCCAGAACTGGAATTTATCTCGATTTCAAGCTATGGCGCTGGCTCGGAAGCTGGCGAACTGGTTGTTCTTAGAGATATTGAAAGTAGCGTTGAAGGTCGTGATGTTTTGCTGATTGACGATATTTTAGAATCAGGAAAAACCATGAAATTTACCCGCGATCTGATGATCGAACGTGGTGCTAACAAGGTCTCAATCGTTGCACTACTCGATAAGAGCATGCGCCGCCAAACGAAAATTTCTGCCGACTATGTGGGATTTGAATGTCCCGATAAATTTGTTGTTGGCTATGGTATGGATGCTGGCCACGCATTTCGCGAACTGCCGTTTGTGGGCGTAGTGACTGGGGATGCTTAGCCCTACGGGCTAAGTTTTTTGTTCTCATATTGCTCTCCTTCCCTGTGGGGTCCCATATTTGGTCTCACGGCGTATCTTCGCTGCGTTCAGGCCTGTGAAAGCGCGGCGCATTAGCGCCGGGTTCCCACACTCGCCCTTTGGGCTCTCATTCTTTTGTCACGAAAATTTATCCGGATGGTTCCCTTGCTCCATCTCTCCCGTAGCTGCCACGCCAAAGGCGGGAGCGAAAAGCGAGGAGCGACTGGCGCCAATGCGCCGCCCATACGGAGGCCTGAGCGAAAGCGAAGATACGCCGTGAGACCAAACCAAAGCGAACCCCAACACTTATCTGCTTTCCAGCAAACGCTCCAGATAGTCTTTTTCGATTAGCGGCTGGGTTGGTTGCGAGAGGCGTTTGCGGATAGCTTCCAGGATTTGTCTTGCTCTTTGAGCATCGATTTCATCTGGAACCTTTGTCTCGTCGCCCAAGCTTTGACCTTCACCCGGGCGGTTTCTGCCGAGTGGGTCGCTGGTTTTTCTGGAGTTTGATTGACCGGTGCCGCGATCACCTGGTTGTTGGCCTCCCGGTTGCCGGTCTCCTGCCATTTGCCGCATCATTTGCTGAGCACCCTGACGCAAAGCATCGAGGGCTTTGGCCTGATTTGAGGTTGCTTCACCCGCGCGCCCCTTACCAAGGTTTTTGCCGGCTTTACCCATCTCGCCCTGTGCTTCACCAAATTGTTGGGAGGGGTCCAGACCCATGCCCTCCAACTGTTTGCCCAGTTCGCCAAGCTTTTGCTGCAACGCTTCCTGTTGTTGCTGTAGTTGTTTGAGAGCTTCGGCGAATTCTTCCGGGGTCATAGGTTTTTGACCTTCGCTCTGTTCGCCTTGCTGCTGGTTCTGTTGTTGATTTTGTTGTTGTTGGTTCTGCCTGTTATTGGGATCTTGCCGCTGCATCTGGAAAGTTTGGTCCAGCAAGTCTTGCTGTTTTTGCATCAGTTCGCTGAGATTATCCAGCGCCTGATTCATCTGATTGCCTTCCTGTTGGCGTTGTTGTTGATGCTGGCTGGTGCGCAAATTATCCATCATGCGCTGCATCTCGGCCAACAATTCACGCGCAGCATCCTTGGAGCCGGATTTGGCAAGGTCTTCAATTCGGTCCATCATTTTTTCGATGTCGCGCTGGGTGAGATTTTGCATTTGATTCTGATCGAACGGGTTTTGCTGCATGGGATTATTGCGCGCCTGTTCCATCATTTGCTGCATGAACTCGTTCATTGCTTCACGCAATTCAGCCATGAGTTTTTCGATCTCTTTTTGCGATGCATTATTCTCCAATGCTTCGCTCAGTTTTTCCTGAGCTTCGCGCAGGCGGCGCTCAGCTTCTGAAAGGTCCCCAAACTCTATCGCCAGCGCCGTATCCCACATGAGGTCGAGCGTATCGCGCAAATCGTCATCATTGCGTGCGCTCAACAATCGTCGATAGGCAACGCGCATGGCGATTTTTGCGGTCGGATTGTTGATGTATTTTTCAGGTACTGAGCTGATGGCGTCGAGCAGATTGGCCACATGGGGCAATTTACGAGCATCCAGCGCTAAAATGCGGCGTTGTTCCACTAGCGCTAAAGCAATGGGTTTGGAAAAGACCCTGCCGGGCAATATCATCTCGTGGGAGATGCTACGGCCCTCTTGTTCGGCATCATCCATGGCGACCAATGTAATGGAAACCAAGCTTCCGGCGAGCGGATGCTTGGTCAAATCCCGGTTGACTTTTGCCTTGCCGGATTTGGCGCGCTGGCGTGGTAGGGGCAGAGGGAGTTCGGGAGCTCCCACCAATGGGTGGGCCTCAGGGTCTGTCTCCATCAGGGAATTGATTTCGGCACGAGCGGAAACCACGCCGTAATCGTCCGTTATTTCGTAGTTCAATTGCAGGGAACCAGAGAGGGCCGCGTTGGGAATTTCGGTGAATTCAATTGTGGGCGGAGAATCTTTGATAATGCTTATGGGCCATTGGGCGAGAATTTCGCCATTGGTGGAAAGCTCCACCTGACCTGAATCCTTGAGGAAAAGTTTATATTCCGTTTCATAGTTTTTATTGGTTTCGGACGGTTCAATAATCTGGCGCCTATCCACACTAACGAAGGCAAATTCAATATTGGATTTACCCACATAACGCAGGTAAAATTCACTGTTTTGCGGGGCAGCGATTGCGCCGCCGGTTTCATTGTTTTTGCGTTTGGATAAATATATGGGAGGTTTTCTGGTGTAAGCGGGTGGGTTGATCCAGACATCCAGCCGGGTAAGCAGGGTTGCGCGATCAACTCCGGGTATGACCGCATCTATCAAATTGCCGCCGCTATTGCTGAAGGAATAGAGAAAAGCTGCAAATACGATGACCGGAAGGGCTGCGCGTATTGCGAAAGCATCAAACTGGTTGGCATTAGGCCGAGGCGTTCCCGCAGTCATGTTTTTGAGATTATCGGCCATTCGCCTTTGGTGTTCTGCCCATAACGCACTGGAAAGAGCGTCGTCATTGCCGGTCGCCATGGCGTCGCTTTGAGCAGTAAGCGGGCGATGTTCCAGCTCGGAGACGGCCTCGATGCGGCGGATAATTTCTGTAGAATGGGGTAGTTGGACAGATCGCAGATGGCGTAGGCTGAAGAGGGCCATCAACACAAAAGCTGCAAGCAATGCCAAGCGGCCGATTTCGCCAAATGCACCGTTGACCTGATCCCATAGGCCAGCCCAGGAAACGATCAAAAAGACGCATAATATCAGGAAAAAAGGCACGATTCGGGGCCAAAGCGATTCCCAAAACAACGTCATCCACGTGCTGAATTTCAGCAATGGTGAGATGCCCTTAGTCTTTGAGCCAGACCTGGATGAACCCTGATTTTCGATAACAAGCCTCGACGCCATGAGTCAATTCGTGGCCAGATTAGCATAAACTTTGGCGATTTCGAGGTTTTTTGAAGAGTTCTCTAGAAATCGTGATCCATAAACTTCAAAGCCAATCGGGTACTGAATCGAGATCGATTAGCTGTTCCAGTGTGCGGCGTTCACGCACTACGTGGAATTTCGAACCATTTACCAGCACTTCTGGTACGAGTGCTCTGCTGTTATATGTGCTGGATTGTACAGCACCATATGCGCCCGCAGATGAAATTGCGTAGAGGTTACCTGCTTCAAGATAAGGCAATTCGCGGTCGCGGGCGATATAATCGCCGGTTTCGCAAACAGGGCCTACGAGATCGCCGCGGATCGGATCTTTCAGGTTGTTGGCCTCAATCACCGGTAAAATCTCGTGCCACGCTTCATAAAGTGTTGGCCGGATGAGATCATTCATGGCGGTATCGCCAATGACGAAGCTCTTTGCCTCGGTGTCTTTGACATAAAGCACGCTGCCAACCAGAATACCGGCATTGCCTGCAATCAGGCGACCGGGTTCAAACACGATTTCGCAATCGAGCGAACGCACGTGTTTTTTTACTACATGAGAATATTTTTCAGGATCCGGTGGTGGGGAATTGTCGTTTTTATAAGGAATGCCAAGACCGCCGCCCAAATCCACATGGTCGATGGCGTGGCCGTGATTGCGTAATTCTCGGATCAGGCCTTCGAGTTTGGAAAATGCACGGTCAAATGGCTCAAGATCGGTGATCTGGCTTCCGATATGCATGTCGATGCCGGTTATTTCAATGCCATCGAGTTTTGCCGCAAGGTCATAGGTTTCAAGCGCCTGCGTCCACGGAATACCAAATTTGTCGCCCGCTTTGCCGGTGGAAATTTTTTCATGGGTTCCCGCATCCACATCGGGGTTGATGCGGAATGAAACGCGGGCGGTTTTGCCCATAGCAACGGCGCGGGCCGATAGATGGTACAGTTCGGGAATAGATTCCACATTGAAGCAGAAGATATTGGCCTTCAACGCTGCATCGATTTCACGAGCTGTTTTACCGACGCCTGAGAACATGATTTTTTCAGGCGGAATGCCGGCATTTAGGGCGCGCATCAATTCGCCTTCGGAAACCACATCGGCACCGCTGCCCATATTGGCCAGAATTTTCAACACCGCCTGATTGGAATTGGCTTTCAGCGCGTAGCAGACTTTTGACGGGATATCGGAAAAAGCTTCGGAAAACACTCTATAGTGGCGCTCCAATGTAGCGGTGGAATAGCAATAAAACGGTGTTCCTACTGCTGCTGCGATCTCTTCAATGGAGACTTCTTCTGCATGCAATATGCCATTGTGATACTCAAAATGGTTCACTGTACTGTTCCTGAAATTAGCGAAAAATGGCGTTAGAGAAGAGCGTCGAGAATGAAGGGTTTATCTTCAACCACCTTCTTCTTTTTCTCAACTGGTTCGCCGTATTCATCGGTTTCCACAATTGTCGCCATCGAAGCTGGCTGTTCAAGAGCGCCGCGGCGGCCACAACCTGACAAAGCACTGGCTGTAACCAGCAGTGTAACAAAGATCATCGCTGTTTTTTTCAATGCGGTGGACATTTTTAAGTTCCTGAAACCTTTAGCTGAGACCATATTCGACAGGCAGCAAAGAAAGTCAAATAAAGCTTTGGTTTTTTAGTCGTTCGCGCCAGAAGGTTATCTGTTTTACAACGTTTGCCGGGGCTGTTCCGCCAAAACTGGTACGGCTTGCAACTGAGCTTTCTACCGATAACACGTCGAAAATGGCAGCGGTAATATCTGCGTGAATGCTCTGCAAATCGTCTAGCGCTAGTTCGTGCAATTCGCATTCCTTTTCAACCGCCATGGCGACAGCCTTGCCGGTGACGTGGTGGGCATCGCGGAATGGAATGCCTGCTTCACGCACCAGCCAGTCGGCGAGGTCCGTTGCAGTTGAATAGCCACTGCCTGCGGCTTTTTTCATGTTTTCGATATTTACGGTCATATCCGTGATCATGCCGGTCATGGCAGCAACTGCCAATTCCAGACTTTCGGAGGCGTCGAATACGCTTTCCTTATCTTCCTGCATATCTTTGGAATATGCCAATGGCAGGCCCTTCATGACTGTAAGCAGGCCGATGAGAGAACCGTTAATGCGGCCGGTTTTAGCGCGCACCAATTCAGCAGCATCAGGATTTTTCTTTTGCGGCATGATTGAGGAGCCGGTGGAGAAACTATCTGAAAGCTGGATGAAACCAAATTGTGGTGTTGACCAGATGACGATTTCTTCTGCTATGCGTGAAAGGTGCATTGCGCAAATCGAAGCGCAAGATAGGAAATCGAGCGCGAAATCACGGTCGGCAACCGTATCAAGTGAATTACGGCTTGGTTCAGCAAAACCCAGCGCTTTGGAGGTGTTTTCGCGGTCAATGTTGAAGCCTGTGCCTGCAAGTGCTGCGGTGCCTAGAGGACACTGATCCATACGGCGAATGGCCGACTGTACTCGGTCGCGGTCGCGAGCGAACATTTCCACATAGGCCATGCAATGGTGGCCGAAGGTTACGGGCTGTGCAGTTTGCAAATGGGTGAAGCCCGGCATAACAGTTGCTGAGTGTTCTTCGGCTTTGTTTAGGAATGCGGTCATCAGGCCTTTGAGTGCTGTATCAAGGCCAATCATGTTTTCCTTGACCCAAAGGCGGAACCCAAGGGCTACCTGATCGTTTCTCGAACGAGCCGTGTGTAATCTTCCGGCAGCGGGCCCAATGAGAGTTGCCAATCTGGCTTCCACATTCATATGGATGTCTTCTAACGCTCTGGAAAATTCGAATGTTCCATTCTCTATTTCTGACAAAATTGTGTCCAGACCAGCGCAAATTTGTTTTGCATCTTCAGCCGAAATAATGCCTTGATCTTTCAGCATATTTGCATGCGCTTTGGAGCCTGCTATGTCTTGAGCGTAAAATTTCTGATCGTAGTCGATGGAGGCGTTGATTGCCTCCAAAATTGCATCAGGTCCGCTGGCGAACCTGCCACCCCACATCTGGTTTCCAGCATCATCTTTTGTCATAATTTTTCTCCATGAGGAAACCCAAACTAAATGCGCAAAAACCAGATCATTTTCATTATCGCTGCAATTGCGGTTGTTACACTCGGCATATACGTCATGTTTGGCAAGTCTGGCAATATGATGGTGGCGGAAAATGGCGGAAATCATAATGAAGCGCAGGTTTGCAGTGCGGCCGTTGAGCAGGCGAAGGTGCTGGACAAGGCAATTGGCGGAGAAATTGCAGGGTTTACCTTGTTGGACGAAGCTCATTATGTGGGTGATTTATCGTTCAAGGATCGTGATGGCAAGGTAGTCACCATTGCAGAGTGGACCGGAAGAACCATGCTCTTGAACCTTTGGGCCACATGGTGTGTGCCATGTCGCCGTGAAATGCCTGCGCTTGAAGCATTGGAGAAAACCAAGGGCGGGGATGCATTTCAGGTTGTACCAGTGAGTATTGATACTGGTGAAGCGGCCAAGCCACTGGCATTTTATGATGAGATTAATTTGGAAGCGCTACCGTTTTACGCTGACAACACCATGAAGATGTTTAATCAATTCAAGAAAAAGAGCCTGGCCTTTGGCCTGCCGACTTCTTTGTTGATTAACAAGAATTCCTGCGTGGTGGGTGCGCTGTTTGGTCCGGCCGAATGGGCCAGCGATGATGCGTTCAAACTGATTGATGCTGCTATCGCGATGTAGGTGACCTACCTCGTTGCCACAGGTTCCTCTCCGCGATAGTCATAAAAGCCTCTGCCTGATTTTTTACCCAACCAGCCTGCTTCCACGTATTTTACTAATAGTGGGCATGGACGGTATTTTGTGTCCGAGAGGCCATCGTGCAGCACCTGCATGATGGAGAGGCACGTATCGAGGCCAATGAAATCAGCCAATTGTAACGGGCCCATCGGATGGTTTGCGCCAAGCTTTAACGAAGTGTCGATGGCTTCCACGCTGCCGACGCCTTCATAGAGGGTGTAGATGGCTTCGTTGATCATAGGAATCAATATACGGTTGACCATGAAACCCGGGAAGTCTTCTGACACGGCGTAGGTTTTATTTAGGCGCTTAATGTAATCGCGGGCGACCTCAAAAGATTGTTCATTCGTAGCGATGCCGCGCACGATTTCTACCAGCTTCATTACCGGCACCGGGTTCATGAAATGAATGCCAATGAATTGTTCTGCGCGGTCGGTGGAGGAGGCCATGCGGGTGATGGAGATCGAAGAAGTGTTGGTGGCGAGGATCGCTTCAGGTTTTAAAATCGGGCAAATATTATCATAGATTTTGCGCTTGATGGCTTCGTTTTCGGAAGCTGCTTCAATGACGAGATCGCAGTCTTCCAAAGCTTGCATGTCATTTGCTGCGTGTAGTTTTTCCGATGCTGCATCGCGCTCATTTGCAGTGATTTTTTCTGATGAAACCTGCCTTGCAAGATTGCTGCCAATCGTTGCGAGGCCTGATTTAATTACATCTTCTGACAGATCATTGATGTAAACTTCATATCCAGCAAGTGCTGATACGTGGGCGATGCCGCTGCCCATTTGCCCTGCGCCGATGATACCTATTTTTTTGATGGTCATGATTTTGATCCAGATAATAAAAAGGCCGGGGGAAAGATTTCCACCCGGCCTGATAACATTAAGGGTGTATTTTTGTTTAGAGCGCTTTTTCGAACTCCGGCAGCACATCGAAGAGATCTGCCACGAGGCCGTAATCGGCGACCTGGAAAATCGGTGCTTCTTCGTCCTTGTTGATAGCGACGATGACTTTGGAATCTTTCATGCCCGCCAGATGCTGGATGGCACCGGAGATGCCGCAAGCGATATAAAGATCGGGCGCAACCACTTTACCGGTCTGACCAACCTGCCAGTCATTGGGGGCGTAACCTGCATCAACGGCTGCACGGGATGCGCCGATGGCGGCACCCAATTTATCGGCAACAGGAATGATGACTTCCATGAATTTTTCTTCTGAACCCAGTGCCCGTCCGCCGGAAATGATGATTTTGGCTGAGGTGAGTTCTGGACGATCACTGTCGGACAGAGCAGCACTTACATAAGTTGCAAGGCCCGGATCACCCGCTGCACCGATCGCTTCAACGCTGGCTGAACTATCGCTGCCTACAGCGCCGAAGCCTGCGGTACGAACGGTGATTACCCGTGTTGCATCGTTTGATTTAACGGTTTGGATGGCGTTGCCTGCATAAATCGGACGCTCAAAAGTGTCCGCGGCTTTCACGGCTGTGATTTCAGAAATCTGCATCACATCGAGAAGCGCTGCAACCCGTGGCAGGATGTTCTTGCCTGAGGTGGTTGCTGCAGTGATGATGGTGTCATAGTCGCCTGCAATAGAGACTATCAGATCGGCCGTAGTTTCAGCCATATGATTTGTGTAAAGCGCATGGTCAGCCAGCAATACTTTTGCTGCACCGGTTAGTTTGGCTGCTGCATCTGCAACAGCGGCGCAGCCGCTACCGGCCACGAGTATGTGTACGTCGCTCCCCGAATCTTTGGCTATCTCGGAGGCAGCTGTCATGGCTTTTGCAGTTTGATCGCTGAGTTCAGCGTTATCATGATCTGCGAGAAGAAGAATGGTCATAGTCTTTGTCTCCTTAAAGCACGCCGGCTTCGTTTTTGAGTTTGTCGACGAGTTCCTCAACGGAACCAAGAATAACGCCTGCCTGCCTTGTTGGCGGCTCAACGGTTTCAACAATGGTCAGGCGTGGAGCAGTATCAACGCCGTAATCACTAGGTGATTTTTCATCGAGAGGCTTTTTCTTAGCCTTCATGATATTTGGAAGCGATGCGTAACGCGGTTCGTTGAGGCGCAAATCGGTGGTGACAACTGCTGGCATTTTCACATCAATGGTTTGCAATCCGCCATCTACTTCGCGGGTAACTTTGGCATTGTCGCCAGAAATTTCAATTTTGGAAGCAAATGTTGCCTGTCCCCAACCAAGCAGAGCGGCAAGCATTTGGCCGGTTTGATTGCTGTCGTCATCGATTGCCTGTTTGCCGACAATAACGAGGCCGGGTTGTTCTTCGTCAACGATGCCTTTGAGAATTTTAGCAACTGCGAGCGGTTCAACCGCATCGTCGGTTTTTACGAGAATGCCGCGATCGGCGCCCATGGCAAGTGCTGTACGGATGGTTTCCTGAGCTTGTTGTGGCCCAACGGATACGACGATGATTTCCGATGCAGTACCTGCTTCGCGCAGACGTAATGCTTCTTCGATAGAAATTTCATCGAATGGGTTCATGGACATTTTTACATTGGCCAGATCAACGCCTGAACCGTCTGATTTTACCCTGATTTTGACGTTGTAATCAACGACACGTTTTACAGGAACGACAATCTTCATGTCATTTAACTCCGCTTGTTTTCATATCTCATATATTGCGTTGCACAAATTTCTATCTACATCGGCTGAATGCGTCAATTGAATTCGTGTTCACCTTCCCCATTTGAAAGAAGGTGGTTCTGGTGGTGTTTTTTCAGCGTGGCTGGCTTCGCTGGAAGGTGTGGTTGGGCTGGAAGGCGTGGTTGGGCTGGAAGGCGTGGCTGCGTCGGGTCCTCTATCGAATAGAGGAACATTTTTTCGTTTGAAAGGGAAGATCAAAATTGCCCCTGCAATCAGGCCGCCAATATGGGCTGCCCATGAGACCTGATCTCCGGAATTTGTAACGAAGTTCCAAAGTTGAAATGCAATCCACGCACCCAGAACAATATAGGCCGGGATACGCAAAGGGATACGGCCAAGAGCCAGTATCCAAATGCGTACATTGGGATGCAGTATAAGATAGGCTGCGACAATACCGGCGGCTGCACCTGATGCACCGATTAGGGGGGCGTTGGAATTTTGAGCGACCAGCGCGTGAAAAAAGGCAGCACCTGCAGCGCATAATAAATAGAAGATGATATATCGAAGATGCCCCATGGCATCTTCGATATTATCGCCAAAGACCCAGATAAACAGCATATTGCCTGCCAGATGCATGAAATTTGCATGCAGAAATGCGTAGGAAACATAGGTGAATTTTTCAGGAATGACGACGAATTCGAGGGGTAATTCCGCCATATTATTTATCACTGACGGAATGAAGCCGAAGGAGATGGCCGCTCGTTTGGCGGTTTCGGGATCAACGAGGGCGGGAGACGAGGAAATCAGCCAGATGATGATATTGGCAGCGATTATGACATAATTCACATATGGGTGGCTGATATGTTTGAGTTTATTGGCATCATGGAGTGGGATAAACATGGTCTGCTTTCTCAAAATGCCCCGTTAGTATAGATAACCCGTTACCACTTTTCGCAATTGTGCTCTAGCGATTTTGGCCCGGCACCCATAAAACATCACCTTTGCCGCTATTGTTGGCCATTCTTGATGCGACGAATAGAAAATCGGAGAGGCGGTTTATGTAACGAATTGCGGGAGGGTTTACCACTTCTCCCTCTTTGCTCGCCAATTCTACAATCAAACGTTCCGCACGCCTTGCGATGGTCCTTGCCAAATGGAGGTAACTCGCAGCGGGTGAACCGCCGGGAAGAACGAACGAGCGTAACGGTGTTAAATCGGCATTGAATACGTCGATTTCGGCTTCCAGGCGTTCGACCTGGCTTTCGATGATGCGCAGGGGTTCATGTTCTGGTTTTTCGCCAGTATCCGGGGTTGATAAATCGGCACCCAAATCGAATAAATCGTTTTGAATGCGCAGTAATGCCTCATTAAGGGCGGGTATTTTGGAAGTATGAAGGCGTGCAAGGGCCAATGCGGCGTTGGTTTCATCAACACTGCCATAGGCTGCAACGCGAAGATCATATTTTGCCCGACGTTCGCCTGACCCCAGCGCCGTTGTGCCATCATCGCCCGTTTTGGTGTATATCTTGTTGAGAATGACCATCGGTTTTCAGGATCGGCTAAAATAGATTGCGGCGACCATTGCTGCGACAGCGACCGCTTGTGCAAGGAC
Source organism: Rhizobiaceae bacterium (assembly GCA_045047085.1). Lineage (GTDB taxonomy): Bacteria > Pseudomonadota > Alphaproteobacteria > Rhizobiales > Rhizobiaceae. Next base: position 23,414 of record JASFYT010000097.1, on the reverse strand, counting down.
GCGATATCGCATCAATTTTTGAGAACGGTTTGCACTGCCGCCACGCGCCATATTCCATAGGCCAAGGCCAAGAATAATGGCGACGAGGGCCATGAGAAAAGGGGTAGCTAGCTGCAATATCTGGGCCATGGTAATCCGGTCTTGGCCTGTTTTGGCCTGTTAGTGTGTTCGCTTCCCAACATGGTTGCGAAAAAGTAGTTTGGCAACCGCTGTGTGTAAGAATGGTTCAAATGCGAACCATTCCGGTAACCAGTTCTTGACACCATGGTTTTAGATTGTGCTGAGAACTGTAACCCAATTGAATGTTGTTTAATAACTTTTGGAGTAGCCCGATGTTGTGGCAAATGACGACTGAACAATGGATTCTGTCTTTTTCTTTTCTCTGCACATTCACGTTTATTGGTGGCTGGATTTCTGACAGAATTATGGGGTATTCGGGCTTTGGACCGTTAGGGAACTGGATTTTACTTCTAATCGGCACTTACGCAGGCATGTATGGCTTTAATTCCTTTGGCCATAAATTCTATTGGGATCCTGCTTTGACTATTGCTGTGGTTGCCGGTTCTGCCTGTCTTTGTCTGGTATTTTCGGCAATTATCAAAACCGTTGTCAGCGAGTAATTTCTATTCGCAGCCATTGTGTTGGTGAATTCTGAAAACGATTTAACTATAAGAATCCGATCAGTTTTTTAATATCGTTTGGGCTTTTTCCGAGCTCTCGCAAATCTGACAGACTTGTATCCTTGCGGCTTTTCGAAAGCTTTTGACCGTCTTCATCCAGTATCAAACTGTGGTGATGATAATGCGGCTCTTCAAGGTTCAGTAATTCCTGTAGCAAACGATGAATTGCAGTTGCGAAATAAAGGTCTGTGCCGCGTACTATGTGGGTTATGTTTTGCGCCGCATCATCGAGAACGCATGCCAGATGATAGCTCGTGGGAACATCTCCGCGTGCCAAAACTACATCGCCCCATGCCTGTGGGTCAGCCTCTATGACGGTATCTTTTTCCTGCCAGTGTAGCTTTCCGGTGAGTGTTTTAAGAGCCTTGGACATATCAAGCCGAAAAGAGTTTGGGGGGCGGGAGCCAAGCCTTTCTGCGCGTTGTTTTTCGCTCATATTCTTGTCGTGCGTCGGATAATGGGGAGTGCCATCCGGGTCACGCGGCCAGATTTTTCCAGTTCTTTCGATTTCGTTTATGGTTTTATTGACCTCGCCCCGGCTCATGAACCCCGGATAAACCAACCCGGCATCCCGCAATTTTTTAAGAGTGTTGCTGTAAATATCGAAATTATCTGATTGACGCGTGGGTTCTTCGTCCCATTCAATCCCCAACCATTTGAGATCATCCAGCATCTGTGCTTCGAGTTTTAGAGTACAGCGAACTCTGTCTATATCTTCAATACGCAACAACAATTTACCACCAGCCTCGCGCGCCAGTTTTTGATTTAACAATGCCGAATAGGCGTGGCCGAGGTGGAGTTTTCCGTTGGGAGAGGGGGCAAATCTGAAAATCGGTTGAGGCTTAGGTTGTGACATGAGCACTGTTTAAGCTAATCTGGCAGTGGTTACAAAGGTATCATATTAAATGAATTCAATTCGTACTATGTCAGATATTGAGGAAGGTCTTGAATATCTGGGAAGGAGTGATCCGCTTCTGCTGCCAATCATCGAGGCGGTGGGCGAGGTGCCATTGCGATTATCCGAACCGGGCTTCAAAGGATTGGCGAGCATAATCGTATCGCAACAGGTATCGAAGGCCAGTGCTGCTGCAATTTTCGGACGATTATGTGAGCAGGTATCACCGTTTACCGCGGAGAATTATTTGACAGTCGGGGAAGAAGGATGGCGGATTGCTGGCCTGTCACGCCCGAAGCAACGTACTTTCTTGACTGTTTGTAATGCCATCGTTGAAGATCAACTAGACCTTGCTGCCTTGTGTGAATTACCGGCAGAAACGGCGCTGGAACAATTGACGGCACTCAAGGGCATCGGCCCATGGACGGCGGAAGTCTATCTGCTTTTTTGTGCAGGCCATCCTGATATTTTTCCTGCGGGTGATCTGGCTTTGCAAGAGGCGGTACGGGTGGCGTTTAATATGCGTGAACGCCCGAATGACAAGAAACTACGGGCAATCACAACAAGATGGTCGCCGTGGCAAGGGGTGGCTGCCCGTTTATTCTGGTCATATTATGCGGTTTTACGCGATGGCCGCGACGGAGCGCCTGCATGATGATGCTTTGGTTGGTTCAATATAAACAAAATTGTGGGAAAAATGAGGAAATTTTCATAAGGCTGTCGCAGTTATTAATAATATTGGCAACGATGAAGTGTTGCGATTCGATTGCTTGCAAATGGGGGAGAATATATTGGGATTAGTTGTTTCGCCAGACGCTCATCCTGCTTTGGTGCTCAATGCTGATTTTCAGCCACTGAGCTACTATCCCCTTTCGCTTTGGTCATGGCAGGATGCCATCAAGGCAGTATTTCTCGACCGGGTGAATATTGTCGCTGAATATGATTTGCAAGTATCCAGTCCGACATTTTCCATGAGCATTCCCAGCGTTGTCAGCCTAAAATCCTATGTGCAAACCACACGTAACCCCGCTTTTACCCGGTTTAACCTGTTTTTACGGGATAAGTTCCAGTGCCAATATTGTGGTTCACCCAATGATTTGACTTTCGATCACGTTGTTCCACGCTCGAGAGGCGGTTTGACCACATGGGAGAATGTATGTGCGGCTTGTTCGCCATGCAATTTACGCAAGAGCAATAAGTTACCCGTGGAAGTGCGGATGTTCCCACAGCAGCATCCCTTTGTGCCAACGATTTACGATCTGCATCGCAACGGCCGTAAATTTCCGCCGAACCATCTGCACGAAAGCTGGATGGATTTTCTTTACTGGGATACCGAGCTGGAGCCATAATGTTCACCCAATAGGTGAACATTATTTTTGTTTGTTCTCGCGGGCGTTTCCAAGCTTTGCTTGGGTCCTCCGTATGGGCGGCGCATTAGCGCCGGTCGCTTTTCGCTCCCGCCTTTGGCGTGGGAGAGATGGAGCAAGGGAACCATCCGGATAAATTTTCGTGATAAAGGAATGAGAGCCCAAAGGGCGAGCGTGGGAACCCGGCGCTAATGCGCCGCACCCACGCAGGCCCAAGCGAAGCTTGGATACGCCGGGAGAGCAAACAGCACTAAGCTGCGGAACGCTGCTTAGTTTCGCTAAGTTTGAATTTTGAAATCAGGTCTGACAGGTTGTTGGCCTGACCGGACAATTCCTGAGTGACTGTATTGGTTTCACGCACCATTTTTGTGTTGTCCTGAGTCACCTGATCCATCTGGTAGACGGTTGAATTAATCCCGCTCAAGGCTCTCGCCTGTTCGTCTGATGCCTCGGCAATCGAGCCAATATGCTCGTTGATTTCTATCACGTGGGTAGCAATACTTTCCAGTGCTTTACCTGTTTCTTTCACGAGGTTCACACCAGTTTTAACTTCATCTGAAGATGTGCTGATCAGGTTTTTGATTTCTTTTGCGGCATTTGCTGAGCGTTGAGCCAGTTCGCGTACCTCCTGTGCAACAACCGAGAAGCCAGCGCCTGCGTCTCCGGCACGTGCTGCTTCAACGCCTGCATTAAGTGCCAGAAGGTTGGTTTGGAAAGCAATCTCGTCAATGGCACCGATGATGTTTTCAATTTCACCAGAGGCCGTCTCGATGCGTTCCATCGCTTCAACCGCGCTTGCAACCACTTCGCCTGCATCATCGGTGCTTGTTTTGGCTGTGGTTGCTATTTTTCTAGCATCCTGCGCCCGTTTGGATGAGCTGTTTACCGTTTCTGTAATTTCTTCAAGGGCAGCTGCTGCTTCCTGTAAAGACGCTGCTTGTTGCTCTGTGCGACGGGAAAGATCGCCAACGGCTGTTTGCATGTTGCCGGCGCCCGTATGAATGGTGCCCACATTGCCAGTGACCAGTCCAAGTGTATCGGCAAGGGTGCTGATGGAAGCATTAAAATTTGTACGCAAACCATCGAGGCTTTCGGTGAATGGCGTATTGATATTTACGGTCAAATCGCCTTCTGAAAGACGTTTCAAACCGTAACCGATGGCTTTTACCGCCTCATTGGTGCTGGCGACCTCTTCTGCCTTGCGCGCTTCTTGTTCCTTACGTCCATTTTCGGTGTCATCGCGAACATTGCTGGCCTCTTCTTCTGCGCGACTGTGTTCAATGGCGTTTATTTTGAACACCTGTAGTGCCCTTGCCATATTACCAACCTCATCGATCCGCTGCTGACCATAAACTTCTTCTTCAAGATTACCCTCAGAAATGGTTTCCATACTGTGGCGAAAACCAATGATTGGTCTGGTGATGGAACCGGAAATAAGCCAACCCAAGAAACCAATAGCAAGTGGCAGAGCGATGCCGACTACCAAACTAATTATCATGGTGGAAAAGGCAGTTGAAGAAAGCGCCAGAGCATCGTTATGTACGTCTTTCGCAACCCGTTTTTCAAGCTCTTGAAGAGCATTGATTCTGTCGGTAGTTACTTTGAACCAAGGCTTGGGCTTAATCGCCATTGAAGAAAACAGCGTATACCCCTGAACCAATTGGTTGCGCATTTTGATGACAGGACCCAATTTTGTGTGTTTAACCAGTTCTCGATATTCCTCGCGACGCTTTTCGGGTGCGTTCGAAATAAAGGCTTCTTGAGTTAAAGACTGACGGGCGAGGTGTTGATTAAATGCGATGAATTGCGTGTCTGACATCTTTCCTTTGGTCAGAGCGCCCATTACCAAGCCGCGCTCCTGGCCGGCAAATTCCTTTGTTTCTGCCAGAACGAGCAGGGTTACTATGCCCAGAGCAATTTCGCTGTTGGAGGAGACGCCGGAGGCATGGAAGCCGGTCTCAGTGATGTGGCTAACGATGGTGGAGAAATGCTCCATACTTTCGCTACCCTTGATACTTTTGCTATCAATTTTGTCACGGAATTTGGATAGGTTTCCAACTTTTTGCCCAATTGCTTCAAGCTCATCAATCAGTTTTCCATTGGACACTAGTTTGAGCTCATCAACAATTTGGTGGAACCGCACCAACTCTCCATCTGTGGCCGTGCGTGCTTCCAAGACATTAGCAGGAGTTTTGGTGTTCGCAGAAGCAAGAAAACCGGCAGTTTGAGCACGTTCAGTTTGGAGCTTGTGCGCCAACTCTCCGAGTTCTTCCGTTGTCTCTACAATTTTTGCAACCAGCTGCATTTCTTCATATTTTGTATAGTCACGCCAGACAGAGCTGGTGGAAAAAATCAGCAAGGCAGTCATTGGAATTGCGAGAGACACAAATATCCGGTGACGGATTTTTAGTTTGGATAGCATTTGGCGGAGGAATGAAAACATGGCTAACTAGTCCCTTGGGGGTAGAAGAGCCGCATTCATTGCGTGGCTGGCCAGTGGCCAAACTCAATAGTGTTTATTGAGAATGAGCAATACGTACTAATGGTAAATAACGGGTAAACAGGAAGGTACGGCGAATATTTCCAATTGGTTTTAATTTGTAGTTCACTATTATTAGATTTCAGAAATCAAATTTATTGCGTGATTGCTCGATAAATGCTTCGTTTGTTGCCCAACTAGGCTGTTTCGAGGTGCTATGTCTGTTATTTCTATTTTTAAAGATTTTGTTTCTAATCAAACACTTCCATCTCTTCCGTTTCTTCATAAAGCGCCGGATTCGAGTACTGGCGATGACGCGCAAGGGTATCAGGGCGAAAAGTTGGTGGGCGGTGAAACCGTGATAATGAAATATCGTGATGGAGCCGGAGCCATTATGTCACGCCGTATTACTGTATATCGGGTGGATGAAACCCACATTCGATCATGGTGTCATGAAAGTGACAGTTTTCAGACTTTCCTGAAAGATCAGGTGTTGTCGCTTGCGGACCTTGATGGTGAGGAATTTGATAATCTGGAAGAAATTCTGCCGGTCATATTGAACAAGGGTTTTGATATTGTTGATCAGCAATGCAACGAAATTACCGTGCCGCATCATGAGCAATCTCTGCTGAAGCGGCATTTGATTATGCCAGAAATTATTTTACTCAGGGCTCTGGCCAGAGTGGATGGTCGGGCGGATCAAAGTGAAAACCGAATTATAATGGATTATCTCACAAACCGGTTGGGGGAAATGGATACTGAGCTTTCAACCCAAGAGAAAGAAAGTGCTGATCGCTGGATCAGGCGTATTTATCCGGAAGAGTTTGAAATTGAAGCCGCCGCGCCGCGTCTGAATAAATTAAGTAAAGAAGGTCTGAAAAATTTCCTTAGCGCTTGCAAAGACATCATTACAGCTGATGGTAAAATTATGATGGAAGAAGTCGAGCTGTATGAAAAACTTGGCAATGCGATCATTGCGGAATACCGCAACAATGCCTGAATTGGCTCAATTGGTTTGGAAAATAATACATGTCCTCGAAGGGCGAGCGTGGGACCACGGCGTTAATGGGCAGTAAGAAAAAATAAACCTATTTCTTATTGCTCCAGATGAAATAAATGTTGCGTGAATAAATCAGCAGTCCAGTGGCTTGCCCCATAATAAAAACCGGGTCTACCCGATAAATGGCATAGACCAACAGCATTGCGCCGCCAGCGAACGAGAAATACCAGAATGTTTCGGGTACAATACTGGCGCGGGCTTTTTCGCTGGCAATCCATTGGATCAAAAAGCGCATGGAAAACATTAATTGCGCGCCGAAGCCGACGGTCAGCCATATAATTTCGGTGCTAGAGGTATTTGCCCACCATGTCGCGAGGCTTGTTAACATCAAATTTGCCCTACTTTTTCTCAACTTTTTTTGGGGAGAGGCTTGATTCAATTACTTCAGGCGCGATGGTACGTTTTCGCAGCCAGCTTACTCCCACGAGATCATATAAGCCAATCAACGCCCGGTTCAAATTGTTATATTTGGATATACCACTCATGCGTGGGCGATCATTCACCGGCACATATTCGCATTTGTATCCATAGGCTTGAAACAAAGCAGGCAGATATCGGTGGATGCTGGTAAAAAACGGCAGGCGCAGATACGCTTCACGCCAATAGGCCTTGGTGCCGCACCCTGTATCAGGACAATTGTCTCGCAATACCGTATCTCTGATCCAATTGGCAGCCTTTGAGGCCCAACGCTTGGAGCCGGTATCTTTGCGTCTGGTTCTGACGCCACCCACCAAGGCCACGCCATTTTGGCCAGGTTTTCCAAGCATTGCCACCAGATTGGGAATATCGGCGGGGTCATTTTGTCCATCCCCGTCCAGCGTTGCAATGATATCGAATTTTGCGGCCAATATCCCGGTACGCATGGCGGCACTCTGGCCGGCATTAGTTTGGTGCTTCAAACAACGCAATTTGGAGTGTTTTGATTGCAGGGCCTCGATTGCTTTAACTGTGCTATCGGTGGAACAATCGTCAACGATGATGAGTTCGCCTAAAATTTTGGGTGGAATTTCAGCAAAGGATTCCACTATCAAAGATGGGATGTTTCCCTCTTCGTTGAATGTTGGAATTATCAGAGAAATTTTCATGTGTTGACCGACTTAATCCCCATTGGGCGCCCATTGACTTGGCGCCGCGTTAATCCCATAAACACCACCAATTGGCAAGGGCACAGATCGTTGGGAGATGGTTTGTCCAATCCGCTTTAATGCCCAAACGTGTTTAAACCGGTGCCTTCGAGAAAACTGATATTTCCATGAACATCACCGAGAAAAATGACAATTCTGGCCCCCTAGCTGAAAAATCCGGAGTTGATTCTCTGATTGCATTGATTTGCGTTCTAGCTCTCATTCTGACGATTCGGCTGTTTTCACTGTATTATAATAATAGTGAGTTGTTTTTTGACGAGGCCCAATATTGGGCATGGGCGCAAAATTTGGAGTTTGGGTATTTTTCCAAACCCCCGTTGCTGGCGTGGATCATCAGGACATCTACAGAAATTTGCGGTTCTGACAGTGCTTTTTGCATCAGGCTCTCCGCCCCGATTGTTCATTCGGTCACGGCGATTTTCATATTCCTGACGGCTCGCGAACTGTTTGATTGCAAAACCGGGTTTTGGGCAGGCGTAATTTTTGCACTGATCCCTGCTGTCTCGCTTTCAGCAACCATCATCTCAACTGATGTGCCTTTATTGATGTTCTGGAGCATTGCTCTTTATGCATTCCTTAAATTGGAACGCACAAAGATGAACGTCTGGGTTTTGGTATTAGGTGTCAGCTTTGGTCTTGGCCTGATGTCAAAATACGCCATGATCTATTTGCCAATATGTGCGGTACTCTATTCGCTTTTGGTAAGCGAAAGACCACATGTATTAAAGCGCCCGGGATTTTGGGTGGCGATGGCAATCGGGATTGCTATCCTGATGCCAAATATCTGGTGGAATTCACAGCACTTCTTCGCAACTCTTTCGCACACGGGCGATAATATCGGCTGGCGTGGATTAGACCTTCACCCCTTGAAAGCGCTTGAATTTCTGTTGTCGCAGTTTGGTGTGTTTGGCCCAGTTTTGATGGGGATCTATCTGGCGGCGCTATGGCGGATCAAGCTTTTCGGTGGAGAAAAAACTCATCAGCTTCTTGTGGCGTTTTCCCTGCCTATTTTGCTGATTATTATTTTTCAGGCGCTGATGAATAAAGCCTATGCAAATTGGGCTGCGCTTACCTATGTGGGTGCCAGTATTTTGGTAGCAGATTTGCTGGTGAATAAAATGCCACCGCTTTGGGCAAAAATATCCCATTCGATCCATGTGGTTGTATTCGTAGCCCTCAGTCTGGCGGTCACCCGTGCAGGCCCTGGCCAATTGATTTTGCCTGGTGGGGCTGAACCCTTTAAACGAACCCAGGGGGCAGCAGAAATGGCTGATATAGTGCGTGCTAAACTTGCTGAGGGGAGCTATCAGGCTGTCATCACCACGGGTCGTAAAGTATCGGCTTTGATGTATTATCAATTGCGCAGTGATTCGGTAAAAGTGCTGGCATGGCGTCACGGAACCAATGCCAACGATCACTTTGAATTGATGCATAGTTTTCAACAAACGCCCATTGAACCCGCACTGATTGTTTATACTGCATCGCAAGCAGATGGAATCGAGAAACAGTTTTCATCGTTTAAGCGCCTCGGACAATCATCGGTTTTGGCGGGCAATATCAATACTCTGCATTTTGCGCGGGTCTCTGGATATTTGAACGGGAAGGCTTTGAACTAATACTGATATGATGACTGCTTCCCATACAAACCAGATTATTCTTGCGACTATTATTGCGGGTATCATTACGATTGCCCTGTTCAATTTCTATCCATTGCTCGATATTGAAATCACCAGTGTTTTTTTCCTAGGAAATCGCCGTTTTGTATTTCTGGACATTGGAATCATCGAACTGTTGCGAACGCTTACTATGTGGATTTATGTAAGTTGGTATTCGGCAATCATCGTTGCGCTCATTGTTTCAATGTCTAGAAAAATGCTGATATTTGGTCTTGCCGCGCGCGACTGGTTTTATGTGGTGATGTGTTCAGCGATTGGGCCTGGGATATTGGCCAACTTGGTTTTCAAGAATTATTCGGGCCGCGCGCGCCCACGTAATATCGAAGAATTTGGCGGTGGTTTCGAATTTACGCCTGTGGCAAACTGGAGCAATGAATGCGGTGGCAATTGTTCCTTTATCAGCGGTGAAGTCGCTTCAATGTTTATGTTGTTTGCGCCTCTGATATTTATCTGTGGCAAGCATCGGTGGATTTTGGTTACGGCTATGTTCATATTTGGCGGCCTATCTGGGTTGATGCGAATAGGGCAGGGCGGCCATTTCACCTCCGATTGCATTATGGCTGGTATTTTTATGATTTTCACCGCCGCAGTTCTTTATAAAATACTTTACCCGCAAGCTGAAACCACCTCTAAACAGTGAAAATATAATACCTTTGGGTCGTTGTGGCGAGGGAAGTGCGCACTCTTGCCCAATCTGTAAATGACGAAGATCAGGAGTTTCAGACCGCTGAGACCGGTGCCTCCTAGTTCGTTTTTGTCTTCGGATCATGGATAATGTAGGGTGATTACTAGCTGGAGGTATTACACATATGAAAACCGTGCTTTGTTACGGCGATAGTCTGACTTTTGGAACCAATCCGGAGGGCGGCAGGCATGATTATGAAAACCGCTGGCCTACTGTTCTTGGCAAAGGACTTGATGATACGCTGATCATCGCCGAGGGGTTGGGTGGACGCACCACAGTTTTTGATGATTTTTCGGCTGTCGCTGACCGCAATGGGGCAAAACTCCTACCGGCTATGCTTGCTTCTCATAGTCCGCTTGATTGTGTGGTGGTGATGTTGGGCACTAATGATTTGAAACCGTTTATTTGTGGCGATGCTTTGGGCGCGGCAATGGGCGTGAAACGTTTGATAGAAATCATCCGTACCTACCCTTATGCGGAAGATAATGGGATTCCGAAAATTGTACTGGTTGCACCGCCTTTTGCGGTGAAAACAGAGAATTTGATGATGGCAGCGATGTTTGGGGGACGTATTGAGGAAAGTCATCTTTTTGTCAAATATTACACTGCTATTGCCGAGGAAATGGATTGTGATTTCTTCAATGCAGCGAGCGTTGCTGCTGCGTCACCGCTGGACGGTGTTCATCTGGATGCAGAGAATACGCGGGCGATTGGGGAAGCACTGGTTCCTGTTGTCAACGAGGTTCTTGAATCCTAGGTTCCGCAAAATGTTTTATACGCGCCAAAACCCTGTGGTGCGGACAATGCAAAACGTTCGTAGCCCGATCGTGTATTGAAAGGTTGCTCAAGGACTTCCATCAAAGTCTCGAATTTTGAATAATCCCCGTTGCTTACGGCTGCTTTCAGAGCCTCCTCGACCAGATGGTTGCGTGGAATATAGAGCGGATTGATCTTGTTCATCTCGGCGGTCCGCTTCGAACGGCTCACGCTTTCTTTTGCACAGCGTTCACGCCAGCGGGGAAGCCAGTCTACCAGACATGGCAGGCCTTCATCGTTACCTGCCAAATTAGCAAGGTTGCGGAAGAGGTTGGTATAATCAACATCTTGTCCTTCAATCGCTGTTAGCAAATCACTGGCCAGTGAAAAATCTTCATCTTCCTTGGTTGTTAACCCCAACTTGGCACGCATTCCCTCGAGCCAGTAAGTACCATAAATTTCAGCAAAGTCTTCAAGGACAGCCGTGGCTTTTTCTACGGCCTGCTCGCTGTCTTCGTCGATCAAAGGCAGCAGGGTTTCAGCAAGCCGGGTCAAGTTCCAATGGGCCATTGCAGGTTGGTTTTTATAGGCGTAGCGACCTTTGCCATCGATGGAACTGAACAAGGCGTTTGGATCATAATTATCGATAAATGCGCACGGCCCATAGTCAATTGTTTCTCCGGAAACCGTCATATTATCCGTATTCATCACCCCATGGACAAAACCGACCAGCATCCAATTTGCAATCAAAGATGCCTGCGCTTCGCAAACTTCTCCCAGAAGCGAAAGATACGGATTTTCTTCTTTTTTCAAATGCGGGTAGTGGCGGGCGATCACATAATCAGCCAGTTGTTTGATCTTGTCTACTTCACCCCTTGCAGCAAAATACTGGAAAGTTCCAACACGAATATGGCTGGCAGCAACACGGGCAAGAACGGCACCGGGAAGCCTTGTTTCGCGCATGATGTCCTCGCCCGTTGTCACGACCGCCAAGGCTCGCGTTGTTGGAATACCAAGGGCGTGCATTGCTTCGCCGATAATATATTCCCGCAAAATGGGGCCGAGTGCCGCTTTGCCATCGCCGCCGCGCGAAAACGGAGTTCGCCCAGATCCTTTCAGATGTATGTCGCGTCGATTGCCATCCACATCAATCACTTCTCCAAGCAATAATGCGCGACCGTCGCCAAGCTGCGGTGAGAAGCCACCAAATTGGTGGCCAGCATAGACTTGCGCAAGCGTATCGGCGCCCTTGGGTTCGCGACTGCCTGATAATATTTCGGCACCTGCAGACCCGTTCAAAGTGGATGCATCTAACCCAAGCTCTTTTGCCAGAGGAAAATTCAACCGAACTATCTGCGGATCTGGGGCCTTTTCACCTTTCCAAGGTGTATAGAACCCAACCAGTGACCGGGCATAGGTGTTGTCAAAATTGAACTCGATAACAGGTTTATCGGTCGTCATGTTCGTCTCTCTCGGGGGTTAGCGCCCAGGGCTTGAATAGCGACTATTTTAACACTGATTTTGGAAAAATGGGATAGCAATTGCTTTTTAATTGCTATTGCTGATCAATAGCTCTTCGCAGTTGAACTCAATTCACTAAGTTCTTAAAGTGACGGTTTTGGTTATTGGGATGAATTGATGAACAACACTCGGGTGATGATCGCCGGTGGTGGTATTGGTGGCCTTGCATTGGCTTTGACATTGCACCAAATCGGGGTGCCATGTGTTGTATTCGAAGCTGTTAAAGAACCGCGACCCCTTGGAGTGGGGATTAATATTCAACCCAATGCTGTGCGCGAACTTTATGATTTGGGAATTGGTCCGAATGATCTTGATCAAGTCGGCGTTCCTGCGAAAGAATGGGTTCTGCTGGGCCTGAATGCGCAGGAAATCTATGCGGAAAAACGCGGGACGTTAGCGGGATATAAATGGCCACAATATGCAATGCATCGGGGTGAATTTCATATGCTGCTACACCGTACATTTTGCGCCCGCGCGGGAGTGGATGCGGTACGTCCTGGGCAACAAGTCATAGGCTATGAAAATAACCCGGACGGGACAGTTACGGCCCTAGTTAAGCAAACCGACGGCACGGTAATTCGAGAAGTTGGTGCGCTTTTGATTGGCGCTGATGGCATCCATTCAAATGTTCGGGCTCAAATGCATCCTGACCAACCGCCTATCCATTGGGGTGGTGCCATTATGTGGCGGGGAACGACCTTGGCGAAACCGATCCGTACGGGGTCTTCTTTCATTGGACTTGGTACTCATCGTCAGCGAATGGTAATCTATCCGATCTCACCTGCTGATCCGCAAACGGGTCTGGCTGTGATCAACTGGATTGCTGAGGTTACTTACGACGATCCGGATGCACGTGGTGATATCGGTTGGTTCCGTCAGGTTGAGAGTTCTGATTTTATTCACTATTTTAAAGACTGGGCCTATGATTGGCTCGATGTACCGACATTGATTGAAAAGGCTCAGGTGGTTTACGAAAACCCGATGATTGACCGTGATCCCGTTGATACGTGGCAGGATGGGGCCGTGGCGCTGACAGGGGACGCAGCTCATGCAATGTATCCGACCGGATCAAACGGGGCGAGCCAGGCGATTATTGATGCGCGGGTATTGGGCGCATGTATGCTTGATCTGGGGGTAACGTCTGCTGCACTCAAGGCATATGACAATCAGCTCTGCGAACCCATATCCAAACTGATCCTTCGCAATCGTGGTGCCGGACCTTTTGGGTTGCTGAATGTGGTCAATGATCGCTGTGGTGGAAAGTTTGATAATATTGACGATGTCATTTCTGCCAAAGAACGTGCAGACCTGATGGCTGACTATAAGTCCGCAGCAGGATTTGCCATGAAAACGCTCAACGCAGCGCCGCAAACTATTCGCGATGGTTCAAAATTGGACTAATCGATACTATGTCTTCGTATGAATGGTAGATTTTAATGCTTAAAGAAAAATGGTGCCCCGCCGGAATCGCACATTCGACTTAACGAATTGAATTTACCTAATTAATGATATGGTCTTTATCTAAAGAACCAACAAATCGAGTTTCTTATTGAAAACACCGAAGCGATTTGATTCATCTATCAACTCAGGCTGCTTTCAACGCAATGGCGACCTATGTATCTCATACCATTTTATTTGTTTGGCTACATCGTTCAAAATAAAAGGGATATTTGTAAACATTGTAGACAAATCTTTTGAACGGCAATAATGGGGAAAAGCGGAAATTGGACATTTTTACAAATGGCAACTGCCGCGTTCTCAAAGCGGACTTTCATAGGTTCTATGCATGTTGGTGGACGATCTCTATGGACAGGTGTCTGATTTATGCCGCAGGCATACTTGGCTAAGATGTTGGCTTGCCACTCAGTTTTGCTGCAGCCGGTGACAACTAGAATCCATTCGTTGAATTTTCATTTGAAACCAAAATATCGACGGGCCCATAGGCCCGCCAACATATGAGTTTAACGGCAGCGCCCATTGCGCCAAACCTTAGGCGCTCTGCAGCGAGGTGCTGCAGCTACAGGAGCGCGGCAGCGGCCATTACGCCATATGTTTGGAGCACGACAAGAGTTTACAACAGCAGGAACACGGCAGCGCCCATTGCGGAACACGAGAGGAGTACGGCAACGCGGTGTCGCAGCTACAGGAGCGCGGCAGCGACCATTACGCCATTTGTTTGGAGCGTGGCAACGCGGTGCTACAGCCACTGGAGCGCGGCAGTGGCCATTACGCCATACATTTGGAGCGCGGCATCCTGGCGTAACTCTTACAGGTGGAGAAACAACCGCGCCGCATCTGAAGCCGGGGCGGGCTTCACTTGGTCTAAACCCGCAATCCAAAATCATTTGCCGAATCTGAGGCGCGCTTGGCTCGTTCCGTGAACTCGTGAGATAATATCCCGCATTCTGACAGTTATTATGAGCAACATCCAATGCTTCAGGCATACGTATGCGGCGCGGTATTTCGTCGACTTCTGCATTCAGGCAAATTATATATGAAATCACATTGCGATCAAAAGAACTGGTCACATATTCGACATCGCGTGGGCCGTAGTTTGCGGCAAATGCCACTGACGTTATGGCAAGTATCATCGCGCTAAACAACGCGGTGCAGATTGTTCTGAAATACATGTTAATTTCTCTCCCAAGAAACCTGACCTTAGCCGGATTGATATTTTTATTTTTACAGAGGATCTTCGACCCGCCACAATTAAGCATTCATCAGTTATCAGTTCAATGCAATAATTTTGATGGTTGAAAAGCCAATTTTCGTAGTGTTTTTTCGTTCTTCTCCTGTTCAGGTTGCGTGTTGTTCTATAAGCGAATGGATGCAATTTAACATCTGACAAAACGCCTGTTAGCGATGCCGTCGTCCGATATTAGGGGGCTTATCTAGTAGCCTGAAAGCAACTTCTTTCGTGCTCTTTAATACAGGCGATCAATCGGCCCTGACCTTCTGGCGTGTGTTTGGCAGGGCCAATTTTCTCGCTGCACGTGACACCTGAGATATCAAGGCAATAATTCGTGCGGCGACAATGATCGGGATCGGTTTTGCTGCCATTGCTTAATACGCAGTCCCACCCATCAGGGTTATTGGTAAAGTTAGTTGAACGCTTAGTGCTGTGGCTCATAGAATTCAGGCACTGACGCAGCTTTTCATCAAAGCACTTGGCGAGCAAGAATTCACGCCCATTAAGTACAGTGGTGTTCCCCACATGAGCACTGCATGCCTCTGTCGTGGAACTGAGGCAGAAATTCGTACGGTTACAGCTCCTTTTACTTTTGGAACTACTTTCTGCTTCACAATTTAAAAGCGCTGGCTTATGCCACTTTCCATCGGATGCTGATGCCTGGCCTGCAAACACGCTGGATATCAACATCGCGAAAATAACAAAAATTCTCATGGTCGGTTTCCTTTGTTAAATTGTACAATATCAACGATAAACAGTGCGATTTCGCACCGCTAATTTCATCATGAAAATACGATAACTGTCAGCATTGTTAACGGCCTTATTAGGTTGTTTTGCAGCCAGGCGTTCAACCGCGGCATTTTCGTAGCGTTTGTCTTTAGCTCTTTCCATGGAATCGTCCCAGGTAAAATGGGTCATCTCATGCAGGAAAACGTCTCCCTGTGCTGTCGCCGCAGAATTCCACCGGCTGCTCATCACGCGAAGTACTTCTCTCGTCAAATTGAAGAAACGCGGGCAAACGTTGATGATATATTTTCCCTTATTTGCACCTCGTTGTTTCGTTACATAGGCTAGGGGGCTTAAGTTCATATCCATATTGCAGGTTGTGGATGGGCCCGGCGTTTCACACTTCACCGTAATTTGCACCTTGTAAGTACCCTGACGAATTAGGTTCATTCTTGTTCTTACAATAGCGTGGCGTTTTCGATCATATATCCCAAATGATGTGGTGTATTCCCTACTGTTTCTTTCATAGTCAACCGCAACAACAGCATCGTCCAATGTCCGGTTGACGTTGAGGTGGGCCTCCAGCAAAACAACCCGCTGGTCGAATGAACAGGAATTTCCTATTTTAAAGGGAGGGAAAAATTTACGACCCTGCGCATTGGCCGTGTTGGCCATAAGCGCCATAGCAACCAGAATTGCGATAAACACCAGTCCGTCTCTCAATATGTTCATGATAACTCCCCCAAATTCGTAATAGATCTTATAAATAGCACTCGATTAGAAGCAAACAGACGTGTTGCATTTTACCCTACCCAAGGCTGCCTTCATCAGAAGCCCGCGCAACTTGAACGCTACGCGGGATAGATGATAGTCAGATAGATTTCAGACGGCTGTTTTATTTTGCAACTGTCCAATTATCGACAGCTTGTTCCAAAGCTCTGCGCGGTGATGTATCGCCACCAGGTACATATGCATCGGTGATGTCATCCAGGGCATCACTTGCGAGTTGGGCGCATTCGTTCCTTTTGATGATATAATTTTGCCCCTTCCCAGCACCATTGCCGGTATCACCATGGTATTCAGCTTCCAGTGCCACAAAACAATGGTACAGTCGTGCGCCTAAATTCTTCAAAAGTTCCATATGCTTGAGGCACGATTGCGTCATCCTGCCGGGTGGACAAACTTCCGCAGCAGAAGCAGATTGCATTGTTGCTGCCAGCGTAAATAAAACAACTGCAGATAATAAAAGGCGTTTCATGAATTATGTTCCCTGAGGTTAATTATTATATCAGCATTGCTGCTGGATTTTCACAGAAGTCATTGCCTTAAAGGCCGGCACAGCTGCGCTTAGATTGCTAAAAATAAATACAAAAATGGAAAGGCTGTCAATCGATTATTTGATATTAATTCAATAATTCTTGTTCATCTTTCGTTCATGTTTAAGATGATATCGTAAAAATATTAATTGGATATTGTTTAAATTATTTTACTTATAAATATAAATAAAATTTATTCAGTATATTTTTTTGTATTATATTTAAATAGCCGATATCTTGTCATTTTATACTAATTATAAATCAAATATATGAACATTAGCGACCTAAATTAGCACTCGCGCTTTAGGCCTATTGCAGCCTTTTGGAAGGAGTGCAAATAATCAGGACTGTGTTTGGCAAAATTTGTCATGACGACGACGTCAATCCGGCTTACAGCGAGCCTGCGACCGGCCCTACCCTTTTCATCTTGCTGCGCATTGAAATACCCTCCATATTGAGATCTGGTCCATGCTAAGGGCTGCCGGATTTGCCCATTGAAAGTTAAAGAAAATATTATGCATAAATATTTATTCGCAATCATCGTTCTTGTCGGATTTTGCCTAAATGCCTCGGGCCCAACCTGGGCAGCGGAATCGCATGAGAACATTGCTACGACCACAGAGGCGAGCGAACATCTTTCCCACTCTATCACAAGGTTCACACCCTTTATGCTTGCCGGGAATATTCCAGGAATATGGGTACACCCTTCTAAGAGGAAACGGGCTATTTGCCAAAATGGTTATCGTCCCAAATGGAGAGAAGCGAAGAAGGCCCATAAGGCATGCTCGGCCAGTTGTGCTTTAAAATGGGAAAGACATATAATAACCAGAGACGCTTGTTGGACTAGCTGTGAAGAAAAGCACGAGAAAGAATATGCGCGGGAATATAAAAAATGTGTCTCCTAAATCAACGCGATATGGGACAGCAAGCGCGAAGCTCGCCCCGCGCCTGAGTCACGCCAGCCTTGCCCGACGACCGCCCAATTTTTCTAAAAATAGTCCCACTTTTCGATTGCACTCCAAACACCGCTCATCAGAGTTGGCATGCGGCAAGTTGTGAGAAGTTCACGGATGCGCTTTGCCGCAGCGAAATGCTGCAGAGAAAACCTGCTGAATTGCTGATTGCGAACCAGTGGCTCTCCCAGGTTCTGGCGCCGTTCGCGACTACCCACGGCTGTCCCGGAGGAATGACCTTCCCGTTCGGCGTTATGTTTCCGTTGCCGTCAATCCAGGCTATCGTCCAAGTGAAATTGCTATCATTGTGGAGCGTGAACTGGGTGACATCCGTTTGCGCACCGGAAGAAGCAACTATCCGGTTTTGGGAGGGAACTTGAGTTTGAGCAGGAGCAGCCCAAATTCTGCGACCGACGACCTTGCTATTATCCCAATCGCGCCCCCTGAAGCTATCGGGGTTGTCGAAACTGAATATGATTTTGCTGGCACCGCCATTTGCAGAAAGCTCAACCATGTGCTCTCCCAAACGGCTCCAGGTTACCCCTGACCAGCTCGGAAAATCATCAATAGTATTCTTTCCGAATGTGAATTGAAACTCGCTGCCCCTGAATAGATATATCCAGCGACTTCCGACAAGTTTGTCAGGCGTTGCGGCACGAACATTAGGTTGGCAAAGTTTTTCCAGTTTCTCGATCGCAGCCCTAGAGCCGGAGAGAGTGAAATTGATCGGCGTTCGCCCTGCAACATTGAAGCTCATTGTGCGGCCAGATACCAGCGCTGCCCGGATCCGAGACTCTGATTGCATAGCTGGATTGGTTGCGGTGATGTACACGTCGTTCAGTCCAGTATCCACAGAGAACCGCCCAAGAGATCGACCATTGATCACCATCTCAAGCTCGGAAAACGGCGTATCAGATCCCCTCATTGCATACCCGCCCAGGATCATCGGGGCGCTGCAAGACATGCCTAATGCGAAATCTCCTTTGGCATCGTTAACCCATGCTGTAGGCCATACGTGGCATTCGTCGCCGCAGTCACCCCACGACTCCGGTGTGACATACCAGCCAGTGGTGCTTACGTTCGTGGCCTGCGTGTCGGTTGGTTTGCAGGGATGAAGGTCGATCCCGTCACCCTTAACGCCAGGTAATGATATCGAATATGACTCAGGCCCCGGCCGCATTTTAACGCCCATGCCCAAGTTCCCACTGGTGGATCTCCCATTGATATTGCAGGCTGCATCATAGACCCATAGGCCGGTTCCGGCGGGTCGCTCGTTTGCTATCGTGCAGCTGAAGCTTGGGCCTACAATTTTGCCAGGGCTGATCGTAATCCAATTCGCTGGACTGCTGCACTGCGCCGGAGTCTGGGCGTAAGCCTTTTGCAGATCTGCGGACTGGGCGAATACGCTCGATGTAGCGCCTAGCAGCACCGCGAGTGTCAGGCCAACTAAAAGTTTCATGCCGGTTCCTTCAAGTGTGAGAAAAGAAATGTCAAGCCGACGCTTCAGGCCGCAAAACACTAGAATAGAAAAACAGACTAAACCAAATTCGTCAAACATACCAAATACTTTCGTATATAATCAGCTTAAACTGTTCCATAGGCGCTGACGAGGAACACACCGCCCAATGAATTGATTTCAGAAGAATCAGTTTTGGTGAGATTGGCGTTGCTGAAATAGAGGTTACGCAATTTGGAGCCGGAAAAATCTGTGCCAATTGCGGTAAGATGGGCGCGTAGCGGGATAATGGTCAACGCCACCGTTGGGCCGAACCTGATTCTCTCTTTCCGGTTCATCCCTTTCAAAACGAGCCATAAAGCGACACTCCCAACAGTATTAATGCCGCCTGAAGTCTCTTTAAATTCTCGCTTCAATTATATAGTGGAGCGCCGTTCGTCAGCCGGGCGTCGTACACGACGTTGGTAGCCCCCGAATAGGTTTTATCAAAAATGTGGTTGGATTCCTGCTTTTTTATTCGCCTCGGAATCACAAAGTAAGGGCCTGGTGTAGGCGTCCTTGTGGCCATTCCGATGAGCGCGGTCCCTGTGTTCTTTGCACTTACGAGCTTGCTGTAACTTTAATGCTGTCTCCATCTTGTCAGCATAATGTGGGTCAGAATAAGTAGGCTTAACAGCGAATGCCAAGCAGTGTTCCCTCCATGGGGCAGGTAAGGAACGGCAATCTTCGTCGGACATTCGTCGTCCCGTTCCGTAACATATCGGCTTTCCGTCGTGTACAGCATAACTCCCATGCCCCGGTCTGGGGCAACCGCACCACACATTTATATTGCAACCGGGAGCCCCAAACAAACATCCGATTCCAGCGAGGTTTTTGGGGCTGGTGCCATTGTTATCACACTGGAGATTTCCACTGCATTCGCTCGTGCCGCCGCACGAGTCTCCGTAGGCCTTGTTTTGTGCAAAAGTAGCTTGGTGCAACCCGAAGTAGCATACCAAGGCCAAAATGGTGATAGGCATAATAAGATTTGTATTTACCCTAATCATCTAATCCCCCTCAGATTGATCGACAATCACGTAACCCAGTGTTTCCGTGGCTATCAAAATTAGACCGAAACCGCAATCCAAATTTACGCTCCAAGATGTGAACGATCTGGATGGCTCCGTCGACACGGAGGCCCCGATGCGTAGCTTCGACCATTATCTTTGCATTCCGCTGCACAGACTTAAGCCGACATCCCCCAGATATTATTAATTGGTGATAGTGGCATAGCACGCTCCGTTAATTGGTCGCGACCACCTAATTTAACACTTCAATCGTCGCCTTGTTGTTTGAACCGTTTCGGATCGCTTGCACATTGATTTATACAATCATATGACCAATTATTACAATATCCGTTTGAAGTGTATTGGTAATCCATATTTGCATCTTTTCCTATAATTGACTCACAATACGGTGATCTTTTTACGCATGCTTTCCAACACTCATTTTCTATTTTCAAACATCTTTTCCCTACATTATCCCAACACGACAACGACCCCTTCGGCGCTGGCGCGACTGGGGATTCCGCAGCAGCCTCCGATAAGAAAACTCGCCCCGGCCACCCATTGCTGCTCGATCCAATAACTGCTTCTCGGTCGAGCGAAATACCCAGATCCATCGCCCACATTGGGCCTGTGGCATTGAGACAAAACCCTAACGTTACAATCAATGCGGTGATACGGGTCTTTACATTCTTCTTCCCCACGTTCTTTTCCTTCTCGTTCCTGAAGTGTTAATACCTATAGCATTGTAAGCGTCCAGATGGTCACTCACCGGAACCGTAATTCCAAGGCAGTAGCACGTCAACTCGGTTGATCTTGTGATCCGCGATACGACCAAAGTCATCTGACAGCCAAGCTTGGGGATCAACCCCGTTGAGCTTAACCACTCAATCAAGATAAAGATGATTGCCTTGGTTTCTAAACATGATCCGAATGTCTCAAATGGGTCAAATTGAGACGAAAATGGTGGCCCTAAATTTGTTCCGTTGTGCCCCGCAACGCAGACATTGACAGGAACGGATACGGCTTCGTTTTAGTTCACCGCAGCATCAATCCAGCCTCCATGTAATATTCCGCTGGTGTAAGCCGCCAAGCATGCGACATAAATTTTGATTTCTGTTTGTTGTTCTTCCATTTTCTGTTCCTTCCAATGGGTTTGGGTTTCACATGCAACCCTGCCTCGTGGCTGAACAGTGGGTGTGCAAACGGAAGGAAAAATCGACGAAATTTTATTGTCTTTCCTAGCCTGCGACGGCAAAGGAGGAAAATCTTCGATCTATTTTTTATGAAGTGCGCCGAGGGCGAAGCCCTGAGTCACGCAAGGGATGGATGCCGAATGGCCGAAACCCATTCTTTATGGGATTTGGTTCACGACAGCCCGGTTCCGCATGATGCGGAATGCGCCCGTTTCATGAATTCAAATATTTAAGTTTGATTTTTCTCACATAATGTCACATTGAGATTCTGTAGGTATATAAGATGGACTGGAAGAACGAAGGACTAAGCAAAAGACTGACCTTCGACCCCGCGCAAACCGAGGAAGTCTTTACCACGCTTGCAGAGATCGACGCCATTAAAACAGCCTTTCGTTTGACAGGCAAGTTGGCAACACAAACCATTACCCGCTTGACCCAATCTGTCATCATCACATCCACAGGTGCGTCCAACCGTATTGAAGGCAACCGCTTGTCAGATGATGAGGTGGAAGCCCTTTACCGCAACATGCATATCCGAAAATTGAAAACCCGCGATGAGCAGGAGGTTGCAGGCTATCTGGAAATGCTGGAGTTGGTTCTCGAAGTATACCCGGACATGAAGCTTTCGGAATCTCTCATCCTTCAACTTCATCATGATATGCTGAAATACTCCGATAAGGATGAGCGCCAATGCGGAGTTTATAAATTTGGCCCCAACCGTGTATAGGCCAAAGACCCTCAGGGCAATATTGTTGGGTTCATTTTTGATCCCACGCCACCGCACCTAACACCAAAGGAAATGCAGGAACTGATCGAATGGTATCAGTGGGCTGATGATGAAAACTACAAGCATCCATTGATCCGTATCGGCAATTTCATCTTTGAATATCTTGCGACCACCCGTTTCAGGACGGTAACGGACGTACCAGCCACTTGCTAACCAATCTTCTGCTACTCCAACATGGTTATGATTTCACAACGCTTGTCTCACATGAAAAACTGATTGAGGCCCGAAAAGCAGATTACTATCTCGCTCTCAACAAGGCACAGGGAAGCTGGAAATCTGAGAAAGAAGACATACTTCCGTGGCTTTCTTATTTCCTATCGATTGTGAAGGCACAGGCTGATCAGGCTGTTAGCCTCATTGAGGAAGACAATATCGAGAACTTGCTTTCCGAGAAACAACTCGCCCTTTGGCATTGGGTGCAAGAGCGCAATGCGCCAACCTTTAGCCGCAAGGATGCAATCGAAGCACTAAAATTTCCACCCCGCACAATTGAATCCATCATCAAAAAACTACTGGAACTCAAACGCTTAGAACGCATCGGCGAAGGGCGCAGCACACGGTATCGTGTGGTACGGTAATGACAAATTCAAATCCACGTACTCAGATTCTAAAACGTGACATTGAGCAACAAATTCTAGAGCCTCTTCGTTCTCATGGGTATCTCAAGCGATTTGGTGTCAGGATCAAAAGTTGTCAAACAATTGGATATTGAGGTGGGGTTGAAAAACTGAGGCTCAGTTACGATTTTCTCAACCAAGTCATCTACCAAATCATCCGATAATGACCTCCCTTAAGGTTTATCAGAAAAGGAAACATTTGCCACTTCAAGCTTTTCGGCCAAAGCTTTTATGTTTTTTGTTCCTTTGGAATCTTTTGTCAATGAGAAATAAACCCGTTCCCGGGCTCTAGATAATGCAACAAAGAACACCTTTACATCATCGTCATTCCCCCAAAACGCATCATCGTTAAATTCGACAAAAATGA
>JASFYT010000096.1:0-22636 GCA_045047085.1 Rhizobiaceae bacterium | reverse complement strand
CGTGACCAACTCCAATGACATTCTCGTAGAAATCACTCCGCAATTGCTGTTGAAAGCCTATTCCATCGGCATTTTTCCCATGGCTGAATCTGTCGATGATCCGGGCATGTTTTGGGTTGAACCGGAGATGCGCGGCATTCTTCCACTGAACAATTTTCACATCCCCCGCAGTTTAAAAAAATCGTTTCGCCGCAATGACTTCGAGGTGAAAGTTGATTCAAATTTTGAAGAAGTTGTAGCCGCTTGTGCTGGCGAAGGCATTGAGCGCGATGGCACATGGATCAACCAGCGCATTCGCAATCTCTATTCCGAACTGTTCAAAATGGGCCATTGCCACAGCGTTGAAATCTGGCACGATGAAAAATTAGTGGGTGGGCTTTACGGGGTTTCTCTTGGAGGCGCATTTTTCGGTGAAAGCATGTTTTCCAAACGCACCAATGCCTCAAAATTTGCGTTGATCCATCTGGTTTATCGCCTGAAACAAGGCAAATTCCGCCTTTTAGACACACAATTCACCACAGAACATCTGGAACGCTTCGGCGTCGTGGAAATTCTGCGCGATGACTACCGAGGATTGCTGGAAAGCGCCATTTCGTGCGACGCAGACTTCTTCGCTTATGAGGGTGGCGCCACATCCGAGGACATTTTGCAGTCCTTGAGCCAAATATCATAAACCGGATGTTCAATGGCGTTCAGGCCGGGGCTGGCTGCAAACATCCAGCCGGTAAAAATACGGCGTATCTTGCGGTCCAGTGTGATTTCATCCACCTCTAGAAAACCTGTAGTTTTTGGCGCTTCCGTGTCAGGGCGTGAATAACAAACCCGCGGCGTCACCTGCAACGCACCAAATTGCACGGTCTCATTTACATAAACATCAAATGCGATGATACGACCGGTGATTTTATCAAGGCCTGAAAGCACAGCTACCCGGTTATTGATCCGCTCAGCCATGGCGGCTGATGATACGAACAATGTTCCACAAACCAATAATACGGCCAATGCGCCTTTGGTCACTAAGCTAGTCAAATTCATAAATTATGCCGTATTCAATGTGGTTTTACGTCCTCGTGAAGGATGCTTAGCATGAGATTCGGGCGGACAAAAGGCACATACGGGTTTTAGAGGTGAGCCTTGAATCTTAGTCGCACATAATCTGCAGTCCAATTACCTTTATAATCCTGCAAGGATGGTTTCAATGCATCGATAACGAGATCATAAGCCTCATTTTCATGCTCGCCAAATTGTCGAAAAAACGGCCCACACATTACTGAAAGCCAAGGTTTTATGCCATTCGGCACAGGTGTTGGCCGGGCAAAGCTGATGATTTCATCAATGACGAAGCCTTGCTTTTCGAGCAAGGCCGAATATTGCGCGACGGTGGGAAAAAACCACGGATAGGCAAGAGAAACATCCCCGCCCATCGAATTGCCGACCGCCCGCATAGCAGCAACAATCGCCCCAACATTGCCAAAAGCACCAAATTCGCCAACGAATCGCCCGCCCGGTTTCAAAGCGTTAGCCACTCCATAAATTACCTTTTCCGGCTCCTGCATCCAGTGCAGCGCCGCACTGGTAAAAACCGCATCAAACTCATGGTCAAAATCCAGTGCCTGACCATCCATCAATCGTGCGTCTATTCCGCTGGTAATTGCTGTTTCAACAAAGCTCTCACTGGCATCAATGCCGATCACATCAGCGCCAGCTTCAATCAGACTTTTAGTAAGCACCCCATCGCCACAGCCAAGATCAAGTATGCGCTCATTCGGCTTTGGATCGAGCCATTCAACCACACCAGCGCCCAACACGGACACAAAGCCCGCATCGCCTTGATAGC
Organism: Rhizobiaceae bacterium; assembly: GCA_045047085.1. Lineage (GTDB taxonomy): Bacteria > Pseudomonadota > Alphaproteobacteria > Rhizobiales > Rhizobiaceae. Next base: position 20,802 of record JASFYT010000096.1, on the reverse strand, counting down.
TATCGGTATTCCAGGTTTGTTTATCGCCCATGCGCAGTCACCAATTCCGATGAGTTATGGTGTCCACGCATCATAGTCGCCGGTAACTTGTGGGCGAGTATCCGGGTTGGATTGCGAGCCTTTCGGCAAATATGCTCCAGCACTACCAGTCAAATTAGGCTTATGGGAAAGTTCCCAATCGCGCGCTTCATAAGTTTCATCGGCTGGTGACACATCGCTGCGATGATGCATCCAGCCATGCCAACCCGGAGGAATCGAACTTGCTTCGGCATAATCTGCGTATTGAACCCATCTTTTGCCACCATCGCCAGTGTAATAGATATTGCCAAACTCGTCTTCACCAACGCGCGTACCCTTGCGCCACGTGAAGAACCGTGTGCCCAATGTAGAACCGTTCCACCAGGTAAAAATTTGCAGGAATGTTTTCATTTTCAATACCGCATAGCCGTGTTTGTCTTGATTTGTGTATGAACCCACAAACCGAAAATGTCCAGAGACCGATTAATCCAACCGCTCGATATCGCCCTTTACCCAACGTTCGGTGGTTTCTGCACCAAAATCTGCAAATTTCCCTGCTTCAATTGCGTCTCGCATGCCCTGCATAAGTTGCTGATAATAATGGAGATTGCTCCAACTCAAAAGCATTCCGCCCAACGCTTCATTCGAACGCACTAAATGGTGCAAATATGCGCGGGAATAGTCACGCGCCGCAGGACATGATGACTGTTCATCCAACGGCCGGTGGTCTTCGGCATGGCGCGCGTTGCGTAGATTGACTTTGCCATGTCTGGTGTAGGCAAGGCCATGTCGCCCAGCCCGTGTCGGCATGACGCAATCAAACATATCTACGCCTTCGCCGACGCATTTAAGCAAATCATCAGGCGTTCCAACCCCCATCAGATAGCGTGGTTTTTCAATCGGCAACACGGGGCAAGTTTCTGCCAGTGTTGCAAGCATAACCTCTTGCGGTTCACCTACGGCCAAACCGCCAATCGAATACCCCTTCAAATTCATCGCAACCAGCGCCTCCGCAGAGCGAATGCGCAAATCAGGCAAATCACCACCCTGCACAATACCAAACATCGCCCTGTCCGGTTGATCACCAAAAGCAATGGCTGAACGTTCGGCCCAGCGTAGCGATAATTCCATCGCACGTTCAATCTCGGCACGTTCCGCCGGCAAACGGATACATTCATCCAGTTGCATTTGAATATCAGCATCGAGCAGCATCTGAATTTCAATAGAACGTTCCGGTGTCAGCTCATAGGATTGGCCATCCACGTGGGATTTGAAGGTCACACCTTTTTCATCAAGCTTTCGAAGCTTGGCTAGTGACATGACCTGAAACCCACCAGAATCGGTCAGTATCGGATATTTCCAGCGAGCGAATTCATGCAGCCCACCAAGTTTCGCTACCCGCTCAGCACCCGGGCGAAGCATTAAATGATAGGTATTGCCCAAAATAATATCGGCACCCAGATCACGCACCTGATCCAGATACATTGCTTTAACGGTTCCAGCAGTGCCCACCGGCATAAAGGCAGGCGTACGAACCTTGCCACGAGGCATGGTAATTACGCCCCGACGGGCTTTGCCATCGGTTTTAATGAGATCGAATTTAAAGGCCATGTTCTTTAATCCTTGAGGTGCAGCAAGCTGCTATCACCATATGAATAAAACCGATAGCCATTTTTGATGGCAAATTGATAGGCTTCGCGCATTTCCACCGTGCCGGCAAAGGCTGAAACAAGCATGAAAAGCGTCGACTTCGGTAAATGGAAATTAGTCATCAGTAAATCGACTGCACGGAATTTGTATCCCGGTGTAATGAAAATATCGGTCGCACCCGACCACGATTGTATCAACCCATCTTCTCCGGTTGCACTTTCAAGCAAACGTAAAGACGTGGTGCCAACGGATATAATACGTCCACCCTTGGCACGAACAGCATTCAATGCCTCAGCCGTTTCCGCGCTCACAACACCAATTTCAGAGTGCATTTTATGATCGTCGGTATCATCCACTTTCACAGGCAAGAATGTTCCCGCCCCCACATGAAGCGTCACAAAATGCTTTGAAACACCGCGCACGTCGAGCTTTTCAAACAATTCCGGAGTAAAATGCAAACCGGCGGTAGGTGCAGCAACCGCGCCTTTTTCATCCGCATAAATCGTCTGATAATCCGTATCATCACGGCTATCGATTGCACGTTTCGAAGCAATATAGGGCGGCAGAGGCACCTGCCCCACCTTAACGAACGACTCATCCAGCGCTTCGCCGGAAACATCAAACTTGAAGGTAATCTCGCCAGCGTCACCCTTTTCGGTAACGCTCGCCCAAAGAGCACCGTCACCAAAGGAAACTCGGTCAGAAACCCGCAGTTTCTTCGCGCCTTTCACAAAGCCTGCCCATGTATCGGCGGCCAGTCGCATATGCAGCGTAACACCAATATGCGCCACTGAGCCATCACGCTCACGAACGCCTGTTAGCTGCGCTGGAATAACCTTTGTATCATTGAACACCAGCGCATCGCCGGGTTGCAGTAAATCCGCAAGGCCGCCGGTAACAGCTACGCCCATCGGTTCACCAGAGCGCACCACAAGCAGACGCGACGCATCGCGCGGCGTTGCTGGCCGAAGCGCAATTAACGCCTCGGGTAAATCAAAATCGAAAAGATCAACACGCATTCAGAGGCCGATTTAAAGGTCGGCGGCAACTTTCATCGATACGATAGAATCCGGGTCTACTACCGGCTCGCCGCGTTTGAATTCATCAGCAACATCCATGCCCTCAATTACCCGGCCCCAAGCCGTATACTGATGGTCGAGAAAGCGCGCATCGTCTAGGCAGATAAAGAACTGGCTATCAGCAGAATCTGGATCCTGCGCACGTGCCATCGAGCAAACGCCGCGCACATGTTCCACATCGTTGAATTCAGCTTTCAAATTCTTGCCGGAACCGCTCATGCCCGTACCCGTTGGATCGCCACCTTGCGCCATGAAACCTTCGATCACACGGTGAAATACGATACCATCGTAAAACCCTTCACGAGCCAGTTCCTTGATCCGAGCCACATGACCCGGAGCGCCATCAGGCAAGCACTCAATAGTGATTGTGCCCTTGGTTGTTTCCATTACCAGCGTATTTTCTGCGTCTTTATAGTCAGCCATTTTATTTCCTGTTTTGTCGTCTTGCCGTTTTGATAACGGGCGTTCTATTTCATAACTTTCAATGATATAATTTTATCAGGATCGCTTACGGCTCCATTGCCTGCGCGCGTACCTTTTTTGATCTTTTGGACAAACTCCATGCCGGAGGTCACTTCCCCAAATACCGTATATTGCCCATTTAGGAAATCGCCTTCTGCCAACATGATGAAGAATTGCGAATTGGCACTGTCTGGACTACTCGAACGAGCCATACCCAAAACGCCTTTGGCGAAATTTGCATCAGTGAACTCAGCCTTCAAATCAGGTAGATCAGAACCACCACGTCCGGTTCCCGTAGGATCGCCGGTTTGCGCCATGAATCCAGGAATAACCCGGTGAAAAACGATGCCATCGTAAAATCCCTTGGATGCAAGCGTCTTAATGCGCTCCACATGTTTAGGAGCCAGATCAGGCTTGAGGGTGATGATTACATCCCCGTCTTTAAGTTTAAGAACGAGCTTGTCAGCCGCATTGGCCATCAGTGGTGAAAGGACCATACCCACGGTCAAAACCAAAAATGCAATCATAAGTCGAAAGTTTCTCATCTATTACTCCTGAGAATTAAAATTAGAATTTTTTGTTAAGTTCCGCCACAACAGCGGCTGGAACGAAGGGAGAAACATCTCCGCCCATTTTTGCAATCTGGCGCACCAATGTGGCCGTGATAGGTCTAACTTCCGGGCTTGCCGGAACAAAAACCGTAGTAATTTCCCCATCCATGGCCTGATTCATTCCAGCCATCTGCATTTCATAATCCAGATCGCTACCATCGCGAAGTCCACGAACCAGAACCTGCGCCCCGGCCTTTTTAGCAGCTTCAACCACAAGGCAATCAAAGGCTTCAATACGCAGCCGATCCGTCGCAATATCTTGCATGGAAGCCTTAATCAGCGAAACACGTTCATCAAAAGAAAACACCCCGGATTTACCCGGCTGAATCCCAATACCAATCACCACTTCATCCGCTAGCGCCAATGCTTTGTGCAACACATCGATGTGACCATTGGTCAGGGGATCAAACGATCCGGGATAATAGGCAATTCTTTTCATAAGGCATGTTTTGTCACGGGTTGAGCACCATCGCAAGCCCGTTTTATCCTTGTTTTACCCTATCATGCACACCGTGTGCCAAAATACACGTTTCTGGCTGCTCCCCACACTTAAATGAAGAATAAGACGGGAAACGAACCCGCTTAGTAAAATTTGAAACATTTTAGAAATCGAAAATACATTTCTTCGTTTCATAGTACAGGGAGTAACAAAGATGGTAATTCTAATTATAGCTTTCACAATGGCCGTGAGCCTAATGGGCGTAGCGTTTTATTCTCAGCAAAGAGAACATCGTGCCTTTTTATTCAACAGTCTGAAAGTCAGCAATCGCAAAGCGGCCACTCCGGCAAGATTTGCCGATTAACCCCAATGCATCCCTTTCGGGTCATGCACCCCATTCGGGTCAAGCATTGGAACCAAATGCACACGACCCGGCCCTTTGAGAGCCGTTTTGAATTGCACCTCCAGTCAATTCAAAACGGCAATGGGTCGTTTTGGGCCATAAACTAGGCCCTTTTTAACGTTGCCAGCCAAATCCCACCACAAATCAGAAAAATTCCGCTCGTGCGCTCAACAAGGCGCACTCTTGTTTTGGTGAGGAATGATCCCGCACCACCCGCAAGCAGCGCATAGAGACAATCAAACACCGTTGCTACCGTCATAAAGATCAAACCGAGTATCATAGTTTGACTAAAAGCGTCCTCGGCCTGTCCAACAAATTGGGGAATAAAAGCTCCAAACAACACCAAAGCTTTTGGATTTGAACAAATCACAATAAAGCCCTGCAGGATAAACCCACCTTTGGGTTTTGGCGGCGCAACTCCGCCTTCTCCGGTTTGCAAAGCAAGATTTCCATCAGAGCGCAACATTTTGATGCCGAGCCATATCAAATACCCGGCTCCAGCAAGTTTCAGCCAGAAAAACGACTGAGCCATCACTGCAATAACGGTATCCAGACTAAACGCCACAATCAGCATCATCATGAAAACGCCAATTTGCGTGCCAAGAATATTCAAAAGCCCCGCTTTTGCCCCATGACGTAGAGAATTGGCAACAATCACAGTTACCGTTGGCCCGGGAACAACAGCAATGAAAAAACTAGCAATAGCAAAAGTTAAAAGCGCTGCAAATGTCATGAAAAATGTCCCAGAAATTAGCTAACTTTCAGTGTGAATACATTTTCAACCCAGTCAAGAACTCTCACTCCCGCCAGAATCCTCAATACCAGCTTCAGCGCTTACTTCAGCGCCTTCACCTTCAATTGATTCTTCATCTTCATCACTTTCGCTAACCCGTTCTACAGAAACAACTTTTTCATCTTTTGCAGTCTTGAAAACGGTTACGCCCTGAGTAGAACGTCCGGCCACACGAATACCTGAAATCGGGCAACGAATAAGCTGACCACCATCGGTTACCAGCATAATTTCATCATTGTCCAGAACAGGGAAAGCAGAAATCAGCGGGCCATTCCGGTCCGACATAGACATGGCAGCAATACCTTTGCCGCCCCGGCCGGAAACCCGGTATTCATGGCTGGAAGAACGCTTGCCAAAACCGTTTTCAGAGATCGCAAGGATCATCTGCTCTTGCTCACGCATGGCTTCAAAGCGCTCATCGCCCAAAACCTGATCTGTAGCGTCCTCATCATCGCTGACTGGTTCAATTTCTGCACCATCTTCAAGCGCATCCAGTGCCCGACGACGTTTTAAGAATGCTGTGCGTTCCCAGGCCTCCGCTTGAGACGGGTTCAATACAGTCATTGAGATAAGCATATCTTCGTCGGCCAACCTGATCCCGCGAACACCAACAGAATTACGGCCGGTAAACACCCGTACATCGGTTACAGCAAAGCGGATACACTGACCTTTTTGACTGGTGAGCAAGATTGTTGCATCTTCATCGCAGGTATCAACACCCACAATACCATCACCCTCATCAAGCTTCATGGCGATTTTGCCATTACGATTGACCTGAACGAAATCAGAAAGTTTGTTACGGCGAACCGTACCTTGCGTGGTCGCAAAGACGATATTCAACTCATCCCAGCTTTCCTCATCTTCTGGCAGAGGCATAATCGTTGTAATGCGCTCGCCCTGCTCCAGTGGCAGAATATTAATCAGGGCTTTGCCCCTCGCTTGCGGCGCAGAAAGCGGCAATTTCCACACTTTCAGCTTGTAAACAATGCCGCGCGAGGAGAAGAACAATATCGGTGTATGAGTATTGGCCACAAACAGCCGCGTCACAAAATCTTCATCCCGTGTAGACATGCCGGAGCGGCCTTTGCCACCTCGACGCTGGGCGCGATACGTATCAAGCGGCACGCGCTTGATATATCCCGCATGGCTCACAGTAACAACCATATCTTCACGAGCGATGAGATCCTCATCGTCCATATCGAAACCACCTTCCAGGATTTCGGTACGGCGCGGTGTAGCAAATTCATCACGAACCGCGATCATCTCATCGGTAATGATCGCCATAACCCGTGAGCGCGAGCCGAGAATATCCAGATAATCCTTGATTTCCTCACCTAGTTTATGGAGTTCTTCCGAGATTTCATCACGACCAAGGGCGGTTAGCCTTTGCAGACGCAAATCAAGAATCGCACGAGCCTGTTCTTCCGATAGCGTATAGCTATTATCAGCATTCAGCCCATGGCGAGGATCGTCAATCAACTCAACCAGCGGCGCCACATCTTTGGCTGGCCACTGGCGTTCCATCAATTGCCCACGCGCGGTAGCAGGATCAGGCGCGCTGCGAATGAGCGCAATAATATCGTCAATATTAGCAACAGCAATCGCCAAACCAACCAACACATGCGCCCGAATACGGGCCTTATTGAGTAGGAATTTCGTACGCCGTGTGACAACTTCCTCACGGAAAATCACAAACAGACGTAGAATATCCATCAAATTCATTTGTTCCGGCTTACCGCCGGAAAGCGCGATCATGTTGCACCCAAAGGAAGACTGCAACTGGGTGTAACGATATATCTGGTTAAGCACCACATCAGCAACCGCATCGCGTTTGATCTCGATCACCACACGATAACCATCGCGATCAGACTCATCGCGAATATCAGAAATGCCCTCAACACGCTTATCACGCACCAATTCTGCAATTTTCTCAACCATCGAGGCCTTATTCACCTGATAAGGCACCTCGGTAACAATAATCGCTTCACGGTCGTTACGAATGGTCTCAAAATGAACCTTGCCGCGCATGATCACCGAACCACGACTGGTCTCATAGGCTGAGCGAATACCGCTTCGGCCAAGAATCAAGCCACCAGTCGGAAAATCGGGTCCCGGAATAATCTCCATGATCCCGTCAAGACTGATCGCCGGATTTTCAATCAAAGCAATGGTAGCGTCAATCACTTCACCCAGATTATGCGGCGGAATATTGGTTGCCATACCAACAGCAATACCGCCCGCCCCATTGACCAGCATATTGGGAAATTTCGCAGGCAAAACCACAGGCTCGCGCTCGGAACCATCATAGTTATCGCGAAAATCGACCGTATCCTTATCAAGATCAGCCAGCAATTCATGGGCAACCTTTTGCAGACGCGATTCCGTATAGCGCATAGCCGCAGCCTTATCGCCATCAATCGAACCAAAATTGCCCTGACCATCAATCAGCGGCAGTCGCAGAGAAAAAGTCTGCGCCATACGAACCAGTGACTCATAAACAGCACTATCCCCGTGCGGGTGATATTTACCGATGACATCACCAACGATACGGGCCGATTTACGGTAAGCCTTATTCCAGTCAAAGCCACTCTCAGCCATGGAATATAGAATGCGCCGGTGCACCGGTTTCAACCCGTCGCGCACATCCGGCAACGCCCGTGAAACGATTACGCTCATAGCATAATCAAGGTACGATTTCTGCATTTCATCAACAATGGAAATGGGTTCTATATTATCTGGATTACTCCCCCCGGCAGGGGTGTTTGTTTCGTCAGCCAAATTGCTTCCTTAGGACAAAATTTCAATTCCCAAACGTATATATGATTCCCGAAATTTAACCAAATCAATTCACGAATAACCGGTATAAATAAATCAATAAATTCAACACCTTACTCAAGTATTTTACCTAAGGTCATTTAATTTTCGACAATCGCTCGATAAAACCTCAAAAACAGCAATTTTACCCGGTTTTTTATAGATTCCCTGAGCAATCAAAGAGGCTAACACCGCGAATTTGAAATTGCCGAAACTTCCATGGTTTGATAGCATCTGACTAACAATTCTGGATACGCAGGTTCACGGGAACATCAAAATGCCGACCTATGATGCAATGTTAAATACATTTGCCACCCTTTTCGTCACTATCGATCCGGCCGGTCTTTTGCCGATCTTTCTCGCGGTCACCGCCGGTATGAAAGCTGCCGAACGGCGTTCGGTGGCTTACAAGGCGATTACCATCGCATTTGGATTGTTAATCGTATTCGCGCTAGCCGGCAGCACCATTTTGGACACACTTGGCGTCACGATCCATGCGTTCAAAATCGCCGGGGGCTTGCTACTTTTTTATATCGCTTTTGAAATGATTTTTGAAAAACGTCAGGAACGTCACCAAAAATCTTCGCAAACCGCTTTGACCAAGGATGACATTTCCAACATTGCTGTATTTCCCATGGCAATCCCAATGATTGCCGGTCCTGGCGCAATTTCCGCGACCATTCTTCTGGCAGAAAATTTTGGCGAAACATGGAATGGTTTCGGTATACTCGTCTTGCTTATCGCCTCCGTCATGGTTGTCTTGCTAGTGGTGTTCCTGCTGGCTGAATACATAGACAAGGCGATTGGAACCACAGGCCGCAATATATTGTCGAGATTGATGGGGGTGCTGCTAGCCGCGCTAGCCGTCCAGTTTGTGGTCGATGGCATTAAGGCGTTGATTTAAATTATCCGCGCCATTCCGTGAATTTAATATTCGACACACTGCGGCCCTATCAATCAGGTTCACTTTAAGTTCATTCTAATGTCTAAGCATTTATATATATGCTTGACTGAATAGATGTACCGAAATTTAACGTTGATAATTCTGGAGAATACCCATGACACAGACACGCCGCCGTTTTCTTACTACATCAGCCGCAGCTATCAGCATTACTACTTTCCTTCCATTTACTGCTCGTGCAGCAGGTATGGCCAGCGACGTTTTTCCCACCAAAGCAGGCGACATCGTGGTACATCCCGTCAGCCACGCATCCTTTGTCATGGAGACACCTGTTGGCACAATCTATTGTGACCCTGTGGGAGATGTTTCCGCCTATGCAAGCTTCCCGCGTCCTGACCTCATTCTGGTCACTCATCATCACGGCGATCATTATAAGGCAGATACACTAGCTGGCCTCGTTGGCGACAACACAATAATCACCACCAACCCGGCTGTCCTTGGCAAAATGCCCGACAAATTGAAGGCAATATCAAGCAGTATTGCCAACGGCGAAGCAACTACCTTCAACGGCCTCAACATAGATGCAATACCAGCCTATAACACAACCGAAGGCCGGGAAAAATTCCATCCCAAAGGACGCGACAACGGTTATGTGTTGGGCTTTGATGGTTTCCGCATCTACATTTCAGGCGACACAGAAGACATTCCAGACATGCGCGCATTGAAAGATATCGATCTGGCCTTTATCTGCATGAACTTACCATTCACCATGGACGTAAAAGCTGCTGCATCTGCTGTTAGTGAATTCAAACCAAAATTCGTTTATCCATATCACTATCGCGGTCGTGATGACGGTACGCAGGATCCGGCAGAATTTGAGAAACTGGTCGGCATGGCCGCTAAAGTCAAATTGGGTCAATGGTATAGCTAGGACCGGAACCTAGGGTCAGGAACTAGCGCTTCTTGGCAAACCATCCATCGATTTGGGCTTTTAGAAACTCCCAGATCGCCGGTGCCCCGCGTTTCACTTTAATACCGACGCGGGATTCAATTTGCTCGACGGTTACATTGTAATCGATCCACGACACGCCGCCACTCTCTAGATTTGAAATCACCGGCTGCACCCGGTCAATGGATTTAGCAAAAACCGCATCGTCAGATTCGGCCGCTTCAAACTCATCCCATAAAGCACGAAATTCCTTTGTCTGCTCCTCTGGCAAGAGGCCAAAAATACGATCGGCGGCACGCTCTTCGATAGCTGCCATTTCCGCGACGTCATAATTCCCATGAATTGGGGTATCGCCTGCATCAATCTCCACCAGATCATGGATTAGCAACATCTTGATAACCCGGTTTATGTCGATAGGAGTGATTGCATGTTCTGCCAATACCATCGCGTAAAGCGCAATATGCCAACTATGCTCGCCTGAGTTTTCACGTCGCGACGCATCACAAAGGGTAGTTGCCCGCAAAACAGATTTCAACTTATCCGCTTCGGTTAGAAAGGCAATTTGGGCAGAAATTCTCGATTGATCTGTCATAGGTCACGCATGACATGATTCGCGTATCTTCGCCACTACCTGCCGGGCAAATCCACACGCATGGTTTTTCCACCTAGTCCATGGGGCTTGGCACCAGCCCGAATTTCAACGCTTTTCACGCCTTCAGGAATTTTCACACCGGACTTTGAGCGGGTAAATGGTTGTTCATTTTCATGTGGGTGTGCCAGAATGCGAGTGCCGTAAACGGTCCCATCAGTTCCAACGATCTCCCAGCGGTCAGCATAATGATCCCAACCTTCATCATCATGGCGTAAAGTAACATCAAAACCAAAACCAGATGCACCGGCACGAACCTTAACACCAACCACATCGCTGTCGCCTGCAACAGCAACCTGGACAGATCCAGCCAGACACGCACATGAAACAAGTAATATTTTCAACATCAATAATTTTCCTACTAAATTACTAAAAAAGCTAGATCATGGACACAATACCATCCACTTTAACAATAACAATCGAGCAACAGATTCGCAAACTTTAACCCCTCCTTATCTATCTTCACAATTAAGATGATACTATGGTGGGGATTAACACTATTACTTTATCAAACGGCAAATGGAAAAGCATGGACGACGAACCGCAAAACGAAGATCTCATTCGCTACGACATCCTCACCCAAGAAGCGCTTCGTGGTGTGATCAAGAGAGTTTTGGAAGAGGTCATGAATTGCGGCCTACCGGGCGAACACCATTTCTTCATCACCTTTGATACAAACCACCCCGGCGTGCGCCTATCAAAGCGCATGAAGGAACGTTATCCCGAAGACATGACCATCGTCATCCAGCACACTTACTGGGATCTTGAAGTAAATGAGGGAAGCTTCAAAATCGATTTATCTTTCGACGACATTCGCGAAAGATTGAAAGTCCCGTATGATTCGGTCAAAGGCTTCTTCGACCCATGGGTGAAATTTGGATTACAGTTCGAAGCCGTTCACGGCGAAGAGGAGATATCTCCAGAGCATTTGCCGGTAAAATCAAGCCCACGCGAATTGAGTGTCGTTAATCCGCAAAAAAAACCTGCCAAAGCAGCACCAAAGAAAAAAACCCGGGCAAAGAAAAAAGTCAAAAATGCTGTTGAAGAAGACGCTACTTCTAGTGGTGATCAAAAACCAGAAAGCGCCGATGTCGTCTCTCTGGATTCTTTCCGTAAGAAAAAATAGCGCTCAACAACGTGGCAAATATCGTCAATCTCAGAATGGCAAGAAAACGGAAATCGCGCAAAGAACGTGAGATCGAAGCAGAGCAAAACCGCGCCCTTCACTCCATTCCAAAAAGAGAACGCGATCTAAAGAAAGCACAGTCAAAGCTGGAACAATCGCGGCTAGATGGCCATGCACGCGACATCACCACAAAAGATAATTGAGCATGCTGCATAAACATTCCGTCAGCATCAAAGGTCATCCGACCAGCTTCTCTCTCGAAGATGAATTCTATACGGAATTAAAACGCGTTGCCGCTTCAACGAAAACTCCGCTGGCAAGCCTGATTACAAAAATCGACAAAGAGCGAACCCCAGATCAAAATCTGTCTTCAGCCATTCGTGTTTTTATTTTGAATGATGTGAAAAATGCTAGAGCACAATCTGAAAAGCAGTAACCGGTATCAGTTAAATTGTGTGTAAAAATGCTAGTTGTTAAATAACAACTTATCCAACTCCTGAAGCAATCTTTTCCGGTCGAGATGATCATTCTCCGAAATTCTATCGCTTTTTGGATTTGTCGAAGAACTATCAAGGGGGTCTAGATCCCGACGCACAACACCGCCCCGTTCGATTGATTTCAATTCATCTGGCCGCAACGTATCACCACCCAATCCTCGCACGCCCCCCGTACTCTCATTGTCGAGACGTTGTTTTTCAGCCAGATCCAGCAAACGTTTGAAAGCATCGTTGGCCTTCTTTTTATCGTCTTTTTTTGCCTGTTCGGTCTCAAGCGTCCTTTGTATGCGTGCACTAATAGCTTTGCGTCTCAATTCAACCTGCTCATTTTCCCGGCGTTTCTTGGCTGCAACGGCCAATTTACGCTTAGCCAATTCCAATTCTTTTTGCCGCTTGGTAGCCTCAGCCTCGTTTCGTTTTATGCGCGCAATCTCCCGCTTTTTTGCTTCCGCTGCTTTTCGTTCTCTCTGGCGTTTGGTTGCCGCAAGTTTCTTCGCCTGTTCAGCTTCAAGTTTTCTTTGTTGGCGGGCAAGAGCATCCAAAGCCTTCAATCGAGCCTCTTCTTCCTTGCGACGTTTTTTGTCCAGGGTCTCTTCTAATTTGATCAAACGTAACAGCTCTTCCTCGGCCTTGATACGGACGAGCTCTTCCTGTTTCCGCAGATATATTTTATAATTGGCGCGCGCATTGGTGCGGATAATTTCCCGGCGCAGGCGTTGCTTCTCGAGGATTGCCGCCTGAAGCAATTCAACCCGGCGTTGTTCGCGCTCATAAGCACGTACGGACAAATACCCTTCCAGCGCCTGCGTATCCAATGACATAGAAAGCTGCGGAAAATTACCAGTCCAGTCAAGTCGCACTTCGGGTGCAGCTCCGGCAACAGCTTCTTTTCCTGCTTGATAGACAATCTGCACGCTGGCGTCAGTTTTCATGCTGGCAAGGTTTAATGATGCCTTTGCAGAAAGTCGCAATTCGTCAGTCTCCACCGAAACATTGCGCAACACAAGGTTGCCCTGAACCAAGGAGAACGCCTCGCTGTAATCTCCAAGATGGAAACTTTGACCAAACACCGCAGCATCAGCAATCTCGCCCACCCGCTCAGTTTCAATTTCAAATCCATCAACATCCGTTGCCAGCAATATCTGGCTGAATGCGTCGGGGTTAAGCCCTGGAATCTCACCATTCTTAACAGCAAAAATGCCACTTCCACCAAGCCCTGAAAGCAACGCCTTTTTGCTACGCCCACTCCCGTTAAAAGTACCGGCACTGTCAAAGACCCCCGTCATAAATGGTGCCTTACCGACAGCAGCAAACAACTGATCAAGTTTTCCCTCGGCCAATTGATACTGACCACTCATCTGACCGGCACCGGCAGTATTTCGAATAGAAAGATTACCGCTCAGATTGCCCCCCATCCAAGCCATGCTAACTGCGTTCAAATTGATATTCCCGTCAAGAACAACCAATTGTGACGAATAACCTTGCGCACGTTCTCCCACACCCAAAACCGCAAGATTAGCACTCACATCAACATCACCATCTAGGCCTTGAAGGAAGGCATGATTGAATAAAGCCTTCTCATCTTTTTGATCAGCCTGAGAGCCTAGAACGAGATTTTGTAAAAGCGGAATCGAGAGCGTATCAAAATGAATTTTTCCGGTCATTTTTGGTCGTGCCGCAACCAGCTTGGCTACATTCAAACCGCCGCTATATTTGTTACCTGAAATCTGGCCGGACAGTTTTTTGAATTCCATACCCGATCGCTTCATTCCCACCTCAGAAGTAAGTGATACCGGCACGGCATCCAGCAGCGACAAACCCGGCACCGCCAACCCGCTGAGCAAAAGGAAGGGTTGAATATCTTTTGAACCAAGAGTTACATCAAACTTCCCTTGTGATTTACCGTCACCGCTCAGGGTCATTAGTCCATTTGCCGTCACATCACTGCCCGGTGCACTTGCAGAAATCAACGTCAACAATCCCTTGCGCGCAATACCGGCAATTTCAGCTTGAATGCTCAACGGGCCGGGCGTATCCAGAGGCAAAACCTCCAGCCCCGATTGTTGCAGCAGGATGTGAGGTGTCTCATTTTCAAAAGACCCGTTGATATCTAATTCCATATCGCGGATGGCGCTGGCCCTGCCATTAAACCCAATGCGAGTATTGATGCTAGTCCCGCCCACGACACCACTTATCAGCGCCTGCCCTTTGGAACCCTTTTCGCCGGAAGTCGAATCAATCTCGATATTTAAATTTGAATTCTCAGAAAGTTTGGCAGTCTCGGCGAGAGCATCAAGCAATGGGTTTTGACCCACAAGCCTCTGCAATAATTGAGCAAATTCAGTTCCCGATTTTGCCCGAATGTTAAATTTTACATTGCCATTCGGTTTATCAAGTAAATCAGAAATCCTGCCAGAACTGGCAACACTGGTACCAAAAAACGAACCTATATCCAGTTTTTCAATTGCCAGTGATCCTTTTTGTACCCGCACATGGGTGTTCACATTGGACGCACGAAGGTTCTCGCCAAACGCTTTTCCCCTAAGCTCCTTGGCATTCAATCGAAGGTCAAGATCATGCCCTGCGAATGCGGCACTTTCGTCCGCTGTTCCGCCTTGCGTCAAAGCATATATGGCGCGCAAATCATCAAGATTGACCAGATCACCATTTAGCGATGCGATAATTCCGGGTCTGCCATCAATCACAGCAATGCGCTGAATTTTACCCCGAAGGATTGCCGTATCGAGCACAAGTTCCAAATTATCCAACGTTGTTTGATTGGGAGATATGGTCACTTTTGCGGCAAGCCCAACCGATGAAAGCCGCCTGACTGCTCTATCAACCTTGCCGGAAATCCACGCTGCAAATCCGCTGGGTTGGCGTGACGCTAATAGCACCTGACCATCAAACCCAAATGAATCACCAAGCCCCAGCCTGCCATTGGCTTCAAATACCGTATTTCCCGGCAGCGTCATGCGTAAGGAGTGAACATCCCACCCTGCATCTACCGGGCGCACAACCGCTGAAACTTCGCGGATTAGGGTGTCACCCGCAACAATTGCTGGAAGTTCAATGCTGATTTCCCCGTCCGCATCAGGAAGAGGAATGCTGTTGAGAATGGTTTTAACCGCAGCAAGCCTGTCCTCCAGACGAGGGGTTTTCTTTTCCTCACCATCTTCCAATTTACTCAAATCAAGCTGACGTCCATCTGCCTGCAAGCGAAAAAATATTTTCTCAGCGACATCTATGCCGCCCTGCCCGGTGATCAAATAGGGATCTTCTCTGTCACCAATCTGTAGTCTGTATTCAGGGATAGTAATGTTTTTGGGATTTGCTTCAAATGTTCCCGAAACCCATGCCGGCAACGGTTTTTCTGCCTCTTTGGCTCGGTCTAATGCATCACCGCTCATGGGATCGATTTTAAAACTTCCGTCCCATGCAAGCAGTCCATCCTTCAGAGATACCGGCCCGTCAATCAGCATACGATAAGGCTGGTCTATCCGTTCGCTCAACAGCTTAATGCGGATAGAACCCTCTTTTTGATAGGCCCCGGTATTGATTGTAAAGCGGGTTTGTACTCCATTGACTATGCCGCTGGCATCCATATGCCATGGCCCAAGCAGCGATCGAGCCTTGATACCGGCATACATTTGCAACACCGTTAATTCTCTGTTGCTGGATTGGTCGACAATAATAATTTGCCCATCTTCAACCGATACATTTTCAAGTTTTACAGATGCAAGGTTGTCAAGATCAGGTCTTTTCAGGCCAAATTTCGAAAGCGTTTCCTCCCGGTCGCCCCATTCAATTGTACCGTTTTCATCAAGAAGGATAGTAACTTTCGGGCGAACCAGCTTCATTTCCTTGACGCGAATTTCACCACTCAAAAACGGCATTAATTCAGCCGCCATAAAAAACTCATCAACGGTCGTCATAGGCGTTCCGTCTTCGTTTCCTCCAACTTGCAATTTATGAAAAGTAACGCTGGGCATGGGAAGCAGCCGTACTTGGGCGTCCCCATCCACCTTCACAGGCTGGCCAAAAATCAGCGAGGCTTCGCGTTCAAAGTCTCGTTTGTAGACCGACCAGTCGATAAAATACGGCGCGATCAGCGCACCAAACAGCGCGACAACCAGCAGACCACCAACAGCTACAAACAAGCGAAACAGCTAATTACTCCACATCAATTGGGGTTGGACTACAACCTCGACTCTAGCCCAACCAGTTTCCCCGGGTTCATTATATTGTCGGGATCAATCGTCTTTTTTATGGCTAACATGACATCGGCCCCCGAGCCGTGTTCAATCTGGGCAAGCCGGCGTTTTCCCTGACCAACCCCATGTTCACCCGTGCAGGTTCCATCCATTTCAAGTGCCCGCATCACCATACGTTCAATTACTTGTTCCGCCCTGGCCACTTCATCGGCATCATTGGGATCAACCATCAAAGTCGCATGGAAATTACCATCTCCCACATGTCCAAGAATCGGCCCATAAAGGCCAGCACTTTTGATATCTTCCTCTGTCTCACGAACGCATTCTGCCAACCTTGAGATGGGCACGCAAACGTCCGTCGCTATCCCCTCTTTCACGGTGAAATTAGCTTTGATTGCCCAATAGGCCTCATGACGGGCTTTCCATAGTCTGTTACGATCCTCGGTTTTTGTAACCCACTCAAAATCACCGCCACCACAATCCTTGACGATCTCGCCAAATAATTCCGCCTGCTCTTTCACACCTTCAGGAGAACCATGAAATTCAAGCATCAGCAAAGGTGTTTCAGGATAAGATAGATGCGCATATTGATTGATCACCCGCACCATCTCCGCATCCATCAATTCAATACGGGCCATGGGAATTCCCGTTTGCATAGCAAGAATGGTAGCATTGCACGCATCCTCAACCGTCGGAAACGAACAAACTCCGGCAGAAATTGCCTCTGGAATTCCGTAAAGGCGCAATGTCAGCTCAGTGATAACGCCAAGCGTGCCTTCAGAACCAACCATCAGTTTTGTCAAATCATACCCGGACGAAGATTTACGCGCCCGGTTGGCGGTCTTCACAATCGCACCATCGGGCATAACAACAGTAAGATTGAGGACATTTTCGCGCATCGTACCATAACGAACCGCATTGGTGCCCGAGGCACGGGTCGCAGCCATGCCACCCAGAGAGGCATTGGCACCTGGATCAATCGGGAAGAACAATCCCGTATCCCGCAGATACTCGTTCAGCGCTTCACGCGTAACGCCCGGCTGCACGGTTACATCCAAATCTTCGCTGTTTACCGATAAAATTTGGTCCATCTGCATCAAATCAATTGATATTCCGCCAGCAGGTGCATTCACCCCGCCTTCGAGTGAAGTCCCGGTACCGAAAGGAATAATTGGCACTTTATGCTCAGCGCAGATCAGAACAATATCACGCACGTCTTCGGTAGATTTGGCAAAAACCACACAATCAGGCAACTGGCTAGGAATATATGTCATGGTATGGCAATGCTGTTCCCGCAAGGCTTGGGAATCCGAGAATTGCTCGCCAAACCGCTGTTTCAATATAGAAAATGCAGTTGCAATACCGCTTTCATTACGTTCAAATACTTCAAGGTCGCCAAGTGCCATATAATACGCCAATACCCTTATGCCCGGCTGAAAGTACCGGTGTTTTTCCTGTAATAATCTTTACTCTAAAGCACATTCTTAAAAGTGGTAACCGGTTTTCAGATAAAATGTGCCTTTAAACAAACCGATAGGCATGTTCTGCGATCCAAACATCACAAAAGCACCCAAAATGGCGAAAAACAGACTCTTCCAGATAGTTTTAAACATGGTATGCGGCACGTCACAGGGAGGAAAAGGAACCGATGGGAGTGTTCAGTGCTTTCCACCCATTACATTGACAATGATGGCAGCAAGAGCATTTAGTAAAACGCAGTCCACACAACAGATTCGAACTTTGAACTTTTAACCGACATGCTGCATACATTCATTCAATTGCCCTCTTTGCTCCTTAAATGGATTGAGCCCAATATTCGGGTTTTTCTGGCAAGCAAACAGCCCTTCATCTGGCTAATAGCGCTATTCGTCGGCCTCTCGGTTTCACTGGCAGCAATCCTGTTTCGTGAGGGTATCGGTTACGTGCAATATATTTGGCTGCAAGACGCATCAGAACATGTGGCCAGTGCTGCAAGGAACCACCCTTGGTATATAGTCCTGCTTGCCCCTGCATTTGGCGGCCTAATCGTCGGGTTTTTTATAACAAAACTCCTCCCCCTAAGACGCACAGAAAGCGTCTCCGATATCATTGAAGCGCGCATCCATAGCGGCCAAAAAATCGATACAAAAGCCGCATTTCTCTCGGCAATCACTACAATCGTATCTTTAGGATTTGGTGCCAGCGCCGGGCGTGAAGGACCAATGGTTCATTTGGGCGGAGCAATTTCGGCCTCTCTTGCCAGACGTTTCGAACTCCCTGGGGACTGCCGCACCACAATGCTGGCTTGCGGCGTTGGAGCAGCCGTCTCAGCATCTTTCAATGCCCCGATCGCCGGCGTTCTTTTTGCCCATGAAGTAATTTTAGGCCATTCGTCCAAACGATCCACCGTTCCCATCGTTATATCGTCTGTGGCCGGAACACTGCTGTCACGCTCATGGTTTGGCGATGTTGCCGCATTCGAAATTCCCGAATACCAAATTACATCCCTTTGGGAATTTCCAGCCTTCGCCATTCTGGGGGTCATTTGCGCACTGGCAGCAATCGCCTTCCAGTTTTCTCTCGTCGGCGCAAGTTATGTTGCCCGCAGCATCAAAATGCCCCTATGGACCAAGCCGGTTATCGGCGGCCTGATGGTAGGTGCAATCGCTATTTATTTCCCTGAAATCCTGGGCGTTGGCTATGAAGCGACCGATTTGGCCCTGCACAACCAGATGACCCTTTATCTTCTATTTGGGTTACTGGTGGCAAAGACGATTGCCACTGCAATCACGCTGGGGTTTGGTTTTGGTGGCGGAGTATTTTCACCATCACTTTATATTGGTGCAATGACCGGTGGTGCATTTGGTTTGATTGCTGCCCAGTTTTTCCCGGAGATGGCCTCCAGTCAGGGCCTTTATGCCATCCTTGGTATGGGAGCGGTTGCAGCAGCCATGCTGGGCGCCCCCATTTCAACGACTATCATTATATTTGAACTCACCGGCGGTTATGATCTTACCATCGCACTATTATTGGTGGTTTCCATGGCCACCGGAATAAATCAGGCGCTGCACGGGCGTTCATTCTTCCAATGGCAATTGGAAATGCGCGGACTATTCGTTCATCGCGGCCCCCATGATCAAATTTCCCATTCGATCAAGGTCATGGATTTCATGGAACTGCTTGATGAGCATGAGAACATCTCCGATCATGAAGAACTGGCACCTCATACGATGAAATCATCAGAATGTCTGGAGCAAGCTCTGCAAAAATTTAACTCAAGTGGCCATCAAAAACTACCGGTGGTCGATGAAATAAACCCCGATATCATCATCGCCTGGGCAACCCAGTTAGAGGCCCTGAGCCATTTCAATAAAGCATTAGTGAATGTCAGCGAAGAAGAGCACCAGATGTAAAACACTTCCGGCAATTTTGTTTCAGCAATCATTTTCTTTTTCCTGTTGAAAATAATCCCGCAACAATCCAACCCGTTTGGGTCGAAACGACTCATCAAGAAACTCCAGTTTCTTAATCCGATCTAGTCGGAAAGTACGGAAATCATTGCGCAAACAGCACCACCCTACCAGTACTTGAACCGTATCCAGAAACACAATCGCCAACGGCCAAACCTTGCGTTGACTAGGTTTTCCCTCAGCCGTGACATAATGAAAAAAGAGAACCCGCTCCTCCCATATGTATTGTCGTATCGGAGTTAAATCCATGTCGGAAGCAACTTTACGGCGAAACGATTTTGCGGCCGTTGCAGGAAAGCGCATTCGCGGGCGCAAAGCCTCCGGCAATATCGCCTCCAGTTTGGCAAAGGCGTTTTCAGCCGCAAACCGTAAATCTTTATCACCAATTTCAATCACCGATATCAGCCCGAGTGCCAGCGCATCCACCTCGTCTCCGTCAAATTGCATTGGCGGCAAATACGGATCCTCCCCAAGCGTATAGCCATAGCCCGCCTCCCCGTCGATTATCGCACCTGAATTTCGAAGTGATTGAATATCACGGTAAATACTGCGCTCGGAAATTTCCATCTCCATCGAAAGCCTGCGTGCAGTCACCGGCGATGGCAAACGCCGCATAACCTGCATCAGGCGAATTAATCGGTCAGACCTACTCATATCCAATTCCCTTCCATGCAAAATACCATGTCAGATTAATACTGACATTTTTTGTCAGTATCCTTCAAGTAAACAAAACCAAATCAGAAATCAG
>JASFYT010000095.1:0-4768 GCA_045047085.1 Rhizobiaceae bacterium | reverse complement strand
AGCGGTGTCCCGACCCCCAGTTCAGGGCAAGCCGAAGGGCAACGCCACCTGCAACAAGCAGCGGGAAGGTAGTAAACATCTATACATCTCCAGTTTGAGTTTCCTGTATAGTTACATTGCTTTTCTCGGTTATGTGTGGTTGGTTCAGCGTATCTTTATATCAAAACAATTTGTTTTGATTTACCTATTTTTATTGGGCAACCATCTCTCCGAGAACAACAAGGCTAAACCATGACTGAAACACAACCGCCAGTTTTCCAGACCAGCAACGACTTGGAAAGCGTGCTAGAGGCAATTAGCGGCTCCCTTCCATTGCGGAAAATCGAGGAAATGTTGGACCGAACAGACCTGTCTGCCGATTCCAAGTCCATTGTTCTCGATGTTGCGCAATTCACAATCGTAGTGGGTGACCGGATCATCACACTTGGTCGCAAACTTGTAAGTTTCGCTATTGAGTTGGCCAAGACCATCCCAAACACCTTGTTGGGCGTGGCGCTGGCGCTCGTCATTACTTCGCTCATTGCGGGGATCCCTATTTTTGGTTCCTTACTTGCAGGACTTCTAAAGTCTATCCTGCTAATATTTGGACTGACCCAAGGAGTTTTAGCAGACATGAGGGGTGGTGAAATTGGAAAGCGAATTGAAAACTTAGTCGCGCAATTCTCGCCGATGAAAGGCCTTACTCAATGACCGAAAGCTACACCGATGAAGAGCAGATTCATAGCTTTGACAATGTGGAGCAGGTTATTTCCGACAGCCTTCGCTTCAAGCGAAAACTTGCTATAGGCGGCGATGCATATGCGTCCATTCGTATTGCAAAAACACTACAGCAAATCTGGGATGTAGGCGGAGTTGCCGCGACAGGAGGGGCTGTCGCAGCCTCATCTACGGTCGCAGGAACGTTATTTGCCTCTGGTGGATGGATGTCTGCCATCGGCCTGGGTGCTGTTGCTGCAACGCCCATTGGATGGGTGATTGGTGCAGCCGTCGCGTCTGGTGGCGCATATTATGGTGTGACACGGCTTTTCAGAGGGTATGGCCAGTCCCGGATCGAGACTATCCCAAAATTTATTAACACGCCTATAGATTTACTCGGTGCATCTCTGATGGACTTGCTTGGGGCGTTTGCGTTGAAGATTGCTGCGATTGACGGCACTGTCGACGAGCGGGAAATCGACCTTATTAAACAGTACTTTGTCACCGAGTGGGGATATGATGTGCGTTACACCGAAAGTGCCCTGAAGGTGCTTGAGGAGAACACAGAGCGATGTAAAATCACTGAGATGGCAAAGGCATTCGCAGATTTTGCCCGGTCAAATCCGGATTGCAACTTCGATGCCATTCGGAAAGAGTTGATTACGCTGCTTACTGCAATTGCTGAAATAGATGGCAAATTTGACGAACGGGAGGAACTTGCCATCGACAAGATAGAGCAAATCTTGGACCAAGAGGCCTCAGTGATGACAACCGTCGGAGAATTAGCTGCGGCTCCGGCAAAAACCGGGGGATGGATTGCCAGAAAAATTTTTGGCCGCGAGCCCTGATCGTATGGGGCTTAGAGTGGTCCCTACCCTAGCGAGGGTATTTTATCTGAAAATCTTTGCGGGTGAAAAAGAAAAAATTGAGGTTACTTTATTTTAGAAATACGTCTGGCTTTGGCTTAGGAAGTTCTTTTTCTGTCCCAAGTGATTCAAACCAGGCCGTGACTTTTTCGTAAGCGTTGGCTCACTTCCCAAAGTTCCAGGGTAGCAGGTCCTCAATGTCTTTCTGTTTATGGCCTTGGGCAATAGCGGTGAGAACACCTGTCAGATAAGTGTGTGGTTCAACTTTGTTGAGTTTGCAGGTTTCAATGATTGACGCAAGCATGGCCCAGTTCTGGGCTCCAGCATCATGGCCTGCGAAGAGAGCGTTTTTGCGGTTCAATGCAATGGGGTGCATGCAGCGTTCCACTGTGTTGTTGTCGATCTCGATGCGCCCATCGGTGAGGAACAGGTTTAAGCCGTCCCAATATTTTGCAATGTATTTTAGCGCCAATCCCGTTGGGGATTTAGCCGATACCTGCGCACGGTTGTATGTCAGCCATTGTTCAAAGACCTCCATGCGTGGCAACGTTTTTTCCTGACGTATTGCTTGGCGCTCATCAGCAGACATACCCCTGATCTGAGCCTCAATACGGTAGAAAGCTTTGATCTGTTTCAGGCCTTCCTCTGCGATAGGGGCTACATTGTTGACGGTCAGTTCAAATAGCTTGCGCCTTGCGTGTGCCCAACAATAGGCCAGCTCAATGGGTTCACCGTTACCGCGATCTTTAACACGATTATACCCCGTATAACCGTCAACTTGGAGAACGCCACCAAACCCCTGCAATATCTCGACAGCATGCTTGCCAGCCCGACTTGGTGCATATGTGAACGCCACGGCTGGGGGCGCAGATCCGCCCCAAGGCCTGTCATCTCGGGCCAATGCCCAGAGGTAACCCGTTTTGGTTTTGCCTCGCCCCGGATCGAGAACCGGAGCCGTCGTTTCGTCCATAAAGAGCTTGGTCGATTGTTTTAGATCTGCCTTGAGACATTCATAAACTGGCGTCAATTCATGTGCGACACGTCCCAACCATGTTGCCAGTGTTGACCTGTCCAGATGCACACCTTGGCGAGCAAAGATGCCTGCTTGCCGAAACAGTGGTAAATGGTCTGCATGCTTGTTTATAACAATCGTTGCCAAGGTTGCTTCAGTAGGCATCCCGCCTTCGATCAGGTGTGGCTTTGCGGGTGCTTGGACAATGCCATTCTCACACGCACGGCACGCGTATTTTGGCCGTCGCGTGACCAACACACGGAACTGGGATGGCACTATATCCAAACGCTCAGTGACGTCTTCGCCAATGATATGGCGTTCGCAACCGCAGTCACAAATGATGTTGTCTGGTGCAATAACCTCTTCGACACGAGGCAAATGTTTGGGTAATGATCCGCGATTGGTGCGCCGTGGTTTGGGCTTTGCCCGAGAGCTGATGTCTTGTTCATCTTCGGCATGGATGACAGCCATTGCCGCCTCGATGTCTTCCAGCGCCAGTTCGTATTGGTCTGTAGATACCTTCTCTGACTTTGATCCAAACAATGCGCGCTTGAAGTCGGCCACAAGCTTCTCAAGGCGAACAATGCGGTCGTCTTTGGCAATGATCAAAGCCTGTAAAGTGGCAACATCAGAGGGAAGGTTTGGGCGAAAAGTCATAGTGTGTATTTATCAAAAAGAGGGATGAATTACCCGTGCAAAACAACCACCGAGTCACTCTGCCGCAGCAGGTGGTAAGACCTCAAGTTGGGTGACACGTCGCCAATCCAACCCAGCAAATAGTGCTTCAAATTGGGCAGGATTCAAACTCAGAACACCATCGCGGATCGCGGGCCATTTGAACACGTTCTGCTCCAACCGTTTATAAGCCATGACCAATCCTGTCCCGTCCCAATAGATCAACTTCAGACGATCAGCCCGTTTTGCGCGAAACACATAGATCGCTCCATCAAAGGGTTTCTTGCACAAATGACTTTGCACCAGTGCGGCCAACCCGTCGTGACCCTTACGAAAATCGACCGGCTTCGTGGCGACGTAAATGTTCACAGCATGTGAAGGGTGGATCATAGGGCTGCCGCAATCTGAGCAATACGTTCAGGTGCTGCCCCCGCATCCAGACGAACAGTCACGTCGCCTTTGATCACATCAAGTGTGCCTGAATTGGCGGTTGGTATTGGAACCGACGCAGGCGGCTTAGCCTCTTCAATCTGCACGGGCACAAAATCCATGCCATCCAAATTGGGTAAAACCAACTTGCCCGTCCGTGCCATACGCCGCCAATCTGAAACCGTGGTCGCCATCACTTCATACCGCTTGGCAACTGCCTTTACGGTCTCACCCTCAATCAGTGTTTCTGCAACGACCCGCGCCTTCAGTTCTGTTGGCCAATTCCGTTTGCCATCAACCCGTCGTGGCATCCTTGTGAGAAACTCGTTTGTTGCTCCCATGGAGAAACTCCCTTCAAATCTATGAAAGGTCTGTGTCGCATATCTGAAAGCTCAACGGTATGTGGGGTCGGCGCATCGCTCACTGCTTGGCGCTGTCCAAACGTTTAGATCGTCCAACGCGCGATCTCAATCAAACTGTCTTCAGCACGGCGTGTTAGGCGGAAAAGGGCGACTCAATGGCTGGTGCGCGCCCGTGCAAACGCACGCCGTATTGCATCAGTTCTCGTACCTTCGGCCAAATCACTATGTCGAGCTTGCGCAAGCCCATCACGCAAGCCTTCTCGGATCTGCATCAGCCCGGCTTCTTCTTGTTCAAGCAACCGAAGTCCTGCCCTCAGTGCCTCACTCGCATTCTGGTAGCGACCAGAAGACACCAATGCTTGAACCAGTTGATCCTGTGTGTCGGTAAGAACGATATTACGTGTAACCATGGCTGTATGCTCCTTGTTGGCAATATATGCCAATGGAAGTGTTCAGTCGAGATTAGCGGCCTTGTTCCAATGCGACCACGCACCTTCAGAATAAACGCAATAATAACCCTGCTCTATGTAAGCGTTGCTTCAGGTTTTGAAGTTCCATGGTAACAGCTGTTCAATGTGCTTTTGCTTATGGCCATTTATGATGGCTGTGAGAACACCTGTCAGATAGTTGTGGGGCTCGATTTTGTTGAGCTTGCAGGTCTCAATAAGGGACGCCAGCATTGCCCAGTTTTGTGCGCCCGCATCATGACCTGCAAAGAGCGCGTTTTT
>JASFYT010000094.1:0-8090 GCA_045047085.1 Rhizobiaceae bacterium | reverse complement strand
AAATCATCGCTCGCACCTTCACGCTTTAGAATGAACAAATCGAAGGCCGCAAAATCAATGTAATCAAACCGCATGCACGTACCACCGTGAGGTAATTGCCATGCAAGATCGGTTCTGGTCCAGTCAAGAACCGGCATAAAATTATAACAAATCACCTCAAGCCCGGCGGCAGCCAAATTTTCCATGCTGGTATGATATTTGGAAATATGCTCGCGCCAGTCGCCAGTCTGTTTTTTGATACTTTCAGAAATTGGCAGGCTTTCAACAACCTCCCATTCAAGCCCGGAGGCATTACCATTTTTAAGGAGGCTAATCTGCTGCTGCCGCAAAGCAATTTCTTCTGTACTCCACACATCTCCTGTTGGAATGTGATGCAGAGCAGAAACTACCCCCTCAACGCCCGACTGAACCATATCATCCGTCGACGCAATATCGTCTGGACCAAACCATCTCCAAGTCTGTCTCATCTAACAAAATCTCCGATCCGGGTTGCAAAAGAGCATACGACCATCTCCCCCGACGGCCACGCCGGGAAGGAATAAACCACTTCAGTAAAATCGACAAGCCAACAAAAACTGGGCAGGGCAACCATGGGCATATATTCATCAGAAACCCAAAATTCCTGTTCAAGGGGGCAGAGGCAAATAGGTAAATGTTAGTTGACTAATCTCCTGCGACCAGCCATTTGTCGCGGGAAATAGTGTTGAAATATCCAGAGTCAAAACATGAAAACCAAAGCAAACCTCGATATCATTGCCATGGGTGAACCCTTGGTTGAATTTGTTTGCACCGACCCGGATGGAGAAGCCAAAATCTATCGAAAAGGCTTTGGCGGCGACACATCAAACGCAGCGATTGCAGCCGCGAGGCAAGGCGCGAAAGTCGGTTACATCACAGCCCTTGGAAAGGATGAATTCGGCGACGCCCTAATCGAATTGTGGCATAAGGAAAACATCGATACAGCAACCATCGTTAGAAGCGAAACTTCTGCAAGCGGCGTTTACTTCGTTCGCCCCCATGCCAGCGGCAGACAGTTCTCCTATCTAAGGGCCAATTCTGCCGCCAGCCAGTTTTCATCAAAGGATTTGAATCCCGATTATATAGCCAGTGCCCGCATCCTCCACATATCGGCCATCACGCAAGCAATCAGTCATTCCATGCGAGATGCAGCCAGCGCGGCAATCAATCTCGCTCGAAAATCTAAAGTATTAGTTTCATATGACACCAATTTGCGATTGAAACTGTGGCCGTTGGAAGAAGCAAAATCTGCCATCTTCAAAGCCATGGCTTCGACGGACATAGTTTTCCCCAGCGATGACGAAGCCGAACTTTTAACAGGCCTCAAATCTCCAGATGACATTATCAAATATTTTCTTGATCTCGGTGTTAAAATAGTAGTGCTCAAACGCGGCGCGTCCGGTGCCATTGTCGCCACAAGAGATCGGACAGAAACTATCTCGCCCACCACGGTAAAAGCCATTGACTCCACCGGCGCAGGAGACGCATTTGCCGGCTCATTCCTCGCTTATTTCTGCGAAACCGGCGACCCTTTCATAGCCGGCCATCGCGCAGCCCAAGTGGCAGCAGGAACGGTCGCAGGCTACGGAGCAATTGAACCCATCCCCCACCGTGCCCAAGTTAATTTTTAGAATACACCAAACCCAATAATTATAGCCCATTCTATACACAATAAATATTAAACAAGGGCCTCTTATTAAGAGATTTTTAGCAAAAATTTGATAATCAATGCCCTGAATATTGGGTTGGTACGAATGTTTGAATCGATTGTTTCTTTTTTTAGAGTATCTGCGGGCACACCGGCTCTGAATCGTGCTCGCTATAGGGCCCTCACTACTCAAATCCCGCTCATGTATACCATGGTGGCGATCAACATGATCGCTCTTTCTTTTACTCTCTTTGATATTGCTCCAGCTAGATTGACTATTCTGGGTCCCGCCATTTTAGTGCCCGTTGCCTTGATCCGTTCAGCAGCATTACTGAGAAGCAATGTTGATGCCCTAACCGACAACCAGATCCGGAACAAGTTAAACGGTGTCGTCATATTCTCAAGTCTGCTCGGCCCGCTATTTGTTTTTTGGTCTCTGGCGCTTTTCAGATTTGGCGACGCTCATGCACATATCCACATTGCCTTTTTCATCTGCATTACCTCGCTGGTTTGCATTAACTGCCTGACACCGTTGCGCCAGTCCGCCGCAATTCTAGCTGCGTCGTCCGTAGGTGCATCATTAATCTATCTGACAGTCGGTGACGTCCAGATGTTCAAAATCATTGCGGTTAACATAGCAATTGTCGTCAGTGCGATGATCTTCATGACCATGCGTACTGCTAAAAACTTCACCGACCTGATCGAGAAACAAAGCATTTTATCTGACCAAAGCCGCAAGTTGAAAGCGCTCAACGAGGAGAATATGCGGCTGGCCAATCTGGATAGTCTCACCCAATTGCCAAACCGACGCAGTTATTTTACTGAACTTAAACAAGCAATTGAACAATGCGAAAAGAGCTCTGAAAGGTTAGTTGTCGGTATCCTCGATCTCGACGGATTCAAGCTGGTCAACGACCTTTTCGGACATCCCACTGGCGATCAATTATTGATTGAAGTTGGAAAACGCTTACACACCATGCTCGACGACCACATTTGCCTTGCACGACTTGGTGGCGATGAATTTGGCCTAATTTTGCGCCACCCCGAATCAGACGAGGAACTTCTCCAACTAGGACGAGATATTTGCCAATCGCTCACCGCACCATTTCAACTGCGGGACGCGACAACGAAGGTTGCTGCATCTTTAGGGTTTGCATCCTACCCCGCAGCAGGCCACACAGCCGACATCCTTTTTGAACGCGCTGATTACGCACTTTGCTATTCCAAGCAAAACAGCAAGGGAGATGTGGTGCTGTTTTCAAATGAACATGAAACCATCATCCGCGAAGTAAGCTCCATTGCTCACCGCCTCAAGGCAGCCGATCTTGATCAGGAATTGTCGTTGATGTATCAGCCAATCGTCAATTCTCTCGATGGAAAAATCAAGGCATTTGAGGCTTTGGCGCGCTGGCATAATCCTGTATTGGGCAATATCCCTCCGAACGTATTCATCCGCTCGGCTGAACAATCGGGTCTGATCAACCAATTAACCGTAAGTCTGCTGGCCAAAGCTTTGCAGGCCGCCTCAAAATGGCCGAATGACATCCATCTTTCCTTCAATCTGTCGTCATTCGACATCTGTACTCCCGAGCACATAATGCGCCTGTTGGCCATGATCGAAAACTCGCCAGTCCCGGCAAACCGCATCATATTTGAGATTACCGAAACTGCTGTCATGCAGAATTTCGAGCGTGCCAATGAATCGCTCACCCACATCCGTCAACTGGGTGCTTCGATTGCATTGGATGATTTCGGTACCGGTTTTTCCAGCTTGAGCTATGTTCAACGCATTAAGATAGACCGGTTAAAAGTTGATAGGAGCTTCATCCAGAATATCGAAACCGATGCGGCAAGTCAGGATATTGTGCGCACTGTCGCTGACCTTTGCCGTAATCTAAACCTGCAATGCATTATTGAGGGCGTTGAAAAAAAATCGCAACTTGAAGTGCTGGAAAACATGGGTTGCAATCTGTTCCAGGGTTATTATTTTGCCATGCCCATGAGCGAAGCCGATACACTGAATTACCTTAACGACATTGCCAATCCAAAACATACTGTCAGATATCCAAACCGCCAGTTTTAAGATTACATAAATACCACATAACCTCTGTACAAAACACCTCAAAGGTGGTGTTCTACGTCGAGTAGTTACTTACATTTATGGAGCATACCCTTTGGAAATTGGTGGTGAATATGTGGTTCCGGCCAGCCGTGAGGTTGTTTGGGAAATGTTAAACGATCCCAAAATACTGGCTCAATGCATCCCCGGGTGCGAAGAACTTGAGGCAAGTGCAGAAGATGAATTCACCGCGAAAGTGGTTCTGAAAATCGGGCCTGTAAAAGCAAAGTTTGCAGGTGTCGTTAACCTAAGCGATAAAAAACCTCCCGAAAGCTACCGCCTCAGCGGCGAAGGCAAAGGTGGTATTGCAGGTTTTGCCAAGGGGTCAGCCACCGTCAATCTTGAAAAAATAGATGACGGAACCAAGCTTACCTATGATGTTGACGTACAGGTTGGCGGGAAAATGGCACAACTGGGTTCGCGCCTGATTGCCTCCACTTCCAAAAAACTTGCCGGTAAATTTTTCGATACATTTTGCGAGCTTGCAGAAGCGCGCGCCAATTAAAGTTGAATTAATACGCTTTAGTGCGTAACATATTTTCAAGCATTTATAATGAAGATGTTAAGAGGAGGAATACAATGACAACAATCAACATGACCGTAAACGGCAAAGCTGTTTCGGGCAACGTGGAAGACCGCACATTGCTGGTGGAATTCATCCGCGAAGATTTACGCCTCACCGGAACCCATGTGGGCTGCGACACCTCTCAATGTGGTGCGTGTGTTGTGCATGTGGATGGAAAAGCAATTAAATCTTGCTCCCTTCTGGCTGTACAGGCTGATGGTTCAACTGTTGTAACAATTGAAGGTCTGGCCAATGGCGCAGATCTGCATCCGATACAGGCAGCGTTCAAGGAAAATCATGGCTTGCAGTGCGGTTTTTGTACTCCGGGCATGATCATGTCAGCAGCAGATATGATTGAGCGTTATGATGGTAAGTTGGATGAAGCCACCATCCGTGCGGAGCTGGAAGGCAATATCTGTCGTTGCACCGGTTACCACAACATCGTGAAAAGCATTCAGGCCGCCGCCGACGAAATGTCAAAAAGCGCCTAGTCATAATTGAGGAAAAAGGGAGCAGCGTTCCCGAAAGCCTCAAGCGAAATTCGGGCCAATTAGACAAGCCCAATCCAGAGGGTAAACCTCATACATTTCGCAAGGCTTTCCCCTAACGCATCCCGATATTGGAGGATATCACAATGAGTGAAGGAATTGGCGCCCGAGTCACGCGCAAAGAAGATAAACGGTTCATCACAGGACATGGCCGTTACACTGACGACATCGTTGAACAACACCAAACCTATGCAGCGTTTGTACGCTCACCCCATGCCCATGCAGAAATTACCGGCATCGACCGCGACGCCGCAAAAGCAATGCCTGGCGTCATCGATATTCTCGATGGCAAACAGCTAACCGGCGACGGCATCGGTAATATCATTTGCGGCTGGGCCGTCAATTCCAAAGATGGAACCCCTATGGCCATGGGCGCATGGTCAGCGCTGGCTACTCAATACGTACGTTATGTAGGCGATGCGATAGTTATCGTTGTTGCAGAAACACAGGATCAGGCCCGCGACGCTGCAGAAGCGGTTGTAGTAACCTACAAAGAATTGCCAGCAGTGGTATCCGCCGTTGAGGCGCTGAAAGACGGCGCACCGCAATTGCACCCTGAAGCCCCCAACAATATGATCTTCGATTGGGAAATCGGCGACGAGGCCCCAACCGATGAAGCCATCGCAGGCGCTGCCCATGTGGTGGAAATGGATTTCACCAATAACCGCCTGTCACCAAATCCAATGGAGCCAAGGTCAGCAATCGCTACTTATAATGCCAGCGAAGATCACTATACGCTTTACACCACCAGCCAAAACCCTCATGTGGCACGGTTGGTCTTGTCAGCGTTTTACTCGGTCGCTCCCGAGCATAAACTGCGCGTCATTGCGCCCGATGTGGGTGGCGGTTTTGGTTCCAAAATTTACATCTACCCTGAAGAAATTGCATGCCTTTGGGCTTCAATGAAAACCAATGGTTCGGTAAAATGGACCTCCGACCGCACAGAAGCGTTTCTCACTGATGCCCACGGTCGCGATCACGTTTCCACCGCGAAAATTGGTTTTGACAAAGATTATAAAATCGTTGGTTTGAAAGTGGATACCGTCGCCAATCTCGGCGCTTACATGTCTTTGTTCTCGTCTGCAACGCCGACTTATCTTTATGCAACCTTGCTTTCCGGTCAGTATAATATCGCAAATATCCACGCCAATGTGCGCACGGTTTATACCAATACCGTGCCGGTGGATGCCTATCGCGGTGCCGGTCGCCCGGAAGCCAGCTTTTTGATCGAGAGGTTGATTGAAACTTCCGCAAGACAGCTTGGCATCAGCCCGGTTGAATTACGGCGCAAGAATTTCGTCACCGAGTTCCCGCATCAAACACCGGTCATCATGGCCTATGATACGGGCGATTTCGAAGCTCATCTTAGCGACGCGATGAAAGCGGCCGATTGGGATGGTATTGCTGCCCGCAAAACTGAAGCTGAATCCCGTGGAAAATTACGCGGCATCGGAATGTCCTGCTACATCGAAGCCTGCGGCATCGCCCCATCGGCAGCCGTTGGTTCACTCGGTGCTGGCGTTGGCCTTTGGGAATCTGCCGAAGTTCGGGTAAACCCTGTCGGCACAATCGAAATTCTCACCGGTTCACACAGCCACGGTCAGGGCCACGAAACAACCTTCGCTCAATTGGTTAGCGACCGCTTTGGTCTGCCAATTGATAATGTGCAGGTGGTTCATGGCGATACAGACAAGGTTCAGTTCGGCATGGGAACCTATGGTTCACGTTCCGGCGCGGTGGGCATGTCAGCTATCGCCAAGGCTCTCGATAAAGTAGAAGCCAAGGCCAAGAAAATTGCGGCCCATTTGATGGAGGCTGATGAAGGTGACATCGTCATTGAAAACGGCGAAGTAAAAGTTGCAGGCACCGATAAAGTGCTCGGCTGGCACGAGGTTTGTCTGGCCGCCTACATGGCCCACAATTTGCCGGAAGGTATGGAACCTGGCCTGAAAGAAGGCGCGTTTTATGATCCTGCAAACTTCACCTTCCCATCTGGCACCTATATTTGCGAGGTGGAAGTCGATCCTGCAACAGGCACCACCGACATCGTGCAATTCACCGCAGTAGACGATTTCGGCGTTATTATTAACCCAATGATTGTTGAAGGTCAGGTCCATGGTGGTCTAGCACAAGGCATTGGTCAGGCTATGCTGGAACATGCCATTTATGATGACAATGGTCAGTTGCTAACGGCATCCTATATGGACTATTGCATGCCGCGGGCTGATAATTTGCCAAGCTTTACTATTGGCCACACGTCCACTGCCTGCCCGAGCAATCCTCTCGGTATTAAAGGCTGCGGCGAAGCGGGAGCCATTGGCTCTCCACCAGCCATCATCAACGCTATTACCGATGCAATCGGCAATAATGATTTATCCATGCCGGCCACCCCTCAAAAGGTCTGGACAGCGTATAATGCAGCAGCAACCAAACAAGCTGCGGAATAAGGAGACCAAAAATGTACGAGACAAAATATCACAAGGCTTCATCCCTCGATAGCGCGGCTTCCACTTTGGGCGGCGCTGATGACGGAAAATTCCTCAGTGGCGGCATGACCCTCATTCCAACCATGAAGCAACGCCTAGCGGCTCCTTCTGATCTGGTGGATATTGGCGGTCTTTCCGAGTTGCAGGGTATTTCCAAAAACGGCAACACGCTTACCATTGGTGCCGGAACAACCCACGCGGATGTGGCATCATCATCCGATGTGCAAAGCGCAATTCCAGCACTCGCAGCTTTGGCATCCCACATTGGCGACCCTCATGTGCGAAATCGCGGAACGCTGGGCGGCTCCATCGCCAATAACGATCCGGCAGCAGATTACCCTGCCGCCGTACTGGCATTGGGCGCAACCATCAAAACCAATTCCAGAGAGATCGCCGCCGGGGATTTCTTCGCAGGAATGTTCGAAACCTCATTGAACGAAGATGAAATCATCGTCTCTGTAAGTTTCCCAATCCCTGAAAAAGCAGGCTACGCCAAATTTCCAAACCCGGCATCGCGCTACGCAATGGCCGGCGTCTTCGCCGCTAAAACGGCAGACGGCCCCAGAGTTAGCGTAACCGGCGCGGGACAAGACGGCGTCTACCGCGAAAGCGCCATGGAAGCAGCTTTAGGCAGCGACTGGTCACCAGCCTCAGCCTCCAGCGTAGACGTAAGCGCCGACGATCTAATGTCCGACATCCACGGCTC